>NZ_FPBG01000008.1:27313-326097 GCF_900116505.1 Pseudomonas sp. NFPP25 | reverse complement strand
AGAAGGGTTTGCGTCCCCTTCGTCTAGTGGCCTAGGACACCGCCCTTTCACGGCGGTAACAGGGGTTCGAGTCCCCTAGGGGACGCCAGTTTCACACAAGCGATGTTGCAAGATGTCGCTGCGCCGCGAGGCGAAAATCCGGGGCTATAGCTCAGCTGGGAGAGCGCTTGCATGGCATGCAAGAGGTCGACGGTTCGATCCCGTCTAGCTCCACCAATTTACAGTTCAAGGCTTGGCCACACCGGCCTTGGATCGATCAGTACTCAGCACTGATCAGCTGTTAGAAGGGTTTGTGTCCCCTTCGTCTAGTGGCCTAGGACACCGCCCTTTCACGGCGGTAACAGGGGTTCGAGTCCCCTAGGGGACGCCACGTTTACCCGCTCTGCGGGATTTTTAAGGGTCATTCAATCATTGAATGACCCTTTTGTTTTTCTGGCCTTCGGCCAATTTCTCTTTCTTCCTCAGTCTGCGCTTCTGACCGACGGTCACACTGGCGACTTGCGGAAAATTATTATGAGAATAATATTTTTTCCGTAATATTCGGAGGTAACGATGAACGACAAAAAAGCTCAAACCCGCGAACGTATTCTCCAGGCCGCCAGTTCTGCACTGATCCAGCGCGGCCCGGCCGAACCGAGTGTGGGTGAGGTGATGGGGGCTGCCGGCCTGACTGTAGGCGGCTTCTATGCGCACTTTGAGAGCAAGGATGCGCTGATGCTGGAGGCTTTCACTCAGTTGCTTTCCCATCGACGCGGCCTGCTCGATGAAATGGATGCAAGCCTCAGCGGCGAAGAGCGCCGGGCGTTGGCAGCGGCGTTCTATCTGTCGCGCAAACACCGCGACTCCACCGAGCAGGCGTGCCCGATTCCAGCCTCGGTCGGCGAACTGGGGCGCTTGCCCGAGAGCTTTCGCAAGGCCTTGAACGAACACATGGAGCTGATGGTCGCGCAACTGGCTGCCAGCCCCGAAGATACCGACAAGGCCCTGGCCGACATGGCGCTGATGGTTGGCGGCCTGTCCCTGGCGCGGGCCTTGGGGCCCGGCGAGTTGTCCGATCGTTTGCTGCGTGCCGCCAAGTCGGCGGTGCTATGACCTGAAGTGCAACGGCGAGGTAGGTGATGAGCAGATTGAGCTGGATTCGTGGCGTCAATGGCACTCTGGGGTGGGTGGCGCCGCAATGGGCGGCGAATCGGATGCGTCATTTGTTCATGACCCCTCGCGAGCTGCCGCCACGAAAGTGGGAGTTGCCCCTGCTGGCGCGTGCCGAGCGCCTGACCTTGCGTTTCGGGCTTTCAGCCTTGCGTTGGGGCCAGGGGCCGACGGTATTGCTGATGCACGGCTGGGAAGGGCGGCCCACGCAGTTTGCCAGCCTGATCGACGCCCTGGTGGCCGCCGGTTATACCGCCGTGGCGCTGGATGGCCCGGCCCATGGTCGTTCCCCGGGCGATGAGGCAAACGTGGCACTGTTTGCCCGGGCGATGCTGGAGGCAGCAGCCGAATTGCCGCCCCTGCGCGCGGTGATCGGCCACTCCATGGGCGGTGCCAGCGCCATGCTCGCGGTGCAATTGGGCCTGCGCACCGAAACCCTGGTCAGTATTGCCGCGCCGGCACGTATCCTGGCCGTGTTGCGCGGTTTTGCCAGCTACATGCGGTTGCCGCCCAGGGCGCGTTCCGCCTTTATCCGCCAGGTGGAGAAGAAGGTCGGAATGCGCGCCGCCGCCATGGACGTGGCCCAGTATCAGTTGGATATGCCCGGCCTGATCATTCACGCCGAAGATGACCTCTTCGTTCCGGTCAAGGAATCGGAGCTCATCCACCAGGCCTGGTTCGACAGCCGTCTCCTGCGCTTGAGTGAAGGTGGCCACCAGCGGATATTGGCCGACTCCCGAGTGGTGGATGCGGTGGTGGCGCTGGTCAGTGGCCGGCATCTGCAAGCGCGCCAATCGGCCTGAGCATCCGTTACACTGCCCCGGTCAAAAAAACTGACCGGGAGTCGGGCATGAGTTGGGATCTGGCAACGCCATTCGTCATCGATCTGCAGGTGGCCGCCGAGGATATCGATGGCCTCGGGCACGCCAACAATGCGGTCTACGTGACCTGGCTGGAGCGTTGCGCCTGGCGGCATTCGCAGCGCCTGGGGCTGGACCTGGCCGAATACCGGCGCCTGGACCGGGCGATGGCCGTGGTGCGGCACGAGATCGATTACCTGGCGGCGGCCTATGAAGGCGATGAGCTGCAACTGGCCACCTGGATCGTCGATTGGGACCAGCGCCTGAAGATGACCCGGCGTTTCCAGCTGATGCGCCCGAGCGACGGTACGACCCTGTTGCGGGCCCAGACCACCTTTGTCTGCATCGAGCTGTCCACCGGCAAGCCCAAGCGCATGCCCGCCGAGTTCCTGGACGGTTACGGCCCGGCCCTGCAGGGCGCCTGATACCTCCCTGTGCCCGTGCAGGCGCCGGCTTGCCAGCGAAGGCGCCTGCAACGGCTGGCTCGCCCCTGTAAAACTCCTGCTGAAGGTCGAAACCCAGTAAACTGGCGGACGTTTTTTTGCCCGTTTTCTTGTCGAGTGTGTTTCATGCAAATTGCCCTGGCGCCCATGGAGGGGTTGGTCGACAACATCCTGCGGGATGTACTGACTCGTGTTGGCGGGATCGACTGGTGTGTCACCGAGTTCATCCGCGTCAATGACCGCCTGTTGACGCCTGCCTACTTCCACAAGCTCGCCCCCGAACTGCTGCACGGTGCACACACCGCGGCCGGCGTGCCGCTGCGAGTGCAGTTGCTGGGTTCGGACCCGGTGTGCCTGGCAGAGAACGCGGCCCTGGCCTGCGAGCTGGGCAGTGAGGTCATCGACCTGAACTTCGGTTGCCCGGCCAAGACCGTCAACAAGTCCCGGGGCGGTGCGGTGCTGCTCAAGGAGCCCGAGCTGCTGAACCAGATCGTTGAGCATGTGCGGCGTGCGGTGCCGGCGCACATTCCGGTCACGGCGAAAATGCGCCTGGGCTTCGACAGCCCGGATGGCTCGTTGGTCTGTGCCACAGCGCTGGCCGAGGGTGGCGCCGAACATATCGTGGTGCACGCGCGGACCAAGGTCGACGGCTACAAGCCGCCGGCCCATTGGGAGTGGATCCCGCGGGTGCAGGAAGTGGTCAAGGTGCCGGTGTTCGCCAACGGGGATATCTGGAGCGTCGAGGACTGGCGCCGTTGCCGGGAAATCAGCGGCGTCGAGGACATCATGCTGGGTCGCGGGTTGGTTTCGCGTCCCGATCTGGCCCGGCAGATCGCCGCAGCCCGGGCCGGTGAAGACGTGGTGGAAATGTCCTGGGCCGACCTGCAGCCGATGCTCCAGGATTTCTGGGCTCAGGTAGTGGTGCAACTGACCCCGCGTTCGGCGCCGGGGCGCCTGAAGCAATGGCTGGCGATGCTGACCCGCAACTACCCGGAAGCGGTCGAACTGTTCACCGCCCTGCGCCGGGAAACCGAGCTGGATCAGGTCGGGCGCCTGTTGGGCATGCCCCGAAGCGAGGCGGCGTAAAAAATTTTTAAGGCATGTCTTGAAACGCTGGAGCCCATCCCTATCTCTTGGGTACGCGATGCCGAATTCGGGTCGCGGAGATAACCACTCGCTGAATAATCAGGAGAAACACCCATGAGTACTGCATTTTCCTTGGCTCCACTGTTCCGTTCCTCTGTCGGCTTCGACCGTTTCAATGATCTGTTCGAGTCGGCACTGCGCAACGAACCAGGCAGCAGCTACCCACCCTACAACGTTGAGAAACACGCTGACGATCAATACCGCATCGTCATTGCCGCCGCCGGTTTCCAGGAAGAAGACCTGGAACTGCAAGTGGAAAAAGGCGTGTTGACCGTGAGCGGTGGCAAGCGCGATGCCAATGAAAGCGTCACTTACCTGCACCAGGGCATTGCCCAGCGTGCATTCAAGCTGTCCTTCCGCCTGGCCGACCATATCGAGGTCAAGGCCGCGGCCCTGAGCAACGGTCTGTTGAATATCGACCTGCTGCGGGTTGTGCCGGAAGAGGCCAAAGCCAAGCGCATCCCGATCAACGGTGCGCAGCAGGCGGCTCTGCAACACTAAGACCGCTGCAAAAAAAGGGTGCCCTGGTGGCGCCCTTTTTCGTGCCTGTCATTCCAGCAGCTTCTTGAATTCGCTCAGCGGCAACGGCCTGCTATGGAGGAAACCCTGGTACAGGTGGCACTCCAGGCCCTGGAGGAATTCGAGCTGCTGCGGGGTTTCCACGCCTTCGGCGATGACCTTGAGGTTCAGGCTGCGGGCCATGGCGACAATGGCCCGGATGATTTCCGCATCGTTGGGGTCGTGGGTCGCATCGCGGACGAAGGACTGGTCGATCTTCAAGGTGTCCACCGGCAAGCGCTTGAGGTAGGTCAGGGACGAGTAGCCGGTGCCGAAGTCGTCCATGGCAAAGCTCACTCCGAGTTTCTTCAGCCGGCGCATCTTGTTGATGGTGTCTTCCAGGTTCTGGATCACGATGCCTTCGGTGATCTCCAGCTTCAGCAGGCTCGAGGGCAGTGCGTAGGCGTGCAGGCTGTGTTCGACCCGCTCGACAAAGTCGGTCTGGCGGAACTGCCGCGGGCTGATGTTGACGCACAGGCTGAAGTGCTGGGGATCCACCAGTTTCTGATCGATCAACTGGCTGAAGGCCAGGCAGGCCTCGTCGAGAATCCAGGTGCCCACTTCGAGGATCAGGCCGCTGTCCTCCAGCACCTTGATGAACTCGGTCGGCGACTGTGCGCCCAACTCCGGGTGTTGCCAGCGCACCAAGGCTTCGGCGCCGACGATGCGGTTGTCGCGGGCGTCCACCTGGGGCTGGAAGTGCACGCTGAATTCGCCCCGGGACAGGGCCAGGCGCAGGTCGGTTTCCATGCGCAGGCGTTCGCTGGCGGCTTTTTGCATGGTGTTGTGGAACATCTGGGTGGTGTTGCGCCCTGAATCCTTGGCCCGATAAAGGGCGATGTCGGCGCGCTTGAGCAGGTCGGTGGGGGTCGAGCCGTGGTCGGGAATCAGTGCCACACCGATGCTCGGGGTGACCTGCAGGCGCTGGCCATCGAGGAACATCGGTTCGGACAGCAATTCGCGCAGGGTGTCGGCCAGCTGGCGGACCTGTTCGCTGACTTCGTTGCGCGTGCCCTCAAGGCCACTCAGCAGGACCACGAACTCATCGCCGCCCAGGCGTGCCACGGTGTCTTCCATGCGCACGCTGGCTTCGAGCCGGGCGGTGATGATTTTCAACACGGTGTCGCCCACCGGGTGGCCCAGGGAATCGTTGATGTGCTTGAAGTGATCGAGGTCGAGAAACAGTAGGGCACCGCGCAGGTTATGACGCTTGAGCAGGGCAATCTGCTGGCTCAGGCGGTCCATCAGCAGGGCGCGGTTGGGCAGGTTGGTCAGGGGGTCGTGGTAAGCCAGGTGGCGGATCTGTGCCTGGGCGTTCTTCAGCAGGCTGACGTCCCGGGCGGTCATTAGCAGGCAGGGCGTTTCGTTGAGGGTGATGGGTTCCACCGAGACTTCCAGGGTGAGGATCTCCCCGCGCTTGTTGCGCCCGAGCATTTCCAGGTGGTGCACCCGGCCCTTGATCTGGAGCTCCGCCAGCAAGGTGGAGAGTTGCGCTTCTTCGGCCCAGATGCCGATCTGGTACATGGTGCGGCCGATCACCTCGTCGTTGCGGTGGCCGGTCAGGCGGCAGAAACCATCGTTGACTTCCAGGTAGCGGCCCGTGTCGCGCTCGGTGATGCTGATGGCATCAGGGCTGGAGTGAAAGGCCTTGGCGAACTTCTCTTCGCTGGCCTTGAGAGCCGCCTCCGAGCGCTGCTGCTGGGTGATGTCCCGCAGGTTGGTGACGATGCAGGGCTGCTTGTCCACGGTGATCAGGCGGCTGGAAATGATGCAGGTCAGCGGCTGGCCGTTCTTGTGGTGGACCACCACTGCCACATTATTCAGCGCCTGTTCACGAATCACCTGCTCGATGCGCCGCAGGCGCGGCGCGGCGTCTTCCCAAAGGCCGATCTGTTCGGCGCTGCGGTTGAGCACTTCGTCCAGGGTCCAGCCGAAGGTCTGGGTGAAGCTGGAGTTGATCTCGATGAACTGACCGGTTTCCAGCAAGGTCACGCAGATTGGGTCGGGGCTGACCTGGAACAGGCTGGCGAATTTCTCTTCGGAGGTGATCAGGCGCTGTTCCCGTTCCACCTGCTCGGTGATGTCCAGCAGAGTGCCGGCCATGCGCAGCGGGCTGCCCTGTTCGTCGCGGTAGAGGCGGGCGCGGCTTTCCAGGTAGCGCGAGCTGCCGTCCTCCAGTTGCACCCGGTAGGTCAGTTGATAGTTGCCCGCCGGGCCTTCGCGCAGGCTGCGGTAGGCATCGCGCATGGAGTTGCGCTCTTCGGTGGGTACGCCTTCGAAGAAGGCGTCGAAGGATTCATGGAAGGGGATGGGTTCCAGGCCGTGCAATTGCGCGGCGCGGGCCGAGCCGTAGAGCATGCCGCTGGGAATGTGCCAGTCCCAGGTGCCCAGTTGCGCCGAATCCAGGGCCAGGTCCAGGCGTTCCTGGCTGTCCTTGAGCGCCTGTTCGGATCGTTTGCGCTCGCTGGTGTCGAGAAAAGTGCTGAGCAGGTAGGCCTTGCCCTCCAGTTCAACCTTCTGGGCACTGAGGATGCCGTCATGGATCTGCCCGTTGCTGGCGCGAAATTGCACTTCGAGGCTGGCGGCCTGGCCCTTCTTCTGGACCGCCTTGATCAGTTGGGCGCGCTGTTCGGGGTTGACCCACAGGCCGATCTCCAGGGTGGTACGGCCGATCACGTGCTCGGCGGGCCAGCCGAACTGGCTTTCGAAGTACTGGTTGGCCTCGCTGATCAGGCCATCTTCCAGGCGGGTCAGCAGCACGGTGTTGGGGCACAGGTGAAACAGCGTGGCAAAGCGCTTTTCCGAACTGCTGAGGGCTTCTTCGCGTTGGCGCTGGTGGGTGATCTCGCGGATCACCCCGATCATTCGCGGCTTGCCGTGCTTGTCCGGTAATACGCTGCCGTTGATCTCCAGCCAGTGCAGGCTGCCGTCGGGCCAGCGGATGCGGTGGTGCATGGCGTGTTCCAGCGGCGCGCCGGCCAGCACTGAATGAAAGGCGCGAATCGTCCTGGCCCGGTCCTCGATGGGCAGCAGGTCGAGGTATTCGAGGTTTTCCGGCAAGGGCTGGCGCGGGTCGAAGCCGAACAGCGCCTGGGTGCCCCGGGACCAGCTGATCTGCCCGCTTTCAATATCCCAATACCAGGCCCCCAGGCGCGCACCATTGAGGGCGGCGAGCAACTGCGGTGCGCTTTCCCAGCTTTGCTCCGACTCCCGGGGGTCGACAGCATGGATACGCGGCAAGGGCGGAATACGGTCAGCGGGTTTGGGCATGGAGGTCAGGCCTTGAGCTGAGTCATTCGTCGGGTGCGGGATACTCATGGCGCTGCGGCGTGGCACGGGCGATACCCGGAGTGTTATGCCGGGTTCCCTGGCCAATCGACTTGTGCATCCAGTAAGGCCATGAAAGCCCGCGCAGCGTTCGAAAGTGTCCGTTCGGTATGCAGGATATAGCCTAGCTGGCGGTGCAGCTGTATGCCCGGTAAAGGAATGCGCGCCACCTGGTCGTCGAGCATGGTGCGTGGCAGCACGCTCCAGGCCAGGCCGATGGACACCATCATCTTTATAGTTTCCAGATAGTTAGTACTCATGGCGATGTTCGGCGTCAGTCCCTGGGCTTCAAACAGGCGTTGGACAATATGGTGGGTAAAGGTATTGCCGCCGGGGAAAACCGCGGGATGCAGGGCAATATCCGCCAGGCTCACCTGGCCGCTGCTGACCAGCGGGTGTTCCGGCGCGGCGACGAAGTCCAGCGGGTCGTCCCAGACCGCAGTGGCCTTGACCAGGGAGTGGGGCTCGGGGGCCAGGGTGATCACTGCCAGTTCGGCGCGGCCATGGAGGATTTCCTCGTAGGCCACTTCGGAGTCGAGGAACTGGATGTCCAGGGCCACTTGCGGGTAGCGCCGGGTGAAGGCCCGCAGCAATGGCGGCAGGCGGTGCAGACCAATGTGATGGCTGGTGGCTAGGGTCAGGCGCCCACTGACTTCGCCGGTGAGGTTGGTCAGGGCGCGGCGGGTGTCATCCAGCACATTGATGATCTGGTAGGCCCGGGGTAGCAGGGCACGCCCGGCCTCGGTCAGGCCGATCTCCCGCCCCAGGCGGTCGAACAGCCGCACGTTGAGTTGCTGCTCCAGGCCGGCGATGCGTTTGCTGATGGCTGGCTGGGTCAGGTGCAGGCGTTCGCCGGCGCCGGAAAAGCTGCCGGTCTCGGCGATGGCTATAAAGGCGTTGAGGTTGGCCAGGTCCATAGTTGCATTCCAGTTGGTTATCCAAAGCATGAAAAATATGAATTTGAGTTATTTAATCTAACGCCATAGGATCGGCCTCACAAGCCAAAGGGTTATTGATCGGCGCACGATCGGAGCCCGGGGCATAGAAACAAGCTGATGAGGAATGGTCCGATGGCCGGCAAGACGCTCTACGACAAGCTCTGGGATTCGCATTTGGTCAAGCAGCGCGACGATGGTTCGGCGCTGATCTATATCGATCGTCACATCATCCACGAAGTGACCTCGCCGCAAGCCTTCGAAGGCCTGCGTCTGGCCGGGCGCAAGCCATGGCGCATCGATGCCAACATCGCCACCCCGGACCACAACGTACCGACCACGCCGGAGCGCAAGGGCGGGATAGAAGCGATCGCCGACCAGGTTTCCCGCCTCCAGGTGCAGACCCTTGACGACAACTGCGATGAATACGGCATTGTCGAATTCAAGATGAACGACGTGCGCCAGGGCATCGTCCACGTGATCGGCCCGGAGCAGGGCGCCACCTTGCCGGGCATGACCGTGGTCTGTGGTGACTCCCACACCTCGACCCACGGTGCTTTCGGCGCCCTGGCCCATGGCATCGGCACCTCCGAGGTAGAGCACGTCCTTGCCACCCAGTGCCTGGTGGCCAAGAAAATGAAGAACATGCTGGTGCGCGTGGAAGGCACCTTGCCTTTCGGCGTGACCGCCAAGGACATCGTCCTGGCCGTGATCGGCAAGATCGGCACCGCCGGCGGTAACGGCCATGCCATCGAGTTCGCCGGTAGCGCGATTCGCGAGCTGTCCGTCGAAGGCCGCATGACCATCTGCAACATGTCCATCGAAGCCGGTGCCCGTGTCGGCCTGGTGGCGGCGGACGAAAAGACCGTGGCATACGTCAAGGGACGTCCGTTCGCCCCCAAAGGCGCCGAATGGGACTTGGCCGTCGAGGCCTGGAAGGACCTGGTGTCCGATGCCGACGCCAAGTTCGATACCGTGGTCGAGCTCGATGCCGCACAGATCAAGCCGCAGGTCAGCTGGGGTACGTCCCCGGAAATGGTCCTGGCGGTGGATCAGAACGTACCGGACCCGGCCAAGGAAATGGATCTGGTCAAGCGCGATTCCATCGTCCGCGCCTTGAAGTACATGGGCTTGAGCGCCAACCAGGCGATCACCGACATTCAGTTGGACCGCGTCTTCATCGGCTCCTGCACCAACT
Organism: Pseudomonas sp. NFPP25; assembly: GCF_900116505.1. Classification (NCBI taxonomy): domain Bacteria; kingdom Pseudomonadati; phylum Pseudomonadota; class Gammaproteobacteria; order Pseudomonadales; family Pseudomonadaceae; genus Pseudomonas; species Pseudomonas sp. NFPP25. The sequence goes on along the minus strand of NZ_FPBG01000008.1, from coordinate 316,481 downwards.
CGCGGATCGAAGACTTGCGCGCCGCCGCGGTCATCGCCAAGGGCCGCAAAGTGGCTTCCACCATCAAGCAGGCGATCGTGGTGCCGGGCTCGGGCCTGGTCAAGGCGCAGGCCGAATCGGAAGGCCTGGACAAGATCTTCCTCGAAGCCGGTTTCGAATGGCGTGAGCCGGGCTGCTCGATGTGCCTGGCGATGAACCCGGACCGCCTGGAGTCCGGCGAGCATTGCGCCTCGACCTCGAACCGCAACTTCGAAGGGCGCCAGGGTGCCGGTGGGCGTACCCACCTGGTCAGCCCGGCCATGGCCGCCGCCGCCGCTGTCAGCGGTCGTTTCGTCGACGTCCGTGAATTGATCTAAGGAGCGCAGCATGAAAGCTTTCACTCAGCACAATGGTTTGGTCGCGCCTCTGGATCGTGCCAACGTCGACACCGACCAGATCATTCCCAAGCAGTTTCTCAAGTCGATCAAGCGCACTGGCTTTGGCCCCAACCTGTTCGACGAATGGCGCTACCTGGACGTGGGCCAGCCCTACCAGGACAACTCCAAGCGCCCGTTGAACAAGGATTTCGTGCTCAACGCCGAGCGTTACCAGGGTGCCAGCGTGTTGCTGGCCCGGGAAAACTTCGGTTGCGGCTCCAGCCGCGAGCACGCGCCGTGGGCCCTGGAGGAGTACGGTTTTCGCAGCATCATCGCGCCCAGCTACGCCGACATCTTCTTCAACAACAGCTTCAAGAACGGCTTGTTGCCGATCATCCTGAGCGACGCCGAAGTCGACGAGCTGTTCCAGCAGGTCGAGGCTACTCCGGGCTACCAATTGCGCATCGACCTCCAAGCGCAGACCGTGACCCGCCCCGACGGCAAGGTGCTGAAGTTCGAGATCGATGCCTTCCGCAAGCATTGCCTGCTCAACGGTCTGGACGACATCGGCCTGACCCTGCAGGACGGCGACGCCATCGCCGCCTTCGAGGCCAAGCATCGCGCCAGCCAGCCCTGGCTGTTCCGCGACGCCTGATTGCCTGATCGACGGCAAGCCGACCCCTACGGATGGCGTTGTAGGAGCTGGCTTGCCAGCGAACGCCGTTTCCCTTGCCCAAAAGGATCGCCCCATGACCAGCAACGCCCACAGCCAGGTAGTACAGAAGCAATTTGGCGAGCAGGCTTCGGCCTACCTGAGCAGCACCGTGCACGCTCAGGGTGCCGAATTCGCCTTGCTGCAGGCCGAGGTGGCAGGCAAGGGCACAGCCCGGCTCCTGGACCTGGGCTGCGGTGCCGGCCACGTCAGCTTTCATGTCGCGCCGCAGGTCAGGGAAGTGGTGGCCTACGACCTCTCCCAGCAGATGCTGGATGTGGTGGCAGGGGCGGCGCAGGAGCGCGGGCTGGGGAACATCCGCACCGTACTGGGCGCCGCCGAGCGCCTGCCGTTCGCCGATGGCGAGTTCGACTTCGTCTTCAGCCGTTACTCGGCCCACCATTGGAGCGACCTGGGCCTGGCCCTGCGGGAAGTGCGCCGGGTCCTGAAGCCGGGCGGCTTGGCGGCGTTCATCGATGTCTTGTCGCCGGGCAGTCCGCTGCTGGACACTTACCTGCAAAGCGTCGAAGTGCTGCGCGATACCAGCCATGTGCGCGATTATTCGGCGGGTGAATGGCTGCGCCAGGTCAGCGAGGCCGGCCTGCACACCCGCAGTACCAGCCGCCAGCGCCTGCGCCTGGAGTACAGCTCCTGGGTCGAGCGCATGCGCACTCCCGAGCCGTTGCGGGTGGCGATCCGCCAGTTGCAGCAGGCAATGGGTAACGAAGTGCGTGAATATTTTGAGATTGCGGCCGACGGTTCGTTCAGTACAGATGTACTGGTGCTGTGGGCCGAGCGATAGACTTTTTCCGGGCACGCCTGCGGGCGTGCCGACAGAGCAAACGAGGAACGCATGAGCAAGCAGATTCTGATTCTCCCCGGTGACGGTATTGGCCCGGAAATCATGGCCGAGGCGGTCAAGGTCCTGGAATTGGCCAACGACAAGTACAGCCTGGGCTTCGAGCTGAGCCACGACGTGATCGGCGGTGCGGCCATCGACAAGCACGGTGTGCCCCTGGCCGATGAGACCCTGGATCGTGCCCGGGCCGCCGATGCGGTGCTGCTGGGCGCCGTGGGCGGCCCGAAGTGGGACAAGATCGAGCGTGACATCCGCCCTGAGCGCGGCCTGCTGAAGATTCGTGCGCAACTGGGCCTGTTCGGCAACCTGCGCCCGGCGATCCTCTACCCGCAATTGGCCGATGCTTCGAGCCTGAAACCGGAAATCGTCTCCGGCCTGGACATCCTCATCGTTCGGGAGCTGACCGGTGGCATCTACTTCGGCGCGCCACGGGGCACCCGCGAACTGGAAAACGGCGAACGCCAGTCCTACGACACCCTGCCGTACAGCGAGAGTGAAATCCGCCGTATTGCCCGGGTCGGCTTCGACATGGCCCGCGTGCGCGGCAAGAAGCTGTGCTCGGTGGACAAGGCCAACGTCCTGGCGTCCAGCCAACTGTGGCGTGAAGTGGTCGAGCAAGTGGCCAAGGACTACCCGGATGTCGAGTTGAGCCACATGTACGTGGACAACGCCGCCATGCAACTGGTGCGTGCGCCGAAGCAGTTCGATGTGATCGTCACCGACAACATGTTCGGCGATATTCTTTCCGACGAAGCCTCGATGCTCACCGGTTCCATCGGCATGCTGCCGTCGGCGTCCCTGGACGCCAACAACAAGGGCATGTACGAGCCATGCCACGGTTCGGCGCCGGACATCGCCGGGCAGGGCATTGCCAACCCGCTGGCGACCATCCTCTCGGTGTCGATGATGTTGCGCTACAGCTTTAACCTGACCGAGGCCGCGGACGCCATCGAGCAGGCCGTGAGCCGGGTCCTGGACCAGGGTTTGCGCACCGGCGACATCTGGTCGGCCGGTTGCACCAAAGTCGGTACGCAGGAAATGGGCGATGCAGTAGTCGCCGCGCTGCGGAATCTGTAATCTTTCGGGCCCACTGCACAGACAGTGGCCCACTTTTGTATAGGTGTAGTTGCGATGAAACGTGTAGGTCTGATCGGTTGGCGCGGTATGGTCGGTTCCGTGCTCATGCAGCGGATGCTTGAAGAGCAGGACTTCGATCTTATTGAACCGGTGTTTTTCACCACTTCCAATGTCGGTGGCCAGGGGCCGTCGGTGGGCAAGGACATTGCTCCGCTGAAGGACGCCTACAACATTGAAGAGTTGAAAACCCTCGACGTGATTCTGACCTGCCAGGGTGGCGACTACACCAGCGAAGTCTTCCCCAAGCTGCGTGAAGCCGGCTGGCAGGGTTACTGGATTGACGCCGCTTCCAGCCTGCGCATGGAAGATGATGCGGTGATCATCCTTGACCCGGTGAACCGCAAGGTCATCGACCAGCAACTGGATGCCGGGACCAAGAACTACATCGGTGGCAACTGCACCGTCAGCCTGATGCTGATGGGCCTGGGCGGCCTGTTCGAAGCCGGTCTGGTGGAGTGGATGAGCGCCATGACCTACCAGGCAGCCTCCGGCGCCGGCGCGCAGAACATGCGTGAGCTGATCAAGCAAATGGGCGCGACCCACGCGGCCGTCGCTGATGACCTGGCCAACCCGGCCAGCGCCATCCTCGACATCGACCGCAAAGTGGCCGAAGCCATGCGCAGCGATGCCTATCCGACCGAGAACTTCGGCGTGCCGCTGGCCGGTAGCCTGATCCCGTGGATCGACAAGGAACTGCCCAACGGCCAGAGCCGTGAAGAGTGGAAGGCCCAGGCCGAGACCAACAAGATCCTCGGTCGCTTCAAGAGCCCGATCCCGGTGGATGGTATCTGCGTGCGCATCGGCGCCATGCGCTGCCACAGCCAGGCGCTGACCATCAAGCTCAACAAGGATGTGCCAATCGCCGATATCGAAGGGCTGATCAGCCAGCACAACCCTTGGGTCAAGCTGGTGCCGAACCAGCGTGATATCAGCATGCAGGAGCTGAGCCCGACCAAGGTCACCGGCACCCTGAACATTCCGGTGGGCCGCCTGCGCAAGCTGAACATGGGCTCGCAGTTCCTGGGCGCCTTCACTGTCGGCGACCAGTTGCTGTGGGGGGCGGCCGAGCCGCTGCGCCGCATGCTGCGGATCCTGCTGGAGCGTTGATTCTCTGAGCGCTTGAAATAGCCCGCCCCTTGCACAAGGCGCGGGCTTTTTCATGCCCACCGCAGGAGTGGGCTTGCCCGCCAAGAGTGCTTCGTTCCAGCCACAGCTCCCCCCGCGAATTGCCTCGCCACCCCGTGCCGGGTAAAGTGCCGCTCCCCCCGTTTCGCCTGAGGTAGCACCATGACTCCTTCCCTTGATATTGCCGTGATCGGTGCCACCGGTACTGTCGGCGAAACCCTGGTGCAGATTCTGGAAGAACGTGACTTCCCCGTTGCCAACCTGCACCTGCTGGCCAGTAGCGAGTCGGCCGGTCATTCGGTGCCGTTCCGCGGCAAGAACGTGCGGGTGCGTGAAGTCGACGAGTTCGATTTCAGCAAGGTCCAGCTGGCATTCTTCGCGGCCGGCCCGGCGGTGACCCTGAGTTTTGCCCCGCGTGCCACGGCGGCCAACTGCGCGGTGATCGATCTTTCCGGTGCCTTGTCTTCGGCCCAGGCGCCCAATGTCGTTCCCGAAGCCAATGCCCAGGTGCTGGCCGGCTTGAAAAAACCATTGCAACTGAGCAGCCCGAGCGCTTCGGCTACCGCCCTGGCCGTGGCGCTGGCGCCGTTGCAAGGCTTGCTGGACATCCAGCGGGTCAACCTGACCGCCAGCCTGGCGATCTCCAGCCAGGGCCGTGAGGCCGTCAGCGAGCTGGCCCGGCAGACGGCCGAACTGTTGAATGTACGCCCCATGGAGCCACGCTTTTTTGATCGACAAGTGGCCTTCAACCTGCTGGCCCAGGTCGGCACTCCAGACGTCCAGGGCCATACCCTGCTGGAAAAGCGCCTGGTCCGGGAGTTGCGCGAGGTGCTGGGGCAGCCTTTATTAAAGATTTCTGTCACTTGCATTCAAGCGCCGGTATTTTTTGGCGATAGCTATAGCGTGACTCTGCAGTCAGGCAGCGCCGTTGACCTAGCGGCAGTCAATGCAGCACTGGAAGCGGCCCCCGGCCTGGAGCTGGTGGAGGCGGGCGACTATCCGACTGCCGTGGGTGACGCCGTGGGCCAGGATGTTGTCTATGTGGGGCGGGTTCGTTCCGGGGTCGACGACCCGACGGAACTGAATCTGTGGCTGACCTCGGATAACGTACGCAAAGGTGCGGCCTTGAACGCTGTGCAGCTGGCTGAATTGTTGATAAAAGACCTGCTGTAAAAGATACTTGGCAACAATTTGCAGAATGAATCTAGCTGGGCGCTATGCTTGGCAAGTTGCTGGAGGTGAGTGGCCGTCAGGTGCTCCCGGGGCATGCAAGAAATAATCGCGCGTCGTGGTCGTTGATGGTCCCGCGCAATGCCTGTTGGCAGCCGCTACAAAACCTTCTCGCTGGCCGAGGAATGTTCAAACAAAGGATGAGGCTATGGTTCAAGTTCGCAAACTGGTGTTAGCAATAGCGGCCGCCTCGGCGCTGTCCTCCGGTATGGCGCAGGCGCTTGGGCTTGGGGAGCTGACCCTGAAGTCGAGTCTGAACCAGCCTCTGGTAGCAGAAATCGAATTGCTCGATGTCAAGGACCTCACTGCCGCCGAGGTAGTGCCCAGCCTTGCGCCGGCAGAAGAGTTCGCCAAGGCCGGCGTTGATCGCCAGGCCTTTCTCAACGACCTGCGTTTCACCCCGATTCTCAATCCCGGCGGCAAGAGCGTGCTGCGGGTGACCTCGAGCCAGCCGCTGTCGGAGCCGATGGTCAAGTTCCTGGTGCAGGTGATGTGGCCCAACGGCCGCCTGCTGCGCGACTACAGTGTGCTGCTGGACCCATCGAAATTCTCCCCGCAGGCCGCCGCCGCTGCCCAGAGCGCGCCAGTAGGCGCCCCGGCGGTGAGTGCCCCGGTCACCCGCGCCAACAAGTCCGGCAAGCCGGAGCAGTACACCACCTCGGCCCGTGACACCTTGTGGGAAATCGCCGCCAAGAACCGCAACGGTGCCTCTATCCAGCAGACCATGCTGGCGATCCAGGCGCTGAACCCGGATGCCTTTATCGATGGCAACATCAATCGGCTGAAGACCGGCAAGGTGCTGCGCCTGCCCGATGTGGTGCAGAGCACCGCGCTGCCGCAGCCCAAGGCAATTGCTGAAGTGGCGGCGCAGAATGCTGCCTGGCGCCAGGGCCGCCGCGCCGGTGCCCGTGGCCAGCAGCAGGTGGACGCGACTCGTCGCGCCGGTGCCGACAAGACGCCCAAGCAGGTCAACACCAAGGACAACCTGAGCCTGGTGTCCGCTGAAAACGGCAAGACCCGGGGCAAGGGCGCAGCCGGCGATGCCAAGGCGCTGAACAACAAGCTGGCGGTGACTCAGGAAAGCCTCGACGCAACCCGTCGTGACAACGCCGAGCTCAAGGAGCGCATGGCGGACCTGCAAAGCCAGCTGGACAAGCTGCAGCGCCTGATCGAATTGAAGAACAACCAGTTGGCCAAGATGCAGGCCGAGGGCGCAGGTACTGCGGTACCTAGTGCCCAGCCAGCTCCGGCAATGCCAGCTGAGTTGGTGGCCAAGCCCGAAACGCCAGCCCCAGTGGTGGCGCCAGCGGCCCCGGCCAGCGAGCCGGCTGCCAAGCCTGCTGAGGATGCCGTTCCCGCCAAGAGCGACGAGGATAAATACTCCGATCTGCTGACCAACCCGATCCTGCTGGGGCTGGTGGGTGGTGGTGCGGTATTGGCCTTGTTGCTGCTGTTGCTGTTGCTGGCTCGTCGCCGCAAGGCTCAGCAGGAAGCGGAGAAGCACTTGCGCATGGCGCGGGCACTGTCGGAGGAGAGCGATTTCACCGAGGAAATGGACCTGCCGGAAAGCAGCTTCGAAGGCCTTGAGGTTCCAGCCCCAAGCGTTAATCTCGCTCCAGCTCCAGCTCCAGCTCCAGCTCCAGCTCCAGCTCCAGCTCCAGCTCCAGCTCCAGCTCCAGCGCCGGTGGTGGCGCCCGCTCCGGTAGCCCCGGTCGAGCGCGCCACCGATGTGCTGGGCCAGGCTCAGAATCACATCGATGCCGGCCGCCTGAACCAGGCCGCGGCGATTCTCGAAGAAGCGGTCAAGTTGGAGCCGCAACGCAGTGATCTGCGTCTGAAGCTGATGGAGGTCTACGCGCATCAGGGGGACCGCAGCGCCTTTGTCGCCCAGGAGCGGCAGTTGGTGGCCAATGGCGATAACCACGCTCAGGTCGAGCAACTGAAAAGTCGCTTCCCGGCAATGGTCGCGGTAGCGGCGGCAGCTGGCCTGGCCACTGCGGCCGTGGCAGCCGAACTGGATGCCGAGTACGTCAAGGAGCTGCTGCAGGACGAACCGCCAGCGCCTGAGCCGGCTGCTCCGGTAGAAGGCCTGGATGCGGATTTTGACCTGAGCCTGGATGACCTGGAGGCGGCTTCACCGGCAGTGCTCACCCCTGAACCTGAAACCGAGCTGGAAGACTTCCCGCTGGATGACGACCTGAGCTTTGGCTCGGTGCTCGAGCAGCAGCTTGCTCCCGAGGAAAACCTGGACGACCTGGGTGATTTCGATCTGGACCTGGGGGCTGATCTACCGGCGGCGAAGCCGAGCGATGAAGATTTCCTGCTGAGCCTGGATGACGACCTCAAGGACCTGCCGGCAGGCGACGTGCCTACCGTCACTGACCCGGCCCTGGATGACCTGGACCTGTCGGCGGACTTCGATCTGTCCCTGGCCGATGAGCTGGATGCTGGCGCGGACTCCAAGGACGCCTTCACTTCCGAGCTGGATGATGTCAACGCTGAACTGGATCGTCTGAGCCAGAGCCTTGATCAGCCGGAGCCGGCGATCCCCAGCTTCACTGCCGAGGATGCCGCTGCAGCGCCTGATGAGGCGGACTTCGACTTCCTCTCCGGCAGCGACGAGGTGGCCACCAAGCTCGATCTGGCCCAGGCCTATATCGATATGGGGGATAACGACGGTGCGCGGGACATCCTCGGTGAGGTGCTGAGCGAAGGTAACGAAGGGCAGAAGAGCGAAGCCCAGGAGATGTTGGGGCGACTGGCCTGAAGCAACCTGATGCTTGAACAGAACGGCAGCCGATGAGGCTGCCGTTTTTGTTGGTGGCGCTGCGGTGGCGGTGAGGCTCAGGCCAGCAGGTCTTCGTAAAAGGCACCGAAGGGCCGGGTAGGGTGGGAGATCTGGATTTCCAGGATCCACAGACCCACTTGCGGGCAGGCGGCGAAATCTCCCAGGTCCCCAGCGCGGTAGATGGCGTGGGGAAAGTCGCTGACCCGATGGCCCTTGATATCCAGATTGAGTACCCAGCCCATGGCTCGGGCCTGTTCCTGTGCATAGCGATAGAGTTCAGGGCCAGCCATCTGGTGGCTCTGCCAGTGGTCGTGGACCTGGTCGAACAGGCTTTTCGCCGCGGCGGCACAGGCATGCATTTCAGCGTCGTCGCCGACCACGAACGTCGCCCCGCAATCACCTTCATGGCGATCCCAGACCACGCCCAGGTCGATGAAGAACAGATCGTTTTCCTGGAGTAGCGGATCGCCATCGGAGCGTTGCTTGAAGGTTTTCAGGGTATTGGCTCCAAAGCGGATCAGCAGCGGATGCCAGATTCGCTCCATACCCATCTCCCGCAGGACTTGCAGGCCCATTTCCCTGGCTGCGGATTCCTGCATGCCCGGCTTGACCTGCCGGGCGATCTGCCCGATGGCCTCCCAGGTCATGCGCTTGGCATGGAGCATGCCCTCCAGGCTGTAGGCCAGGCCTACGGCTTCTTTGCTGGTTGCGATCATTCATCGGTTCTCGATCAGGGGGCTTTGTTGTTTTCGATATATAAAAAACTATATAGCGTTTGCCTGGGGGCGGATGCAATCGCCCTGTGGGCGGCTGTATGGCTGATCAATCTGCAAACAAAGCCCGACAGCCCGTGGCGTCTATTGTCTGCGGCCCTATAATGAGCGCCTTTGCGCATATCAGCAGGCTGTAAGTTCTTGGCAAATATAGATAACCCGGCCGCCGAAATGGCAGCCGAAGGCTTTTCCCGAATCGCCCTGGGTGTGGAATACAAGGGCTCGCGCTACCGCGGCTGGCAGCGTCAGGCCTCCGGTGTGCCCAGTGTCCAGGAAACCCTGGAGAAGGCCCTGTCCCGGGTCGCGGATTCTCCGGTGGTGGTGTCCTGTGCCGGACGCACCGATGCCGGGGTGCATGCCTGCGGGCAGGTGGTGCATTTCGATACTCAGGCCGTGCGTTCGATGAAGGCCTGGGTGATGGGGGCCAATATCAATTTGCCCCACGACATCAGCGTCAGCTGGGCCAAGGAGATGCCCGCGCATTTTCACGCACGGTTCAAGGCGATCGCCCGGCGTTACCGTTATGTGATCTACAACGATCAGATCCGTCCAGCCCATCTCAACGAAGAAATCACCTGGAACCACCGGCCGCTGGATATCGAGCGCATGGCCCAGGCTGCCGCGTTCCTGGTGGGCACCCATGATTTCAGCGCGTTCCGGGCCGGGCAGTGCCAGGCAAAGTCGCCGATCAAGGAGATCCATCACCTTCGGGTCACCCGGCACGGCAAGATGATCGTCCTGGATATTCGTGCCAGCGCCTTCCTGCATCACATGGTGCGCAACATCGCCGGGGTGCTGATGACCATCGGTGCCGGCGAGCGGCCGGTGGAGTGGGCGCGAGAAGTGCTGGAAAGCCGGATCCGGCGTACCGGCGGCGTCACCGCCCATCCTTTTGGTCTGTACCTGGTGCAGGTCGAATACAAGGACGAGTTCCAGTTGCCCGAGCGATACATCGGGCCACATTTCCTCAGCGGATTCTCGGAACTTGACGGCTGACGCCCGGAAAAGCATTTGCTACCATCCGGGACTTTCCGGATTTGCCCCCGAGGTTCATGACATGCCAGCTGTTCGCAGCAAGATCTGCGGGATTACCCGCATAGAAGATGCGTTGGCAGCAGTGGCGGCGGGGGCCGATGCCATCGGCCTGGTGTTCTATGCCAAGAGCCCGCGGGCGGTGAATGTGCAGCAGGCGCGGGCAATCATCGCCGCCTTGCCACCGTTCGTGACCAGCGTCGGCCTCTTCGTCAATGCCAGTCGTTGCGAGCTGGGGGAGATCCTCGACGCTGTACCGCTGGACTTGCTGCAGTTTCATGGCGATGAGTCGGCGGCTGATTGCGAGGGCTATCACCGGCCCTATATCAAGGCGTTGCGGGTCAAGGCCGGGGATGACATCGCGGCGGCCTGCCTGGCCTATCCGCGGGCCAGCGGGATTCTGCTGGATACCTATGTCGAAGGCGTGCCGGGTGGAACCGGCGAGGCGTTCGACTGGTCCCTGGTTCCTCAGGGGCTGAGCAAGCCGATCATTCTTGCCGGTGGCCTCACGCCAGATAACGTGGCGGCAGCCATCGCCCGGGTGCGCCCGTATGCGGTGGATGTCAGCGGCGGGGTGGAGCAGGGCAAGGGCATCAAGGACCCGGCAAAGATTCAGGCATTTATGCAGGCAGTGCGTCGCAGCAACGAGTCGATGTGACGGCTGGCAGTCTGCCGCCGTCCATAACACCACTGTACAAAACAGGCAGGCGTCGCCTTCAGGCGGGGTCGGAATCGAGTGGCAACCGCTCTGGAGCGGGTTGTCGGGATGGCTGAGGAAAGGTTCGTTGCAGGCAGGTCGAGCCCGGTGCTGACCGCGGCAGCGAACTGATCATCGCCGCACACATGAATTTAGCTCAAGGGCATACACGGGGCTGCGAACCAGAGCGTTCGGGCCGCCGGTACTGGAGAAAGAAAGCATGAGCAACTGGTTAGTAGACAAACTGATCCCTTCGATCATGCGTTCCGAGGTGAAGAAAAGCTCGGTGCCTGAAGGTCTTTGGCACAAGTGCCCATCCTGCGAGGCGGTGCTCTATCGTCCGGAGCTGGAAAAGACCCTGGATGTTTGCCCCAAGTGCAACCACCACATGCGCATCGGTGCGCGTGCCCGTATCGATATCTTCCTCGACGCCGAAGGTCGTGCCGAACTGGGCGCTGACCTGGAGCCAGTGGACCGTCTGAAGTTCCGCGACGGCAAGAAGTACAAGGACCGCCTGACCGCTGCGCAGAAGCAGACCGGCGAGAAAGATGCGCTGATCTCCATGAGTGGCACCCTGCTGGGCATGCCGGTGGTGGTCTCGGCTTTCGAATTTTCCTTCATGGGGGGCTCCATGGGCGCCATCGTCGGCGAGCGTTTCGTGCGCGCCGCCAACTACGCCCTGGAAAATCGCTGCCCGATGATCTGCTTCTCCGCCTCCGGTGGTGCGCGGATGCAGGAAGCCCTGATCTCTCTGATGCAGATGGCCAAGACCTCCGCGGTACTGGCGCGCCTGCGTGAAGAAGGCATCCCGTTCATCTCCGTGTTGACCGACCCGGTCTACGGCGGCGTTTCCGCCAGCCTGGCGATGCTGGGCGACGTGATTGTCGCCGAGCCAAAAGCCCTGGTGGGCTTCGCCGGTCCTCGAGTGATCGAGCAGACCGTGCGGGAAAAACTGCCTGAAGGTTTCCAGCGCAGTGAGTTCCTGCTGGAGCATGGTGCGATCGACATGATCATCTCCCGTCAGGAACTGCGTCCGCGCCTGGGCAACCTGCTGGCCCAGCTGATGGGCCTGCCGACGCCGGAATTCGTCGCGGCGCCGGTCGAGCCGATCGTGGTGCCGCCGGCTCCAGCAAACCTATGACCCAACGTACCCTGGGCGAATGGCTCGCCTACCTCGAGCAGTTGCACCCCTCGGCCATCGACATGGGGCTGGCGCGCTCGCAGCAGGTAGCGTCCCAGATGGGGCTGGGCAAGCCGGCGCCCCGGGTGGTCACGGTCACCGGTACCAATGGCAAGGGCTCTACCTGCGCCTTTGTCGCTTCCCTGCTGCGGGCCCAGGGCCTGCAGGTGGGGGTCTACAGTTCGCCGCACCTGCTGCGCTATAACGAGCGGGTGCAGATCAATGGCGTCGAGGCCACTGACGAGCAGTTGTGCGAAGCCTTTGCTGCGGTAGAGGCGGGGCGCGGCGAAGTCACCCTGACTTACTTCGAGATGGGCACTCTGGCAGCGTTCTGGCTGTTTCAGCAGGCGGCGCTGGATGCCGTGGTCCTGGAGGTGGGGTTGGGTGGCCGCCTGGATACGGTCAATCTGGTGGATGCCGACCTGGCGCTGGTGACCAGTATTGGTGTCGATCACATCGAATACCTGGGCGATTCCCGCGAATCCGTGGCCTTCGAGAAGGCCGGGATCTTTCGTCCTGGCGCTCCGGCGCTATGTGGCGACCTGGATCCGCCGCAACCCTTGCTGGACAAGGCGCGGGAGCTGGGCTGCCCGTTTTTCCTGCGGGGGCGGGACTTTGATCTTGGGGTCACTGACCAGCATTGGCAGTGGCGTGGCCTGGATGCCCAGGGCAAGCCGGTCGAGCTGCAAGACCTGCCATTGCTGGATCTGCCTATGGAAAATGCCGCTCTGGCGTTGCAGGCCTATCTGCTCACCGGTTTGCCATGGCAGCCGGAGCGGATCAGCGCAGCCTTGCGCCAGACCCGGGTTACCGGGCGTCTGGATCGCCGGCAGGTCGACTGGCAGGGCAAGCGCCTGAACCTGCTGCTGGACGTCGGTCACAACCCCCATGCCGCCCAGTACCTGGCTGAGCGCCTGGCGCGCCGGCCTGTGCCGGGCAAGCGTCTGGCGGTGTTCGGGCTGCTGGCGGACAAGGATCTGGAGGGCGTGATTGGCTGCCTGAAAGGGGCGGTCCGGCACTGGGCGGTAGCGCCTCTGGACACGCCGCGGGCGCGCCCGGTGGAGGATTTGCAGCAGGCTCTGGAGAACCTTGGTGCTTCGGTAGCGTCCTATTCCAGTGTGGCTGCCGCGCTGGAAGCGCAATGCGCGCAAGCCACTGCAGATGACGAAATTCTGCTGTTCGGTTCTTTTTATTGTGTTGCCGAGGCGCTTGAGTGGCTCGCCCGGCGCTCCACGGAGGAAGCTGCACATGGCAATGCTGGATAACGTCTACAAGCAGCGAATGGTCGGAGCACTGGTGTTGGTGGCCTTGGCGGTGATCTTTCTGCCAATGCTGTTCTCGCGCGAGGATGAGCAGCGTCATGTGACGGTGGATGTGCCGTCGGCGCCGCAAGCCGCGGCCATGCCGCAGGTCCAGGTCGAGCCGGTAGTTGTGCCAGAGCCTCAGGTACTGCCCGAGGGCTCTGTGCCAGCCGACGAGCACGAGCCTGTGGTGCAGCAAGCGCCATCGACCCCGATCGCACCGGCCCCGGTGGTGGCTCCTGCTCCGACCGTGGCCAGCAAGCCTGCGCCTGTGGCCAAGCCTGCGCCAACACCGGTTCCGCCGCAGCCCGTGGCCAGTGCCAAGCCCGATACCAGCCAGAGCCGGGTCGATGCCAATGGCTTGTCCGTCAGTTGGTCGGTGCAACTGGCCAGTCTGTCGAGCCGTGAAAGCGCGGAAAACCTGCAGAAAACCCTGCGTAGCCAGGGTTATAACGCCTATATCCGTTCCGCCGAAGGCAAGAACCGGGTGTTTGTCGGGCCGCTGATCGAGCGCGCTGAAGCTGATCGCCTGCGTGACCTGCTGGGGCGTCAGCATAATCTCAAGGGTTTCGTGGTGCGCTTCCAGCCAGAGCGTGGCTAAGGCTATCCGCTTGATTTTAAAAGCACAGTGAATCGCAGCTTACCGACAGCCAAGCGCTCTGTTAAAATGCGCCGCCTTATCCGTCTGTAGGCTGCACTGTGCCATTTACCTGGGTTGACTGGGCGATCGTTGCAATAATCGCCATCTCCGCTTTGATCAGCTTGAGCCGCGGTTTCGTCAAAGAAGCCTTGTCGTTGCTTACCTGGATCATCGCAGGAGTTGTTGCCTGGATGTTTGGTGGCTCACTGTCCGAGTACCTCGGCGGTTATATCGAAACTCCCTCGGCTCGCGTGATCGCGGGCTGCGCAATCATGTTTGTCGCCACCTTGCTGGTGGGGGCAATGGTCAACTATCTCATCGGCGAGTTGATTCGCGTCACCGGCCTCTCCGGGACCGATCGATTCCTCGGCATGGCTTTCGGCGCTGCGCGTGGCGCGCTGCTGGTGGTCGTGGCGATCGGGCTCCTGAGCCTGGGGCCGGTACAGCAGGATTCCTGGTGGCAACAGTCGCGACTGGTGCCACAATTTCTATTGGTTGCAGACTGGTCCAAGAACCTCATATTGGGGTGGAGCAGTCAGTGGCTGGCCAGCGGTATCAGCGTACCCGCTGAAATACCGTTCAAGGAGCACCTCTTACCGGCCAAAACGCCTCAGTAAGATGGGTTCAGTTCAGTTTCATTAAGTAGGGGTTGCGTCGCATGTGTGGCATCGTCGGTATCGTCGGTAAGTCGAACGTCAATCAGGCGCTGTATGACGCGCTAACCGTCCTCCAGCACCGCGGCCAGGACGCTGCCGGTATCGTGACCAGCCATGATGGCCGGTTATTCCTGCGCAAGGACAACGGCCTGGTGCGTGATGTGTTCCAGCAGCGGCACATGCAGCGCCTGGTAGGCCACATGGGCATCGGCCATGTCCGCTATCCAACCGCGGGCAGCTCGACCTCGGCCGAGGCTCAGCCGTTCTACGTCAACTCGCCTTACGGCATCACCCTGGCGCACAACGGCAACCTGACCAATGTGGAGCAGTTGGCCAAGGAGATCTACGAGTCCGACCTGCGCCACGTCAACACCAACTCCGACTCTGAAGTGCTGCTCAACGTGTTCGCCCACGAGCTGGCCCAGCGCGGCAAGTTGCAGCCTACCGAGGAAGACGTGTTTGCCGCCGTCACCGACGTGCACAACCGTTGCGTGGGTGGCTACGCGGTGGTGGCCATGATCACCGGCTACGGCATTGTCGGTTTCCGTGACCCCCACGGTATCCGTCCGATCGTCTTCGGCCAGCGTCATACCGACGAAGGCGTGGAATACATGATCGCCTCGGAAAGCGTTTCCCTGGATGTGCTGGGTTTCACCCTGATTCGCGACCTGGCTCCGGGCGAAGCGGTCTACATCACTGAAGAGGGCAAGCTCTACACCCGCCAGTGCGCCACCAACCCGCAACTCACGCCGTGCATCTTCGAGCACGTATATCTGGCCCGCCCGGATTCGATCATTGATGGCGTCTCGGTGTACAAGGCGCGCCTGCGCATGGGTGAGAAGCTGGCAGAGAAGATCCTGCGCGAGCGCCCTGAGCACGATATCGACGTGGTGATCCCGATTCCGGATACCAGCCGCACTGCGGCGCTGGAGCTGGCGAACCATCTAGGGGTCAAGTTCCGCGAAGGTTTCGTCAAGAACCGCTACATCGGCCGTACCTTCATCATGCCGGGCCAGGCGGCGCGGAAGAAATCCGTACGCCAGAAGCTCAATGCGATCGAACTGGAATTTCGCGGCAAGAACGTGATGCTGGTGGACGACTCCATCGTCCGTGGCACCACCTGCAAGCAGATTATCCAGATGGCCCGTGAAGCGGGCGCGAAGAACGTCTACTTCTGCTCGGCTGCACCGGCCGTGCGTTACCCGAACGTGTATGGCATCGACATGCCGAGCGCCCACGAGTTGATCGCCCACAATCGTTCGACCCAGGACGTGGCAGACCTGATCGGCGCCGACTGGCTGATCTACCAGGACTTGCCGGACCTGATCGAGGCGGTCGGTGGTGGCAAGATCAAGATCGAGAACTTCGACTGCGCGGTGTTCGACGGCAAGTACGTTACCGGCGATGTCGACGAGGCCTACCTGAACAAGATCGAGAACGCTCGTAACGATGCGTCCAAGGCCAAGACCCAGGCGGTCAGCGCCATCATCGATCTGTACAACAACTGATCCGAGCATTTTAAGAAGACATTAGGAGTAGGCGGCATGAGTCAGGATTGGGATGCCGGTCGGCTGGACAGCGACCTTGAAGGCGTAGCGTTCGATACCCTGGCGGTGCGCGCCGGCCAACACCGCTCGCCGGAAGGCGAGCACGGTGACCCGATGTTCTTTACCTCCAGCTATGTGTTCCGCACGGCCGCCGATGCGGCGGCGCGGTTTGCTGGCGAAGTGCCGGGCAACGTCTATTCGCGCTACACCAACCCCACCGTGCGTTCCTTCGAAGAGCGCATCGCGGCGCTGGAAGGGGCTGAGCAGGCTGTGGCGACCGCCACTGGCATGGCGGCCATTCTCTCGGTGGTCATGAGCCTGTGCAGCGCCGGCGATCATGTGCTGGTGTCGCGCAGCGTGTTCGGCTCCACCATCAGCCTGTTCGAGAAGTACTTCAAGCGCTTTGGTGTTGAAGTCGATTACGTGCCCCTGGCGGACCTGTCCGGCTGGGATGCGGCGATCAAGAGCAATACCAGGCTGCTGTTCGTCGAGTCGCCCTCCAATCCGCTGGCCGAGCTGGTGGATATCGCCGCGTTGGCGGAGGTGGCCCATGCCAAGGGCGCAATGCTGGTGGTGGATAACTGTTTCTGCACTCCGGCCTTGCAGCAGCCGTTGAAGCTGGGGGCGGACGTGGTGGTGCATTCGGCGACCAAGTTCATCGACGGCCAGGGTCGTTGCATGGGCGGCGTGGTGGCCGGGCGCAGCGAGCAGATGAAAGAAGTGGTGGGTTTCCTGCGTACCGCGGGGCCGACCCTGAGCCCGTTCAATGCCTGGATCTTCCTCAAGGGCCTGGAAACCCTCAACCTGCGGATGCGTGCTCATTGTGCCAATGCCCTGGCCCTGGCTGAGTGGCTGGAGCAGCAGGATGGCGTCGAGAAGGTGCACTACGCAGGCCTTGCCAGCCATCCGCAGCACGAACTGGCCAAGCGTCAGCAGCGTGGTTTTGGCGCGGTGGTGAGTTTTGAGGTCAAGGGCGGCAAAGAGGGCGCCTGGCGCTTTATCGATGCCACGCGACTGATCTCCATTACCGCCAACCTCGGCGACAGCAAAACCACCATCACCCATCCGAGCACCACGTCCCACGGGCGCCTGGCGCCCCAGGAGCGTGAAGCGGCAGGCATTCGCGACAGCCTGATCCGCATCGCGGTGGGGCTGGAGGACGTGGTCGACCTGCAAGCCGACCTGGCTCGCGGCCTGGCAGCCTTGTGATCGAGTTGTCCACGCCCCAGGGCGGCGGCAATGGGCGTGTCGCGCTGGTGACCGGCGCGGCCCGGGGTATCGGCCTGGGTATCGCTGCCTGGCTGATCAGCGAAGGCTGGCAGGTGGTGTTGACCGACCTCGATCGTGAGCGCGGCTCCAGGGTGGCCAAGGTGCTGGGTGAAAGTGCCTGGTTCATCACCATGGACGTGGCCGATGAAGTGCAAGTGGCCCAGGGGGTGGCTGAGGTGCTGGGGCAGTTCGGGCGCCTTGACGCCCTGGTCTGCAATGCCGCTGTAGCCGACCCGCACAACATCACCCTGGAAAGCCTGGATCTGGCCTACTGGAATCGGGTCATCGCGGTGAACCTGGGCGGGCCGATGCTGCTGGCCAAGCACTGTGCGCCGTATTTGCGCGCCCATGGCGGCGCCATCGTCAATCTGGCTTCTACCCGCGCCAGGCAATCGGAGCCTGACAGCGAAGCCTACGCGGCGAGCAAGGGGGGGCTGCTGGCCTTGACTCATGCCCTGGCGATCAGCCTGGGGCCGGAGATTCGGGTCAATGCGGTAAGCCCCGGCTGGATCGATGCCCGGGATCCTGCGGCGCGTCGCGCAGAGCCATTATCCGATGCCGATCATGCCCAGCATCCGGCAGGCAGGGTAGGGACGGTGGAAGATGTGGCCTCCATGGTGGCCTGGCTGCTGTCCCGCAATTCGGGCTTTGTCACCGGCCAGGAATTCGTGGTGGACGGTGGCATGACCAAGAAAATGATTTATCAGGAATAAGGGTGGTAGCGAGTTTGTGGCTGTAAGCCCAAGAGGAGCGCCTCTGGCTCTTGGTGCGAAGTTTCTGCTTGCTGCTGTTTTTGAAAAAAACTTCAAGCCTGCTATTGACTTAGCTTCGTTACCTGCGTAAATTTCGCGGCCTCAGCGAAGCAAAGGGTGATTAGCTCAGCCGGGAGAGCGTCTGCCTTACAAGCAGAATGTCGGCGGTTCGATCCCGTCATCACCCACCATTCCCTGAGTCTCTTTCGCAAGAAAGAGGGAAGCTTCCAAGGAAGCCTCCAACCGACGCGCAGCGGTAGTTCAGTCGGTTAGAATACCGGCCTGTCACGCCGGGGGTCGCGGGTTCGAGTCCCGTCCGCTGCGCCATATTTTCCAAGTCAGGTTCGCCTGGCTTGAGATTGAAGAAGCCTCGAAGCTCTTCGGTCAGTTGATTTAAACGGTTCACATGGACGCAAGTCCAAGCGATACGCAGCGGTAGTTCAGTCGGTTAGAATACCGGCCTGTCACGCCGGGGGTCGCGGGTTCGAGTCCCGTCCGCTGCGCCATATCAGCCTCAAGGAACACTGAACGCCTTGGAGCAACGAAACAAGCCAACAGCTTGCTTCGCATCGATAGCAAAGACCCTGGTCGCAAGACCGGGGTTTTTTGTTTTCGGGATTCGTTCTTTGGCAGCGTCTTTTACTTGCTGCTGAGCGAACACAAAAAAACCGCCTTCTCGGCGGTTTTTTTGTGCTTGTAAGGAGGTCCGGCTTTCAGAAACCGAGCTTGTCCCGAAGGCTGTAGTACCAAGCGCCCAGGGCGGTGAATGGCGTGCGCAGCAACTGGCCGCCGGGGAAGGGGTAGTGAGGCAGGTCGGCAAAGGCGTCAAAGCGCTCAGCCTGGCCGCGCAGGGCCTCCGCCAGGACTTTCCCGGCCAGGTGGGTGTAGGTCACGCCGTGACCGCTGCAGCCCTGGGAGTAGTAGATATTGTCCCCCAGGCGCCCAACCTGGGGCAGACGCGACAGCGTCAGCAGGAAGTTGCCGGTCCAGGCGTAATCGATCTTCACGTTCTGCAGTTGCGGGAAGGCCTTGAGCATTTTCGGTCGGATGATGGCCTCGATGTTCGCCGGGTCGCGGGCGCCATACACCACGCCGCCACCGAAAATCAGGCGCTTGTCGCCGGAGAGGCGGTAGTAGTCCAGCAGGTAGTTGCAGTCTTCGACGCAGTAATCCTGGGGCAACAGTCTGGCTGCCAGCTCATCGCTCAGGGGCTCGGTGGTGATGACCTGGGTTCCGCAAGGCATGGACTTGGCTGCCAGCTCCGGAACCAGATTGCCCAGGTAGGCATTGCCGGCAACGATGATGAATTTGGCGCGGACCTTTCCTTGGGGCGTGTGGACCACCGGATTGGCGCCGCGCTCGATGCGGATTGCCGGGGACTGTTCATAGAGGGTGCCGCCCAGCGACTCCACGGCAGCCGCTTCACCCAGTGCCAGGTTCAGTGGATGGATGTGGCCGCCGCTCATGTCGAGCATGCCGCCCTTGTATTGATCGCAGGCCACGATTTCGCGGATGCGCCGCTCATCCAGCAATTCCAGCTGGGTGTGGCCGTAGCGCTCCCACAGGCGCTTCTGCGACTCCAGATGACCCATCTGCTTGCTGGTCAGCGCTGCGAATACACCGCCGTCCTTCAGATCGCACTGGATCTGGTATTTGGCCACCCGTTCACGAATGATCCGGCCACCCTCAAAGGCCATCTGCCCCAGCAGTTGTGCCTGCTTGGGGCCGACGCTGCGTTCGATCACGTCGATATCGCGGCTGTAGCTGTTGACGATCTGCCCGCCATTGCGCCCTGAAGCGCCAAAGCCGACCTTGGCGGCCTCCAGTACGGTCACACGAAAGCCGTTTTCCAGGAGGAACAGGGCGCTGGACAGGCCGGTATAACCCGCACCGATCACGCAGACATCGGTTTCAATCTCGCCTTGGAGCATCGGACGTTCCGGAGCCGCATTGGCCGATGCCGCGTAATAGGACTGTGGGTAGGGAATGTTCGCCATCCTGCGACCTCATGTGTTTAATATATTTTACGAGTGCGCCGATGCTACCTGAGTTGCAAATGAGCTGCCAGACAGAAGAAAAAACTTCTTCATCCCGCGAAAATTAAAAAATTCGCATATTCATAGGCTTAGCTGCAAAAAAAGGTGTTGACACCCCTTTGGAATTCCGTAGAATGCCGCCTCACAGCAGGCACGTAGCTCAGTTGGTTAGAGCACCACCTTGACATGGTGGGGGTCGTTGGTTCGAGTCCAATCGCGCCTACCAAACAAAATCCGCTCTGCTGGGCGGTCTAGAAGGGGTTCACCGAAAGGTGAGCCCCTTTTTTGTTTCTGGCCATTTTGATGGCTTTGCACAATCCGCCAAGAAGCCCACTGGCATTGCAGCGCTCGCTGCGATCTTGGCCAGTGATCAGTCGGGGCGGATGTGCTCCTGCCAATGTTCAAACAGCGCCTCGACATTGGCACTGGTCATCAGTGGCATCACTGCTTTCAACTGCTCGCCGCTCCAGTTCCACCACTGCATTTCCACAAGCATCTCGATACGCCGATCATCGAAGCGCTTGCGAATCGTCTTGGCGGGGTTACCGCCGATGATTGCGTAGGGTTCCACGTCCCGTGTCACCAGGGCTCGAGTGCCTATCACGGCGCCATCGCCGATCCTGATGCCCGGCATGACAATGGCTTCGGAACCGATCCAGACGTCATTGCCTATCACCGTGTCGCCTGCGGCTTGATATCCATTCTGCGCGCCCGCGAAGGCCGGTTCCTCGGGCATCCAGTAGAGCGGAAAGGTGCTGATCCACTCGCTTCTATGCCCCTGGTTGCCGGCCATGATGAATGCGGCTCCCGAGCCGATTGAGCAGAAAGAGCCGATTATCAGCTTGTCCGCACCTTCCTCGTGGGGCAGGTAGCGCGCGCACTCATCGAAACTATGGCCGTGGTAGTAGCCTGAGTAGTAGCTGAAACGACCTACTCGAATATTCGGGTGGGTGACTTGCCGATCAAGCGTGATGCCCTTGAAGGGGCTTTCGAAGTAGTTGTTCATCGGGACTCTGCTCCATGTCTTCAGCGTCCTCTGCATTTGCCGCATCGGTCACCGGTTCAAGATCTTTTACGTATTGCCCTCTGTAGCCACCAACCTGGTTCGGGGAGCCGTCGTGACGATCGGCTTCCCGTACCAGGGCGGGTCAGTCCAGAGGGGTGAAGGCGCTGCCGCTGAAGGTGCGCACGGCATTGCCCCGTTCAACCCGGTGATGGGC
The DNA here is from genome assembly GCF_900116505.1 of Pseudomonas sp. NFPP25. NCBI lineage: Bacteria > Pseudomonadati > Pseudomonadota > Gammaproteobacteria > Pseudomonadales > Pseudomonadaceae > Pseudomonas > Pseudomonas sp. NFPP25. The sequence goes on along the minus strand of NZ_FPBG01000008.1, from coordinate 295,171 downwards.
GCCACGACGCTGCAAGCGCAGTTCCTGTACGGATTGCTCTTGCCGATCGGCAAGTCGTTGCTGGATCAGTAGACGAGCCAGGCGCTTGTTATCGTGCTGGCTGCGTTCGGACTGCACCTTGACGCTGATGCCGGTCGCTACATGGGTGGCACGTACCGCGGAGTCGGTCTTGTTCACGTGCTGCCCGCCGGGGCCGGAAGCGCGCATGGCCTCGAAGCGGATCTCGCCGCCCTCGGCTTCTTCCAGGGCGCAGAATGGCTGGCCGGCGAAATACCAGTTCTTGCGTCGATGTGCGGGCCGCAGAGGGCTTTTGCAGATCCACAGCAGGGTGCCTGTCCAGCGTCGAGCCAGGTTTGCGGCGTGCTCGCCATCCAGGCTGACCAGCACCGAGCGATGGGCGTCGCGAGCCTGGCTGGCAACCTGCTCGATGATGCCGAGGCGCACGTTCTGCGCTTCGGCTTCGTGATGCAGGCGGCGTAATGCGTGGGTTACTGCCAATTCGCATTCGGCAGGCCCTTGGGCGGAGGACAGCTGTAGCAACATCATCATCAGCAGCACCCCCGGCGTTTGTAGGTCAGTACCGGTTTGAGTCGGGCGATGATCTTCACCAGGCCGGCGTCGCGCAGGCTGCCCACCACGCTGTCGATGCTCTTGTAGGCTTCGGGAGCCTCTTCGTACATCAGGCCGCGGTCCTCGCAGATCACTCGGCTGCCCAGCTGGGTGCGCTTGAGTTGATCGAAGCTGAAGCGCGTTGCCAGCCGGCCCTTGCAGTCGCTGCGCAGCCACTTGCGCCCGGCGCCGTGCGCCAGGGAGTAGAGGCTGAACGATTGGGGGAGCGGTTGCACCAGGTAGCTGTAGTCGCCACGAGAGCCGGGAATCACCACCGGACCCTGGTCCGATGGCGTGGCGCCCTTGCGATGCAGCCAGCCCGATACGCCGTCGACCTGCGCCGCAGACACCAGGTTGTGATTGATATCCAGCAGCGGCTGGCCCTTGGCCCGCAGATTGTGCAGCAGGCGCTCGGCGATCAGCCGTCGATTGGCCTCGGCAAAGCGCAAGGCCTGGTCGTGCTGCTCCAGGTACTGGGCGCCGGCGGTGCTGGTCATCAACAGGCCGTTGTGGCCGTGTTGGTCGACGTGGCTGCGCAAAATGGCCTCTCCCAGCCCTCGGGAGCCGCTGTGCACCAGCAGCAGCAAGGCTTTCGGGTCCAGTGCCAGTGCTTGCAGGGTGTCGGCGTCATGGACCTGATCGAGTTGTTGCAGTTCGGCGAAGTGGTTGCCGCCGCCGATGGTACCCAGGGAGTGCTCATGACCGCTGACGGGCAATGCCAGTTGCGCGCGTTGTTCATCCCACTGCTCATCCAGGGGCAGGTCGATATTGCCGATTTTCTTTTCCAGCTTGTCGAGGTTGAGGCGAGTGCTGGAGAGGTCGGTTTGCCACAGCGCCATGCCGCAGCCGATGTCGTTGCCCACCAGCGCCGGGTAGGCCACTTCGGTGGAAAAAAATGCCGCGCCCACCGGATAGCCCCGGCCTGGATGCAGGTCGGGCATGCCGACGACCTGGCGCATGCCGGGCAGTTGTGCGGTGGTGTGCAGTTGCTGGAGCGCTTTGTCTTCGATCCAGGTGGTGTCGGAGGCGATCAGAGAGACGCCGTTCGACAAATGACGGATGCAAGTGTCCATGTCCAATTCCTGATTGGAAAAAAATATTCAGGTAGTGGCAGGACGAAGCGGGGGTTAAGCGAAGGCGCTAGCGGGTAGCGGTTGCAGCGTTTAAACCAGGCACGTCCTGCAAGGGGTGATCAGCTGTTGCATGGTGGATCTCCTTGGCAAAAGTGTGGAAAGGGCGCGCAGGTTAATCTTTTGCCCGGGGGCTGGCAATGGTGTGGGCAAACAAAGTGCACCTTCTGCGGCCGCTACGGTCGTAAAACCATCACCTTGTTGAATGAGGATGGTTATGCAGACCTTTGGTGAGCGCTTGAAAGAACAGCGCAAGGCGTTGGGGCTCTCCCAGCAGGAATTCGGTGCCATTGGCGGTGTTGAAGCCAACGCCCAGGGCCGTTACGAGAGCGGTGAGCGGGTGCCCAAATCGGATTACCTGATGGCCATCGGGCGCCACGGCGTTGACCTGCTTTATGTGTTGACCGGCGAGCGCTCGCGCTTGTCCGAGGGCAGCCTGAGCCTGGATGAAAGCACCATTATTCAGAACTACCGCCACCTCGGAGATGAGGACCAGGAGGCGATCGCCCAGCTGGCGTCCTCCCTGGCGGAGTGCTGAGTGGGCGCGGGGGAGTTTTTCTGCTGTTCGCGCGCCTTTTTAACGCGGCCTGAGCGATACTCTCGCGTTTTCAGGAGGAGGAGGCAGCATGCGGGTTTTGATGGCGGTAATGGTGGCGGCGCTATTGGCTGGCTGTGCGAGCTCTACCATGGATGAAGCTCGGGCCCGAACGCCCAACAAAACCCTGGCCTCGGCCAAGGCCGATCAACTGGTAGCGCAATGTGTGCAGTTCGCCTGGCAGGACGAGTCGGTCTTTGGTGTCGATGCCGCTGCCTATCTGCAACCGGGCAAGGCAGGGGGGTACACCGTGTATACCCGTTCCGCCGAGACTTTTGTCGATATCAAGGCCGAGGCCGCGACGACCACCGTCCACTTTTATGCGGTTGCAGACAGCTATGTCTCGAAGCGTCGCCTGGCGGCGCTAGCGACCTGTCTGTAACGCAGAGGATAGTCACTGGCGTTGGTATTTGACGCTATCAGGTACAAACCCGGCATCGGCCGGGTTTTGTCATTTCTGGGGAAGGGTTTCCAGCTGGTCAGGCCAGCTGTTATTGGCGATCTGTGGAAACACCCAATAAGCCTGTAGCAAAGCGTGTAATACATTGCCTCTTCAAACTGTCAGTTGAAATAAGGAAGTCCAGGGATTAAGGGGGCTGGGGCGGACTTTTGTAAATTGTCCTGAATGGTTAGTTTTTGTGGTGATGAAAAAAGCAGGGAAAAGTGCGCTAAGTTGAGGGTGCTCAATAAGGAGCAGTAGTTAATTAATCAATGGAGTGAAAGATATGAATAAGCCACAGGCTCAACTAAAACATGGTCGCGTTGTTTCTCCGTCCAGCCGCGGTGCGGTAGCGGTAGAACTGGGGCTGCTGGGAACCTGGCAGGTCAACGAGATGGAAGGCGGGAAAAACTTTCCGGCCCTCGCCGCCGGTCCTTTCCCAAAGCCTTACGACAGCGATGTGGCCAGTGTCGCGCCACCCGCCGATGGTCATATTCTCAGTGGCGGCAAGGTTGATGATCGCGATTGCATCAACTTCACCAACGAGGAAATGTCGAAAAAGATCAACCGGCCCTTCACTTGGCCGCTGGTGAACGTGAACCCGGGCCAGGTGTTCCAGGTGCAGTGGGAATACACCGCACCTCACGTTACCCGGGGCTATAACTGGTTCATCACCAAGGACGGCTGGGACCCGAAACAGCGCATCAGTCGCGCCCAGCTGGAACCCCAGGCTTTTTATCAGGACTTCTACACCGAAGTGCCATTCGACAAGTTCGGTTCGGTATTGAAAGCCAAGACTCATCATGAAGTTGTGCTGCCCAAAAATAAAAAGGGCCACCATGTTGTAGTACTGGTGTGGATTGTTGCCAATACCGGCAATGGCTTTTATCAGGCTTTCGATCTGGACTTTAAATAAGTTTCAGGTAGTTAACATTTTCTGACAGTTCTGAAGGATTAGAACGTGGATAAGATCGATTTTGCATTAATCAAGAGTCAGGCCGCAGATGCTGCTTCCCTGATGCCGAGCATTGCCGGCAAGAAGGTGCTCATGGGCTTCTGGCACAACTGGGCCGCCGGTCACAGCGACGGCTACCAGCAGGGGCAATTCGCCAACCTGGATCTGGTGGACGTGCCCAAGGAATACAACGTGGTTGCAGTGGCCTTCATGAAGGGCAACGGTATTCCCACCTTCAAGCCCTACAACCTTTCGGACGCCGAGTTCCGGCGCCAGGTGGGCGTGCTCAACAGCCAGGGCCGGGCGGTATTGATCTCCCTGGGCGGCGCCGATGCCCATATCGAATTGCACAAGGGCAACGAACAGCCCCTGGCCAACGAAATCATCCGTCTGGTGGAAACCTACGGCTTCGATGGCCTGGATATCGACCTGGAGCAGAGCGCCATCGACTTTGCCGACAACAAGAGTGTGCTGCCAGCCGCCTTGAAGCTGGTGAAGGATCATTACGCCGGCCAGGGCAAGCACTTCATCATCAGCATGGCGCCTGAGTTTCCCTACCTGACCAGCAATGGCAAGTACGTGACCTACCTGCAGGCCCTGGAAGGCTATTACGACTTTGTCGCGCCGCAGTTCTATAACCAGGGAGGCGACGGGCTCTGGGTGCAGGAGGCCAATGGCGGGCAGGGCGCCTGGATCGCCCAGAACAATGACGCGATGAAAGAGGATTTCCTCTACTACCTGAGCGAAAGCCTGGCCTCCGGTACCCGTGGTTTCACTCGCATTGCCGCGGACAAGCTGGTGATAGGCCTGCCAAGCAACGTCGATGCCGCGGCCACCGGCTATGTGATCGACCCGTCGGCGGTGAGCAATGCGTTCAAGCGCTTGCAGGGCGCCGGTCACGCCATCAAGGGGTTGATGACCTGGTCGGTGAACTGGGATGCCGGCGTCAGTCGGCAGGGCGTGCCCTACAACTGGGAGTTTCGTCATCGCTATGCGCCGCTGATCCATGGCGATGGCGGTGAGCCGGAGCGCCCAGGTGCTCCTGGAAACCTGATGGTACTGGGCACCAGTCGCAGCAGCGTCAACCTGAGCTGGGGTGTTTCCGGTAGTGTGCGGCCGGTGGAGTTCTACACCTTGTACCGCGACGGCAATGCGGTCGCTCGCACCCCCTCTCCGGGCTTCGAGGATCAGGGGCTGAGTGCGGACACCCAATACAGCTATTTTGTGACCGCTACCGACACTCAGGGCCAGGAGTCGCTCCCCAGCCGCAGTGTGAGTGCCAGGACCGCAGGCGGTGCGGTCGATCCGAGCTTTCCCGAGTGGCGCACCAGCCAGCACTACCTCAGGGAGGATGGAGTGACTTACGAAGGCAATCGTTACCTGTGCCTTCAGGAGCACACCTCCAACCCGGGCTGGACGCCATCCGTAGCGTTCACCCTGTGGAGCAAGGTGCTGCAGGAGCGTCATGGCTGAGTTGTGACGGCCATTGATGAAGTTGAGTGGCCAGGCGGTTCTTGCGGAAGTTGTCGATCCGTGCGAGCCGCCTTTTTCGTTTCCGCTGGCCGGCAACAGCCCGGGTTATGAGCTATTACTGAGCTGCCCGGATGTGTCGATCAATCAAGCGGAGATGAGCTCGATGTTGCAGCAATGGTTGCTGGCGGCTGTGCATTTGCTGGCGTTTGCCAGTGCCTTTGCCGGGGTACTGGCGCGTGCTTCGGCATTGCGTCGCCTGAGCGGCGGCGCTGCGGCGCCCGGGCAGGTGTTGCGGGCCGACAATGTCTGGGGGCTGATGGCCGCGGTGTTGTTGATCACCGGGTTGTTGCGGGCTTTTGGCGGTTATGGCAAGGGTACGGAGTATTACCTGCACCAGCCGCTGTTCCATCTGAAGATGACGCTGTTCGTGATCATCCTGTTGCTGGAGGTCCTGCCGATGCTGACCTTGATCCGCTGGCGCATGGCCCTGGGGCGAGGGGTGGCGCCACAGATCGGGCGGGCGCTGCTGTTCGCCCGTATCAGCGATGTGCAGGCCCTGCTCATGGTGTTGATGGTCATCGCCGCCAGCGGCATGGCGCGTGGGGTGACCTGGGCTCAGTTGTAATCATTGGTAAGCGGGGCTGCACTGCGTGGCTGCTTGAGAGTAGGCTCGCGGCTCTATCAATGAGCAATGGAAGCCTTCGATGTTTCAAATGAATGACCTGGTGCCGGAGATGCTGGTCACCGACCTGCAGCGCAGTCTGGCCTTCTACTGCGATCTTCTGGGCTTCAAGGTGGAGTATCAGCGGCCGGAACACTTCTTTGCCTTCCTCTCCCTCAATGGTGCCCAACTGATGCTGGAGCAGGATGACCAGCAGGAATCGGAGTGGCGCGTGGGGCCCTTGCAGGCTCCATTTGGCCGCGGCATGAACCTGTCCATTGAGTGCCCGGATATTCGCCAGTTGGCAGCCGCCCTGGCTCGGGCGGGCATTGCCTTGCGTCGAGAGATTCAGGAGTGCTGGTACCGTCACGACGAATTGCTGCACGGCGAGTTGAACCTGCTGGTACTCGACCCGGATGGTTACCTGCTGCGCTTTACCCAGGACCTGGGCTTCAAGCCTGTGGAGCCTGCAGCGGACGCCTGACCGCCGCACCGGTGCGCCGCCTGCAATGCAGCGGCGGCGTGTGTCGGGAATCAACGGTCGGGCTCGCTATCGCGAAAGGGCGATAATCAGTGGTTGACGACAGTCTGATGGGCGGGAATCTGCTGTGGCTGCAACCGGGCGAGGGTGTGCGGGCCGTCTGCGGGGAAAAGCTCAAGGCAAACAAGACAGGCGCTGCGCCAGCCGTTGTGCGCGGGCAAAAGGCTGGTGCTTATGCTGTTCAGGGGGTTTCGCGTTTGTCCGGAGCGGTCAGGCCTGCCTGAATGCGTTGATAGATTTCTTCACGGTGTACCGCGACGTCTTTTGGCGCGTTGATACCAATGCGCACTTGCTGGCCGCTGACGCCGAGAATGGTGATCGTAATGTCGTCACCGATGTTTATGCTTTCACCGACTTTGCGGGTGAGTATCAGCATGATCTTCTCCTTGATAGCTTTGTAGGGCACCAGATTCAAACAGTGCAGAGGTCGGTCTTAGGTATAGATTAGTGCGAAGTTCCACTGAGTGGGTGCCTCTTTCTGACGCGCAGAAGATCTATTAATTCCCAAGGCGCAACTATACATAGGCAATAAATATCATTCTTCCTGTTTCGGTCCGATTTTGTGACGAGGTCTCTCGGGTCATGAGTGCTAAAATCGCCACCTCAGACTTTCTAGGGGTTAGGTTGTGCGCACAGTAGCGATGATGATGGCGGTATTGGCGTTGGCCGGTTGTGGGGAAGGCAAGCGGGTCGAAGCGAACAAGAGCACGGCGGTGGCAGTACAGACCCAGCCGGCCTCGACCGAGCCGCAATGGGATGTGCTGGTGGGCAGCCCGCTCCCCCTGGCGGTGAGTGACCTGACCGGCTGGCTGATCGAGCACGGGGTAATTTCCAATGTGGTGACCGTGGACGGCAAGCGTCTGGTCGTGGTCGGTCCGTTTGCTTCCCAGGCCGAGGCCGAGGCGAAGAAGAATGAAGTGACCGAAAAGCTGGTCAAGGCCAAGAAGCGTGACATCGAAGTCACGGTCATCGAGCATCAAGCCGCGCAGTAAGCCCGTTTCCATAGGCTCAATGATCGCCCGCCACCCGCGGGCGATCTGCGTTCAGCCACAAGCCTTGAGGTTGACTGCGCCGACGAATTCATTGCCGCGCCCCATCACGCAAGCCACGCTCTGATTGCGCTGGCGCTCCCAGGCCTGTACTGGATAGGTCTTGTTCCAGGCTTCGAAGAGCTGCCGATCCTGTTTGGAAAGGCGCAGGCCGTACTGCTTGCTCATGTAGAAGTAGGTGCGGGCAATCATCCCGCGAATCGAAGGGCGAGGCATGACCTTCTTGGCCTTGAAGTCGACCTGGGTCAGGCACGAACCGTACTGGCCCGATTGTTCCGGCAGCCAGCCGAAGCTGAAATTGCTGCGATCACCATTCACTTCGCCAATGCTCGGTACCAGATTGTGCAGGTCGGCCTCGGCGCGCTGATAGACCGAATCGGTGCGTGTGCAGTTCTTGCGACCGCCTTGTTGCCAGCACTGGCGCTGATGGCCGATCTGCCAGGCCGGCACTATATGCTCCCATTCAATGCGTTCGGCGCGTTTGGCGTTCTTGCGCGGAACATAGCCGCAGGCCGCCAGGTTCACCCGGTTGCCGTTGTATTTGCAGCCGCAATAGAACTCGGTGGATTGGGGGGCGTAGAGCTTCCAGGCGACTTTCTTGGCTTCGCTGAAGGTGCGGGGTGCATCGGCTTGGGCGGAACAGGCGAGAAACAGCAACAGCAGGGCAAAACAACGGACACTCATCGACTCAATCTTCCTTCGGCACGACCCAGAAAATCTGCACACCGCCATCGTCGCGGTAGGCGAGGGTGACGTTGTCGTTTTCGGCGATCTCCTCCAGCAGGCGTTCCCACTCATCCTGTGGCTCATCGGCGAGGCGGAAGATCAGCGCTGCCTTGGCCTTTTGTGCGGTGGGAGAGTTGATGATTTTCTGGATGCGCACACCCAGGCGTTCGTAGGAGCTGAGGGGCGTTTGGGTCGTGGCCACGGAACATTCCTTATTAAGCTGTACGTGCATACAGTATTTAACTGTAGGGCATTTCGCAACTGCTTAAAATTCAAGAAGTTCCTCTGACAACGCTTTATGCATTTGTCTCACGAGGAGAGCAGATTTTTTTGCATGGGGGAAAGGGGGGGAACCACCCGCCCGGGCGGGCGAGTGGTTGCAAGCATGCTCGACCGGGGCCGGTCGAGCAGAGGGGCTGTCAGTATTCCCAGAACATGCGTTGCAGTTCCTTGCTGTCCTGGGTCTTGGTCAGGGCGACCATGGCCAGGATGCGGGCTTTCTGCGGGTTCAGGTCATGAGCCACGACCCAGTCGTACTTGTCGTCAGGCTGTTCGGCGTTGCGCAGTACGAAACCGCCGGCATTGACGTGGGAAGAACGAATGATCTGTACGCCATTCTTGCGCAGTTCCTGCAGGGCAGGGACCACACGGGAAGACACCGAGCCGTTGCCGGTACCGGCGTGGATGATGGCTTTGGCGCCACCTTGGGCCAGGGCCTTGTAGGCGGTGTCGCTGACGTTACCGTAGCCGTAGGCGATTTCTACGTCAGGCAGGCTCTTGATGTTCTTGATGTCGAATTCCGAATCCATGGTGTGGCGCTTGGCTGGCAGGCGGAACCAGTAGGATTTGCCTTCCACCACCATGCCCAGCGGGCCCCATGGGCTCTTGAAGGCTTCGGTCTTGATGTTGATCATCTTGCTGACATCGCGGCCGGACTGGATTTCATCGTTCATGGTCACCAGTACGCCTTTGCCGCGGGCGTTCTTGCTGCCGGCCACAGCCACAGCGTTGTACAGGTTGAGCATGCCGTCAGCCGACATTGCGGTACCCGGGCGCATGGAGCCGACTACAACGATTGGCTTGTCGGTCTTTTCCACCAGGTTGAGGAAGTAGGCGGTTTCTTCCAGGGTATCGGTACCGTGGGTGATGACGATGCCATCGACGTCCTTGCTGTCGGCCAGTTCGGCAACGCGGCGGCCCAGTTGCAGCAGGTTTTCGTTGGTGATGCTTTCCGAGGCGATCTGCATGACTTGCTCGCCACGCACGTTGGCCAGTTGGCTCAACTCGGGAATGCCGGCGATCAGTTGTTCGATGCCGACCTTGGCCGCCTGGTAGGTGGCGCTGTTGGCCGCGCTGGCGCCGGCGCCGGCGATGGTGCCGCCGGTGGCGAGAACCACGACGTTGGACAGTTTCTGTTGGATTTCAGCTTCTTTGGCTTGCAGGGCTGCAGGTAGAAGCAGGAGGAGGGCCAAAGCGCCCGGGGCGAAGGATTTGAAGGCAGATTTCATTATTTTCTCTCTAGTAGTGAGACGGTGCTGATGCAGGTTCATCTAGAAACACCCCGGCGGCAGATCTGTATGCGCCGGGGCAGCGAGGGTGGAGCAGGATCTGTACCAGCGCTACCTTGGCTGGATGACTATTTTAAGTTACTGATTTATATCAATTTTATTTCTGTTTTTATGCGTAAGAAGTCATGTGGCGTCCGGGTTTCCGAACGTTTTCAAGGTGGCGCGTTCGGCAATCCGAAAATGCTCGTCACAAGTCCCGGGATGACTTCTCGCTCATCCATTAAAGATTGTTCTGCAGCGGTCGATGATCCTTCTAGGATTTTTCACCAGGAGTTCCCATGTCACTGTCAGTAGGATTTCCAGGGGCAGGAGCCATTCTGATCAATGGCAAGTCGCCCGCGACCATCGATGCATTGAGTAATGCCGCCGCCGAACAGGCGTCTACGGCGTTGGGTACCGACGAGTCGGGCACTTTGCGGGTCGGCTCCAGCAAGCAGGCCGAACAGTCTGAAAGCGAAAGCCCAAGCGAAGACAAGCACGGCATCGTGGTAAAGATGCTGCTCAAGCGCATGCAGGAGCTGCAGCAGCAACTTCGCGAGCTGCAACAGCAACTGGCTGCCGCCCAGGCCGCCAACTACCCAACCCCTGAGGCCAAGCAGACGGCAGTGATGGCCATTCAAGGGCAAGTCGCCGATACCAACGGCGCGCTGGCGGAAGTCTCTGGCAACCTGGTCCGGGAGTTGGCCAAGGAGTCGTCTTCCGGTGGCCTGGTGAACACCACTGCCTGAATCATCAGCCTGTCCGGGAGCATTTTTCGGGCAGGTTTTTCTCCTCGTGGCCGGCTGCGGATGGCTACCCACTCTCTCTGATCGCACTTTGAACAGCGTTGACAAACGCTGGCGAGGTTCGCATAGTTCGTTTTACGCAAACGTTTGCGCGGCCTTCGGAAAAGGATAATCGTCTATCTTTGCAAGGTTCGCCGTCGGCCAGTGGGGCTGCCTACCTGGCGGTTCCGTTTGACGAACGCTGCTCACAATAATCATAAGATCGGAGTGAACCCATGAAGCTGCCCTTTGCTGGACGTCTCCTCGCTGTCGCCGTTCTCGCCGCTGCATCCGCGGCCCTTCCTTTCTCCTCGGCTCAAGCCGATACCCCGCAGAAACCCAAGGTCGCCCTGGTCATGAAATCCTTGGCCAACGAGTTCTTCCTGACGATGGAAGATGGTGCCAAGGCCTATCAGAAAGAGCATTCCGCCGATTTCGACCTGGTGTCCAACGGCATCAAGGATGAAACCGATACCGCCAACCAGATCCGCATCGTCGAGCAGATGATCGTCTCCAAGGTCAACGCACTGGTGATCGCCCCGGCTGACTCCAAGGCCATGGTTCCGGTGATCAAGAAGGCCGTGGACGCCGGGATCACGGTGATCAACATCGACAACCAGCTCGACCCCGGCGTGCTGAAGAGCAAGAACATCAGCGTGCCTTTCGTTGGCCCGGACAACCGTAAGGGCGCGCGTCTGGTGGGTGAGTACCTGGCCAAGCAACTCAAGGCCGGTGACGAAGTGGGAATCATCGAAGGGGTTTCCACCACCACCAACGCGCAGCAGCGCACCGCCGGCTTCAAGGATGCAATGGAAGCCGCGCAGATCAAGGTGGTGTCGCTGCAGTCGGGCGACTGGGAAATCGACGCCGGCAACCGTGTGGCCTCGGCCATGCTCAGCGAGTACCCGAACCTCAAGGCATTGCTGGCCGGTAACGACAGCATGGCGGTAGGCGCGGTTTCGGCAGTCCGGGCTGCCGGCAAGGCAGGCAAGGTGCAGGTCGTGGGCTACGACAACATCAACGCCATCAAGCCGATGCTCAAGGATGGCCGAGTCCTGGCCACTGCCGATCAGTTCGCTGCCAAGCAGGCGGTGTTCGGTATCGAGACCGCGCTGAAGATCCTCAAGGGCGAGAAAGTCGACAGCGGCACCAATGGCGTGATCGAAACTCCGGTTGAGCTGGTCACTCAGTAGTCATTGCGGCGGTACAACGGCGCTCGCCCGGTTGGGCGGGCGCATGGAGAGTTTCCTATGTCAGTTTCTGCTGCCAACGCTGTCCTATCGGTCAGCGGTATCGGCAAGACTTATGCGCAACCGGTGTTGACCGGCATCGACCTGACGCTGTTGCGCGGTGAAGTGCTGGCGCTCACCGGCGAGAACGGTGCCGGCAAGAGCACCCTGTCGAAGATCATCGGTGGCCTGGTCAGCCCCACCACAGGGCACATGCAGTTCAATGGCCAGGATTATCGTCCGGGCAGTCGCGCCCACGCCGAGGATCTGGGCATTCGCATGGTGATGCAGGAGCTCAACCTGCTGCCGACCCTGTCGGTGGCCGAGAACCTGTTCCTCGACAACCTGCCCAGCAGTGGTGGCTGGATCAGCCGCCGGCAATTGCGCAAGGCGGCGATCGAGGCCATGGCCCAGGTCGGTCTGGATGCCATCGACCCCGACACCCTGGTGGGCGAGCTGGGCATCGGCCACCAGCAGATGGTGGAGATCGCCCGTAACCTGATCGGCGACTGCCATGTGCTGATTCTCGATGAGCCCACCGCCATGCTCACGTCCCGCGAGGTAGAAATGCTCTTCGAGCAGATCACCCGCCTGCAGGCCCGCGGCGTGTCGATCATCTATATCTCCCATCGCCTGGAAGAGCTGGCCCGGGTTGCCCAGCGCATCGCGGTATTGCGTGACGGCTGCCTGGTCTGTGTCGAGCCGATGGCCAACTACAACAGCGAGCAACTGGTGAACCTGATGGTGGGTCGCGAGCTGGGCGAGCACATCGACCTGGGCGAGCGCCGGATCGGCGCGCCGGCCTTGACGGTGAGCAACCTCAGCCGCTCGGACAAAGTCCGCGATGTGTCCTTCGAGGTCCGCAGTGGCGAGATCTTCGGGATTTCCGGGTTGATCGGGGCAGGGCGCACCGAGCTGCTGCGCCTGATCTTCGGTGCCGATGTCGCCGACAGCGGCACCATCGCCCTGGGCACCCCGGCGCGCCCGGTGAGCATCCGCTCGCCAGTGGATGCGGTGGCCAACGGCATCGCCCTGATTACCGAGGACCGCAAGGGTGAGGGGCTGCTGTTGACCCAGTCCATCAGCGCCAATATCGCCCTGGGCAACATGCCGGCGATTTCCAGCAGCGGCCTGGTCAATGGCCAGGACGAGGAGCATCTGGCGCGGCGCCAGATCGACGCCATGCGTATCCGCAGCTCCAGCCCGGCGCAACTGGTCAGCGAGCTGTCCGGTGGCAACCAGCAGAAGGTGGTGATCGGCCGCTGGCTGGAGCGCGACTGTTCGGTGCTGCTGTTCGATGAGCCGACCCGTGGCATCGATGTCGGCGCCAAGTTCGATATCTACGGCCTGTTGGGGAAGTTGACCCGGCAGGGCAAGGCCCTTGTGGTGGTGTCCAGCGACCTGCGCGAGCTGATGCTGATCTGCGATCGCATCGGCGTGCTCTCGGCCGGGCGGCTGATCGATACCTTCGAGCGCGACAGCTGGACCCAGGATGAACTGCTTGCCGCGGCATTTGCCGGCTATCAAAAACGAGATGCGCTGATCGATGAAGCGGCGCCTAGGAATGCATCATGAAAACTGCAGCAAGCGGCAAGCGAGGCGGCCACTACTACGGCCTCGGCACTTACCTGGGGTTGGCGGGGGCGCTGCTGGGGATGATCGTGCTGTTCTCCCTACTCAGCAGTCATTTTCTGTCCTATGACACCTTCAGTACCCTGGCCAACCAGATTCCCGACCTGATGGTGCTGGCGGTGGGCATGACCTTCGTCCTGATCATCGGTGGCATCGACCTGTCCGTGGGCTCGGTACTGGCCCTGGCGGCGTCGACCGTCAGCGTGGCGATTCTCGGCTGGGGCTGGAGCGTGGTGCCCGCGGCGTTGCTGGGCATGGCTTGCGCGGCGCTGGCGGGAACGGTGACCGGTTCCATCACCGTGGCCTGGCGCATTCCTTCGTTCATCGTGTCTCTGGGTGTACTGGAAATGGCCCGCGGCGTGGCCTACCAGATGACGGGCTCACGCACCGCCTACATCGGTGACGCCTTCGCCTGGTTGTCGAATCCGATTGCCTTCGGCATTTCGCCGTCGTTTATCATTGCCCTGCTGATTATTTTCCTGGCCCAGGCGGTGCTGACTCGCACCGTGTTCGGTCGCTACCTGATCGGCATCGGTACCAACGAAGAGGCAGTGCGTCTGGCGGGGATCAACCCCAAACCCTACAAGATCCTGGTCTTCAGCCTGATGGGGTTGCTGGCAGGTATCGCTGCACTGTTTCAGATTTCTCGCCTGGAAGCGGCAGACCCGAACGCGGGCTCCGGTCTGGAGTTGCAAGTCATCGCTGCGGTGGTGATCGGCGGCACCAGCCTGATGGGCGGGCGCGGTTCGGTGATCAGTACCTTCTTTGGCGTCTTGATTATTTCCGTGCTGGCTGCGGGCCTGGCGCAAATCGGCGCATCCGAACCGACCAAGCGCATCATCACTGGTGCGGTCATCGTGATTGCCGTGGTGCTGGACACTTATCGCAGCCAGCGCGCCAATCGGCGGGTTTGATTCATGGCAACAATCAAGGATGTGGCGGCGCTGGCGGGGATTTCCTACACCACGGTGTCCCATGTGCTGAACAAGACGCGGCCAGTCAGTGAGGAAGTTCGGGTCAAGGTCGAGGCCGCTATCGCGCGCCTGGACTATGTGCCCAGCGCGGTGGCGCGTTCGCTGAAGGCCAAGACCACGGCTACCATCGGCTTGCTGGTACCCAACAGCCTCAACCCGTACTTCGCCGAATTGGCTCGGGGGATCGAGGATTATTGCGAACGCAACGGCTACTGCGTGATCCTCTGCAACTCCGACGACAACCCGCAGAAGCAGCGCAACTACCTGCGAGTATTACTGGAAAAACGTATCGACGGGTTGATTGTCACCTCGGCCGGTGGCGACAGCGGCCTGGCCCAGGGGCTGGCCGGCGTGCGCACGCCGATGGTGATTGTCGACCGTGGGCTGGAAGGGGTGAACGCCGACCTGGTGCGTATCGACCACCAGCACGGTGCCTACCTGGCCACCCGACACCTGCTGGAGCTGGGGCATCGGGACATTGCCTGCATCGGCGGCCCGGGCAATACCAGTGTGGCGCAGATGCGCCTGGCGGGATTCCAGCAGGCGCTGCGTGAGGCCGGTGTCGAGGCGCCTGCCGAGCGCATCCTGGAAAGTGATTTCAGTAGCACTGGTGGTTATCGCGCAGCCGCGCAGTTGCTCGATGGCGGACAGCCGCCGAGCGCGATTTTCGCTGGCAACGACATGATGGGCATCGGGGTGCTGCGCGCGGCAGCGGAGCGCAATATCCGCGTGCCCAGCGAGCTTTCGGTGATCGGCTTCGACGACATCCTCATGAGCCGGTACGTCTACCCGGCGCTGACCACGGTCGGCCAGTCGATCCTGCAACTGGGGGAAACCGCGGCAGAGTTGCTGCTGCGGCGGATCGCCTGCCGGGAGCTGCCGGTCGACCAGCGCATCGTTACGCCGAATATCGTCTTGCGGGAGTCGACGGCGCCGCTCGGTGGCGCTTTCGCCGAATACCGCTGAACCCAACTGATTGAGTACCGATGTATGTCAGCAAAAGTAGTGGTAGTGGGTAGCCTCAACATGGACCTGGTGACTCGGGCCGAGCGCCTGCCCCGAGGGGGCGAGACGCTGATTGGCAAATCCTTCGCCACGGTATCCGGTGGCAAGGGCGCCAATCAGGCAGTGGCTGCGGCCAGGCTGGGAGCGCAGGTGTCGATGGTCGGCTGTGTCGGCGACGATGCCTATGGCGAGCAACTGCGAGGTGCCTTGCTGGCCGAGCAGATCGATTGCCAGGCGGTGAGTGTGGTCGAAGGCTCCAGTGGGGTGGCGCTGATCGTGGTGGACGACAGTAGCCAGAATGCGATTGTCATAGTCGCCGGCGGCAATGGCCAGCTCACTCCCGAGAAGGTCGCCGGGTTCGATGGGGTGCTGCAGGATGGGCAAGTCATCATCTGCCAGCTTGAAGTGCCGCTGGCGACTGTGGGCTACACCCTCAAGCGCGGGCGTGAACTGGGCAAGACGGTGATCCTCAATCCGGCGCCGGCCAGTGGCCCGCTGCCGGCGCAGTGGTATGGCGCGATCGACTACCTGATTCCCAACGAGAGCGAGGCTTCGGCCTTGAGCGGGGTAGCGGTGGACTCCCTGGAGAGCGCTGAAGTGGCTGCCAGTCGCTTGATCGCTGCGGGTGCTGGCAAGGTGATCATCACTCTCGGTGCGCAAGGCTCGCTGTTTGCCGATGGCCAGCGTTTCGAGCATTTCCCGGCGCCCAGGGTCAAGGCAATCGATACTACGGCGGCCGGGGACACCTTTGTCGGCGGATTTGCCGCGGCCCTGGCTGCCGGCAAGAGCGAAGCCGAGGCCATCCGCTTTGGCCAGGTGGCTGCGGCGCTGTCGGTGACGCGCGCCGGTGCGCAACCTTCCATTCCCACGCTGTCCGACGTTCAGGCGTTTATCCCTTCATGAAAAAGACACCTTTGCTCAACATTGCCCTGTCACGCTTGATCGCGTCCCTGGGCCACGGCGATATCGTGGTGATCGGCGATGCCGGCCTGCCGGTGCCCCCGGGCGTGGAGTTGATCGACCTGGCGCTGACCCACGGCGTTCCCGACTTTCTCACTACCTTGAAGGTGTTGCTCAGCGAGATGCAGGTGGAGCGTCATGTGCTGGCCGAAGAAATTCTGCTCAAGCAGCCTACGCCGCTGGCGGCGCTTGAAGGCATGACCGCCGGTGGTGAGCTGGGGCAGCGGCAGCTCATGAGCCACGAGGATTTCAAGGTGCTCAGCCGCCAGGCCCGAGCGGTGATCCGCACCGGGGAGTGCCAGCCGTATTGCAATATCGCCCTGATTGCCGGGGTGACCTTCTAGGCCGCTGTCGGGCCTTTTTCCATCTTGCACAAGGAGTGCGCCATGCGCCGCTATGCTCAGTTGTTTCACCACTGGTTCCGGAGTCTGCTGCTTTTGTCTCTGCTCACTGCTACCGGCGCTCAGGCGGCGGAAAAAATCGATCTGATCATCGACACCGATCCGGGGGCCGACGATGTGGTAGCCCTGCTGTTCGCCCTGGCTTCCCCCGAGGAGCTGCAGATCCGCGCCCTGACCACGGTGGCGGGCAACGTGCGGTTGGACAAGACCTCGCGCAATGCGCGTCTGGCCCGTGAGTGGGCGGGGCGCGAGGAGGTGCCGGTATACGCCGGAGCGCCCAAGCCGCTGCTGCGTACCCCCATCTATGCCGAGAATATCCATGGCAAGGAAGGCATTTCCGGGGTGACGGTGCACGAGCCCAAGGCGCCTCTGGCCAAGGGCAATGCGATCAACTACCTGATCGATACGCTGCGGGCGGCCAAGCCCCACAGCATCACTATCGCCATGCTCGGCCCGCAGACCAACCTGGCGCTGGCGCTGATCCAGGCACCGGACATCACCCAGGGCATCAAGGAAGTGGTGGTCATGGGCGGTGCGCACTTCAACGGTGGCAACATCACGCCGGTGGCCGAGTTCAACCTGTTCGCCGACCCCCAGGCGGCCGAAGTGGTGCTCAAGAGCGGCGTCAAACTGACCTATCTGCCGCTGGACGTGACCCACAAGGTGCTGACCAGCGATGCGCGGCTGCAGAAGATCGCGGCGTTGAACAACAACGCCAGCAAGGTGGTGGGGGACATCCTCAACGAGTACGTCAAGGGCGACATGGAGCACTACGGTATTCCCGGCGGCCCGGTGCATGACGCTACAGTGATTGCCTACCTGCTCAAGCCCGAGCTGTTCACCGGCCGTCAAGCCAATATGGTCATCGACAGCCGCGAGGGGCCGACTTTCGGCCAGACCATCGTCGATTGGTACGACGGCCTGAAGCAGGAAAAGAACGTGTTCTGGGTTGAGAGCGGCGATGCCCAGGGTTTCTTCGACTTGCTCACCGAGCGCCTGGCGCGTCTCAAGTAAACTTTGCCCCCGCAGGTACCTGCCTGCGGGGTTCTATTCCCGTTCCGGGTCCTGTACGCCCAGGTGGTCGGCCGGGTATTTCTCGAAGACTTGTTCAATGAAGGCTCGGGCGGACTGGGTGCCCAGTTCCTTGACCAGCAGGTCTATGCCAATGATCGCCAGCTCCTCCGGGCTCCCCGGGCTGTAGGAGCATTGGCCCTGGGGCCATTTGGCTTTGATGTCGGCGTCGATACTCACGGTGGCCATGAAAGTCTCACGAATTCGGATAAGGCGGGTGCCAGGGCAGGGCTCTGGGCGGGTATTTGCTGCGTTGCAGAGTTAACCATGTTGCCGGGCGTTTGGCACTCCGACTTAGGCATCAGGCGAGTGCTGTGCGACACTGCGGCTTTTCCTGTGCTCAAGGAAGCCTCCGTGCAAATCGATTTGAACCAGCCTGATGCCCTGACCCTGGAGGCGGTGCGTCAGCTGCTGGCGTCTGCCAGCGACAACGTGCATACCCAGTTGCGCGTGAGCAAAACCGGAATTGCCTATATCTCTTCGGGGGTAGTGGGCGGTGCCGAGATAGAAGGTTTGCTGTTTCGCCTGGAAACCTGGGCGGCCGGCTCCGGGTATGTCGGCAAGGTGGCTGCCGCCGACGAGGTCTGGGTGATGCAGATCTTCAATGCGCTCAAACAGAACTGGCCCAAGCCGGCGTTCGACTACATCGACATCTATTGAGCGTCGTTCATATCCGGTGACGATTGTCCCGTGAAAGAGTGGCACTGGCTGAGGCAGACTTGCCCGCTGTTCACCTGATACGGCAAATGGCCATTTGTTTTGAAACCAAAAGCCAAATCGGCTGTCGCACGATCTCTGCTTAATTTTGAAAAGGAGGCTTCATGCCTTGGAAGCTCGCTTCATTCGGAACCTTGTTGGCCGCTGTCGTCCTTGGTGGGTGCAGCACTGGCGGGGCGACAAAGGAGCCTGTGGCCACTGAGTCCGGGCACACTCGTTGTGAAGCATCAGCCGCCGAATTCGCCGTCGGCAAGAAGGCTTCTCCCGAGTTGCTCGAGCAGGCCCGTACACGCGCAGGCGCGCAGTACGCACGGTTCCTCAAGCCCAACGACATGATCACCCTGGAGTACCGCTCGGATCGCCTGAACCTGAACACTGATGCCGGCCTGGTGGTGACCCGGGTCAACTGTGGTTGAGGGCTGAGGCCTTTGGATCACGCATAAAAAACCCCGTCACATGGACGGGGTTTTTTTAGCTCGCTGAGAAATTACTCAGGGCGAACTTGTGCAGCTTGCATACCCTTTTGGCCTTTCTCAGCCACGAAGGAAACGGTCTGGCCTTCTTTCAGGCTTTTGAAACCGTCGCTTTCAATAGCTTTGAAGTGTACGAACAGGTCGTCACCGCCACCTTGAGGAGTGATGAAGCCGAAGCCTTTTTCATCGTTGAACCATTTTACGGTGCCGGTTTGGCGATTAGACATGGTGTATCTCCAAGAAACATATATTTTCAGTAGTGCTGTGCTGCTCAGGCCAACTGGGCACACCGAGCTATCATAGTCGAAATGTTCGGCTTGGGAGCCCCCCAGAGGCGCTCTTTGCCCGATGTACCTGTGTATTTTGCCATCTGAGTTGGCTGCAGGCCCCGGTTTAAGGGGCTTTGGCGTAAAACAGAGGGTAATAAAAAAACCCGTAAAAGCTGCGTAAATTGTGAAAAAGACCGCGTTTCAGGCTCTGTGGCGAGCACTGGCGCAGCCTGTTCCGGGCATCAGCAGCTTATTTGACCACCCGGCAAGCAGCGATGGCGTCTAATGCTCGGGTTCGCAGATCTGCGCTGGGTTGCTTGGTTTTGCTCATCAGCTCCTTGATCTCCTCGGTAGTGAATTTTTCATTTAGCTTGTCGGCGCCGCAGGCACAGTGCTTTTCGGCGCTCTTGGCGTCGATGTTCTGGCTGGCCGCCGCGGTGCAGTCCTTCATGTAGTCGGCGCGTGCTCCGGCAGGCCATGCCGCCTGTGCACTCAAAGGCAGTAGCAGGGTGAGCGGTGCGGCAAGGGCGAGCAGTTTGATAAGGCGCATGAGTCGGGTTCTCCTGAAGTCGGTAGCAAGGACGACGATTCTCCGGTTATTTGAGGCTCGACGTACATCTCAAGTTCACTTTCAACAATAAAAGACTGTAAACCAGGCTCGCGATAATTTGCTGCACGGCGATTGCGATGTATCTGTGCTAGCATGCCCGGCTTCGGTGTTTTCAAGCTTTGGGCCTTTTCTAGCCCTTGCCGTCTATGCCTCATTAATCTTGATGTGAACCCCAGTCACTCTGGTTCGGTTTTTCGGTTGGCCGCAAGGCTCTTGCCACTGTGAGGCAGGCGTTCGTAGCAGAACGGCCGGACTGAATCGCGTACTGGCTCATCCCAACCCACGTGACCTTTGGTAGGGGTCACCACTAGGAGAGGAGGCGCCATGCCCACTATTACTCTTCCCGACGGCAGTCAACGTTCATTCGATCACGCAGTATCCGTAGCCGAGGTCGCCGCTTCCATTGGCGCGGGCCTGGCCAAGGCCACATTGGCTGGCAAGGTCAACGGCAAGCTGGTCGACGCCTGCGACGTGATCGACGGCGATGCAACCCTGCAAATCATCACGCCAAAGGACGAAGAGGGGCTGGAGATCATTCGCCACTCTTGCGCTCACTTGGTGGGGCATGCGGTCAAGCAGTTGTATCCGACCGCGAAAATGGTCATCGGTCCGGTCATCGATGAAGGCTTCTATTACGACATCGCCTATGAGCGTCCTTTCACGCCTGAGGATATGGCCGCCATCGAGCAGCGCATGCAGCAGCTGATCGAGAAGGACTACGACGTGATCAAGAAGGTCACGCCGCGCGCCGAAGTGATCGAGGTGTTCAAGGCCCGTGGCGAGGACTACAAGCTGCGTTTGGTCGAAGACATGCCGAACGAGCAGGCGATGGGCCTGTACTACCACGAAGAATATGTCGACATGTGCCGCGGTCCGCACGTGCCGAACACGCGTTTCCTGAAGTCCTTCAAGCTGACCAAGTTGTCCGGTGCCTACTGGCGCGGTGATGCCAAGAACGAGCAGTTGCAGCGGATCTACGGTACTGCCTGGGCGGACAAGAAGCAGCTCGCTGCCTACATCCAGCGTATCGAAGAGGCCGAGAAGCGCGATCATCGCAAGATCGGCAAGCGCCTGGGCCTGTTCCATACCCAGGAAGAAGCGCCGGGCATGGTGTTCTGGCACCCTAATGGCTGGACCCTGTACCAGGTGCTCGAGCAGTACATGCGCAAGGTGCAGCGTGACAACGGTTACCTGGAGATCAAGACTCCGCAGGTGGTTGACCGCAGTCTCTGGGAAAAATCCGGGCACTGGGCCAACTACGCCGAGAATATGTTCACCACCGAGTCGGAAAGCCGCGACTACGCAATCAAGCCGATGAACTGCCCTTGCCACGTGCAGGTGTTCAATCAGGGCCTGAAGAGCTACCGCGAGCTGCCGATGCGCCTGGCCGAGTTCGGTGCCTGCCACCGTAATGAACCCTCGGGCGCTCTGCACGGCATCATGCGTGTGCGTGGCTTCACTCAGGATGATGCTCACATCTTCTGTACTGAAGACCAGATGCAGGCCGAGTCTGCGGCGTTCATCAAGCTGACCATGGATGTCTATGCCGACTTCGGCTTCAAGGACATCGAGATGAAGCTGTCCACTCGCCCTGAAAAGCGCGTGGGCTCCGATGATCTGTGGGACCGTGCGGAAAGCGCACTGGCAGCGGCTCTGGATAGCGCCGGCCTGCCATACGACCTGCAGCCGGGCGAGGGCGCATTCTACGGTCCGAAGATCGAGTTCTCGCTGAAGGACTGTCTGGGTCGTGTCTGGCAGTGCGGTACCTTGCAGTTGGACTTCAACCTGCCGATCCGTCTGGGCGCCGAGTACGTTTCCGAAGACAACAGCCGTAAGCATCCGGTGATGTTGCACCGGGCGATCCTCGGTTCCTTCGAGCGTTTTGTCGGGATTCTGATCGAGCATTACGAGGGTGCATTCCCTGCGTGGCTGGCTCCGACTCAGGCCGTGGTGATGAATATCACTGATAAACAGGCAGATTTTGCCCTCGAAGTGGAAAAAACACTCAATCAAAGCGGATTTCGTGCCAAGTCCGACTTGAGAAATGAAAAGATCGGCTTTAAAATCCGCGAGCATACTTTGCTCAAGGTTCCCTATCTCTTGGTTATTGGAGATCGGGAGGTCGAGATGCAGACTGTCGCTGTGCGTACCCGTGAAGGTGAAGACCTGGGCTCGATGCCTGTCGCCCAATTCTCGGCGTTCCTCGCACAAGCGGTTTCCCGGCGTGGTCGCCAAGATTCGGAGTAATTATTATTAAGCGTGATATGAGACAAGATAAACGAGCTGCACCGAAAGCCCCGATCAACGAGAATATCTCGGCACGCGAGGTTCGGTTAATTGGCGCTGACGGCGAGCAGATTGGCATCGTCTCGATTGATGAAGCGCTTCGTATAGCTGAAGAAGCCAAGCTGGATCTGGTGGAAATTTCCGCCGACGCAGTCCCACCTGTTTGCCGGGTGATGGATTACGGCAAGTCGATCTTCGAAAAGAAGAAGCAGATTGCTGCTGCGAAGAAGAACCAGAAGCAGATTCAGGTTAAAGAAATCAAGTTTCGTCCAGGGACGGAGGAAGGGGATTACCAGGTAAAACTGCGCAACCTGGTACGTTTCCTGAGTGACGGGGACAGGGCCAAGGTATCCTTGCGATTCCGCGGCCGTGAGATGGCCCACCAGGAGCTGGGGATGGAACTCCTCAAGCGGGTTGAAGCTGACCTGCAAGAGTACGGTTCGGTCGAACAGCATCCTAAGATGGAAGGACGCCAGCTGATCATGGTCATCGCCCCGAAAAAGAAGAAGTAATCAACAGGGCACGGCAGGCCTTCTGATTATGTTTATCAACTGAATGCGGAGTATCCGAACATGCCAAAGATGAAAACCAAAAGTGGTGCTGCTAAGCGGTTTCTGAAAACTGCTAACGGTATCAAGCACAAGCACGCTTTCAAGAGCCACATCCTGACCAAAATGTCGACCAAGCGTAAGCGTCAACTGCGCGGTAGCAGCTTGCTGCATCCGTCTGACGTGGCAAAAGTCGAGCGCATGCTGCGCCTTCGTTAATTTTTGGATCAAGAATAGAGGAAGTAACTCATGGCTCGTGTAAAGCGTGGCGTCATTGCCCGTAAACGTCACAAAAAAATTCTGAAACTTGCTAAAGGCTACTACGGCGCTCGCTCGCGCGTATTCCGTGTTGCCAAGCAAGCGGTAATCAAGGCAGGCCAATACGCCTACCGTGACCGTCGTCAGAAAAAACGTCAGTTCCGCGCTCTGTGGATTGCTCGTATCAACGCTGGTGCTCGTAATAACGGCCTGTCGTACAGCCGTCTGATCGCTGGCCTGAAAAAGGCGTCCATCGAGATCGACCGTAAGGTTCTGGCTGATCTGGCAGTGAACGAAAAAGCGGCGTTTGCTGCGATTGTCGAGAAAGCTAAAGCCACCTTGGCTTAAGTACCCCCGACAGTCATCCGGGCTCACCTTTCGTGAGCCCAGATGTTAAACGTCATAAATAGGGGAAGAGCCTTCAAGCTCTTCCCCTATTTTGTATCTGGAGTCTGTACATGGAAAACCTGGATGCGCTGGTTTCTCAAGCACTTGAGGCCGTGCAACACGCTGAAGACATCAATGCCCTGGAACAGATCCGGGTTCACTTCCTTGGCAAGAAGGGCGAGCTGACTCAGGTGATGAAGACCCTGGGCAACCTGCCTGCCGAAGAGCGTCCGCAAGTCGGTGCGCTGATCAACGTTGCCAAGGAGCGTGTAACAGAGGTTCTCAATGCTCGCAAAGCGGCTTTCGAGGAGGCGGAACTCAGCGCCAAGCTCGCCGCCGAGTGCATTGACGTCACTCTGCCGGGCCGTGGCCAGACCTCGGGCGGTCTGCACCCGATTACGCGGACCCTGGAGCGTATCGAACAGTTCTTCACTCATATTGGCTACGGCATCGCCGAAGGCCCTGAGGTTGAAGACGACTATCACAACTTTGAAGCGCTCAACATCCCAGGCCACCACCCGGCCCGGTCGATGCATGACACCTTCTATTTCAACGCGAACATGTTGTTGCGCACCCATACCTCACCGGTACAGGTCCGCACCATGGAGTCGCAGCAGCCGCCGATTCGCATTGTCTGCCCAGGCCGTGTGTACCGTAGCGACTCCGATATCACTCACTCGCCGATGTTTCACCAGGTCGAAGGCCTGCTGGTCGATCGTGACATCAATTTCGCCGACCTGAAGGGCACGATCGAAGAGTTCCTGCGGGTGTTCTTCGAGAAGGAACTGGCGGTGCGTTTCCGTCCTTCGTACTTCCCGTTCACCGAGCCTTCCGCCGAAGTCGATATGGAATGCGTGATGTGCAGCGGTAAAGGCTGCCGGGTCTGCAAGCAGACTGGCTGGCTGGAAGTCATGGGATGCGGCATGGTTCATCCGAACGTGCTGCGTATGTCCGGGATCGATCCGGAAGAGTTCCAGGGCTTTGCCTTCGGCATGGGCGCCGAGCGTCTGGCCATGCTGCGTTACGGTGTCAATGACTTGCGCCTGTTCTTCGACAACGACTTGCGGTTCCTTGCGCAATTTCGCTAGTCGCGCGTCCGTAACGAATCTATTAGGAGAGCAGGATGAAATTCAGTGAACAATGGCTGCGCGGCTGGGTTAGCCCGCAGGTAAGTCGTGACGAGCTGGTAGCCCGTCTATCGATGGCCGGTCTTGAGGTCGACAGCGTAACGCCGGCCGCCGGTGATTTCAGTGGCGTGGTAGTGGGCGAGGTGTTGAGCACCGAGCAGCACCCGGATGCCGACAAGCTGCGCGTTTGCCAGGTCAGCAATGGTTCGGAGACCTTCCAGGTTGTCTGCGGCGCGCCGAACGTGCGCCCGGGCCTGAAGGTCCCGTTCGCCATGATCGGTGCCCAGTTGCCGGGCGACTTCAAGATCAAGAAGGCCAAGCTGCGTGGAGTGGAATCCAACGGCATGCTGTGCTCCCAGGCTGAGCTGCAAATCGGTGAGGGCAATGACGGCCTCATGGAGTTGCCGGTCGATGCGCCGGTGGGTGAGGACGTTCGCACCTACCTGAGCCTGGACGATGCCAGCATCGAGGTCGACCTGACCCCTAACCGCGGGGACTGCCTGTCCCTGGCCGGCATGGCCCGTGAAGTGGGTGCCTTGTACGCGGCCAAGGTGCAGCGTCCGGAAGTACCGGCGATTCCTGCGGCGCATGACGAAGTGCGTCCAGTGGAAGTGCTGGCTCCGGCTGCCTGCCCACGTTACCTGGGGCGTGTCGTCCGCAATGTCGACCTGTCCAAGCCTACTCCGCTGTGGATGGTCGAGCGCCTGCGTCGCGCCGATGTACGCAGTATCGATGCTGCAGTGGACATCACCAACTACGTGATGCTCGAACTGGGCCAGCCGCTGCATGCCTTCGATCTTGCCGAGATCAATGGCGGCATCCGTGTACGAATGGCTGAAGAGGGCGAGAAGCTGGTATTGCTCGACGGTCAGGAAGTGACCCTGCGCAGCGATACCCTGGTGATTGCCGACCATACCCGAGCCCTGGCGATTGCCGGCGTGATGGGGGGTGAGCACAGTGGCGTCACCGCCAATACCCGTGACGTATTCCTGGAAAGTGCCTTCTTCGACCAGATCGCGGTTGCTGGCAAGGCACGCTCCTATGGCCTGCATACCGATGCTTCCCATCGCTATGAGCGTGGTGTGGACTGGCAGCTTGCTCGCGAAGCCATGGAGCGGGCTACTGGCTTGCTGCTGGAAATCACGGGCGGCGACGCGGGGCCGATCATTGAAACGCTCAGCGAGCAGCATCTGCCATCCGTTGCGCCTGTCACCTTGCGCGCTGAACGCATCACTCAGATGCTGGGCATGGAAATCGACGGCCTCGAGGTAGAGCGTTTGCTCACCGCCCTGGGCCTGACTGTAACTGCCGATGGGGCAGGGCAGTGGCGTATTGAGGTGCCGAGCCATCGCTTCGATATCAGTCTTGAGGTTGACCTGATCGAAGAGCTGGCACGTCTTTATGGTTACAACCGTCTTCCGGTTCGCTATCCGCAGGCTCGTCTGGCGCCTCAGGCCAAGGCCGAGGCCGAGGGTGACCTGCCTGCTCTGCGTCGTTTGCTGGTTGCTCGTGGCTATCAGGAAGCGATCACCTACAGCTTCATCGATCCGAAGCTGTTCGAACTGTTCAACCCAGGCGTCGAACCGCTGTTGCTGGCCAATCCGATTTCGGCCGACATGGCAGCCATGCGTTCCTCTCTGTGGCCGGGCCTGGTCAAGGCGCTTCAGCACAACCTGAACCGTCAGCAGGATCGTGTCCGCATGTTTGAAAGCGGCCTGCGTTTTGTTGGCCAGCTGGAAGGTTTGAAGCAGCAGCCGATGCTGGCAGGTGTTGTGTGTGGCAGCCGCTTGCCTGAAGGCTGGGCGCAAGGTCGCGATGGCGTGGACTTCTTCGACGTCAAGGCGGATGTCGAAGCGGTACTGGGTTTTGCCGGTGCTCTTGATGCATTCACCTTTGTGCCGGGCAAGCATCCAGCGCTTCATCCTGGTCAGACGGCTCGCATCGAGCGTGATGGTCGTGAAGTCGGTTTCCTGGGGGCCATTCACCCAGAGCTGGCGAAGAATCTCGGCCTGGACCGCCCTGTCTATGTGTTTGAACTGGTCCTGAGTGAAGTGGCTCAAGGGCGTTTGCCGAAATTCCATGAGCTGTCGCGCTTCCCGGAAGTGCGTCGCGACCTGGCATTGCTGGCGGATCGTGACGTGGCGGCCAGCGCCGTTCTGGACGTAATCCGTGAAAATGCAGGTGAGTGGCTGACAGACCTCAGGCTGTTTGACGTCTATCAGGGTAAAGGCATTGATCCTCATAGAAAAAGCCTTGCCGTCGGCTTGACCTGGCAGCATCCATCGCGCACTCTTAACGACGATGAGGTGAACTCTACGACGCAAAATATCCTCACCTCGCTCGAACAAAGGTTGAACGCCACGTTAAGGAAGTGACGTATGGGGGCTCTGACGAAAGCTGAAATGGCCGAACGTCTCTACGAAGAGCTAGGCCTGAATAAACGCGAGGCCAAGGAATTGGTCGAGCTATTCTTTGAAGAAATCAGGCACGCTCTCGAAGATAACGAACAGGTCAAATTGTCTGGTTTCGGTAACTTCGACCTTCGGGATAAACGCCAGCGTCCTGGCCGCAACCCGAAAACGGGTGAAGAAATCCCGATCACGGCGCGCCGTGTGGTCACCTTTCGTCCAGGGCAGAAGTTGAAGGCCCGAGTTGAGGCTTATGCTGGAACCAAGTCATAACGACGAGCTCCCGGTCATTCCGGGCAAGCGCTACTTCACCATTGGTGAGGTCAGTGAGCTCTGTGCGGTCAAACCGCATGTGCTGCGTTATTGGGAGCAGGAGTTTCCTCAACTCAACCCCGTCAAGCGCCGCGGAAATCGCCGGTATTATCAGCGCCAGGATGTGCTGATGATCCGGCAGATCCGCGCGTTGCTTTATGACCAGGGGTTCACCATCGGCGGGGCGCGTCTGCGTCTTTCCGGCGATGAGGCCAAAGACGATACCACCCAGTACAAGCAACTGATCCGTCAGATGATCTCTGAGCTGGAAGATGTGCTTGTGGTGCTGAAAAAGTAATTCTCTGTTTTAAATACTTCCACTTTTCAAAAGCTTGCGGTATATTCCTCAACGTTTCCTGAGAAGTGAAACAGGTTTCACGCCTAGTCGGGGCGTAGCGCAGTCCGGTAGCGCACTAGCATGGGGTGCTAGGGGTCGAGTGTTCGAATCACTCCGTCCCGACCATATTTTTCAATGACTTAGCCGCTTTCGAGCGGCTTTGTTGTTTCTGCCATAGTGACTTTTCGAGTGACCCTGGCCTTTTTCTTCATGCCTCTCTCCTTTTCAGAATCGTCAGCGCTGGTGCGCGAGAGTCTGTTGCTGATACCTTGTTTGCCGCCTCAATGAGCTGATCCAGTTCTGCTGCCGAGTAGTGACTGGTGATGCTTCCGTTTTTGTGGCCGAGCAATGCTTTCCGATCTTCCTCTGTCACGCCCGCGGCACGTAGCCTTCTCCCAAAAGTGTGCTTCAAGTCGTGAATGCGGATTCTGGCAAAGCCATCATGCGCCGGACTCAGGAACTTTTCCTGCCACTTCTTCGCTGCCCTGACCCTGGCTTTCTTCCAAACCGAGTCATTCATGCGATGCACCGTTGTTTCATTTCCCTCGCCATCAGGCTTGCCAAATGGGAAAACGTAGAGCGGGTGCTTTCCACGCTGCCTCTCGATCACCGACTTGGCCACGTCATTCAAAACGACCAGACGCTCGTCTCGGTTCTTTACGCCAGACCTGGCGCTTCGCCCACCAAAGCCGGCGGGTATCAGAAATACGCTCGTTCCCAGTTCCGGCACCGCAATTTCCCAATTCCACTGAAGCTTGCACACCTCCTGCTCCCGGCACCCCGTGTTGACCTTGAACATCGCCATGGTCTGCAGGTGAGCTGGAAGCTCGGCGAACAGGATCGATTGCTCTTCCCACGAAAGCGGGTAGGGCTTTCGGCTGTTCGTTCGTTCATCAAGCAGTGAAATCATCGGCACCACGTCCAGCAGCGGCCGGCGTTCCTCGGCACATCGCCGACCAGTGTGAGATCAGCAGGCGCTCTGTCATGAACCATATCACCGCCTTGTGCGAGGTTGGCTTGCTTCGCAAGGAGACTCGGAAGGGCAACTCGTCAAACGTCTACTTCCTGACCCTTGATGGTGGTGTACCTCCTGCAACAGGGGTAGTGCAGGAGATGCACCCAGAACCAGTCACTCTTCTGAACCGGTCATTGAACCAATTGCGCCCCAGGCTTCCGCCAAGGTCGCGACGGGTCAGGTCGTTCCATTCGCTGCCCAGCAGCCACGCTGTGAAATCCCGGCCGATATGCCGGGCCCCAAGGACCAGTCCTGCAAGACCTTCAAGGCCTGGGCCAACTACGCCATGGCTTACCGCAAGCGCCATGGTGCATGGCCGGTATGGAACGCCAGGGGCGCCGGGCAACTGGGCCAGGTCATCGACCGTCTTGGAATTAACGTCGCGCACCACGTCGCCCATATTTCCTGACCATCAACGACGTGCGACTCGTTTCGAACATGCACAGCATCGGCGACCTGCTGGCCAAGGCCGAGGCGTATCACACCCAGTGAGCCACCAATCGCCAGATGAACGGGACCACAGACCTAAACCAACTTCAGCGCTGCCGAGCAGGCCCTTGAAGCGCTTCGAGCCAAGAAGGCGGCAGCCCATGCTGAATGACGCACGGCAGGAACAACTGCTCCTGACTTGATGCGCCGGCATGGCGCCGTGAGTCGATGGTGAACGCGGCAGTGGCTGCCGGCCAGGTCACGGCGAAGAAAGATGAGAGCCGATCCTCCGACATGATCGTGATGAAAGACAGCTTCTACGACATGAACACCTGGGACAATGATGGTACGCCAGAGTCGACTCGACGCCGGTGGCGTCTGGATATCGGTCGATCTGCAGACGATCTGGTCAATGAGGCCTTGGCACATGCCGCCGACATTCTAGAGGCTGAAGGCTTACTGATTGAGCGGGCAGCGTAATCGCCTGCCGACATCAGTGAGCGGATGAGCGAAATTATTTCCATCCTGTCATTCCTATACGTTCTGAGGAGTGACGAACGAAACCCGGCCAAAGCGTAGGGTTTTTTGTGGGCGACGTAAGACTTTCTCCTTTAATATTTATTGATGGATTATAAATAAAATTAAAAAAATATTGCGCGAATTATATTTTAATGGGATTCTCTCTACGGATCGCAGCTCAGCGACTCATAGCGAGGATGTTCAAATGAATCAGGCGCATAAGCATCAGCTTCGTCATAAGCTCGACCAGCTTTGGCATGAGGGTGTCGTGAGAATCGACCGCTGGGAAATGCTGGCTATTTTTGAAAAGCAGCGAGTGACAATTGCAGACTGGCGGGATCTGAAAGAGGCATGGCGAAACATGCATGAAGATCCTGACGCGGCTGAGGATTTGGCTTATGTTGTGATCAAGAACGGCGATTCCCAGACGATACATGCTGGCTATGTCGTTTTCATCGCAGGCTCTCAGCAAGCATTCTGATCCATTTTCGTTCACCAGAATTTTCGAAGCCCCGTAATTATGCGGGGCTTTTTTTATGCTTCGGGTTTCACCTATAGCCAGGACAGCTCTCGGGATAGCCTGGACGTCGATAGCCGGATAGTGCAACGTACGAAATCTACGCTGGCAGCCCGCGCACTCTGACCTCACATGCTTGTGGAGTGGCGCGATCGATCGGATAGGGCGTCGGCGCCGGGAACGTTATCGGTAGGGTGAGATTTGTGGGGATGGGGAATAGCATACGAAATACTGGTTGTATATACAGTATTTTGCTGAGATAGTGATCCTACTCCTCGCGTTGCAAAGTAGTGAAAGCCAGCGTGTTGCTGGTACTGAGCTCTTGGATCGAGTGAGAGCCCTGAGCCCTGAGCCCTGAGCTTCGAGCCATCGCCTGTGAGCGACATGAAAGCGGAATCCTCCGCAAGTAATCATTCGACACAAAGGTGAAAAATGGACGAAGTAAAAATTGGCAAAAACTACACCACCATTAGTCCTCTTAAGGGGGTGGTTCAGATCGTAGCTCCAGCACAGAACGTTGCTGGTGTGGTGATCCGTACATCGTGTATTGCCTCGGGCAAGGGAACTGTCAACGTCATTGCAGGCCTCAAGACGCCGACCGGGATCACCGATATCAGCCAGGCCGTCATCTTTGGTGCAAACGGCAATACAGCATCACCGGGCCACAGCTACGAGGCATTTATGCCTTACCCGTTGTTTATTCCTGCGAGCCAAGGTTTGTGGGTGGTTGGCGATGATGCTGGTAGCTCAGCTATCGCCCTCACTTGGGACATTTTGAGTTAAGTGTTTTTCATCAATGGCCAAGCTTATACTTGGCCTTTCTGTGCTTTGGTGGCATTCCGCACTGACGTTGT
Organism: Pseudomonas sp. NFPP25; assembly: GCF_900116505.1. Classification (NCBI taxonomy): domain Bacteria; kingdom Pseudomonadati; phylum Pseudomonadota; class Gammaproteobacteria; order Pseudomonadales; family Pseudomonadaceae; genus Pseudomonas; species Pseudomonas sp. NFPP25. The sequence goes on along the minus strand of NZ_FPBG01000008.1, from coordinate 264,323 downwards.
AATGTGCCCTTGCTGCCCCCTTAACTCTCAAGGGCTCACCATTTCGGTGGGCCCTTTTTATTGCATCCTCTAACCACTATCAATCTCCCCGAAAGGGAGGAATCGAGTATGTCCAACATGCCAGAAAAGAACCCTGACCTGCGCAAGCTGTCAGTTGTCGAGATCGACGCAGCTAAGGCGCTGGGAAAAGAGATTGGTTCTTATCGCTGGTTCGCAGCTATGGAAGAAAAGGGAGAGTCGGCCCGTGATCATATCGGGATGACTGCGCAGCGCGCGATAGAAGTGACGTCTTCATTTGGACTTGACCCCTTTGCCTATGGGGTCATCTGTCACGACGCCTGAGGAGAGCATCCAGGCAAGCCCAGTGGAAGGCGAAGACTCTATTGTTGTTCCAGCAGGTGATCGCTACAGCTTCAGAATTGACGAACTCAATCTGTTCCTTGTGGCAGGCTTCGAGGCGAGGCTTTCTGAGATCGAGTCAAAATTTCCATAGTGTTTACGCTTGTGTAGTAGATTGACTAGAGGACTTCCTTTTAGCGGGAAGGTGGACCTCAGGGGAACTTTAGGATCTGGGATGAGCGCATCAAGAATCGTTGCATTGGATGGGCTAAGAGGGGGTGCGGCTCTTATTGTTTTTGTAAGCCATTACAGTAACGAGACGGGATTGTTTGGAGGTATTTTAGGTTGGGGCGGCGGCCAGACAGGTGTTATGCTTTTTTTTTCTTCTGTCTGGATTTCTTGTTTCTAATTTGCACATAAGTCAGAAGCTTGAATTATCATCTTTGTGGGTATACGCGGTTAGAAGGATATCGCGGGTATATCCGCTGTTCTTAATGGCCGCAGCACTTCCGGGATTATTGATTTTTTTAGAGTTCCCCGGGCAAGTAGCGATGTCGGGGATAAATTCTTTTGATAAGTATCTTGGGCAGGTCCTTCTATTGGATAGAGGGGAAAACGTATTCTGGACTATACAGATAGAGGTGCTATTTTACATTGCCTTTGTAGGTCTGTGGTTTGTGTTCGGTATTATTAACAAAGCGTCGTTCGTCTGTTTGGTTGTGGGTTTGGCGTTGTTGATTTGGTCGCTTGGGCCTTTGACAAGTCTGACATTCCTTCATACGGCCCATTACTTCCTTTTTGGAGTGTTATCCGCCTTGATGTATTGCGGTGGAGCTTTTAAATATTTACCGAGAATCATTTCAGTGGTTGGTCTTGTCTTGCTGCTAGCTATTCCGTTAACCTTTCCAAAAGTTTTTAAGTTGTTGTTTGGTGGAGATATTGTTTCATGGGAAAATTCATTGATAATTGTGCAGCTTTTGATTGTTTTCAATATTGCGATAAGGGATAGGTATTGTTTGGAGTGGCTTTTGTCTTTAAGGCCGCTGGTCTGGCTAGGAAAGGTTTCGTATTCGGTTTATTTGATTCATTATTTTGTGATAAGCGGGGTGGTGTCGCTCACGACACCAAGTGATAACTACTTCTTGAATTTCACTATGGTGTTCGCCCTTGTGCTTGTTTTTTCTTGGGCTTCAAATTCTATACTTGAGCGTCCTATGCAGCGCGCTTTAGCAAGAGCTCTTCTTAATCGCGTAGAGCACCCAAGCTCCATAGTTAGAAATTAAGTAATATTCAAGCTTTTCCCTTTTATTAAGCCGCTCTATGAGCGGCTTTTTTATGGTGAAAAAATATCAATTACATCTGATGTCCAGACCTTGGAGCCGGGCGCGTGGGTGGAGTTTTTCGAACTCGACGCTACCGCGCTGGGCGCCGAGCTGTAGCGCTTTCACGGCTACCCCACAGCAGTCGTCGATCTACTGGCAGGGCGAGGAGTATTCGCTCAGGCCGATCCAGGCCGAGGGCTTCGAAATGACCGGGCAGGGTGCCCAGCCTATGCCGACCCTGTTCGTTGGCAACGTCGGCTGGTTCATTACGGCCCTGGTGCTGTACGTGGAGGATCTGGTGGGGGCGAAGTTGATCCGGCACCGGACCCTGGGCAAGTATCTGGACGGCCAGCCGGAGGCGGATCCGGAAAAGGACCTGCCACCGGACATCTGGTATGTCGAGCGCAAGGCCGCCGAGAACAACGAAATAGTGGAGTTCGAGCTGGCCTCGGCCCTGGACGTCGCAGGCGTTCAGCTACCGCGCCGGCATATCGTGGCCAACGTCTGCTGGTGGCTCAGCTGCGGCGGTTACCGCGGGCCGTACTGCGGCCTGGTGATTCGGGAGGGGCGAAAGGAGGTCTATGTGCCTTGCCGCAATACGGCCTCGACACCAAGCGAGCATTTCCGCCTTGCGCCCGAGGACTTCGCCGCCGCTGAGGATCGCGGCCAGGTGCTGTCGGTCGTGCATAGCCATCCAGACTACCCAGTAGCCCCCAGTGAGGCAGATCGCGTGTCCTGTGAGGCCTCCGGGCTTCCCTGGCACATCTTTGAGGTCCGCAGGGGCGATGACGAACAGGTGCGCGCAGGTGAGCTTGTGAGCTTCACGCCGGACGGCTACCAGGCCCGCTGATCGGCCGCAAGTTCGCCCATGGCGTGCACGACTGCTTGAGCATCGTCCTCGACTTCTACTGCCGCGAAATGGGCATCGACCTGGGCCAGTGCGAGCGGGAGGACGGGTGGTGGGAGAAGGGCCGGAACCTCTACCTGGAGAACCTGCCCGCGGCCGGGTTCGTTCAAGTCAGCGCCCCTCAGCATGGCGACATGGTGCTGATGCAGACTCGCTCGAAGGTGCCGAACCAGGCCGGGGTATACTTGGCCGACGGCGTCCTGAAGACCGAGCCCGAACACTTCCCGGCGCCGGGGACGATCCTGCATCACCTCTACAGCCGAGACAGCAAGCGGGACATCTATGGTGGTTATTGGCGGGAAGTTACGGTGAGCTACTGGCGGCATAAGTGTGTACAAACAACAGGAGCCGATCTGCTCAAATAAGGCTGCTCGTCAGGTGCAAAGAACCTTAACCTTGCCTTAGAATGAAGCTTTCCCGCCCTTCAAAGGAATGATTACGTGGTGAGCAACAACGCCATCTGCTGTCCGCACTGCCAAGGCCAAAATGTCCAGCTTCTTTCCGTCATCCATGCTGCTGGCACCTCTCATATACAAACAACCCACCAAGCGCAATCCCAATCCGGATTCGGACCAAGCGTGACCGTTGAAACTACAGGTCGGCACCAGACCCATTTGGCGGCAAGCGTCGGCCCACCTCCAGGTAAGCGCTTGCTTGGCCCCGTCATCCTTACGGGGGTTGGCGCCATCATCTTGTACGACGGCCTCAAGCTTATGAACACGTTCTGGGGCGTGGATTGGACGAGGTTTTTCATTGGCGCGATATTTATCACCGTCGGTGTGATCGGATTCGTTCGCCACTGGAAATTCAACGTCGCGCAGTACGACAAACTGGAAGAGTGGCGCCGCACTTGGATGTGTCATGCCTGCGGCACACGATTCCAGCCGTAAACGTTACAGAGAGGGCACCTTCGGGTGCCTTTCTTTTTTGTGGTTCTCAAACGACGCTTGGTGCTTAGCCGAATGCGGTACCGTAGTCGAAGCGAAAGCTTGGTGGTTGATTCGGAATTGCTGCGGTGACTGCTGGCGGCGTTACGCGCTAAACCTCAGTTACACCAAACCATCATCTCGCCTCGACGGAGTGTTGGTGTTGGCATTTTTTCAGGTATCACGTCGATGGTAGAGTTTCTCGTCTTTGAACAGGGATGCTCGCGATGTGAAGACAATGAAGCCGGTTCAGCCTTATTTGCTTGAGCCTCATGACACTGTTAATCCTGCCGATTTAGAGTGCTACTGCTTGACGGCCGGGGACAAGAGGCAAATTGAGGCCGCTATCGAAACGCACGGCGCCCGTTCTCTTGAAAACGTCACCAAGGGTGGGGCGATGCTGTAGCTTCGATTCCCCATGCGCTTCGCTGGAGAGGATGAGGAATATCTTCGCGCCTTATTCGCACCCGAAACTCTTGAGAAAAAGCCTTGGGATGGCCCTGATTACATCGTCATCAATAAACTCGAGCGCGACTCCAAAGGCGTCGTAGTGGTGGAAAGTTACTCCCCATTTCAGGACCGATTCTTAAAGTTGCCATATGAGAAAAGGCTTGATGGTTCGAGTGGGATCGTTGCCTACCAGTTCTGTGCAACGCTGCAGGCACGAAACTCACTTCGAGTGCTTCAGCGGCATGGTCGTCTTGCTACTGCTGACTTGCGGCTGTCAGTCCTTCTCAACACTGCCGCCTCGGGTGGTAGCAGTGGGGTGTCAGCCACCGCCGGCACCTGCGGCGTGGTTCATGGAGGCGCGCGAGCCGAACTTGCCCCTGCGGCTGCTCAACGAATTGTCGCCATCGCCGGAGACGGTGACCAAGGATTGATCGCCCTGGCGGCCTGTCAGAGCTACGTCAAAGAAATCGTTTCAACGAAGTGAAAAAGAGCGGTCGGGCCAGTTGCGTCAACATCTGACCCCGCCAATATTCTTACCGCAGCAGTGCGCGGGGATGTTGACCTAAACGAACTGGCTCGACTGCATCTGCGGTTCCAACACGAAAGCTGGGGGCCAGCAATCACAAGTTACTCAACTTCAAAACGCTTCATACACAGGTTTGGTGCAGTCTTCGTATACCACCTGGCAAGCCTTGCCTCCCGTGTCTACACACCACTGTTGAGCCACCTTGCGGGCCTCTTCAGGGTCTTTGGCACTGGCCAGACCAGCGCGGGACGGTCCGTCCTTGCTGCTGGGAACTACCCATGCGACACATTGGTTTCGATACGTAAAAATCACCTTGCAATCAGTCGCTCCCCGCCTGCTGCAATCCGACAAGGCCGACTTCTCGGCACTCTCCTTGCTGGGCCTGTTAACGGCAACGCCTGCATCTGCGGTTGCTCCAGATGAAGCGATTGCGCCCCAGGTTTTATGCCACTGCCCGACGGGCTCCTGCTCGCGGGAGCTCCCGCCAGCGCCTGGGATCGGAGCGCAGCCGCCAACCCCTTGATCGCCGATGGGATATTGCCCTGCAGGACACCTCCCCTCCGCATGTGCAATTGCCGGAAAGGCAAGAGCCAATAGCAAAAGCAAATTGGCCCCGTGAAGCGGTACTGTGCCCAACATAGACGATTTCATATAAACCTCAGTTTCACGCAGAGCCCATGTTTGCGCACTACTCACCCGATACGTTCCCTCGTGTTCCGGGATGTATCACCTATCGCTGATCGTCTTGAGGGCTGTTGTCCTCGGCCGCGTAGGGCCGTTCAGAAAAATAGTTTGGGTATGCCAGTTACGGCGGTCAACATAGGACGGATGTGCTAATGGCCCATAGCCGTTATCGATTGGGGCCGCAAACGTTATCTTGAGCTCTCAAAAAGGGCACCACCCCCCGCTCAGGTTTACCCTCGATTACGCATATAGGCTGGGAACACATCAACCTGACTGGCGATTACGTCTGGCGGCAGGCCGCAAGCTGGAAGGCGGGAAGTTCAGGCCGGTACGACAGCTCGGAAAACGTTAGCGTGCGATTTTTTCCGAATTCTGTAGGCTCCCCTAGTCGCGCTTTTTTCATATCAAGTGAATTAGGGAGCGGTCGCGCTCAAGCTCATGCTCGGTCGATCAGTTCCGGCCCGTGATTCTTGACGTTACCGACGGCGGTGCTCACCTTGAACCATTCGAAGGTCTCGGCGGCTTCTCCCTGCTGTAACGCCATCTGTTCGGCGCGCTCCTTCGGAGTGGCCGGATCGAGCCATTCCCAGGCCAGTTCCGGCCCAAGCACTGCCGGCCGGCGGTCGTGGATATCGACCATGCCGCCGGCACTGTCGGCGGTGATGATCACAAAACCGTCGTGCTCCCCGTGACTTTCGTCTGGATCCGGCAGTTGTCCAATTGAGGCGCAGAGGATGGGGGAGCCGTCCCGGTGCCGGATCAAATAGGGCTGCTTCTTCGGGCCGCCGTCGTCCAGCCATTCAAACCAGTTGTCGATTGGGCATATGGCTCGGTGTGGCCAGATCTGGCGGAAGAAAGGCCCATGGGCCACTTTCTCGACACGGGCGTTTATCGCTGTAGCACGGTCGGTAGCCCAATGCGGCCGCCAGCCCCACGTCACAGGGTCTGCATAAAGCTTATCGCCGGCGACATGGAAGAGGGCGAGCTGCATTGTCGGCGCGGCGTTGTAGCGCCCCAGGGCTTGATCACCGACGCTATTGATCAGGGCCCCAGGCATGCCCAGGGCTGCGACGAAGTCGTGGATGTATCGGTACTGGGACAGTCTTTCGCACATGATCGCCCCTGGGGCAGTACGCAACTCTAAGACTATAGATCTCCGCTGCTAAGGTTCTGTAGATATTCAACTCAGGGTGTCTCTATGTTCTCTTTGCGGTACTTCTTGCCTGCGACGCACACGTCGGCCACGCTACCGGGCTTCTCAATCAGAATGTCATATTCACTTTCCGGGCGGGCTTCACTGTCATTTGATTTCGTTAGAAGCCACTGTTCTTTTTTTCCAGGGAGACGGGTGCGGAACAACCTCCACATGCCGGATAGTTTTTCTCCTTTTAAGCGAAAATACAGCTGTCCTTTTGCGTAGCTTTTTTGTGGATCACCTTCGGGAAGCCAAACCCCGTAATCCCAAACGATGACATCACCAGCCCCGTACTGCCCCGCGGGGATGCTCCCTTCAAAGCATAGGTAATCCAGCGAATGATCTTCTACGTGCACTGCCAGTCGTCGCACTCGTGGGTCCAGTGATGGTCCTTTGGGGATTGCCCAGCTTTTTAGCGATCCATCAAGCTCTAAACGAAAGTCATAGTGGAGGTGACTGGCATAGTGTTTCTGTATGCAATATTGGCGGGGACGTTGCATTGGGAGGTCAGGGTCTTTCTCATGCTCCTTTGCATTCAGTGACGGTTTCATTATGACCTCTTCGCATACTTTATTTGTTCATCTGCCGCTTCTGCAGCCATGTTGTTTGAGAAGGTCAGTCTTCGCGTAAGTTCATCCTTTTTTGACTGTGTCATCACAGATGAATTTCTGGCGACTTGAGAGCTCAAGTCAGCGAAATAACTCGAACAATTGAACGTGTTCCTTTGTCTTTTCGTTATTCGGCTACCAAAGCAGTGGCTCGGAGAAGGTCCTGAGATGAAAGGAGCTCCAGATGATTGGTGTCGTGATCCCGGCGCATAACGAAGAGCGCTTTATAGAAAAATGCCTCCGGTCAGTCATTAAGGCTGGTTGTCATCCAACGCTTCAGGAGGAGGTGAGGATATCTACCTGCGTAGATCCTCATTCGCCCGGCCCTTGCTGCGCGCAATCAACTCGAGGTCGCTGACTTTCTTGCGCAACTGCGAAGCTTCTCCGGCTTTTTCACGCTCGCGGGTTCGGCCTGGCTTGCTAGGTTATCGGCTCGATGGGGGGGAGGGCGCACGGGTGGCAACTACTCCTGCCACGTCCATGACTTGGCACTTGTTACGGCTGGATCACGCAGACTAGTGGAGGGTGGCAATGCGCCGGTTTTCGCCAATCCTGATTCGGTCCAGCGCTCGGTTGAGTGCGTCCAGGGCATTGAGCAAGGCTTGTGCCTCGGTTTCCCGACCCTGACCCCAGAGGCGCTCGGCCATCTTGTTCAAGGCCTGGATGGAGCGCTCGATATCGGCGGCAGTGACTGCCTTGGCATCCTCCGGCTCTTTTCTAGGCATGGGCTGAGGCCTCGATTGTGGTTTGCTGGCGAACTGGATGATGGGTTTGCCAGTGTTCGATGGAGGGCTGTTTCCGGTTCGGTCTGGCGAGATTCATGGAAGGCCTGTCACTGACGACATTTCAAGGCCGCGGCTTGTATGTCGGAGGCGCTACCGACGTTGACGACGCTCATGCTGTCGGCGCCAAGTTCGGCTGCTTTATTGAAGGCCATATTCAGCGCGTCCCCATTGGAGGAGCCCTTCACGGTAAATGCCGTCAGAACCTTGCAGGCCTGTGCCGAGGAGGCCGTCACCAGATCGACCTGCCTTCCTGCTTCCGTCAGTTGTGTGGTGCAAGCCGAGACCGAAGCCGCAGCGACGACAAGCAAGACAAGGCCACGCAGATTACGCATCACTGAACACTCCTGTCGACGAGGTTGCCGGCCTATCCCGGCCAGCCAGCCCCGGGCAATCATCGCGAGTACATCGCCCACCAGAACACATGGCCCAGGATCGAGATCTGCTGTTCCTGGATTTCGGCGAAGCTATAGTCTTCGTCTGGATGTTCATCCCGATTGAAGCTGCGCAGGCGCAGCCCGACCGGCAAACGGTAAACCTGCTTCACGCGCAACTGGCCATTGTGGTTGAGTGCATACATCTCCCCGTCGACTACATCCTTCAGGGCATTCCTGCCGACGTTCACGCCAACGGTTGCGCCGTCGCGCAGCACCGGGACCATGCTGTTGCCGCTGACCGACACGCACTTGGCGTTGTTGAACTGCACCCCGTTCTGACGCAGATCTTTCTTGAAGAAGCGCAGCCGGGCGGTATCGCTTTCTTCGATGACAAACCGGCCCGAGCCTGCAGCCAGCTCCACCTCGTGAAGAAAGGGGACGTAGACCTCGTTGTCATCGAGCGGGGTCGCATCGTCCCAGGTCTCGATATCGTCCAAATGCACGCTTGGCTGGGTGCGTGCCGATGCGGTATCCGCCGCCTTGAGCATTTCTCCAACGCCTTCAGCGAGCCACATGGAGGAAACGCCGCATACCGAGGCAATCTGGGCGACAAAGGCCGTGGCCTTCGATTTGCCACGTTCCAGGTCGGAGATTGAGGTTTGGGTCAGGCCGGCACGTTCAGCGAGCTCTGTTTGATTGAGCTGGGCGTGGCGACGAGCTGTTTTGAGTCGATCTTTGAATTCCATCCGCCCAGTATTACGGGGCTTCCCATAAGCTTGCAAATGGGTATTCCTATATTGTACTATATGGGTGTTCCCGTAAGGGTGTCAGGCAGATAATCAAATGGATTTGCAGATGTTAAAAGAATGCAGATGTGGAAGTTGCAATCGACTTCTCGCTCGAGTGGGCGAGTTTACTGAGCTCCAGATCAAATGTTCCCGCTGTGGAACCTTGAATCATGTAAAGGCCGCGAGTCTCGAGCTATCGCCAGGAGCGGCCAGGTGTGACAGCGGCGTCGGTCATTGAGCCTGTGATGCAAAGGCACGTCCGGGCCAGAGGCCCGAACTGCTGTTGCATGACGGTTCCAGGCCGCGCGTAGCGCTGTCGCAGTCATTATTGGAATGGGTGGAGCTCTCACGCCGTGGCGGTCATAACTGCGCGTTGAAGCTATCGCCCCCTTCGTGAAAGCCAAGAGCTTCGATTTCCTCGCCTTTGAGCGACATGCAGGCGGAATCCTCCGCATCCATCATTCGACTCAATAGGTAACAACATGGCTTGGATTCGATACGACTTTACCGATAACGGCTCTTCTGTACTGCCGGCTCGCTACTACATGGCGCCGAACCAGTATCTTCAATCCCCCAACAAGCGCTTCAAGCTGCTCTTCCAGCCCGATGGCAACCTGGCACTGTATGACGGCGCCCAGTTGGCATGGGTGGCTGACCAGAACACGCCGTTCACCAACGTGAGCAAGGGCAACAAGAAAGATCCGATGATGGTCTTCATGAACTACGGCTTTGTCCTGGATGACCCGCTGCGTGGCCGTATCTGGTCGACCACTCCGAGTGACCCCACCATGGGTTCGCGCGAAGATGCCTCGCTGCGTGCGTTCACCCAGCTTCAGGACGACGGGAACATCGTCACTGTCGACACCATCCCGCACTGGTATGCGCCCAATGGTCGTGTATTCACCCCGGCGGTGGGTACGGCAATGATCATCAGCGGTCCGGCCGAGCTGGTACCGGGCCAGCTCTACAGCGCTGGCGATCACGCTCTGGTCTTCCAGGGCGATGGCAACCTGGTGGTGTACGGGCCGAACTGGAGCGTGGTCTGGGCGACCTATACCCAGAACAAAGGTGGTGTGCGCTGCGTCATGCAGGCAGACGGCAACCTGGTGATCTACGCCGCGAACAATGCGGTCGTCTGGCAGAGCGGCACGGCTGGTCACCCCGGCGCAACCATCCGCCTGCAGGCCAACGGCAGTTTCACGATAGTGACCGAGCGGCCGATCTGGGCCCGCTTCGGCTATACCCCGACCATCAAGCCGCCGCGGGTGTTCTACCCCGACCACAAGTGGAAAACCGGTAGCTACACCTGGGACAACGTGTTCTAACGGCCTGCAAGAGGCCCCGCGACGATGCAGGGCTTCTACAGGCTTCACTCAAGGGCCCGGCAGGCTTGTTCTGCCGGGCTCGGCCCATTGGTGGCGCGGATTGAACGGGGTCACGAACGGGCAAGCGACAGTTGGCTTTCAAAGGCCGGGCGCTCAACCTTGAAAAACAGATTCTCCTGGGTTCCGCCATTCACCTGCTTCAGGACGGTGTGCGACAACTGCCCGCCGATTTTCTCCATGGCTCGCTGTGAGCGGGTATTCGAACCCGCAACATGGAACCAGACGGTGTCGACCCACTGAAAGGCGTGCCCGAGCATCAGGTACTTGAGTTCCTTGTTGGCACGGCCCCCCCATTTTTCGCGCGCCAGAAAGGTGTAGCCGATGGCAACTTCACGCTGGTCCTCGTTGAACTCGTAGTAGCGGGAGCTGCCTGCAACCTTGCCGCTGTCGCGGTCGATCACGATCAGGGTGCTCCTGGCCGCCAGTGCGTCGTCGAACCATTGGCGAAATACCGGCTCCTGATAGCGGGTCGAGCTTTGGTGCTGAGCCCAGATCAAGGGATCGCAGGCGACGCCATACAGCGCCGCGAAGTCCACGGCCTCAAGTGGGCGCAGTTCAAGTGATTCACCAACGAGCAGGGGCGAGAGGGGCAGCGATTGCATCAGTGGTCTCCAAAGGACGAATGCATCTGTTTCGTTGCGCGAGGCTTGCTGGATGAGCAATATGCTCCGGTTGCATCACGGCTACGCGGGAGCCGGAACCTTAACAAGGCTCTGGCAGGCCTGAATAGCGCGGCACGGCTGCTGTTGGCCGCGAGCATCCCTGATCGGCCTGTGGCGCATCACCTGGTCAACCCCGCGCAATACTCAACAAGCGCGCAAGCGCTCTGAGCACATCAATGGATGGCAACGCGACGATGAAATACCCCATTAGCCTGTTGGCATGCACGCTCTTACTGGCCTCGCCCGCGTGGGCGCAGGGCAAGCGGGTGATTCCGGGTAGCGAGCAGGTCGAGGCGGGTTATCTCTCGTCGCAATTGTTGCTGAAGCCCTGTACGGACGTGACGACGCTGGGCTTCAGCGCGGACGACAGCGCCCTGCACGATGCCGCCGCCGCGCGCCAGGCCTTGCCTGCGGGAACCTGCAACGACGCAGCGCTGGTGGAGAAACTGTTCAAGGCGCGCTTTGTGCAGTACGGCTCGATCACGCAGGTGTTCACCCCGTGGCAATTGGCACGGCAGGTCGACAGGCAGAACCGCGCCATCAGCCGTTGCCCGGATACCCGATGCCTGGGCCGCGAGCTGGATGCAGTGATTGCCGCGCTGGCGCCGGTGTATCTCGGCGCCCGCCGGGCCTGGCCCAGGGGCAAGGGGCTGTGCGCCAGCGAGCCGGTGGACAGCCCGGCGAACCAGGCCCTGGCGGTTCTGGGCGCCGACACCCGTCAGCAGATCAATGCGCAATGCGCACAGGAGGGGGTGATTGCCACAACCTGCCACGGCCCCCATGGCCAATTGCTGTTCTTGAGCTGTGGCATGAGCGGCAATCAGGTCAACTCAAGCCAATGGCTTTATCGTGCCGGCAAGGCACACGCCGAGCCGCTGTTCGCCGTCGAGGATGGTCCCCTGGGCGTACTGGCGACTTCCTGCAACGGCATGCCCGACCTGATGACCAGTGCACGGGTCAGTGCCGGGGAGCACAACGACACCTTCTACCGGTACGACGGCAAGGCCTATCGGCAGGTGTATTCCTACATCAGCACCTTTGTCGGTATCGATGCCAACGGCAATGACCTGGCCATCGCCCAGGCCGGTGCACTGGCCAAGGTCGCGTGCCGCTAGGGGCGCGCATTGCTCACAGCGCGCGGCAAAGATCAAGATTGACCTCCCTGGCCGACGCCCAGAAGATGCGGCCCTTCGTATCCAGTCTCGGGAGAGGGCATGCAGGCTCATGACGCTTACTTCACTATCGACGCCGAGGCGCTGCAGGACCGCTCCCTGGCCGAGCTGGCCGCCGGGCAGCCGCTGCCGCTGCGCTGCGCAGGGCTGGACCTGAGCGGCCAGGACCTGTCCCGCATCAGCCTGCCCGGGGCCTGGTTCGAACGCTGCCTGCTGACCGGCGCCGATCTCACCGCGGCCAACCTGATCAATACCCGCTGGACCAGCTGTCGCGGCGGCCAGGCCAACCTGCGTTCTGCAGTGCTTACCGATGCCCGTTTCGAACGCTGTGACCTGAACAACACGCAATGGCAGCGCAGCAAGGTGGCCCATGCAAGCTTCGATGGCTGCAAGCTCACCGGCGCCCACTTCGGCGACGTGTCGGCCCTGGGCCTGAGCTTTTCCGACTGCCTGCTCAACAGCGCCATGCTCTCGGGTATCTCGTTCTACAAGTCGCAGTTGCACAACATCGATTTCAGCGAAGCCGACCTGACCTACTGCGACTTTCGCAAGGCGGTGTTTGTCGACGGCGGCAGCCTGTCCATGGCCCGGGTCAACAATGCCCGCTTCGATGACGCCGACCTGCGCGAAGCCAGCCTGCATGGGCTGCGCCTGGTGGATGCCAAGCTGTTCAAGGGGGCGATCATTTCCCGCAGCCAGGCCGGCATGCTCCTGGCCGGGCTGGGCCTGACCGTGCTCTGACTAGAGCCCGGCCGCTGCGGGTTGGGCTTGCAGCAATTCGTCGAGCACCCCCATGAAGGCTTCCACCAACTGGCTGCGGCCCTGCTTGCGGGTCAGTACCAGCAACTGGGCGGTGGCGCTGGGGTCGGCGAGGGGGCGGTAAGTCACGCCTTTTTTCGCCAGGGTCTGGGTGCAGCGGGGCACCAGGGCAATGCCCTGGCCGGCGGCGACCAGGGCGATGATCGAGGTGATCTGCCGGCCGCTGGGGCCCGGGCGCAATGGCAGGCCGTTGCGTCGGTAGAGTTGTTCGATGGCTTCGTTGAGCCCCGAGCCGTAGTCGGCGGGAAACAGGATCAGCGGATGCTCGCTAAGCTCGGCCAGAGTCACTTGCGCCTGCGCGGCCAGGGGGCTGTCGCTGGAGATCGCCGCCACCAGCGGTTCGTCCCCCAGGGACAGGGACTGGATATCGCTCTGCTCGCTCGGCGGTTGCATGCGGCTCATGCCGATGTCGATGCGCCCGTCGACAATCTGCGACCACTGGCTGACCGAAGCACCTTCCACCAGGGTCAATTGCACGTCCGGGAAGCGCTGGGCGAAGGCCTGGATCGCCTGGCTGAACAGGTCCGAGAGGGCGATGGAACTGGCGTAGCCCAGGGCCAGTTGCCCGGCGCAACCTGCAGCCAGCTTGCCGGCCATGACCTGGGCCAGGTCCACCTGTTCCAGCACGGCCCGGGCGTACGGCAGGAAATGCCGGCCCTGGGCGGTGAGGGTCACGGTGCGGCTGGTGCGGTCGAACAGGCGAAACCCCAGTTCGGTTTCCAGGGCCGAAATCTGCCGGGTCAGCGGCGGTTGCGCCAGGTGCAGGCGCAGGGCGGCGCGACCAAAATGCAGCTCTTCGGCGACCGTCAGAAAATAACGCAACTTGCGTAGATCGAGCATCCTGTTCCCTGGGTATTGATCGGTCGGAATTCGGTATTGGTCTTGGCTTGGCGACGTATTTTATAAAGGCCTTTGGTCATAAAACGAGAGGTTTCATGAATTCGCGTCAGCATTGTGCGCGCATCGCCCTGTTTCTGTGTGGTTGTGCGGCATTTCTCAACCTGTATGCGACCCAGGGCATTCTCCAGGAATTTGCCCAGAGCTTTCAGGTGAGCATCCGGGAAGCCGGCTGGAGCATCACCGTCACCACCCTGGCGGTGGCCCTCACTGCGCCCTTTGTCAGCCGCTTTACCGGGCGTTTCGATCAGCGCCGGGTGATTGTGGTGGCCGCGCTGTTGCTGGCGGTGCCGGCGGGGCTGGCGGCCTGTGCCGGCAGCTTTACCCAGCTGCTGGTCTGGCGCCTGGTGGAGGGCATGCTGATCCCGGTGGTGTTCGCCACCAGCGTGGCCTACATCGGCGACCGCTGGAGCGGCGGCACCGTGACCGAAGTCACCAGCCTGTATGTCGCCGGCACCGTGCTGGGCGGCTTTGCCGGGCGTTTTGTCACCGGTTTCATGACCGAATACGTGGGCTGGCGCGAAGCCTTTGCCTTGCTCGCGGGCCTGAGCCTGCTGATCGGGGTGGCCATTCATTTGCTGCTGCCGGCCAACCCGCCCCTGACCGCGCCCCGGGCATCCGGCGGCCTCAGTGCCCTGCGCGAGCTGTGCCGGCGGCCCTTGCTGGCAGCGTACGGCGTGGGCTTCTGCGTGCTGTTCTCGCAAGTGGCCACCTTTACCTACGCCGGGCTCTACCTGAGCCAGGCGCCGTTCGACCTGGGGGCTGCTGCCCTGGGCGCGATCTACAGCGTGTTCCTGCTGGCCCTGGTGGTGATCCCCATCGCCGGGCGCCTGAGCAAGTCGCGGCCCCAGGCCGAGCTGCTGGTGGCTGCGGCGTTGCTCGGGGTCTGCGGTTCGGCCCTGACCCTGCTGCCGTCGCTGTGGCTGATCGTGCTGGGCCTGGCCCTGAGTTCCACCGGAGTGTTCCTGGCCCAGGCCGCCGCCAACTCCTTTACCACCGCCACCGCCCGCCACAACAAGGCCGGCGCCGTGGGCCTGTACCTGACCTGCTACTACCTGGGCGGCAGTTTTGGCGCCGTGGTCCCGGCCCTGCTCTGGAGCCACTGGGGCTGGCAGGGCTGCGTGGCGCTGATCGTGCTGTTCCAACTGCTGTCGCTGCTGATTGCCTGGGGCGGCTGGAAGCCCCTCGAACCCCAAACCCCGGTCGCGGCTCGCGAACCGTCCAACCCGATAGATTCATCATCCAACAAGGAATACGTGAGGTGACCATGAATAACGTACTGACCCGGCAGAGCCAGTTGCTGAAGATTGTCGAACCTGTGTTGAACGACATGCCGGCCAGTGTCTTGAAGCATGCGCTGTTCGAGGCGTTCTGGAGCGAAGAGGGCGCCCTGGTGGACATCGAGCATGCCTTCGAGAAGCTCACCTCCCGTCGCCACGAGCCGGCGGTGCTGCGCAAGTTCTTCGCCAGCTGGTCGAAGACCAACAACTCCGCCACCAGTGTGTCCGGGCTGGCCAACCGCATCACCTTGCTGGCCCGCTCCGGGCAGGGCTCGGAAGCCGCCGACGGCCTGTACCGGGCCTGCGGCAGCCTGCAGCGGATCACCGATGAAGACCTGGGCGCCCTGGGCAATACCCTGCATTCGGACCTGTTCTACAACATGGCCACGCCGATCTGCGGCGATGACCAGTGGCTGCTCAAGGAAAACTGCCTGCCCTCGGCCCAGGGCTTCAAGGACTGGACGGATTTTCGCCGCCTGCGTGACCGCGACCTGCTGCAGGGCCTGCTGACCACCCTGATCCACGAGGTCTACACCCACGGCGAAGTGGAGTTCATCCACCCGCTGTACAAGCAGTGGTTCGTCCGCGACATGGGGGTGCCGGCAGAGAAGGCGCGCACCACCGTGGCCTGGGTCACGGTGCACACCGGCGGCACCGAGAGCAATCACTTCGCCCATGCGGTGGCGGCGGTCAACGAGTTCGTCGATGCCATGCAGGTGCGGGTCGACCCGCAGGCCGCGCGGGAAATCTTCGCCGAATACCTGCAGCGCAAGGCTCGGGTAATGCGCGACTGTGCCCAGCTGTTGCGTTGATGGCTCCGGCCCGGCCCCGGCAACGGGGCTTGTGGCTGACCCAGGCTCGCCTATCCTGTTGCTGATTGACCCTTCCTTTTCATTTTGCAGCCTGCCTCGACAATGAATGACCTGAACCATCACGCCTCCCCGGAGGCATTGCCGGCGTCCGATGTGTCGGTGCGCCGCCGTTCCCTGGTGGCCGGTTGCGGCGCCCACGCGGTGCATGACGGCCTGACTGACGTGATCTATGTACTGCTGCCGATCTGGCAGGCGCAGTTCGCCATGAGCTACGCCCAGATCGGCCTGCTGCGCGGTGCCTATTCCGGGATGATGGCCGGCTTCCAGTTGCTGGCCAGCCGTGGAGCCAAGCGCTGGGGGCGCGAGCGCCTGCTGGTGGGTGGCACTGCCCTGGCCGGGCTGGCCTACCTGCTGGCGGGGCAGGCCGGGGGGCTGGGGGTGTTGCTCCTGGCGCTGCTGCTGGGCGGCCTGGGGGCCAGTACCCAGCACCCGCTGGCGTCCTCGATCATCACCGACACCCACGAGGCTGGCGGCGGGGTCAAGGAAGCGCTGTCCCAGTACAACTTCGCCGGGGACATCGGCAAGACCCTGATTCCCGGGTTGGTGGGGCTGCTGCTGACCGTGATCAGCTGGCGTGCCAGCGTGACCCTGATCGGCCTCCTGGGGCTGGCCGCTGCGCTGGCGCTGTGGTGGCTGATCCCGTCCCGGGCGGCGACCCTGGCCATGCAGGAAAAGGCGCCGAAGACGGTCAAGGGCCAGGGCTCGGTCGGCGGCCTGCGGGCACTGATCCTCACCGGCACCCTGGACAGTGCGGTACGCATGGGTTTCCTGACCTTCCTGCCGTTCCTGCTCAAGGCCAAGGGCGCCGGCACCGCCGGTATCGGCCTGGCCCTGACCCTGCTGTTCGTCGGTGGCGCTTTCGGCAAGCTGCTGTGCGGTTACCTCGGGGCGCGTATCGGCATGATGAAGACCGTGTGGATCACCGAGTTCACCACCGCCAGCCTGATCGTGCTGGCGGTGTTCCTGCCCTATGTGGGGTTGATGGTGATGCTGCCGCTGCTGGGGCTGGCGCTGAACGGCACCTCGTCGGTGCTCTATGGCGCGGTGCCGGACCTGGCGGGGGCGGGCAAGCGCGAGCAGGCGTTCTCGCTGTTCTACACCGGCACCATCGGCGGCGGGGCACTGGCGCCGGTGCTGTTCGGCAGCCTCGGCGACGTCACCGGGATTCCCCTGGCGGTGATGGCCCTGGCCGCGACCCTGCTGCTGACCCTGCCGCTGTCCTGGTACGTGCAGCGTGGCCTGGACGCCGACGCCCGGTCCTTGCCCAGCCCCGGCTGAGGTCCCGCCAATGCATTGAAAGCGCAGGCCCGGAGCGGGATTGTCCGGGCCTGCTGCTTGCTGGTGGAGCGCTAGCCGCGCAGGCGCCATTCGGGCCCCGCGGCAGGGGCCGGCAGCGGCGCTGCCAGGGTCCTGGCCAGTTCGACGAAGCGCTCCAGGCAGCGCGACCCCAGGGGCGTGCGCCAACTGACCGTCTGTTCCAGCACATAGGGCTCGGCCAGCGGCACATAGACCACCCCGGGACGCTGCAGGGTCGCGGTGTAGTCGGGCACCACGGCCACCCCGCGCTCCGCCGCCACCAGGGACACCAGGGTGGTCATCTGTGACGCCGTGGGCCCCAGGCGCGGGATGATCCCGCTGTGGGCGCAGAGGTCCTCCAGGGCGGTGTTCAGGGCCGATCCGTAGGCGCTCGGAAAGGTCACGAAGGATTCCCCCGCCAGTTCGCAAAACCCCAGGCTGCTCCTGCCGGCGAAAGCGCTGCGCGACGGTACCGCCACCACCAGGGAATCGCGCGAACTCACCAGCGACTGCAAACCGTGGGCCGGCAAGTTGGGCGCCCCCCAGCCAAAGCCGATATCCAGGCTGCCATCGATCAACTGCTGGCGCTGGCTGGCGGTGGACACCTCGCGAAACGCCAGCTCCACCTCCGGCAGGCTGCGGCTGGTGTTGCGGATCATCTCGGAGAAAGCGTTGGACAGGGGAATCGAGCTGGCATAGCCGATGACGATACGGCCGATGGCGCCATGGGCGATCTTGCGCGCGGTGGCCTCGGCCTCGCCGACGGCACTGATCACCCCCCGGGCCTGCTGCAGGAACAGTTCGCCCTCCGGGGTCAGGCACACGGTGCGGGTCGAGCGTTCGAACAGGCGGATGCCCAGGCGCGCCTCCAGGGCGGCGATATGCCGGGTTAGCGGCGGTTGGGCGATCCGCAGGCGCAGGGCGGCGCGGCCGAAGTGCAATTCATCGGCAACGGTGACGAAATAACGCAGACGACGGAGCTCTAGCATTTCTTGTTTTTCCAGTATCAATCACGACGCAAACAGTATTGGCCGCTATTTGCGACTGTCATCAGAATGTAAGACGACCAGCCTAGACCAGCTTTCCAGGTTGCCGGAGGCGCATGGGTACAGGCTCGGTTCACTCTGTTTTCCGATTGTTTTCGCAGGTACAAAAATGACAAGCAGCGAAGCCACGGCCGTCCGTTTTTCCTTGTCCCAGCGTGCGCTGGGCCTCAGTGCCCCAGGCACCTCGAGCATGCGCAGCAAAGCCAACGCCCTGAAGGAAAGCGGGATCAAGGTGATCAATTTCGCCGCCGGCGAATTGTCCTTCGATGCCTGCGAGGACATGCGCGCCGGGGCCATCGAAGCCATCGCCAATGCGCGCAACCGCTACACCCCGCCCATCGGCCTGCCGGCCCTGCGCGAGAAGCTCGCGCAACGGGTCAGCCAGCGCACCGGGGTGGAGTTCGCCGCCAATGAAGTGGCGGTCACCGCCGGGGCCAAGCAGGCGCTCTACAACGCCTGCATGGTGCTGCTCAACCCCGGGGAGGAGGTGATAGTGCCGACCCCGTACTGGGAAACCTTTCCCACCCAGATCCGCCTGGCCGGCGCCACCCCGGTGTGCGTCCAGACCCGCGCCGACCACTACCGGCTGACGGTGGACGCGGTGCGTGGCGCGCTCACCGAGCGCACCCGGATGATCGTCATCAACACCCCCAACAACCCCACCGGCACCGTCTATGAACGCGAGCAACTGCTGGCCATCGCCCAGTTGGCCCAGGAGCGGCAACTGTGGGTGATGTTCGACGAGTGCTATCGCGGCCTGGTGCGCGAAGGCCACGAGCACCACAACATCCTGGCGCTGTGCCCGGCATTGAAAGGGCAGACGGTGCTGATCGATTCCTTCTCCAAGAGCCAGGCGGTGACCGGCTGGCGGGTCGGCTACGCCTGCGCCCCGGCGCCGGTGATCGCGGCCATGCACAACCTGCAGGGGCACACCACCTCAAACCCCAGCAGCCTGTCCCAGTACGCCGCGCTCAATACCCTGAACGCCGATTCGTCGCACTTTGCCGACCTGGTCAACCCGTTCCTGCAACGCCAGCTGCACGCCGCACGCACCTACCTCGACCGCCTGGAAGGGGTGAGCTATGCGCCGCCGGAAGGCGCCTTCTACCTGTATATCGATGTCTCTTCCCGGCTCGGCGGCTACTACCAGGGCGAAGCGGTGCGCGATGTGGATCACCTGGCCGACCTGCTGCTGACCGAGGCGCACATCGCGGTGGTGCCCGGTTCCGGTTGTGGCGACCCCCACTGCATCCGCATTTCCTACGCCGTGGAATATGAGGAACTGATCGAAGGCCTGGGCCGTTTCGCCCAGTTCATCTCGGCGATCGTCATCGACTGAAGCGGCTCCCGGCAGCCCAGCCCCCAGGGGATCAAGCCCGTTCCCGAGCCCGCCGTGGCCCGGGCCGGCGTCGTTCATCTTGTTGTCCGTGAAGTGAAGAACAATTACAGGAGAAAAACATGGAGAGTTCCCGCAAGGCGTTCATCGGCTACGTGCACCAGGCCCTGGTGGATGTCGAGGACCGCAACCTGGTGGAGGCCCTGCTGACGGGCTTTGAAAACCACCCCGACAAGCTGGACGGCTACTGCCTGACCTACCAGCGCATGACCTCGCGCAAGTGGTCCGAGGACTCGCTGTGCACCTTTTTCTGCGGCTGGCGCAGCCCGGATGGCGCGGCCCATGCGGTGTCCAGCATCATCGTGCGGCTGCTGCAGGAGTCCGAGGACCTGCCCGGTGATGACAACAAGCTCAAGCTGCTGGAGGCGGCCCGGCACTGCGGCGAGATCATCGTCGAGGACGTCGGCCTGGGCGAGATGCACGGCCATCCCCACCATTCCAAGCTCTACCACCGCATGGCCTCGGCCATCTGCGGCTCGGACAACTGGCGCCTGCAGGACAAGTACCTGAACCCCATCACCAAGGAGTTCTCCACCTGGGTCGGCGAGAAGCGCCCGCTGGCTCCGAACCTGGTGGAAGCCCTGGAGATGATGGCCCTGACCGAGCTGTTCAACACCGGCGAGTACAACCTGATGACACCGCTGTGGAAGAACTGGCTGCGCGAATCCTGCGGTTACCCCGCCGGGGAAGCCAACCGCATCGCCGGCTTCCTCAGCGTTCACTGCGGCGCCGTCGAGGCCCGGCATTTCCGCCACGCCACCGACGCCCTGAAGCTCTACACCCAGGCCACCGGCCAGCAGGTCAACTACCGGCGCATCGCAGCGCTGTCCGATGAGTACGTGCTGCGCGCCTGCCAGCACCTGGAGAAGATGGCCTCCGTACTCAAGGAATAAGCGCCTGCCAACCAGGCCGGGCAGGGCGCCTGCCCGGCACCGCAGGCCGGACCCTCATTCATTTATTGGAGAACTACCCACATGCGTCTTGAATCCGACTCGATGGGTTCCATTTCGGTACCGTCCAACAAGTACTGGGGAGCCCAGACCGAACGCTCCATCCACAACTTCCCCATTGGCCGTGCACGCTTCCAGTGGGGGGCGCCGATGATCCGCAGCATGGGCATCCTGAAGAAGGCCGCGGCCCTGGCCAACCTCAAGCTCGGCGAGCTGCCGGAAGCCATTGCGCTGCCCATCGTCAAGGCGGCGGATGAGGTGATCAGCGGGCAACTGGACGAGCATTTCCCGCTGGTGGTGTTCCAGACCGGTTCCGGCACCCAGTCCAACATGAACGCCAACGAAGTGATCGCCAACCGGGCCATCGAGATGCTCGGCGGCGAGCTGGGCAGCAAGAAGCCGATCCACCCCAACGACCACGTCAACCGTGGCCAGTCGTCCAACGACACCTTCCCCACGGCGATGTACATGGTGGTGGTGACGGAGATCTTCGAAACCCTGCTGCCGGGCGTCTCGGTGCTGCGCGACACGCTGTTCGAGAAGGCCGAGCAGTACCGCGATGTGGTCAAGGTCGGACGCACCCACTTGCAGGACGCCACCCCCATCACCCTGGGCCAGGAGATCGGTGGCTGGGTCGAGCAGATCGACTATGCCCTGGCGGCCATCCAGCACAACCTCACCGGCCTCTACGACCTGGCCATCGGCGGCACGGCGGTGGGCACCGGGCTCAACTCCCACCCGCAGTTCGGCGACGAGTGCGCACGAATCATCGCCGAGCTCACCGGCTACCCGTTCAAGTCCTGCGCCAACAAGTTCTTCGCCCTGTCGGCCCATGACGCGCTGATCAACACCTCGGCGGCGATTCGCACCCTGGCCATGGCCCTGATGAAGATCGCCAACGACGTGCGCTGGCTGGCCAGCGGGCCGCGCTGCGGCATCGGCGAGATCGACATTCCAGAGAACGAGCCGGGCTCCTCGATCATGCCGGGCAAGGTCAACCCGACCCAGTGCGAGGCGCTGACCATGGTCTGTACCCAGGTCTTCGGCAACGACGCCACCGTGGCCTTCGCCGGCAGCCAGGGCAATTTCCAGCTCAACGTCTACAAGCCGGTGATGGTGCACAACGTGCTGGAAAGCATCACCTTGCTGGCCGAGTCCTGCCGGGCCTTCAACGACCACTGCGCGGTGGGCATCGAGCCGAACCGGGCGCGCATCGAGGCCAATATCGAGAAGAACCTGATGCTGGTGACCGCCCTCAACCGCCACATCGGCTATGACAAGGCCGCGATCATCGCCAAGACCGCCCACCACGAGGGCAAGTCGCTGCGGGAAGTGGCCCAGCAGCTGGGCTATGTCTCGGCGGCGGATTTCGACCGCTACGTGGTGGCCCTGGACATGACCCACCCCTGAGCGAACCCGGTGTTCCCCAACCACAAGAGGCGTGTGAATCCCATGCAGGAAGCTGATATTCGCCGAACCAACCTGAGCCAGTTGCTGCGCCGCAAGCGCTGCCTTCGCGTGCTCGAAGCCCACAGCCCGATCTCCGCTCTGCTGGCGGAGCAATCCAGGCTGGAGCGGGGCAGCGGACCGAGCCTGGTCTACGACGCCATCTGGTCCAGCTCCCTTACCGACTCGACCCACAAGGGCCTGCCGGACATCGAGATCCTCTCGCCGAGCAACCGCTTGCACGGCATCCGCGAGATCTTCGATGTGTGTTCGTTGCCGATGATTTTCGACGGCGATACCGGGGGCAAGGCCGAGCACTTCGCCATCCACGTGAAGATGCTGGACCGGGCCGGGGTCTCGGCGGTGGTGATCGAGGACAAGTGCGGGCTGAAGAAGAACTCGCTGTTCGGCAACGCGGTGAGCCAGCTCCAGGACTCCATCGAGGAGTTCTGCGAAAAGATCCGCGTGGGCTGCGCCAACCGCAGCCACGAGGATCTGCTGATCATCGCCCGTTGTGAAAGCCTGATCCTCGACAAGGGCATGGACGATGCCATCGAGCGCTGCCTGGCCTATGTCGCGGCCGGCGCCGACGGGATCATGATCCACAGCCGCAAGAAGGACGGCCTGGAGATCCTCGAGTTCGCCCGGTTGTTCCGCCGCCACTGCCCGCGGGTGCCGCTGATCTGTGTGCCCACCAGCTACGCTCACTTGAGTTTCGACGAGCTGGAGGGGGCCGGCTTCAACGCGGTGATCTACGCCAACCACATGCTGCGCAGTGCCTACATGGCCATGCGTGATGTGGCGGTGGGGATTCTCGAGCATGGCCGGACCCTGGAGGTGGAGCCGCGGTGCCTGGGCATCGACGAGATCCTCGACCTGGTGCCGGGCACCCGTTAGGCACTCGCGGCCAACCCCCTTCGCAGGGCCGTGGAACGGGCGTGCTTTATCCGATTCCACTCCGAGATTCGGAACGTTCTGAATTCAGAATTTTCCTACAGACGCTGTGGGGGGCGCTGTCTAGACTCGCTCCCCGTTCGCCCGGCCAGCTACCACAGGCAACACGCTGAATGGCGGTGGTTGGTCAGGGCGGGCTGCAACACGGCTGTACCTGCCTGCCCGGTCCATGTTTCGCCTACTGCCCAGGCTGACCGGGTTGGTTCTACAGCGTGGGGCACTCATGGCCCCGGTCCCCGCATCCCCCCAACCTCTCATCGCCCCAGCCCCCTGATACCCGGCCATCGCCAGTGGCTCAGGGCAAGGTCTGGGCGCGGGCCAGGCTCGGTGCCTGCGCGCCATCCTCCCAGGCACCACCCAGGGCCCGGAACAGATTTACCTCGGCCAGCAACTGCGCCAGGCGGTCGTTGATCAGCCCTTGCTGGGCGCTGAACAGCGAGCGCTGGGCATCGAGGAACACCAGGTTGCTGTCGACGCCGATGCGGTAGCGGTGCTCGGCCAGGTTGTAGTAGTCCTGGCTGGCCTGCACCAGGCTGTGCTGGGCACTCAGTTGCTGCTGGAAGGTCTGGCGCGCGGCCAGGCCGTCGGCGACTTCCTGGAAGGCGGTCTGGATGGCCTTTTCATACTGGGCGACGCTGATGTCCTTCTGCAGCCGGGCGTAATCCAGGCTGGCCCGCAGGCTGCCGGCATTGAAGATCGGCAGGTTGATCTGCGGCTGGAAGGTCCAGGCCCCGGCACCGCCCTTGAACAGCCCGGACAGCTCCTTGCTGGCGCTGCCGGCGTTGGCGGTCAGGCTGACGCTGGGGAAGAACGCTGCACGGGCCGCGCCTATATTGGCGTTGGCGGCCTGCAACTGGTACTCGGCCTGGAGAATGTCCGGGCGCCGCTGCAACAGGTCCGAGGGCAGGCCCGCAGGCACCTGGGCCAGCATGCCCTCGGCCAGCCCGCGCCGGGGCAGGGCGTCGGGCAGCGGCGCCCCCACCAGCAGCGTCAGGTTGTTCAGGTCCTGGGCCACCTGGCGCTGGTAGCGGGCCAGGCTGGCGCGGGCACTGTCGACGCTGGTGCGGGCCTGGGCCACATCCAGGGCCGAGATCTTGCCGGCGCTGCCATTGCGGGCGGTCAGGCGCAGGCTCTGTTCGTCCGCGGCCAGGGTCTTGCGGGTCAGCTCCAGCAGCTCCTGGTCGGCACACCAGCTCAGGTAGGCCGTGGCGACATTGGCCACCAGGCTCAACTGCGCGCTGCGCCGTGCCTCTTCGCTGGACAGGTAGATCATCAGCGCCTGCTGGCTGAGGCTGCGGATGCGCCCGAAGAAGTCCAGCTCATAGGCACTGATGCCCAGGTTGGCGGAGTAGCTGGAGCTGATCAGTGCCTTGCTGCCGGTCATCTGTTCCGGCAGGCGCTGGCGCTTGCCCGAGACGCCGGCGCTCACCGCCGGGAACAGGTCGGCACGCTGGATGCGGTACTGGGCCTGGTAGGCCGCGACATTCAGCGCCGCCACTCGCAGGTCGCGGTTGTTCTGCAGGGCGCTGTGAATCAATTGCTGCAGCAACGGGTCCTGGAACAGTCCCTGCCAGTCGGCCCCCGGGTTGCCGGCAGCGGGGGCGAAGGCTGCGCCCTGTGGGTACTGGGGCGCCACGGGAGCGGTCGGGCGCTGGTAGTCCGGGGCCAGGGAGCAGCCGCCGAGGGCCAGGGCCAGGGCCGCCAGGGTCAGTGGGGAGTTACGCATTGATCAGCCTCGTGACAAGGACATCCTGATGGCGGACAGCCAGGGGCGTGCGGGCGGTTTCAGGCGCCGACCATCCACTTGGCCAGCCCGTGACGGCCGCTGACCCCGAGCTTGGCGGCGGCGCGCTTGAGGTAGGTTTCCACCGAGCTGTTCTTGACGCTCAGGCGCTGGGCCATTTCCGGCACGGTGCCGCCGGTCAGCAACCCCAGGCAGACTTCCTTTTCCCGCGCCGAGAGGGTGATGTCACCCAGGGACAGGCGCTCATCGAACTCCCGTTGCAGCGGTGTCTGCTGCAAGGCATCGGCGGGCTTGGCACTCCAGCTGCGCAGGTTCTTCAGGGCCTGTTGCCGGTGCAGCTGGGCGTGGCGTTCCAGCAACGGCAGCAGGGTCTGCGACAGGCTCTTGAGAAACGACAGTTCGGACAGGGAAAAACCGCCCTGGTCGGGAGCCCGGTAGAGGGCGATGACACAGCGGCGATTGGCTTTGCGCGAGACCAGGTGGCATTGGTGCGCGGTGGTGCGGGAAGGGCCGCTGCGGGCCTGGGCATTCATTTGAATCAGCAGCGAGTCGTCCATTTCCAGCATTTGCTGCAGCAGCGGGTCATGGCGTCGCGGCGGCTCCGGCAGTGGCAGATCCTTGTGCAGCCCGGCGCGCCCCAGCAGGGTAATGGCCAGGGGGCTGGCCTGGCGTTCGTCCAGGGTCCATTCGCTGAGCACCAGTTGGGTCAGAGGCACCAGCTTGTCCACCAGTTGCAGCATTTCGCTGGCGAACTGCGGGTGGCCGGAGCTGGAAATCAACTGCCCCAGTTCGAAGTAGAAGTGCGGGGTTTCCAGGTTCGCAATACTGCTGGTCAGACTCATATCCTTATCATCCTTGATCGAGACAAATCGCTGATCGACGCGCGCTTGCCGCGGCATGCCGTGGCAGATTCCCGATGAACCTGATCCAGTTCCCGGGCGTTGATTTAAGCCTATGGCTTTGCCTGGCGTCTGTAGGGGGAAACCGGGACATCATGGCCCTGCCAGGGCCTCGCCAAGGCTCTGGGTCAAGCCCTTGCGACGGCCCCGTCGCGCCCGCCGGCGGGGTGTTTCCCGGCGTCAAGGTTGCCCGAGGGGCAAGCCTGCGGTGGAACGCAAAAGCCCTCCGCAGGCCATGAGCGTCGTTCACGCGTAGCCAATTTCCTACAGCCGATTCAGCTGATCAGCAGAGCTGCTGCAACAGCCCGGCGCGGTGCTGCCCGAGGTGGCCGACCGGGGCCGGAACTGTCCGGGTTTCGGGTGACATACAGGCCCTGGGGCCGATGCTTAAATCCGCGGACGCCGGTGCCCGGGCCCATCACATGAGAAGGATCTTATGACGCATTTTTCCGCCGCAGCCGTGGGCGCTTTCGTCGCGCCAGTCACCCCAGCCAGCCACTGCCCGCCATGGGCCGGGCACCCCGCCCGGGGGCGCGCATGAACGCCGGTCCGGTACAGGCCCGGGGCCTGCCGCTGACCGCCGGGCAGCGCGATATCTGGCTCGACCAACTGAGCCGGGGCGACTCGCCGCTGTACAACATCGGCGGCTATGCCGTGCTCAAGGGGCCGTTCCGGCCCGAGCTGATGCAGCGCACCGTGGAGCTGCTGGTGGACAAGCACGACGTGCTGCGCACGGTGCTGTCCCTGGAGGGCAGCGTCGACGGCCTGCCCTTGCAGCACTTCGACCGGCAGTGGCCGGTGGAGCTGGTGTTCCATGACCTGTCCGCGGCGGCCGATCCGCTGGCGGCGGCCCAGGCGCAGATCCGCCGGCAGATGCAGCAGGCGTTCAAGCTCGACGGCGAACGGCTGTGCCGCTTCTCGCTGTTCCGGGTGGGCCCCGAGCATCACCTGATGGAAGTCGAGGCCCATCACCTGATCCTCGACGGCTGGGGGTTCGCCCAGCTGTCCCAGTCCCTGGGCGGGCTCTACAGCGCCCTGGCCAGCGGCGAGGAGCCCCAGGCCACGGCGCCGTCCTTTGTCGACTTCATCGAGGACGACGCCCGCTACCACCAGTCCAGCCGCTATGCCCGGGACCGCGACTACTGGCTGGACAAGTACCAGAGCCTGCCGGAGCCGGTGCTGCGCCCGCGCTACCGGCCCGCCGCCGACGCCGCGACCCCGGGGGCGACCCTGGTCCAGGCGTTCCCCGCGGCCTTGCACGAACGCATGAAGGCCCTGGGCAAGAGCACCGGGGCCTCGGCCTTTCATGTGCTGCTGGCGGCGCTGCATGTGTACTTCACCCGCACCCTGCAACGGGACGAATGGGTCCTGGGCATGCCGGTGCTGAACCGCCCCAATGCGGCCTTCAAGGTGACCCTGGGTTCCTTCACCCAGGTCAGCGCGGTGCGCATGGACTTCGGCCGCGAACTGAGCTTCGAGGCCCTGGTGGGGGCGGTGCGCGATGTACTGAAACAGGACTTCCGCCACCAGCGCTTTCCCCTGAGCGAACTCAACCGCGCCCTCGGCCTGCTGCGCGAAGACCGCGCGCAGCTGTTCGAGCTGTCGCTGTCCTACGAACTGGAAGACCTGGACTACCGCTACGGCGAGGCGGCGGCCTCATCGGTGAAAGTCTCCAACCGCCACGAGCCCACGCCCCTGGCCATCCACCTGCGCAGCAACAGCTTCGATGACAGCGCCTGGATGCACTACGTCTACGACTCGGCGTATTTCCAGCCCGAGGAAATCGAGGCCCTGGCCGCGCGCCTGCTGCATGTGCTGGAGCAGGGGCTGGACAATGTGCAACTGCCGGTGGCCCGCTTCTCCCTGCTGCCTGCCGCCGAGCTGCGCCGCTTGCAGGCCTGGAACGCCAACGAACAGCCAGCCGCCGCCGAACAGCGGATTCACGCCCGGGTTGCAGCCTGGGCCCGGCGCACGCCCCAGGCCATTGCCCTGGTCGCCCAGGGCCAGGCCCTCAGCTATGGACAGCTCGACCGCCGGGCCAACGCCCTAGCCCTGTACCTGCGCGAGCTGGGAGTGGGGCCGGATGCGCGGGTGGCCATTGTCGCCCGGCGCAGCCCGGAAACCCTGGTGGGGCTGCTGGCGATTCTCAAGGCCGGCGCGGGCTATGTGCCCCTGGACCCGGCCCATCCGACTGAGCGCCTGGCCTTCCTGCTGCACGACAGCGCGCCGCGGGCGGTGTTGACCCAGGGCGCCCTGCGCCAGTGCCTGCCGACGCTGAACGTGCCGCTGATCGACCTCGACAACGGCCAGTGGCTGGACGGCCCGGGCGAGATTGCCGAGGCCGCCGGGCTGACCGCCGAGCACCTGGCCTACGTGATCTACACCTCCGGCTCCACCGGCCAGCCCAAGGGCGTGATGGTGGAGCACCAGAGCCTGTCGAACCTGGTGGACTGGCATGGCCGGGCTTTCGACCTCCAGGCTGGCAGCCACACCTCATGCCTTGCCGGTTTCGGCTTCGATGCCATGGCCTGGGAAGTCTGGCCGGCCCTGTGCGCCGGGGCGACCCTGCACCTGGCGCCGGTCAGCGACGGCCCCGAGGAGCTGGACCGCCTGCTGGCCTGGTGGCGCGCCCAGCCGCTGGAGGTGAGCTTTCTGCCGACCCCGGTGGCCGAGTACGCCCTCAGCCAGCAACTGGGCCACCCGACCCTGCGCACCTTGCTGATCGGCGGCGACCGCCTGCGCCAGTTGCCTGCTGACCCCGGGTTTGCCGTGATCAACAACTACGGCCCCACCGAGGCCACGGTGGTCGCCACTTCCGGTGCCATCGAGGCCGGGCAGGCCCTGCATATCGGCCGGCCCATCGCCAATACCCGGATCTACCTGCTGGATGAACAGCAGCAACTGCTGCCCATCGGCGTGCCCGGCGAGCTCTATGTGGGCGGTGGCGGGGTGGCCCGGGGTTACCTCAACCGCGATGGGATGAATGCCGGACGCTTCCTTGCGGACCCCTTCAGCGACCGTCCCGGCGCGCGCATGTACCGCAGCGGCGACCTGGCTCGCTGGCGGGAGGACGGCAGCCTGGAATACCTGGGGCGCAACGACGATCAGGTGAAGATCCGCGGCCTGCGCATCGAGCTGGGGGAAATCGAGACCCGCCTGGGGGATCACCCGGCAGTGCGCGAGGCGCTGGTCCAGGCCCGGGACG
Source organism: Pseudomonas sp. NFPP25 (assembly GCF_900116505.1). NCBI lineage: Bacteria > Pseudomonadati > Pseudomonadota > Gammaproteobacteria > Pseudomonadales > Pseudomonadaceae > Pseudomonas > Pseudomonas sp. NFPP25. The sequence goes on along the minus strand of NZ_FPBG01000008.1, from coordinate 235,396 downwards.
GTCAGTTGCTGGCCTGGTTCATTCCGCGCCAGGCGGTCACGGCCCTGCAACTGCGGGAATTTCTGCGCCAGCAGTTGCCGGAGTACATGTTGCCCATGGCCTACGTACCGCTCGACGCCTGGCCGCTGACCGGCAACGGCAAGCTGGACCGCCGGGCGCTGCCGGCGCCGGGGCCCGAGGACCTGATCAGCCGCGCCTACGAGGCGCCCCAGGGCCCGCTGGAAATCACCCTGGCCGGGCTCTGGAGCGAGCTGCTGCAGGTGGAGCAGGTGGGCCGCCACGATCACTTCTTCGAACTGGGCGGGCATTCGCTGCTGGCCCTGCAACTGATCCAGCGCATGGCCCAGGCCGGCCTGCAGGCCGATGTGCGGGTGCTGTTCGGCCAGCCGACCCTGGCCAGTCTCGCTGCGGCGGTGAGCACCGGGCAGGTCGTCGAGGTCCCGGCCAACCGCGTCCCGCCCGACTGCCAGCGCATCACCCCGGCGATGCTGCCCTTGGTGGAGCTGGACCAGGACAGCATCGACCGGGTGGTGGCCTGCATCCCCGGCGGCGCTGCCAATGTGCAGGACATCTACCCCCTGGCGCCGTTGCAGGAGGGCCTGCTCTATCACCACATGACCGCCGCCCGCGATCCCTACCAGCAGCACGCGCTGTTCGCCTTCGCCCGGCGCGAGGACCTGGACGCCTTCGCCCTGGCGCTGCAGGCAGTGATCGAGCGCCACGACATCCTGCGCACCAGCCTGGTCTGGGACGTGCTGGAGCAGCCGCTGCAGGTGGTCTGGCGCCAGGCACGGCTGACGGTGCAAGAGTGGCAGGGCGGGCCCGGCGGCCATGTAGCGGATCGACTGCGCGAGCACTTCGACCCGCAGCACAACCCGCTGGATATCCGCCAGGCGCCGATGCTGGCCCTGGCCTGGGCCGAGGACCGGGCCAATGGGCGCTGGATCGGCCTGCTGCGCTTCCATCACCTGGTCAACGACGCCACCAGTACCGCGGTGCTGCTGGCGGAAATCGCCGCCCATGTGCAAGGCCGGCAAGCCAGCCTGGCGCCGGCCTATGCCTACCGTGACTACGTGGCTCGCACGCGCCAGGGGCAGGCCGCCCACAAGGCGTTCTTCGAGGCCGGCCTGGGCACGGTGGACGAGCCGACCCTGGCCTTCGAACTGCAGGAACGGCCCGGGGAACAACTGGACCTGCAGCACGCCAGCGGCCTGCTGGAAGCCGAGCTTGGCCAGCGCCTGCGGACCCAGGTGCGCCAGCTCGGGGTCAGCGCCGCCAGCCTGTTTCACCTGGCCTGGGCCCTGGTACTGGGGCGTACCAGCGGCCGTGAGGACGTGCTCTTCGGCAGTGTATTGCTGGGCCGCCTGCAAGCCGGGGCGGGGGCCGACCGGGCCCTGGGCATGTTCATCAACACCTTGCCACTGCGCCTGGAGCTGGCGGGGCTGACGGTGGCCGAGGGGCTGGGCCAGGCCCAGCAGCGCCTCAGTGCCTTGCTCGCCCACGAGCAGGCGCCGCTGTCCCTGGCCCAGCGCTGCAGCGCGGTGGCGGCGCCGACCCCGCTGTTCAATGCCTTGCTCAACTATCGCCACAACCTCGGCGGCGACCTGTTGCAGGGTTTGCCTGGGGTCGAGTTGCTGAGCAGCGAAGAGGTGCTCAGCTACCCGCTGATGCTGGCGGTGGACGACCTGGAACCGGGTTTCCGCCTGGGCTGCCGGGCCCCGCGGCGGATCGGCGCGCAACGCCTGCTGGGCTACCTGAGCACCGCTCTCGAAGCGCTGGTGCTGGCCCTGGAACAGGCGCCGCAGACGCCGTTGCACAGCCTGTCGATCCTGCCGCCGGTGGAGTCGCGCTACCTGCTGCAAACGCTCAATGCCACCCGTTCGCAATACCCGCGGGAGCTGACCCTGCATGCCCTGTTCGAGGCCCAGGTGCGACGCACGCCCGAGGCCATTGCACTGCAGGCCGGCGCGCGGCAACTGAGCTACCGGCAGCTCAACCAGCGCGCCAACCAGCTGGCCCATTACCTGCGCGAGCAGGGTGTGGGGCCGGATGTGCGAGTCGGGCTCTGCGTGCAGCGCAGCCCGGAACTGCTGATCGGCCTGTTGGGCATCCTCAAGGCCGGCGGTGCCTATGTGCCCCTGGACCCGGACTACCCGCTGGAGCGCCTGCGCTACCTGGTGCAGGACAGCCAGCCACTGGCGGTGCTGGTGCACCAGCCGACCCGCGAGCTGCTGGGCCCGCTGCCCCTGTCGCTGATCGACTTCGACCGCAGTACCTGGGAGCAGGCGCCGCAGCATGATCCCGTGGTGGCAGGGCTGACGGTTTCGCACCTGGCCTACGTGATCTACACCTCGGGTTCCACCGGTACACCCAAGGGGGTGATGGTGGAGCACCGCGGCTTGGGCAACCTGATGCACTGGAGTTCGCAGCTGTGTGGCGAGCGGGCCCGGGGTACCCTGCTGCAAAAGGCGCCGTTCAGTTTCGACGGCTCGGTCTGGGAGCTGTTCTGGCCCCTGGTCACCGGCATGCGCCTGTTGCTGGCGCGGCCCGACGGCCAGCGCGATCCGCTGTATCTGGCGCAATTGGTGCGCGAGGAGCAGGTGAGCATGATCAAGTTCGTGCCGGCCATGCTCCTGCAATTTCTGCAGCTGGAAGAGGCCGGCCAGTGCCACAGCCTGACCGATGTGTTCTGCGGCGGCGGCGAGCTGACCGAAGCGATTGCCCGGCTGTTCCGCCAGCGCCTGCCCGGGGCCCGTTTGCACAACGTCTACGGCCCCACCGAGGCCACCGTGGACAGCAGCGCCTGGACCCTGGAGCCCGGGGCGGCGGTGCCGCCGGTGCAACTGCCGATCGGCAAGGCCATCACCAACACCCGGCTGTATGTGCTGGATGCCCATGACCAGCCGGTGCCCCAGGGCGTCAGCGGCCAGCTGCACATTGGCGGGGTCGGGGTTGCCCGGGGTTACCTGGGCTTGCCGCAGTTGCAGGCCGAGCGCTTTATCGACAGCCCCTTCGTCGCCGGCGACCGGCTGTACCGCAGCGGTGACCGGGTGCGCTACAACGCTGACGGCGACCTGGAGTTCCTCGGGCGCAACGACTTCCAGGTCAAGCTGCGGGGGCTGCGCCTGGAGCTGGGGGAAATCGAGGCGCGGCTGGCCAGCCACCCGGCCCTGCGCGAGGTGGCGGTGCTGATGCGTGGCGAGCGCCTGGTGGCCTATTTCAGCCTGCACCCCGGGGTGGCGGCGCCGGGGATCGAGGCGCTGCGGGCTCATGTCCTGGAGCGTCTGCCGGAGTACATGGTGCCGGCAGCCTATGTGCAACTGGCGGCGCTGCCCCTGAGCGCCAACGGCAAGCTGGCGCGAGATGCACTGCCGGAGCCGGGCCTGGAAGCGGTGCTGAGCCGCGATTTCGAGCCGCCCCAGGGGCCGCTTGAAACCACCCTGGCGCGGCTCTGGGCCGAGGTGCTGCAAGTGGAGCGGGTAGGGCGCCACGACCACTTCTTCGAACTGGGCGGGCATTCCCTGCTGGCGGTCAGCCTGGTGGCGCGGATGCGCCAGGAAGGCCTGCACGCCGATGCCCGCCTGTTGTTCAGCCAGCCGACCCTGGCGGCGCTGGCGGCCCATACCCTGGGCCAGTTGCAGCGCCTGGAGATTCCCGCTACCACCATCCCCCAGCTCAAGCGCCAGCGGCGTCTCTGAGGTCGCTGCAAGTGCTTTTCCCCGCGCCGGCCCCAGGGCCGGCGCGGGCCGTGGTGCCTCAGCGGGACAGGCCCCGCGCCATGTCCCGGCTTCCCATGTCAGCCCCGCTGCGGCGGATGTTTTAGCGTCTGCGAGCTGCCAGCAAGCCTGGCGGGCTCACTGTCCCTGGTGCTTTTTGCGCAACGGCGCGACAGCCCCGCGCGGTGCCTGGCAGCGGCGCTTGTCGCCCGTCCGGGCAGCGGGGCGCCGGTGAAAGGTTGCATCTGAAACAAGGACGTTCTCTTCAACCGTTTCCGAATTCTCAGGCAGGTTACAAGATGCAGTTCAGCGAATTGATGGCAGTGCTTTCGACCCTGGCGATCCGTCTTCAACGGGAACAGGAAGACCTGCTCGTCCAGGGCGATGACGAGGCGCTGGACGACGGGCTCTGGGACAGTCTGGTGCAGCACAAGGCCCGGCTCCTGGAACTGCTCGACGGCCAGGGCGGCAGCTGGCTGAGCCCGGCCTTCAGGATCACCCCGGACATGCTGCCCCTGGTGCAGCTGGACCCGCCCGCTATCGAGCGCATCGTCGCCGCAGTGCCCGGTGGCGCCGCCAACGTGCAGGACATCTACCCCCTGGCGCCGCTGCAGGAGGGCATGCTCTATCACCATTTGTCCGCCGCCCAGGGCGACCCCTATGTGCTGCAGGCGCGCTTCGCCTTTGCCAGTGCCGAGCGACGGCAAGCCTTCGCCGAAGCCTTGCAATGGGTCATCGACCGCCACGACATCCTGCGTACCGCCATCGCCTGGGAAAGCCTGGATGAGCCGTTGCAGGTGGTCTGGCGCCAGGCGCCGCTGGTGATCGAGGCCGTGGCGCTGGACCCGGCCGACGGCGATGTGCTCGGCCAGTTGCAGGCCCGCTACGACTCCCGGCACTTTCGCCTGGACCTGCGTCAGGCGCCGCTGCTGCGCCTGGTGCACGCCGAGGACCCGGCCAACCAGCGCCAGGTGGCGCTGCTGCTGTTCCATCACCTGGCCCTGGATCACTCCGCGCTGGACCTGGTACGCCAGGAAATCCACGCCCGCCTGCAAGGGCACAGCGAGCGCCTGCCGGCCCCGGTACCGTTTCGCAACCATCTGGCCCAGGCCCTGGCAAGCCGCAGCGAGGCGGCCCACGAACGCTTCTTTCGCGAGATGCTCGGCGATATCGACGAGCCGACCCTGCCGTGCGGCCTGGGGGATGTGCAGGGCGCCGGGCGGGTGATCGAAGAGGCTCGGCTGACCCTGGACCGCGAGCTCAGCCAGCGCCTGCGGGCCCAGGCCCGGCAGCTGGGGGTGAGCAGCGCCAGCCTGATGCACCTGGCCCTGGCCCGGGTGCTGGGCCAGTTGTCGGGGCGCGAAGCGGTGGTGTTCGGCACCGTGCTGCTGGGCCGCATGGAGGCCGGCGAAGGCGGCGAGCGGGCCCTGGGCATGTTCATCAACACCTTGCCGCTGCGGGTGGATGTCGGCGCCCAGGGCGTGCGCGCCGGGGTCCTGGCCACCCATCAGCGGCTCAGTGCCTTGCTCGCCCATGAGCATGCGTCCCTGGCCCTGGCCCAGCGCTGCAGCGGGGTCAGTGCGCCGACGCCGCTGTTCAGCGCCATGCTCAACTACCGCCACAGCCACGCCGCCGATGGCGCCCAGGTGCAGGAGGTGGCCCCGGGCATCCAGGTGCTGGGCGCCGAAGAGCGCACCAACTACCCGCTGACCATCAACATCGATGACCTGGGAGAGGATTTTTGCATCACCGCCCTGGTGGATCGGCAACTGGGCGCCGAGCGCATCGCCGGCTACCTGCTGACCGCCCTGGAGAGCCTGGCCCTGGCCTTGCAGAGCACTCCGCAGGCACCGCTGTACAGCCTGGAGATGCTCCCGGCCAGCGAGCGCCGCTACCTGTTGCAGGGCCTGAACACGCCGCTGGGGCACTACCCGGACAGCCCGCTGATCCACCAGCAGGTGGAAGCCCAGGCCCGGGTCCAGCCCGAGGCCCCGGCGCTGCTGTTCGGCGAGCTGCGGCTGAGCTACGGCGAGCTCAACCGGCGCGCCAACCAGGTGGCCCACCGTTTGCTGGCGCTGGGTGTACGCCCGGACCAGCGGGTGGCGATCTGTGTCGAGCGCGGCGTGGAAATGATCGTCGGCCTGCTGGGCATCCTCAAGGCCGGCGGCGCCTACGTGCCCATCGACCCGGCCTACCCCCGCGAGCGCATCGCCTACACCCTGCAGGACAGCGACCCGGTGGCGCTGCTGGTGCAGGCCGGCACCCAGTCCCTGGTGGCCGACCTGCGGGTGCCGCTGATCGACCTCGACAGCCGCACCCTGGCCCATGAAGCCCAGGAGGACCCCGAAGTGCCGGGGCTGACCCCGGCCCACCTGGCCTATGTGATTTACACCTCGGGCTCCACCGGCCTGCCCAAGGGGGTGATGGTGGAGCACCGCAACGTGGCCCGGCTGTTCAGCGCCACCCGCGACTGGTTCGACTTCAACTGGCGGGACGTGTGGGCGCTGTTCCATTCCTTCGCCTTCGATTTCTCGGTGTGGGAGATCTGGGGGGCGCTGGTGCATGGCGGCCAGTTGCTGGTGGTGCCCCAGGCCGTCAGCCGTTCGCCGGATGACTGCTACCGGCTGCTCTGCGAAGCCCGGGTGAGCATCCTCAACCAGACCCCCAGCGCCTTCCGTTCGCTGATCGCGGCCCAGGACCAGAGCCCCCTCAAGCACTCTCTGCGCCAGGTGATCTTCGGCGGCGAGGCCCTGGAACCGGGGATGCTCAAGCCCTGGTATGCCCACCTGGAAAACGTCGGCACCCAGCTGGTGAACATGTACGGCATCACCGAAACCACGGTGCACGTGACCTATCGCCCGTTGCAGGCGGCGGATGCCCAGCTGGTGGGCAGCAGCCCCATCGGCCGGCGCATTCCCGACCTGCAACTGTATGTGCTCGATGCCCACCGCGAGCCGCTGCCCAGCGGCGTGGTGGGTGAGTTGTATGTGGGCGGCGCCGGGGTTGCCCGGGGCTACCTCAACCGCGATCAGCTGACCGCCGAGCGCTTTATCGCCGACCCCTTCAGCCACGAGCCGGGGGCGCGGCTGTACAAGACCGGTGACCTGGCGCGCTGGCGCAGCGACGGCAGCCTGGAGTACCTCGGGCGCAACGATGACCAGGTGAAGATCCGCGGCTTTCGCATCGAGCTGGGGGAGATCGAGGCCCGCCTGGCGGCCTGCGACGGCGTGCGCGAAGCGGTAGTGATCGCCCGGGAAGACACCCCGGGGGACAAGCGCCTGGTGGCCTATGTGATCCCCCGGCCGGGGGCCGCTGCCAGCGCTGCGCAACTGCGCGAGCAACTGCAACAGAGCCTGGCCGAGCACATGCTGCCCAGCGCCTTTGTGACGTTGCAGGCCTGGCCCCTGACCCCCAATGGCAAGCTCGACCGCAAGGCCCTGCCGGCGCCGGACGGCCAGGCCCTGGCCCGGCGTGAATATGCAGCGCCCCAGGGCGAGGTGGAACAGGCCATCGCGGCGATCTGGCAAGAGCTGCTGGGCTTGCCGCAGGTCGGGCGCCAGGACAACTTCTTCGAGCTGGGCGGGCACTCGCTGCTGGCGGTCAAGCTGATGGAGCGCATGCGCCAGGTGGGCCTGTGCGCCGATGTGCGGGTGCTGTTCGGCCAGCCGACCCTGGCCGCGCTGGCGGCGACCGTGGGCGGGCAGCGCGAGGTGCAGGTGCCGGCCAACCGCATCGCCGCCGATTGCCGCCACATCACCCCGGACCTGCTGCCCCTGGCGGACCTCGATCAGGCCGCCATCGACCGGCTGCTGGCGCGGGTGCCCGGCGGCGCCGCCAACGTCCAGGACATCTATGCCCTGGCGCCCTTGCAGGCGGGGATCCTCTATCACCACCTGAGCAGCGCCGAGGGCGATCCCTATGTGCTCCAGGTGCAGTTCGAATTTGCCGGCGAAGACGCCCTGCAAACCTTCACCCTGGCCTTGCAGCAGGTCATCGCGCGCCACGACATCCTGCGCAGCAGCATGGCCTGGGAAGGCCTGGAACAGCCGGTGCAGGTGGTCTGGCGCCAGGCGCCCCTGGACATTCAGGTGGTCGAGACGGACCCGGCCCAGGGCCCGGTGCTGGAGCAGCTGCAGGCGCGTTTCGACCCCCGTCGCTACCGCCTGGACCTGAGCCGGGCGCCGCTGCTGCAACTGGCCTGCGCCGCGGACCCGGGGCAGCAGCGCTGGCTGGGCCTGCTGTTGTTCCACCACCTGGCCCTGGACCACAGCTCCCTGGAGGTGTTGGTGGAGGAGATCAGCGCGGTGCTGCAGGGCGCCGCCGCGCAGTTGCCGGCGCCGGCACCGTACCGCAACTATGTGGCCCAGGCGCGCCTGGGCCATGGTGAGGAGCAGCACCAGGCGTTCTTCCGCGAGATGCTGGCGGACATCGACGAGCCGACCCTGGCCTTCGGCCTGCAGGACGTGCAGCGCGACGGCAGCGGCATCCGGGAGCGTCAACTGCGCCTCGACCCGGCGCTGTGCCGGCGCCTGCGGGAACAGGCGCGGCACCTGGGAGTGAGCCTGGCCAGCCTGCTGCACCTGGCCTGGGGCCGGGTGCTGGGGCAACTGGCGGGCCGCGATGACGTGGTGTTCGGCACCGTGCTGCTGGGAAGGATGCAGGGCGGCGCCGGTGCCGACCGGGCCCTGGGCATGTTCATCAACACCTTGCCGTTGCGGGTCAGTGTAGGGGAGCAGGGTGTGGCCGAGGCCTTGCGCGCCACCCACGCCCGGCTGGCCCGATTGCTGGGCCACGAGCACGCCTCCCTGGCCCTGGCCCAGCGCTGCAGCGGCGTGCCGGCATCGCTGCCCCTGTTCAACAGCCTGCTCAACTACCGCCACAGCGCTGCCGACACCGCGCAGCAGGGGCCGGCGAGCTGGGAGGGGATCCGCGTGCTCGACTCCCGGGAGCGCAGCAATTATCCCCTGGCGCTGAATATCGACGATGACGCCCACGGCCTGCGCCTGACCGTGCAGGCCGTGGCGCAGGTGGACGGCGATCGGGTCTGTGGCTACCTGCAGTGCGTGCTGGAACACCTCGCCCAAGCCTTGGAGCAAACCCCGGCCCTGGCCCTGGAGAACATCCCGGTACTGCCGGCGGCCGAGCGCCGCCAGGTATTGCTGGAGTTCAATGCCAGCACCCGCGATTACCCGCGCCAGCACACCGTGCACCGGCTGTTCGAGGCCCAGGCCCAGGCCCACCCGCAGCGGGTGGCGGCGGTCGAAGGCCAGGCGCAGCTCAGCTACGGCGAGCTCAATACCCGGGCCAACCAGTTGGCCCGGCACCTGCTGGAGCTCGGGCTGCAGCCCGGCGACCGGGTGGCGATCCTGCTGCCCCGTTCCCTGGACCTGCTGGTGAGCCAACTGGCCGTCTGCAAATGCGCCGCGGCCTATGTGCCCCTGGATATCAACGCCCCGGCCCAGCGCCAGGCCTTCATGGTGGAAGACAGCGCCAGCGTGCTGCTGCTCAGCCGCAGCGACCAGGTGCTTGCGTGCCCGGCCAGAAGGGTCGACCTGGACCGCCTGCAACTGGCGCCATTGCCCGGGCACAACCCGGACCTGGCGCAGTCGTCCGAGACCGTGGCCTACATCATGTACACCTCCGGCTCCACCGGCGTGCCCAAGGGCGTGCAGGTGCCGCACCGGGCCATCAGCCGCCTGGTGCTCAACAACGGCTATGCCGACTTCAACCCCGAGGACCGGGTGGCCTTCGCCTCCAACCCGGCCTTCGACGCCAGCACCATGGATGTCTGGGGCGCCTTGCTCAATGGCGGCCGGGTGCTGGTGATCGATCACTACACCCTGTTGGAGCCTGCGCGTTTCGGCCGGGCCCTGAGCACGGCCGGGGCCACGGTGCTGTTTGTTACCACGGCGCTGTTCAACCAGTACGTGCAACTGATTCCCGAGGCCCTCAAGGGTCTGCGGATTCTCCTCTGCGGCGGCGAGCGTGCCGACCCGGCGGCCTTTCGCCGCCTGCTGGCGCTGGCGCCGCGGCTGCGCCTGGTGCACTGCTACGGCCCCACCGAAACCACCACCTACGCCACCACCCATGAAGTCACCGCCCTGGCCGATGACGCGGAGCACGTGCCCATCGGCCGGCCGATTGGCAACACCCGGGTGTATGTCCTGGACGCTCAACAGCGGCCGCTGCCCATCGGTGCCCCGGGGGAGATCGTGATCGGCGGCGACGGCGTGGCCCTGGGTTATCTCAACCGCCCCGAACTCAATGCCGAGAAATTTATCCGCGACCCTTTCAGCGAACAGCCCGGGGCCTTGCTGTACCGCACCGGGGACATTGGCCGCTGGCTGGGCAACGGCCTGCTCGAATGCCTGGGGCGCAACGACGATCAGGTGAAGATCCGTGGCCTGCGCATCGAACTGGGGGAAATCGAGGCGCGCCTCACTGCCTGCGCCGGGGTCAAGGAGGCCGTGGTCCTGGCCCGGGAAGACGAGCCCGGGGACAAGCGCCTGGTGGCCTACTACACCCTGCAGGCGGACGCCGCGCCGCTGCCGGCCGAAGCCCTGCGCGCGGCCCTGCAGCAGCAACTGCCGGACTACATGGTGCCCCTGGCCTACGTGCAGTTGCAGGCCTTGCCCCTGACCAACAACGGCAAGCTGGACCGCAAGGCGCTGCCGGCGCCGGCCCCGTCGGCCTTGCTCAGCCGTGAATTCGTCGCCCCCCGGGGCGAGGTGGAAATCGCCATGGCGCGGATCTGGAGCGAGCTGCTCAAGGTGGAGCAGGTGGGGCGCCACGACCACTTCTTCGAACTGGGCGGGCACTCGCTGCTGGCGGTGAGCCTGATCGAGCGCATGCGCCAGATCGGCCTGAGCGCCGATGTGCGGGTGCTGTTCAGCCAGCCGACCCTGGCCGCCCTGGCCGATGCCGTGGGCAGCGGCCGGGAAGTGCAGGTGCCGGCCAACCTCATCAGCGCTGATTGCCCGCGCATCACCCCGGACCTGCTGCCCCTGGTGGAACTGGACCAGGAGGCCATCGACCGGGTGCTGGCCAGCGTGCCGGGCGGCGTGGCCAATGTGCAGGACATCTACCCCCTGGCGCCGTTGCAGGAGGGCATTCTCTATCACCACCTGAGCGCCGGGCAGGGCGACCCCTACCTGCTGCAATCGCGCCTGGCCTTCGACAGCCTGGAGCGCCTGCAGCGTTTCGCCGGGGCCCTGCAGCAGGTCATCACGCGCCATGACATCCTGCGCACCGCGGTGCTCTGGGAAGGCCTGCCGCAACCGCTGCAAGTGGTCTGGCGCCATGCCGAGCTCCGGGTCGAGGAACAGCACCTGGACCCGGCCGAGGGTGACCTGCTGGCGCAGTTGCAGCAGCGCTTCGACGCCCGTCACTGGCGCCTGGACCTGGCCCAGGCGCCGCTGATCCGCCTGGTCTATGCGCGAGAGCCCGGGCAGCAGCGGGTGCCGGCGATCCTGCTGTTCCACCACCTGGCCCTGGATCACACCGCCATGGAGGTGATCGGCGAGGAAATGCGCGACCTGCTGTTCGACCGCGCGCAGCACCTGGGCACACCGGTGCCGTACCGCAACTATGTGGCCCAGGCCCGCCTGGGTGCCGGGCAGGCGGAACACGAGGCGTTCTTTCGCGACATGCTCGGGGACATCGACGAGCCGACCCTGGCCTTCGGCGTAGAGGATGTACAGGGTGACGGCCTGGGTATCGAAGAGGCCGAGCTGGTGCTGCCCGAGGCCCTGAGCCGGCGCCTGCGGCAACAGGCGCGGCACCTGGGGGTGAGCGCCGCGGCCCTGATGCACCTGGCCTGGGGCCTGGTGCTGGGGCAGTTGGCCAACCGTCGTCAGGTGGTGTTCGGCACCGTGCTGATGGGCCGCATGCAGGGCGGCGCGGGCGCCGACCGCGCCCTGGGGGTGTTCATCAATACCCTGCCGCTGCGGGTCGATGTGCAGGGCAGCGTGCGTGCCGCGGTCAAGGCCACCCACGTCCGGCTCAGCGCCTTGCTCGGCCATGAGCACGCCTCCCTGGCCCTGGCCCAGCGCTGCAGCGCGGTGGCGGCCGGCGCGCCGCTGTTCAACACCTTGCTCAACTACCGTCACAGCGTGCCGAACACGGCGGCGCCGGACGGCCTGGATATCTGGCAGGGCGTCGAACTGCTGGGGGGCGAGGAGCGCAGCAACTACCCGCTGAGCCTCAGCGTCGATGACCTGGGCGAAGGCTTCAGCCTGGCGCTGCTGGCCCAGGCCGGAATCGGTGCGCAGCGTGTCGGCGCTTATATGCAAAGTGCCCTGGAGCAACTGGCCCAGGCCCTGGAACACAACCCGCAGGCGGCCCTCGAACAGTGCTCGGTGCTGCCGCCACAAGAGCGCGAGCAACTGCTGGAGGGCTGCAATGCCAGCACCGCCGACTACCCCCGCGGGCAGACCCTGCACGGGCTGTTCGAGGCGCGAGCGGCACAGGCTCCCGACGCTGTGGCGCTGGTACAGGGGACGTTGCACCTGAGCTACCGCCAGCTCAACCAGCAGGCCAATCAGCTGGCCCGGCAACTGCTGGAGTTGGGCGTGCACCCAGACGATCGCGTGGCCCTGTGCCTGCAACGCGGGCCGCACTTGTTGCGGGGCATGCTGGCGGTCCTCAAGGCCGGGGCGGCCTATGTGCCCATCGACCCGAGCCTGCCGGCCGAACGCATCGCCTACCTGCTGCAGGACAGCGCGCCGCTGGCGGTGCTGGTGCAAAGCGCCACCCGCGAGCTGCCGGGCAGCCTTGCGGTGGTGTCGATCGATCTCGATGGGGTTGCCTGGCAGGAGGCCGAGCAGGGCAACCCGCTGCTGTCGCACCTGACCCCGGCGCACCTGGCCTATGTGATCTACACCTCCGGTTCCACTGGCCTGCCCAAGGGCGTGATGGTGGAGCACCAGAGCCTGGAAAACCTGGTGCACTGGCACTGCGCGAGTTTCGACCTGGGCCCGGGGCGGCACAGCTCCAGCGTCGCCGGCCTGGGCTTCGACGCCATGGCCTGGGAGGTCTGGCCGACCCTGTGCAGCGGCGCGACCCTGCACCTGCCGCCCGCCGAAGTGGGCAGCCAGGATATCGAAGCGCTGCTGCACTGGTGGCGCGCCCAGCCCCTGGATGTCAGCTTCCTGCCGACCCCGGTGGCCGAATACGCCTTCAGCCAGGGGCTCGGCCACCCCACACTGGACACCTTGCTGATCGGTGGCGACCGCCTGCGCCAGTTCGCCGCCGACCCGGGTTTTGCAGTGATCAACAACTACGGCCCCACCGAAGCCTCGGTGGTGGCCAGCTCCGGGCGGATCGAGGCCGGTAGCGCCCTGCATATCGGCCGGCCCGTGGCCAATGCGCGGCTCTACCTGCTGGACGAACTGCAGCGCCCGGTGCCCCAGGGGGTCAGTGGCGAGCTGTATGTGGCCGGGGCCGGGGTGGCCCGGGGTTACCTCAACCGCCCGCAAATGACCGCTGAACGCTTTCTCAACGACCCCTTCAGCGCCGAGCCCGAGGCACGCATGTACCGCACCGGTGACCTGGCCCGCTGGCGCGCCGACGGCAACCTCGACTACCTGGGGCGCAACGACGACCAGGTGAAGGTACGCGGCATGCGCATCGAACCTGGGGAAATCGAGGCGGCGCTGCTCACCCATCCGGCCCTCAAGGAAGCCCTGGTGCTGGTCCGCGAGGGGCGCCTGCTGGCCTATTTCACTTCCCGTACCGAGGGCGTGCAAGCCGCCGCCGAAGACCTGCGCGACCACCTGCAAGGCCGGCTGCCGGACTACATGCTGCCGGTGGCCTATGTGCGCCTGCCGGCCATGCCCCTGACCGCCAACGGCAAGCTCGACCGCAAGGCCCTGCCACCGCCGGGGGAAGAGGCCTGGCTGAACCGGGAATTCGTGGCCCCCGAAGGCGAGGTGGAACAGGCCCTGGCACGGATCTGGAGCGAGGTGCTGCAGGTGGAGGCGGTGGGGCGCCATGATCACTTCTTCGAACTGGGCGGGCATTCGCTGCTGGCGGTGAGCCTGATCGAACGCATGCGCCAGATCGGCCTGGACGCCGACGTGCGGGTGCTGTTCGGCCAGCCGACCCTGGCTGCGCTGGCGGCTGCGGTGGGCAGTGGCCGCGAGGTCGCGGTCCCGGCCAACCGGATCACCGCGGATTGCCCGCGCATCACCCCGGACCTGCTGCCGCTGGTGGAACTGGAGCAGGAAGCCATCGACCGAGTGGTGGCCAGCGTGCCCGGCGGCGTGGCCAACGTGCAGGACATCTACCCCCTGGCGCCGTTGCAGGAGGGCATCCTCTATCACCACCTGAGTGCCCGGCAGGGCGACCCCTACCTGCTGCAATCGCAGCTGGCCTTCGCCAGCCGGCAACGCCTGGATGATTTCGCCGCAGCCCTGCAGCGGGTGGTCGAGCGCCACGACATCCTGCGCACCGCGGTGCTCTGGGAAGGCCTGAAGCAGCCGCTGCAAGTGGTCTGGCGCCAGGCAGGTGTGCAGGTGCAAGAGGTGCAAGCGAACCCCGCCCAGGGCGAGGTCCTGGAGCAACTGCAGGCGCGCTTCGATGCCCGGCACCTGCGCCTGGACCTGACCCGGGCGCCGCTGATGCGCCTGGTGTATGCCCAGGACCCGGCCCGCCAGCGCATCGTCGCCATCCTGCTGTTCCATCACATGGCCCTGGACCACACCGCCCTGGAGGTGGTGCGCGAGGAAATCCAGGCCTGCCTGCTGGGGCAGTCGCCCGCGGGCACGGCGATTCCCTATCGCAACTACGTGGCCCAGGCGCGCCTGGGTGTGAGCCGTGAAGAGCACGAGGCATTCTTTCGCGAGATGCTCGGCGATATCGATGAGCCGACCCTGCCGTTCGGCCTGCAGGACGTGCAGGGCGATGGCGATGCCATCGAAGAGCGCCAGCAGGCCCTGGAGCCGTCACTGAGTGCGCGCCTGCGGACCCAGGCCCGGTTGCTGGGGGTGAGTGCGGCGAGCCTGTTCCACCTGGCCTGGGCCCGGGTCCTGAGCGTCACCTCGGGCCAGGACCGGGTGGTGTTCGGCACCGTGCTGCTGGGGCGCCTGAGCGCCGGGCAGGGCGCCGACCGGGCCCTGGGCATGTTCATCAACACCTTGCCGCTGCGGGTCGACCTGGATGCGCGTGGCAGCCGTGCCGCGGTCAAGGACACCCACGCCCGGCTCAGTGCCCTGCTGGGTCATGAACACGCCTCCCTGGCCCTGGCCCAGGGTTGCAGCGGGGTGGCCGCGCCGCTGCCGCTGTTCAGTGCCATGCTCAACTACCGCCACGGCAGCGACGGGGTGCCGAACCAGGCCGTGCAACAGGCCTGGCAGGGTATCGAGACCCTGCACAGCGAGGAGCGCACCAACTACCCCCTGAGCCTCAACGTCGACGACCTGGGCCAGGGGTTCCGTCTCACCGCCATGACCCTGGCGCGGATCGGTGCCGAGCGTATCTGCGGCTACATGCAGCAGGCCCTGCTGGCCCTGGTGGAGAACCTGGAGACGGCGCCGCAGCGGCCCCTGCGCGAGGTGCCGATCCTGCCGCCGCAGGAGCGTCAGCACCTGCTGCAAGGGTTCAACGCCACGGCCGTGGATTACCCCCTGGAGCAGACCCTGCACGGGCTGTTCGAGGCCCAGGTACGGCGCAGCCCCGAGGCCACTGCGGTACAGGCCGGCGAGCAGCAGCTGAGCTACGGAGAACTCAACCGGCGCGCCAACCAGCTGGCCGGGCACCTGCTGCAACTGGGCGTCGGCCCCGACAGCCGGGTGGCGATCTGTGTCGAGCGCGGGCTGGAAATGGTGGTCGGCCTGCTGGCGATCCTCAAGGCCGGCGGCGCCTATGTGCCCATCGACCCGGGCTACCCCGCCGAGCGCATCGCCTACATGCTCGACGACAGCGCGCCCCTGGCGGTGCTGGCCCAGGGCGCGACCCGGGCATTGCTCGGCGAACTGGCGCGGCCCCTGGTGGACCTCGACCAGCTGGCCTGGAGCGGGCCGGCGCCGGGCAACCCGCAAGTAGAGGGGCTGACCCCGGGGCACCTGGCCTATGTGATCTACACCTCCGGTTCCACCGGCCAGCCCAAGGGCGCGATGAACGAGCACCGGGCCGTGGTCAACCGCCTGTTGTGGATGCAGGCGCAGTACCGCCTTGGCACCGAGGACGCGGTGTTGCAGAAGACCCCGTTCAGTTTCGACGTCTCGGTCTGGGAGTTCTTCTGGCCGCTGTTCACCGGCGCGCGCCTGGTGATGGCGCGCCCCGACGGGCACAAGGACCCGGCCTACCTGCGCCAGGTGATCCGCGAGCAGGGCATCAGCACCTTGCACTTCGTGCCCTCGATGCTCGATGTGTTCCTGGCCCAGGGCGAGGGCGCCGAGGACCTGGGCCTGCGCCAGGTGATGTGCAGCGGCGAGGCATTGCCGGGCAGCCTGGTGCGGCGCTTCAAGCAGCAACTGCCACAGCTGGCATTGCACAACCTCTACGGCCCCACGGAGGCCGCGGTGGACGTCACTGCCTGGGATTGCAGCGGCCCGCTGGCCGATACCCCGGACCACACGCCCATCGGCAAGCCCATCGCCAATACCTGCATCTACCTGCTGGACGCGCAGATGCAGCCGGTGCCCCTGGGGGTGGTGGGCGAGCTGTACATCGGCGGGGTGCAGGTGGCCCGGGGTTACCTGAACCGCGAGCAGTTGAGCGCCGAACGTTTCCTCAAGGACCCGTTCAGCCAGGAACCGGGGGCGCGCCTGTACCGCACCGGCGACCTCGGGCGCTATCAGGCCGACGGCACTATCGAGTACCTGGGGCGCAACGACGACCAGGTGAAGATCCGCGGCCTGCGCATCGAACTGGGGGAGATCCAGGCGCGCCTGACCCAGCTGGAGGAGGTCAAGGAGGCGGTGGTACTGGCCCGCGAGGATGTGCCCGGCGACCAGCGCCTGGTGGCCTACTACACCACCCACGACAGCGCCCGGCGCCTGCCCGTCGAGCACCTGCGCACGCAACTGCTGCAGCACCTGCCGGAGTTCATGGTGCCGGCGCTGTTCGTGCACCTGGCGGCGCTGCCCCTGAGCGCCAACGGCAAGCTGGCGCGCAAGGAACTGCCGGCCCCGGGGCTGGAGGCGGCCCAGGTGCGCGAGTACGAGGCCCCGGTGGGCGACACCGAAATCGCCCTGGCGCGGCTGTGGGCCGAACTGCTCAATGTCGAGCGGGTGGGGCGTCACGATCATTTCTTTGAACTGGGTGGGCACTCACTGCTGGCGGTCAGCCTGATCAGCCGCATGCGTGAGCTAGGCATGGAAGCCGATGTCCGGGCGTTGTTCGAACAGCCGACCCTGGCGGCCTACGCGGCCATGACCGAACGAATGGAGATCGTCCTGTGAGCGTGATCGAACTGTTGGCGACACTGAAGGAAAAGGATGTGCAACTGGTGCTCAAGGACGACCAGTTGGTGGTCCAGGGCAACAAGCAGGCCCTGAGCGAACCGCAGCTGCTGGCCCGCTTGCGCGAGCACAAGCCGGAGCTGATCGAGCTGATCCGCGCCGGCCAGTATTCGCCGAGTAAGGCCGGGCAGGTGCAGGTGCCGGCCAATGGCATCACCCCGGGCATCAGCCGCATCACCCCGGCGATGCTGCCCCTGGCCAACCTCGACCAGGAGGCCATCGAGCGCATTGTCGCCAGCGTCCCGGGCGGGGTCGCCAACGTGCAGGACATCTACCCCCTGGCGCCCCTGCAGGAGGGCATTCTCTACCACCACGTCAGTGCGCAGCAGGGCGACCCCTATGTGATGCAGGCGCAGTTCGCCTTCGCCAGCGAGGAACGCCTGGAAGCCTTTGCCGAGGCCCTGCGCGGGGTCATTGCGCGGCACGACATCCTGCGCACCGCGGTGCTCTGGGATGGTCTGGAGCAGCCGATGCAGGTGGTCTGGCGCGAGGCCGGGCTGGAGCTGCAAGAGGTCGAGACCGACCCTGCGGCCGGTGAGGTTCTGGCCCAGTTGCATGCGCGTTTCGACGCCCGCCACTATCGCCTGGACGTCAGCCAGGCGCCGCTGCTGCGCCTGGTGCATGCCCGGGATGAAGCCGGGCAGCGCATCGTCGCCATGCTGCTGTTCCACCACATGGCCCTGGACCACAGCGCCCTGGATGTGGTGCGCCACGAGATGCAGGCCTTCCTCACCGGGCAGGCCGAGCGCCTGGGGCCGGCCATGCCGTTTCGCAACTACGTGGCCCAGGCGCGGCTGGGCATCAGCGAACAGGAGCACGAAGCGTTCTTCCGCCAGATGCTCGGCGATATCGACGAGCCGACCCTGCCTTACGGCCTGCAGGATGTGCAGGGCGATGGCCGGGCCATCGAGGAATGCACCCAGGCCCTGCCAACCGAGTTGAGCCAGCGCCTGCGGACCCGGGCCCGGCTGGCCGGGGTCAGCGCGGCCAGCCTGTTCCACCTGGCCTGGGGCCGGGTGCTGGGCACCCTGGCGGGCAAGCACAAGGTGGTGTTCGGCACTGTGCTGATGGGCCGCCTGCAAGGCGCCGAAGCCACCGAGCGGGCCCTGGGGATCTTCATCAACACCTTGCCGTTTCGCCTGGATGTGGACAGCCAGGGCCTGGGCGAGGCCCTCAAGGCCACCCACGCCCGGCTCACCACCTTGCTGCGCCACGAACACGCGGCCCTGGCCCTGGCCCAGCGTTGCAGCGGCGTGAGCGCACCGACCCCGCTGTTCAGCGCCTTGCTCAACTACCGGCACAGTGCTGCCGGGGCCAGTGCCGCGGCCCAGGCCGCCTGGGCCGGGATCAGCACCTTGAGCTCCGAGGAGCGCACCAACTACCCCCTGACCCTGAGCGTCGACGACCTCGGGCAGGATTTCAGCCTGACCCTGCTGGCCAGCACCCAGGTCGACCCGCGGCGCATCCTCGGCTACCTGCTGTGCACCCTGGAGAACCTGGCCCAGGCCCTGGAGCAGACGCCGCAACTGGCCCTGGAGCAGTTGCCGATCCTGCCGGTGGCGGAGCGCGAGCAGGTGCTGGAAGGCTTCAACCGCAGCGCGGTGGACTACCCCCGGGGGCAGGCTATCCATGGCCGCATCGAGGCCCAGGCGCAGCGCACCCCAGACGCCCTGGCGGCCTGCTACCAGGGCCGCTCGCTGAGCTATGCCGAGCTCAACCGACAGGCCAATGTCCTGGCCCGGCAACTGCGCGGGCTGGGGGTGCAGCCCGATGACCGGGTGGCCATCGTTGCCCGGCGCAGCCTGGAAACGGTGGTGGGCCTATTGGCGATTCTCAAGGCCGGGGCCTGCTATGTGCCCATCGACCCGGCCCACCCGGCCGAGCGTCTGAACTACCTGCTCCAGGACTGCGGCCCGCGGGCGGTGCTGACCCAGGCCGAGCTGCTGGGGCGCCTGCCGGCCCTGGCGGTGCCGGTGATCGAACTCAACCAGCGGTTGTGGCTCGATCAGACGGCGGACAATGCCCAGGTACCGGGGCTGAGCGCGGCCAACCTGGCCTATGTGATCTACACCTCCGGCTCCACCGGCCTGCCCAAGGGGGTGATGGTGGAGCACCGGACCCTGGGCAACCTGGTGGACTGGCACTGCCAGGCCTTCGACCTGCGTCCCGGCAGCCAGGCCTCGTGCCTGGCCGGCTTCGGTTTCGATGCCATGGCCTGGGAGGTCTGGCCGGCGCTGTGTGTGGGCGCGACCCTGCACCTGGCACCGGCCCAGGACGGCAGCGAGGACCTGGATGCGTTGCTCGCCTGGTGGCGTGCCCAGCCCCTGGACGTGAGCTTCCTGCCGACCCCGGTGGCCGAGTACGCCTTCAGCCAGGAGCAGGGCCACCCGAGCCTGCGCACCCTGCTGATCGGCGGCGACCGCCTGCGCCAGTTCAGCCACGACCAGGGCTTTGCCCTGATCAACAACTACGGCCCCACCGAAGCCACGGTGGTGGCCAGTTTCGGGCCGATCCACGCCGGTGGCGAGCTGGACATCGGCCGGCCGGTGGCCAACGCGCGCATTTACCTGCTGGATTCCCAGCAGCGCCCGGTGCCCATCGGCGTCGCCGGTGAGCTGTATGTGGGCGGCGCCGGAGTGGCCCGGGGGTACCTCAACCGCCCGCAATTGACCGCCGAACGCTTTCTCGACGATCCCTTCAGCGACCAGCCTGGGGCGCGCATGTACCGCAGCGGCGACCTGGCGCGCTGGCTGGCGGACGGACGCATCGACTACCTGGGGCGCAACGACGATCAGGTGAAGATCCGCGGCGTGCGCATCGAGCTGGGGGAAATCGAGACCCGCCTCTGCCAGTTCCCCGGTATCCAGGAAGCCGTGCTGCTGGCCCGCGAGGATCAGCCGGGCAACCCGCGGCTGGTGGCCTATTTCACCCAGCAGCAGGACGTCGCCCTGGACGTGGCGCAGTTGCGCGCCCACCTGCTGGCGCAGTTGCCTGACTACATGGTGCCGGTGGCTTATGTACGGCTCGACGCCTTGCCCCTGACCGCCAACGGCAAGCTCGACCGCAAGGCCCTGCCGGCGCCGGATCAGGCGGCGCTGTTTGGCCGTGAATACCAGGCCCCGCAAGGCGCCACCGAAACCACCCTGGCCGCGATCTGGCAGGAGGTGCTGCACCTGCCGCGGGTCGGGCGCCAGGATCACTTTTTCGAGCTGGGCGGCCATTCGCTGCTGGCCATGCGCATGGTGTCCCAGGTACGCCAGCGCCTGGGGGTGGAACTGGCCCTGGGCGAGCTGTTCGCCAATGCCGAGCTGAGCGCGGTGGCCGCGGTGCTGGAGCGCGCCGGGCGCAGCCATCTGCCGGAGATCTTCCCGGCGGTGCAGGATCACGACCTGCCGCTGTCCTTCGCCCAGCAGCGCCTGTGGTTCCTGGCGCAGATGGACGGTGCCGCCAGCGCCTACAACATTCCCATCGGCCTGGGCCTGCGCGGGCAGCTCGATCGCTCGGCGCTGCGCCAGGCGCTGCAGGCCATCGTCAGCCGCCACGCCACCTTGCGCAGCCGTTTCGTGCGCGTAGAGGACCAGCCCCAGGTGCTGATCGGGCCCCTGGACAGCGCTCTGGAACTGCACGAGGAAGACCTGCGCCAGGCGCCGCTGACCCTGGCCGGGCGGGTGCGTGCCGAAGCCGCCCAGGCCTTCGACCTGGAGCAGGGGCCGGTGATCCGCGCGCGCCTGCTGGCCCTGGCGGACGATCACCATGTGCTGCTCCTGACCCTGCACCACATCGTTGCCGATGGTTGGTCCATGGGCGTGCTGACCCGGGAGCTGGTGGCCCTGTACGAGGCCTTCAGCCAGGGCCGGCCCGATCCCTTGGCGCCGCTGGCGGTGCAGTACAGCGACTTTGCCCTGTGGCAACGGCGCTGGCTCAGCGGCGAGGTGCTGCAGCAGCAGAGCGACTACTGGCGCCAGGCCCTGGCCGGCGCGCCCAGCCTGCTGATGCTGCCCACCGACCGGCCGCGGCCGCAGCAGCAGGATTTCAGCGGTGGCAGCATCGAGCTGCTGCTGGACCGGGCCCTGAGCGACCAGCTCAAGGCCCTGAGCCAGCGCCATGGCTGCACCCTCTACATGACCCTGCTGGCCGGCTGGGGGCTGCTGCTGAGCCGCCTTTCGGGGCAGGACGATCTGCTGATCGGCAGCCCGGTGGCCAACCGCATGCGCGCCGAGGTGGAAGGGCTGATCGGGCTCTTCGTCAACACCCTGGCCCTGCGCCTGGACCTGGACCCGGGGCAGAGCGTGAGCGGGCTGCTGGCCCAGGTCCGCGCCCGCAGCCTGGAGGCCCAGGCGCACCAGGACCTGCCGTTCGAGCAGGTGGTGGAAATCGTCCGGCCCCAGCGCAGCCTGTCCTACAGCCCGCTGTTCCAGGTGGTGCTGACCTGGGTCGACAACTTCGCCCAGGACCTGCAACTGGGGGACCTGAAACTCGAAGGTGTGGCCGGGGCCAGCGCGGTGGCCAAGTTCGACCTGACCCTGAGCCTGGGAGAAAGCCAGGGGCAGATCCGCGGAACCCTGGACTACGCCACCGCGCTGTTCGATGAGGCCACGGTGCAGCGCTATGCCGCCTACCTGGTGCAGGTGCTGCGGGCCATGGTGGCCGACGATCAGCAATGCCTGGCCCAGGTGCAGTGGCTGGATGAGACCGAGCGCCGGCAACTGCTGGAGGATTTCAACGCCAGCGCCGTGGACTACCCACGGGGCCGGACCCTGGCCCAGCGCTTCGAGGCCTTTGCCGCTCGGCAGCCCGAGGCCACGGCCCTGCAGGTGGGCGCGCAGCGCCTGAGCTATGGCCAGTTGAATGCCCGGGCCAACCAACTGGCCTGGCACTTGCGGGCGCTGGGGGTGGGCCCGGATCAGCGGGTGGCGATCTGCGTCGAGCGCGGGCCGGGGATGGTGATCGGCCTGCTGGGGATTCTCAAGGCCGGTGGCGCCTATGTGCCCATCGACCCGGGTCACCCCGCGGAACGCATCGCCTACCTGCTGCAGGACAGCGCGCCGCTGGCGCTGCTGGTGCAGGGCAGCACCCGGGCCCTGGTGGGCCAACCGGCCATGGCCCGGGTGGACCTCGACCAGCCCGAGTGGCAGGCCCGGCCCGAGGGCAACCTGCAGGTGCCGGGCATGAGCTGCGCGCACCTGGCCTATGTGATCTACACCTCCGGTTCCACCGGCCTGCCCAAGGGCGTGATGGTGGAGCATGCCAGCCTGGAAAACCTGCTGGACTGGCATTGCCAGGCCTTCGACCTGGGGCCGGGGCGACATGCCTCCAGCGTCGCCGGTTTCGGCTTCGACGCCATGGCCTGGGAACTCTGGCCGACGCTCTGCGGCGGCGCCACCCTGCACCTGCCGCCGGCCGGTATCGGCCACCAGGACCTCGACCAACTGCTGCACTGGTGGCAGGCCCAGCCCCTGGACCTGAGCTTTCTGCCGACCCCGGTGGCCGAATACGCCTTCAGCCAGGGCCTGGGCCACCCGACCTTGCGCACCCTGCTGATCGGCGGCGACCGCCTGCGCCAGTTCAGCCAGGAGCCGAGCTTTGCCGTGGTCAACAACTACGGCCCCACCGAAACCACGGTGGTGGCCAGCTCCGGGCGGCTGCTGGCCGGCGGGCCCCTGGACATCGGCCGGCCCATCGCCAATGCACGGATCTACCTGCTGGACCCGCAGCAGCGGCCGGTGCCCATCGGCGTCGCCGGTGAGCTGTATGTGGGCGGCGCCGGGGTGGCCCGGGGTTACCTCAACCGCCCGGAGCTGACGGCCGAACGCTTTCTTGAAGACCCCTTCAGCACCGTGCCGGGCGCACGCATGTACCGCAGCGGCGACCTGGCGCGCTGGTGGGCGGACGGGCGCATCGACTACCTGGGGCGCAACGACGACCAGGTGAAGGTGCGTGGCGTGCGCATCGAGCTGGGGGAGATCGAGACCTGCCTCAACCGCCTTCCGGGCATCCGCGAGGCGGTGCTGCTGGCCCGGGAAGACCAGCCGGGGCAGACCCGGCTGGTGGCCTATTTCAGTGCAACCCCCGGCGCCGAGCCGAGCCCGGCCGAGCTGCGCAGGCGCCTGCTGGAGCAACTGCCGGAGTACATGGTGCCGGCGGCCTATGTGCACCTCGCTGCCTTGCCCCTGACCGCCAACGGCAAGCTCGACCGCCGGGCGTTGCCGCAACCGCCGCTGGAGGCGCTGCTGAGCCGGGACTATGTGGCCCCCGAGGGCGACAGCGAGATCGCCCTGGCGCAGATCTGGAGCGAGCTGCTGCAGGTCGAGCGGGTAGGGCGCCACGATCACTTCTTCGAACTGGGCGGCCATTCGCTGCTGGCCATGCGCATGCTGTCCCAGGTGCGGCAGCGCCTGGGGGTGGAGCTGGCCCTGGGCGAGCTGTTCGCCAATGCCGAACTGTGCGCCGTGGCCGCGGCCCTGGCCCGGGCCGAGCGCAGCAGCCTGCCGGATCTGCTGCCGGCGCCGCGCAACCAGCCGCTGGCGCTGTCCTTCGCCCAGCAGCGCCTGTGGTTCCTGGCGCAGATGGAAGGGGCCAACACCGCCTACAACATTCCCATCGGCCTGCGCCTGCGTGGGCCACTGGACGGCGCGGCCCTGCAGCAGGCCCTGGAGCGCATCGTCGCGCGCCATGAAACCCTGCGCAGCCGCTTTGCCCAGTACGGTGACGAAGCCCAGGTGCTGATCGCCCCGGCCGAATCCGGGCTGGAGCTGCTGCTGGAAAACCTGCGGGGCCACCCCCAGGCCAGCGACGCCTTGCAGGCCCTGGTGCAGGGCGAGGCCTCGGCGCCGTTCGACCTGCAACGCGGGCCGCTGATCCGCGGGCGCCTGGTCAGCCTGGCGGACGACCACCATGTGCTGTTGCTGACCCTGCACCATATCGTCAGCGACGGCTGGTCCATGGGCGTGCTGACCCGGGAACTGGTGGCGCTGTACCAGGCCTTCAGTCGTGGCCTGCCCGATCCCCTGGCGCCGCTGGCGGTGCAGTACAGCGACTTTGCCCACTGGCAGCGGCACTGGCTCAGTGGCGCGGTGCTGGAGCAGCAGGCGCAGTACTGGCGCCAGGCCCTGGAGGGGGCGCCGCCGTTGCTCATGCTGCCCACCGACCGGCCACGGCCGGCCCAGCAGGACTACGCCGGCAGCAGCGTCGAGGTGCGCCTGGATGCGCAATTGACCGCCGGCCTGCGAGCCCTGAGCCAGCGCCATGGCACCACCTTGTACATGACCCTGATGGGCGCCTGGGCGCTGCTGCTGGGGCGGCTCTCGGGGCAGGCCGAGGTGGTGATCGGCACCCCGGTGGCCAACCGCATGCGCGCCGAGGTGGAAGGGTTGATCGGGCTGTTCGTCAACACCCTGGCCCTGCGCCTGGACCTGGAGGCGGCGCCCCGGGTCCAGGCGCTGCTGGCCCAGGTCCGCGCCCGCACCCTGGAGGCCCAGGCTCACCAGCACCTGCCGTTCGAGCAGGTGGTGGAGATCCTGCGGCCGTTGCGCAGCCTGTCCCACAGCCCGCTGTTCCAGACCCTGTTCACCTGGCAGAACGGCGACGGCCCGCAGCTGGAGCTGGGGGACCTGCAACTGGAGGGCATCCACGAGGCCAGCCACTTCGCCAAGTTCGACCTGTCCCTGAGCCTGGGGGAGGTGCAGGACCGCATCGAAGGCAGCCTGGAATACGCCACGGCGCTGTTCGATGAAACCACCATGCTGCGGTATGCCGGCTACCTGCAGCGGGTGCTGCAGGCCATGGTGGCCGATGAACAGATGCTGCTGGCACAGGTGCCGCTGCTGGATGCCGCCGAGCGCGAACAGCTGCTGCACGGCTTCAATGCCACCGCCCGCGACTACCCCCTGGAACAGACCTTGCACGGGCTGTTCGAGACCCAGGTGCTGCGCCGCCCCGAGGCCATCGCCGTGCAGGCCGGCGAGCAGCAGTTGAGCTACCGCGAGCTCAACCAGCAGGCCAACCAGCTGGCCGGGCACCTGCTGCACCTGGGCGTCGGCCCCGACAGCCGGGTGGCGATCTGCGTCGAGCGCGGGCTGTCCATGGTGGTGGGCCTGCTGGGCATCCTCAAGGCCGGCGGCGCCTACGTGCCCATCGACCCGGGCTACCCCGCCGAACGCATTGCCTACATGCTCGACGACAGCGCGCCCCTGGCGCTGCTGGCCGATAGCGCGACCCGGCCGCTGCTGGGCAACCTGGCGCTGCCCCTGGTGGATCTCGACCAGCCGCAATGGCACCGCCAGCCCCGGGTCAACCCGCGGCTCAACGGCCTGACCCCGAGCCACCTGGCCTATGTGATCTACACCTCCGGTTCCACCGGCCGGCCCAAGGGCGCGATGAACGAGCACCGGGCCGTGGTCAACCGCCTGCTGTGGATGCAGGAGCAGTACCGTCTCACTGCCGAGGACGCGGTATTGCAGAAGACCCCGTTCAGTTTCGACGTCTCGGTCTGGGAGTTCTTCTGGCCGTTGTTCACCGGCGCACGGCTGGTGATGGCGCGCCCCGATGGGCACAAGGACCCGGCCTACCTGCGCCAGGTGATCCGTGATGAACGCATCAGCACCTTGCACTTCGTGCCCTCGATGCTCGATGTATTCCTGGCCTATGGCGACACCCGCGAATGCGCCGGCCTGCGCCAGGTGATGTGCAGCGGCGAGGCGCTGCCGGGCAGCCTGGTGCGGCGCTTCAAGCAGCAGTTGCCGCAGGTGGCGCTGCACAACCTCTACGGCCCCACGGAAGCGGCGGTGGACGTCACCGCCTGGGATTGTGCCGGCCCGCTGGCACAGACCCCGGACAACACCCCCATCGGCAAGCCCATCGCCAATACCCGCATCTACCTGCTGGACGGGCAGATGCAACCGGTGCCCCTGGGGGTGGTGGGCGAGCTGTACATCGGCGGGGTGCAGGTGGCCCGGGGTTACCTGAACCGCGAACAACTGAGCGCCGAACGCTTCCTCAAGGACCCGTTCAGCCAGGAACCGGGCGCGCGCCTGTACCGCACCGGCGACCTGGCCCGCTACCTGGCCGACGGCACTATCGAGTACCTGGGGCGCAACGACGACCAGGTGAAGATCCGCGGCCTGCGCATCGAGCTGGGGGAAATCCAGGCGCGCCTGACCCAGCTCGAAGGGGTCAAGGAAGCGGTGGTGCTGGCCCGGGAAGATGTGCCGGGCGACCAGCGCCTGGTGGCCTACTACACCACCGTTGCCGGGCAGCCGGCCTTGGCGGTGGAACAACTGCGCCGGGCGCTGCTGGAACACCTGCCGGAGTTCATGGTGCCGGCGCTGTTCGTGCACCTGGCGGCGCTGCCCCTGAGCCCCAATGGCAAGCTGGAACGCAAGGCCCTGCCGGCCCCGGGGCTGGAGGCGGCCCAGGTGCGCGAGTACGAGGCCCCGGTGGGCGACACCGAGATCCTCCTGGCGCAACTCTGGGCCGAACTGCTCAAGGTCGAGCGGGTGGGGCGCCACGACCACTTCTTCGAACTGGGCGGCCATTCGCTGCTGGCGGTGAGCCTGATCGGCCGCATGCGCCGGGCCGGGCTCTCGGCGGATGTGCGGGTGCTGTTCGGCCAGCCGACCCTGGCGGCCCTGGCCGCTGCCGTGGGCCGCGGTCGCGAGGTGCAGGTACCGGCCAACCTGATCTACCGCGACTGCCCGCGCATCACCCCGGACCTGCTGCCGCTGCTGGCACTGGATCAGGCCGCCATCGACCGGGTGGTGGCCACGGTGCCCGGCGGTACCGCCAATGTGCAGGACATCTACCCGCTGGCGCCGTTGCAGGCCGGCATCCTGTTCCACCATCTGGCGGCTGGAGCGGGTGACCCCTACGTGTTGCAGGCGCAGTTCGCCTTTGCCAGCACCGAGCGCTTGCAGGCCTTCGCCCAGGCCTTGCAGGGGGTGATCGAACGCAATGACATCCTGCGCAGCGCGGTGCTCTGGGAAGGCCTGGAGCAGCCGCTGCAAGTGGTCTGGCGCCAGGCGCCGCTGTGCTGCGAAGAGATCGCCCTGGAGCCTGGCGACGGCGAGGTGCTGGGCCAGTTGCAGGCGCGCTTCGACAGCCGTCGCTACCGCCTGGACATCGCCCAGGCGCCGCTGCTGCGCCTGGTGCATGCCGCCGACCCGGTGAACCAGCGAGTGGTGGCCCTGCTGCTGTTCCATCACCTGGTGATGGACCACGTGGCCCTGGAGGTGCTGCAGCACGAACTGCAAGCCTTCCTCCTGGGCCAGCGGCAGCGCCTGGGGGAAGCGGTGCCGTACCGCAACTACGTGGCCCAGGCGCGCCTGGGCATCGGCGAGGCCGAGCATGAGGCGTTCTTCCGCCAGATGCTCGGCGATATCGACCAGCCGACCCTGCCGCTGGGCCTGCAGGAAGTACCGGGAGGCAGCGCCGAACTCAGCGAAGCGCGCCAGCCCCTGGACCGCCTGCTGAGCCGGCGCCTGCGCTTGCAGGCGCGGCAACTGGGGGTCAGTGCCGCAAGCCTGATGCACCTGGCCTGGGGCCGGGTGCTGGGCAGCCTGGCGGGGCAGCAGCAGGTGGTGTTCGGCACCGTGCTGCTGGGGCGGATGCAGGGCGGCGAGGGCGCCGAACGGGCCCTGGGAGTGTTCATCAACACCTTGCCGCTGCGGGTCGATCTGGGCGAGTTGCCGGTGCGCGAG
The DNA here is from genome assembly GCF_900116505.1 of Pseudomonas sp. NFPP25. Classification (NCBI taxonomy): domain Bacteria; kingdom Pseudomonadati; phylum Pseudomonadota; class Gammaproteobacteria; order Pseudomonadales; family Pseudomonadaceae; genus Pseudomonas; species Pseudomonas sp. NFPP25. Next base: position 207,523 of record NZ_FPBG01000008.1, on the reverse strand, counting down.
GCCCTGCTGGCCACCCATGAGCGGCTGGCGCAGCTGCTTGGCCACGAACAGGCGCCGCTGGCCCTGGTCCAGCGTTGCAGTGGGGTGGAGCCGGGTACACCGTTGTTCAGCAGCCTGCTCAACTACCGCCACAGTGCCCCGGCGGCAAACCAGGCGGGGCAGGCCGACAGTGCCTGGGAGGGCATGCAGTTGCTCAATGCCCAGGAGCGCAGCAACTACCCGCTGACCCTGAGCATCGACGACCTGGGGGACGGCTTCATGCTCACCGCCGTGGCCGCCGGGATCGATGCCCGGCGCATTTGCGACTACCTGCACGGCACCCTGGAACAGCTGCTGCTGGCCCTGGAGCAGCAACCGGAACAGACCATCGGCCAGGTGCCGGTGCTGCCGCAGGCCGAGCGCCGGCAGGTACTGGAGGGCTTCAACGACACGGTGCGCGACTACCCGCGCGAGCAGGTCCTGCACCAGTGTTTCGAGGAGCAGGTGCTGGCCCGGCCGCAGCAGGTGGCAGCGGTGCAGGGCGCCGAACAGCTCAGCTATATCCAGCTCAACACCCGGGCCAACCAACTGGCCCAGCATCTGCTGCAACTGGGGGTGCAGCCCGGGGATCATGTGGCGCTGCTGCTGCCGCGCTCCCTGGACCTGCTGGTGAGCCAACTGGCGGTGAGCAAGTGCGGCGCCGCCTATGTACCGCTGGACGTCAATGCCCCGGCCGAGCGCCTGGGGTTCATGCTGGCCGACAGCGGGGCGCCGGTGCTGCTCAGCCACAGCGAGCGGGTGCTGGAAGCCGCGGTGCAACGGGTCGACCTGGACCGTCTGCGCTTCGACCGGCTGGCCGGGCACAACCCGAACCTGGCGTTGTCGTCCGAGGCGGTGGCCTACGTCATGTACACCTCCGGTTCCACTGGAGCGCCCAAGGGCGTGCGGGTGCCGCACCGGGCCATCACCCGGCTGGTGATCAACAACGGCTATGCCGATTTCAACCCCGAGGACCGGGTGGCCTTCGCCTCCAACCCGGCCTTCGACGCCAGCACCCTGGAGGTCTGGGGGCCGCTGCTCAACGGTGGCCGGGTCGTGGTGGTGGACCACGCGACATTGCTGGACCCGCACGCCTTCGGCTCGCTGCTGGAACGCACCGGGGTCAGCCTGCTGTTCCTCACCACCAGCCTGTTCAACCAGTACGTGCAACTGGTTCCCCAGGCCTTCAAGGGGCTGCGCATGCTGCTCTGTGGCGGCGAACGGGCGGATGCCACGGCCTTCCGGCGGATCCAGGCCGAGCTGCCGCACTTGCGCCTGGTCAACGGCTACGGGCCCACCGAGACCACCACCTTTGCCGTGACCCATGAGCCCGGTGAGCTGGCGGCGGATGCCGACAGCGTGCCCATTGGCCGGCCGCTGTCCAACACCCGGGTGTACGTGCTCGATGCCCTGGGCCAGCCGCTGCCGGTGGGGGTGGTGGGGGAGCTGTACATCGGGGGTGATGGCGTGGCCCTGGGCTACCTCAACCGTCCGGACCTGTCGGCGCAGAAGTTCCTCATCGACCCGTTTCACCAGCAAACCCACGGCACCGCTGCGCTGGCCCTGATGTACCGCACCGGCGACCTGGGCCGCTGGCTGGAAAATGGTCTTCTGGAATGCATCGGGCGCAATGACGAGCAGGTGAAGATCCGCGGCCTGCGCATCGAACCCGGGGAAATCCAGGCGCAGTTGGCCCGCTTCCCCGGCCTGCGGGACGGCGCGGTCGTGGTGCGTGAAGACAGCCCCGGGGACAAGCGCCTGGTGGCCTACTACACCCTGCACGAGCACACCCCGGCGCCGGATGCCGAGCAACTGCGCAGCCACCTGCAACAGCAGTTGCCGGACTACATGGTGCCCCTGGCCTATGTGCACTTGCAGGCCTTGCCCCTGACCCGCAACGGTAAGCTGGACCGCCGTGCGCTGCCGGCGCCCGGCAGCGCGGCCCAGCTCGCCCAGGCCTATGCCGCGCCCCAGGGCGCGCTGGAGCAGGCCCTGGCCGGGCATTGGGCGGCGGTGCTGAAGCTCGAGCAAGTAGGGCGCCACGACCACTTCTTCGAACAGGGCGGGCATTCGCTCTCGGCCATCCAGTTGCTCAACCGCCTGCAACAGGCGGCGTTCGACGTGACCCTGGCGGAGCTGTTCCAGCACGCCACGGTGGCGGCCATGGCGCGCCTGTTGAGCGAGCGCACGGCCGCGCCGCGCTCCACCGAGCTGATCCCGGTGCGCACCGGCGGCAGTGGCCCGGCGCTGTTCCTGGTCCATGAGTTCACCGGGCTGGACGTGTATTTCCCGGCCCTGGGCCAGCACCTGGAAGGCGATTTCCCGATCTACGGCCTGCCCGGCGTGGCGGTCGGCGAGCCGCAGTTGCGCACCCTGGAATGCCTGGCCACACGCTTGCTTGACGTGATGCGCAAGGCCCAGCCGCAGGGGCCGTATCGCCTGGCCGGCTGGTCCTTCGGTGGGGTCCTGGCCTATGAGATCGCCCAGCAGTTGCTGGGCCTGGACCAGGAGGTGGAGTTCCTCGGCCTGATCGACAGCTACGTGCCGCGCCTGACCGACCAGGGCAAGGCTCGCTGGTCTGGCGAGCACGCGCACAAGCGCCACCTGCTGTTGCAGTGCCGCGCCTACTGGAGCGCCCAGGGCGCGGCCGGGGTGCAGCCCCTGGCGCACCTGGAACAACTGGAGGCGCTGCTGGAGCCACTGGACTTTGCCGACCTGCTGCAACGCTGCCGCGACCAGGGGCTGCTGTTCGAGCAACTGGCCACGGCGCCGCCGCAAGCGCTCGGCCATTACCTGGACCGCGAGGTCGCCCACGGCCATGCCCTGGCCCATTACCGGGTCCATCCCCTGGGCATGCCGGTGCATCTGTTCTGCGCCGCCGAACGGCCCACCGAGCTGTCCCGGCGCAGCCCGACCCTGGGCTGGGGCGAGATCCTGCCGGCGGGCGAACTGCACTGCATCAGCGTACCCGGGGACCACCTGAGCATGATGAAGGCGCCGCATATCCAGGCCCTGGGGCATGCCCTGGGCCAGGCCCTGGCGGCGGCCAGGGCCAAGGGCGCGGTGAGCGCTGTGCCGCACCAGCCCTTGCTGCGGATCCAGAGCGGGCGCCCCGGGCACACGCCGATCTTCTGCGTGCCCGGGGCCGGTGACAGCATCACCGGCTTTATCGGCCTGAGCGAGGCCCTAGGGGCCGAATGGCCGATCCTCGGCCTGCAGGCCCGGGGCCTGGACGGCTGCGGGGTGCCCCATGGCCAGGTCGAAGTGGCGGCCCGGCATTACCTGGAGGCCATCACCGCCGAGTACCCCGACGGGCCGCTGCACCTGATCGGCCATTCCTTCGGCGGCTGGGTGGCATTCGAGATGGCCGGGGCCTTGCAGGCCGCCGGTCGCGAAGTGGTGTCGCTGACCCTGATCGACAGTGAGGCTCCCGGAGGCAATGGCGCGCTAGGGCGGCCCTATACCACCACCGCGGCGCTGTGGCGCTTGATCGAATCCATGCAACTGGCTGCAGGCCAGGACATGGGCATCGACCCCGAGCGCTTCGCCGCCGAGGACGATGGCATGCAGATGCACCTGCTGCATGCCGGCATGGTACGGGTCGGGCTGTTGTCCCCGCGCGCCGACCCGCGGGCCATGCACGGCCCGGCGCGAACCTTCGCCAGCGCCCTGCGCACCCGCTACCAGCCTCTGCGCCCGTACCAGGGCAAGGTGCGCCTGGTGCTGGCGGGTGACCCGAGCCTGGACGCCGCCGGCAACCGCCGGGAGCAGCAGGGGATGGTCCAGGGCTGGCGCCGGCAGGCTGCGCACCTGCAGGTGTGGTACGGCCCGGGCAACCACTTCAGCCTGCTCAAGGTGCCCAACGTCTACCACCTGGCGGCCTGGTGGCATGACGGCCTGGCGCTGCCCCAGGGGGAGGTCATGTCATAGGGCGCGGGGCAACACAGGCGCTGGCCCTGCCGGCGCCTGGACACCCGGTTTCATTCATCTGGAACACCGCTCACTACGGCAGCACGGTGTTCTGTAAGGGGGCTCGCCGCTGGCCGGTGCAGCCCGCCCTCAACGGACTTGTGGTCATCTATGGAAAAGTCGAAGTTTCGCAAAATCGGTATGGGGCTGTTGCTGGTGGTTGTGGCCGGGTTGATTTTCTATACGGTGCAGGCGCCGGCGGAGCCGCCGCAGTACCTGACCGCCAAGGTCGAACGGGGGGATATCGAGAACGCGGTCCTGGCCTCGGGCCTGCTCGAAGGCATCAAGCAGGTGGATGTCGGGGCCCAGGTCTCCGGGCAGTTGAAGTCGCTCAAGGTCAAGGTCGGGGACAAGGTGAAAAAGGGCCAGTGGCTGGCGGAAATCGACCCGCTGGTGCTGCAGAACACCCTGCGCCAGGCCCAGGTGGACGAGGAGAACCTGCAGGCCAAGCGCCGCGCCACTGCGGCCCAGCTCAAGGAAACCAAGGCCATCTACGAGCGCTACCGTGACTTGCAGTCCGACGCCTCGATTTCCCAGCAGGATTACGAGACCGCCGAATCCAACTACGAGGTGCAGCGGGCCAACCTGCTGTCCCTGGACGCGCAGATCAAGAGCGCGCACATCCAGATCGACACCGCCAAGGTCAACCTGGCCTACACCCGCATCGTCGCGCCGATCGATGGCGATGTGGTGGGGGTGGTGACCCAGGAAGGCCAGACGGTGATCGCCAACCAGCTGGCGCCGGTGCTGCTCAAACTGGCGGACCTGGACACCATGACCGTCAAGGCCCAGGTTTCGGAGGCCGATGTGATCCATATCGCCCCCGGCCAACAGGTGTACTTCACCATCCTCGGCGAGGCGGAAAAACGCTACTACGCCAAACTGCGGGGCACTGAGCCGGCGCCGCAGAACTTTCTCGAAACCCAGACCGCCGGCACCCCCAAGCAGAACACCGCGGTGTTCTACAACGCGCTGTTCGACGTGCCCAACCCGGACCATCGGCTGCGCATTTCCATGACTGCCCAGGTGCGCATCGTGCTGGATACCGCCAAGGACGTGCTGATGGTACCGGTGGCGGCCCTGGGCCCGCGCAATGCCGACGGCAGCTTCGCGGTGCGGGTGCTGGACGCCAAGGGCCATGCCCAGGCGCGCAACGTCAGCACCGGGATCAACAACAACGTCAAGGTGCAGATCAAGGACGGCCTGGCGGAGGGTGACCGGGTGGTGATTGGTGATCCGCTGCCCGGCACGGCAGGGGCCTGAGCATGAGCGAGCCCCTGCTGCACCTCACCGGCATCAGCCGCAGCTTCACCGCCGGGGATCGGGAGTTCCTGGCCCTCAAGCACATCGACCTGAGCATCCAGGCCGGGGAAATGGTGGCGATCACCGGGGCCTCGGGGTCGGGCAAGTCGACCCTGATGAACATCCTCGGCTGCCTGGACTACGCCACCGCCGGCAGCTACAAGGTCAACGGCCGGGAAACCCGCGACCTCGACGACCAGGCCCTGGCGGAACTGCGCCGCGACTACTTCGGCTTCATCTTCCAGCGCTACCACTTGCTGCCGCACCTGAGCGCCATGCACAACGTCGAGATGCCGGCGATCTACGCCGGTACCCCGCAAGTCAGGCGCCATGGCCGGGCCCGGGAACTGCTGGCGCGCCTGGGTTTGTCCGGGCACCTGGGCCACCGGCCCAGCCAGCTCTCCGGCGGCCAGCAGCAGCGAGTGAGCATCGCCCGGGCGCTGATGAACGGCGGCGAAGTGATACTCGCCGACGAACCCACCGGTGCCCTGGACACCGCCAGCGGCAAGGAGGTGATGAACATCCTCCAGGAACTGCACGGCCTGGGGCACACGGTGATCATCGTCACCCACGACCCCAAGGTGGCGGCCAACGCCCAGCGCATCATCGAAGTGCGCGACGGCGAGATCGTCAGCGACCGGGCCAACCCGCGCCCGGCGGACGAGGCGCCGAGCGAGCCACCGGTCAGCGTGCGGCCCGCCGGTGCGCGGCGCCTGGTGGCCAGCCTGGGGCTGTTCAAGGAGGCCTTCGTGATGGCCTGGGTGGCGCTGGTCTCGCACCGTATGCGCACCCTGCTGACCATGCTCGGGATCGTCATCGGCATCACCTCGGTGGTGTCCATCGTGGCCATCGGCGAGGGCGCCAAGCGCTACGTGCTCAAGGACATCCAGGCCATTGGCAGCAACACCATCGACATCTTCCCCGGGGCCAGTTTCGGCGACAGCCGGGCGGCGGCGATCCAGACCCTGATGCCCGCCGACGTGACGGCCCTGAACCAGCTGTACTACGTCGACAGTGCCACGCCCATGGTCGGCCGCAGCCTGTTGCTGCGCTACGGCAACATCGACCTCAACGCCACGGTCAACGGCGTCAGCCACCTGTATTTCCAGGTTCGCGACATCAAGCTGGCCAGCGGCATTTCCTTCAGCGAGAACGACGCGCGGCGCCAGGCCCAGGTGGTGGTGATCGACCACAACACCCGCAACCGCCTGTTCGGGCCGGATGTCGACCCGCTGGGGCAGGTGATCCTGGTGGGCAACCTGCCGTGCACGGTGATCGGCGTGACCCGGGAGAACAAGAACATGTTCGCCGCCAGCAACCTGCTGAACGTCTGGCTGCCCTACGAGACCGCCGCCGGGCGGGTGCTCGGCCAGCGCCACCTGGACAGCATCAGCGTGCGGATCAAGGACGGCCAGCCGAGCAAAGTGGTGGAGGAGCATGTGAAGAAGCTGATGGAGCAGCGCCACGGCACCAAGGATTTCTTCACCAACAACCTCGACAGCATCATGCAGACGGTGCAGCGCACCAGCCGCTCCCTGGCCCTGCTGCTGTCGCTGATCGCGGTGATTTCCCTGGTGGTGGGGGGAATCGGGGTGATGAACATCATGCTGGTGTCGGTCACCGAGAGGACCCGGGAGATCGGCATCCGCATGGCGGTGGGGGCCCGGCAGTCGGATATCCGCCAGCAGTTCCTGGTGGAGGCGGTGATGGTCTGCCTGATCGGCGGGGCCATCGGCATCAGCCTGTCGTTCGCCATCGGCTACCTGTTCACCCTGTTCATCAAGGAGTGGGAGATGGTGTTTTCCATGGGGTCGATCATTACCGCGTTCGCCTGTTCGACCCTGATCGGCATCGTCTTCGGCTTCGTTCCAGCGCGCAACGCCGCGCGCCTGGATCCCATCGAGGCCCTGGCCCGGGATTGACAGGCCGTAGACCGAACCGCCGGCGCTGGGGCCGGCGGGGGTTACAGGGCCAAGGCCGGATCAGGCCGTCGGGGTTTCGCTGCTGTGCGGCGCTTGTTCCTCGGGCGAGTACATCCAGCGCAGCAGCGAGTGCCGGCCACTGATGCCGAGCTTGATGGCGGCGCGCTTCAAGTAGCTTTCGACGGTATTGACCTTGAGCTTGAGCTGCTCGGCCAGCTGCGGCGCGGTGCGCCCGGCCAGCAGCCCGACACAGACCTCCAGCTCGCGGTTGGACAGGCGCAGCCCGGACTGTTCCAGGCGCGCGGCAAAGCGCAGGCGCAGGCTTGCCAGGCCCTCGATGGCGGCACTGTCCTGCTCGGCGGCATCGCCACGGGGCTGCAGGGCGCTGATGTGTTTTTCCACCATGGGCAGCAGCAACGGCGAGATGTCCTCCAGCAGCAGGCGTTCCTGGGGGGAAAAGCTCTGGTCCTGGCTGCTGCGGTACACCGAGAGCACGTAGTGGTAGGAGTCCTTGCGCCCGGTCAGGTGCAGTTGTGCCGGGTCCGCGTGGCCGCGCTGGCGTTGCAGCGACGGGCCCGGGGCCGGTTCGCCGGGTTGTTCGGGAAAGCCGGTGAGCAGCAGCGGGTCATTGCTGGCATGGGCATCGCTGTACAGCGGGTGGCGGGTCTGCATCAGGGTGTTGCCGGTTCTGCCGATGGCCTGTTCCGGGTCGGCCCGCAGTTGGGTGATATGGGTGGCGTCCACAGCCAGCTGGGTGAGTATCAGGTCGTGCAGCATGCGCGGAAAGTTGCGGCTGCCGGTGCTGGCGATGACCTTACCAATGTGTGGAAACAGTATTTGTGAGTTCATCATTTCATCCATGAATGTGAAGGTGTGGAGGGGGGCTGCCTTATAGCAACGAGTTTGGGTCAGGGTTGATTTACCTCCTGTTTGCTCTGGGCGACAAAGGGTCGCCTCGTATCCTAGTACAGGGTTGCGGTGGCTGTTTGATGAAGTGCGCAAAATCTTTCCCGGCGGGCGCAGCGGTGCGGCGCTGCGTTGCACAGCACCGGGGCCGGGCTTGCAGGTGGGCCGGGTTACGGGCGCTTCTCGCAATTGACCATCCATGGCACACCAAAGCGGTCCACCAGCATGCCGAAGCGCTCGGCCCAGAAGGTGGCTTCCAGGGGCATCTGCACGTTGCCCTGTTCGGCCAGGGCGGCGAATACCCGTTCGGCTTCGGCGGCGTTGTCGATGTTCAGCGAGATCGAACAGCCGTGGATGCCCAGGTAGGGCAGCTCAGGGGTGGTGTCCGAGCCCATCAGCACCTGGTCGCCGACGCTCAGGCGGGTGTGCATGATGCGTTCGTGACAGTCGGCAGAGATGTGATCACGGGCCGGGCTTTCACCGAAGGTCATCATCATTTCCAGGGTGCCGTTCAGGCATTGGGCATAGAAGGTGAAGGCGGCCTTGCAGGTGCCGTTGAACACCAGGTAGGGGTTGATTTTCATGCTGTGCTCCGGTCGCAGGTAACGGGCAGGCACGCGGGCCTGTGGACGAACTTCCATAGCAAAGCCGCTATCGGCCCTGCGCGGAGGTTTTTTTATAGATGGTTTTTCCATGCTCGCCCGTGGCGATATAACCGTCGCCGCGCCATTGGGGGCGCGGCGGCGGTGCGGGCGGGGGTTACAGGCGCGGCTGCTCCTGGGGCGTGCCGAGCAACTGGTGCAGGGTGTTGATCAGCGCCTGCTGGCGCAGCCGGTCTTCCTGGTGCCGGGCTTCGGCGGCGGCGACATCGGCGTTGCAGTGCGGGCAGGTGCTTTCATGGGCGTGGATGTACTCCAGGCAACTGCGACACAGGGCCAGGCGCGGCGGGATGCGGCCTTCCTCGGGCGACGCCTGGCCCTGGTTGACCCAGGCCAGCTTGATCACCTGGCCGCTGTCGTTGACGCTCGATACCGCCTCGCCGGTGTCGATGCGTTCGGTGATCAGGTCGAAACGGCCCACCGAGAACGACGCCGGGCCGGCGTCTTCGAGCTTGACGATGCGTTCGCGCAGGCCCTTTTTCGCCAGGTCCAGGGTCCGGTAGTGGCAGTAGGGATTGTTCCCCGGCTTGCCCAGCAGAGAGTGCGAGGTCCAGGTGCAGCCGCCGCGGCAGACATCGTTGTAGTAACAGGTGCGGCAGTAGCCCCACAGGTCGTCCACCGAGCGCAGGCGGCCGAAGTGGATGCCTTCGCTGTAGTGCCAGATGTCGTGCAGGCTCATGCTGCGCACGTTGCCACCGGAGAAACCCACGGTGGCCAGGGACGGGCAGCCCTTGACCGTGCCGTCGGCCTCCAGGGCCAGGACCGTCTGCCCGGCGGCGCAGCCGCTCCAGTGCACGCGGTCGTCGCCGAAGCCGCGCCACATGTGCTCGTAGGGGCCGTAGTAGCCGATGTTGTTGCCCACATTCATCAGCAGCCCGCGCTCGGCGCCTTCGCGGTACAGGCGCGCCAGCAGCGGCATCACCTCCAGCAACTGGTAGGGCTGCAGCAGCAGCTCGGGGTGATCCACCGCATTGCCCATGGCCACGGTCAGCTGGATCTGCCAGTGGCTGGCGCCGGCATCGATGATCAGCTCCATCAGGGCCGGCAGGTCGGGCAGGGTGGCGGCGCCGATCTGCGTGTTGACGCTGACCTTGAGCCCGGCCTGCTTGGCCCGGCGCAGGGTATCCAGGGCCTTGTCGAAGGAGCCGGGGACATTGCGCACCGCGTCATGCAGCGGCGCCAGGCCATCCAGAGAGACGCCGACGCCATTGAGCCCGGCATCCACCGCGGCCTGCATCTTGGCCGGGGTCAGGTTGCGCCCGCCGGTCTGGATCGCCACGTACATGCCGTGGTCGTGGATGGCCTGGATCAGCCGCGTCCAGTCCTTGCGCAGATAGGCTTCGCCACCGATCAGGGTGACTTCCCGGGTGCCCAGGGCGGCGATCGAATCGATTACCGACAGGCATTCCTGGGTATTGAGTTCGCCCGGGCGCCGATGCCCGGCGCGGGAGCCGCAATGCAGGCACTTGAGGTCGCAGGCGAGGGTGATTTCCCAGACCACATGCACCGGGACAAAGCGCTTGAGGTCGGTTTCGCTGAGGTAGCGGGCGGGGAGACGGTCTGACATGAGAGTTCCTTGCGCACCCGGCGGTGCGCGGCACCAACCCATCGAAATAGGCGCGCCTTCCTTGTGTCGCAATGGCGCGGTCGTTTTGTGGCAGCCCCCGGGGCCGCGGCGGGCGGCCCCGGGTGCTGGTGGTCAGCGCTGTTCCAGGCGGCTGATTTCTGCCTTCAACTGCTGCACCGCCTGGGTCAGGTTGTCAGCGTTGGCCAGTTGCTGCTCGCCCTGGGCCACCAGTGCCTTGAGCCGCGCCAGGTCGCCGCTGGCCTGGGCCTGCTGCAGCGCCACGGCATACAGCGGGTGGCGCACTTCGGCGGCCGGGCCGGCCTGGCTGGCGTAGTCCGCTGCCTGCGCCTGCTCCACCGGGGCCGGGCTCACGGCGGCGTGTTGCACCACGTGCCAGTGCCCCTGGAACTGGTACTTGTAGCTGGCGAAACCGCTGGCCCAGTCCAGGCCGAGGATGCCCTGCAGATGGAAGGTCTCGGCGATCTGGCTGGTGGGGCCGCTGGGGTTGCCGGCCAGGCTGAGGATGATGTGCCCCTCGCTGGAGGGGTCGAGCTTGACCTGCGAGTAGTCGCCCCACACGTCGGCATGGAACTGCACCGGTGGCGAGGTGCTCTGGGTCACGCGGGCAACGCCGCTGACGCGTTTCTTCGGGGTATCGACCAGCAGGTCGAGGGTCAGCACCGGCCCACCGATCACGGGGTTGGCGACGATGAGGCGGGTATGGAACAGTCCGATTGTCATGCTGCAACTCCTTATCTTCTTGAAGACATCAGGTTCGATGGACGGCCGGGCTCAGCGCCGCTCCTGCTGGCTGATCTCGGCCTTGGCGGCCACCAGTGCGGTGCGGATCAGCGGCAGCTGTTCCAGTTGCTGGGTGGCGACCTTGTGCAGGCTCTTCATCTGCGCCAGGTCACCGCTGGCGATGGCACCGTGGATCGGCGCCCCGTACAGCGCCGAGATCGGCGGCAGCGGATGGTTGGGCTGGCCGCGGTGCAGAGGGGCCGACAGGGTGCTGGACTGCACGGTTTCCTGCAGGTGGGCGGGCACCTGGTTGACCGTCACCCAGCTGTGGCCGTTGTAGTACTGATAGTTGGCCACGCCTTCCTTCCAGTCGTCGCTGACCACCAGGTGCAGCTTGAAGTTGATCACCGAGTTCGACCCCGGGCCGCCCTGGTTGCCCTGGGCCGTGATGAGGATCTTGCTGGTGCTGGGCGGCATGACGGTGAGGTAGGTGTACTGGCCCCAGACATCGCTGTGCAGGTCCAGGGGCGGGTTGACCGCCTGGGTGATGCTGGAAGTGCCGCGCACACTGTGTTCCGGGGTATAGGCCAGCAGGTTGAGGATCAGGGTGGGTGCGCCGGGTTGCGAGGTGCCGATGCGGTAGCTCAGGGGGAACAGGCCTTCGGCTTGCGAGTAGTTGCCGGACATTTGCTTTGCCTCCATTCAATGACAGGGGAACCGCGATCAGCGGCGTTCCAGGCGGGCGACTTCCTTGGCCAGCTGTTCGTAGGCGTTGTGCAGATCCTTGGGTTCGTTCCTGGCCGGATCGCGCTTGGCCAGCAGGGCTTTCATCTCCGGCAGCTTGCCTTCGCTGATGGCCGACTGGATGGCGACTCCGAAGGGGGAGATCACATGTTGGGATGCATTGCTCATGGCGTTTGCCTTCCGTGGGTGTGGATGGGGTGCTGCGCTACTCGGCAGCTTTTGCAGTTAAGCAGCGCGGGTGGAATTGGCAGGGTAATGGCACATTGATTTTGTGGGTTTCCGACCGGTGGATTCACGGTCGGTAAAGGGTTGATTTTGGAGACATTCCAAAGGGCGATATGCAGGCGGGAGGTGATTGCGGATGGCGATAGGAGGGGGTGAGAAAGGGGGGCGAGCGTAGGCGCCGGCTGCCGGCGAAGAGGCCCGCGACAGCCATGCATCGCCCTGGCCGGCGCCTTCGCTGGCAAGCCAGCCCCTACGGGGTGTCAGTGCGCTCGGACCACCCCCAACTCCTCCAGCCGGCGCCGGGTCTCAGCCGCCGTCACATGATGAATCGCATGCCACCCCAGCGCCGTTGCGGCGACGATATTGGGCGCATGGTCGTCAATGAACACCAGTTCCTCGGGAGCCACCCCCGGCAAATGCGCACGAATGCGCCCCAGGGTCGTGTGATAGATCTCGGCATCCGGCTTGATCTGGCGCTCTTGCCCCGACACGACGATGTCGCGAAAGCGCTGCAGAAACGGGTAATTGTCCCAGGCATAGGGAAAGGTTTCCCGGGACCAGTTGGTCAGCCCGAACAGGGGCACCTGCGCCTGGTGCAGTTCTTCCAGCAGGGCTACGCCCTGATCCAGTGGCCCCTTGAGCATCTCCGGCCAGCGCCCGTAATAGGCCTCGATCAAGGGGGCATGGTCGGGGTGCTCGGCCACCAGGCTGCGGGTCGCCTCGGCCAGGCTGCGGCCGGCGTCCTGCCGGGTATTCCAGGCCTGGGTGCAGATGGTGTCGAGGAACCACTGGCGGCGCTCATCGTCGGGGATCAGCTGGCGGTACAGGTGGTGCGGGCTCCAGTCGAACAGCACGCCACCAAAATCGAAAACCACGGCACGAATCGTCATGAACACGTCCTTTTGAGCGGTTATGGGCCAGGCGCCATCCTGCGACGCCCGGCAGCACAATGCAATTTGCCGCTGGCCGCTGGTCCGCTCGCCGGCACCCTGGCCACGAATCGTGATCCAACCCCTGTATCCGGCCTTTTCCAGGCTGGCACAGGAGCTGCCCATGACTGCCAAGAACCCCACGGGGCCGCGCTCGTCCGAGCATGCCTCGAATCATCATGACCCGGGTTTCGACCCCGATTCGCCAGACCTGGCCGACCCCCAGGTAGACCCGGTAGGCCCGGCCAGGGCACCCCTGGACCGCCCTGAACCCGAGCACCGGCGCAATCGCTCGCGGGCCTACGATCCCCTGGCCAACCTGAAGAAGTGACCCGGCGCGCCGACATGCGGCAGTCGCCGGGCGGTGTGGCGGGTGTAAGGTAAAACGCCCAAGCCCCAGGCTCGCCGAGGAAAAAGGAGGTGTCCATGAGCACGCCGCTGCTGAACAAACTGCAGATTAACGGCTATCAGGTCTTGAGCGTCAACCACGGGCCCTGGAAGGTCTGCACGCCGGGTGACCGGCTTGCTACCTTCGGCACCCGGGAAGAGGCCATGGCCTTTGCCGCCGCCCTGCCGGCGCGCAGGCAACGACCGGCCGCCACCGGTGGCTAGCGCCCAGGCAGGAAAAAAGCCCCGACCGGTTCGGGGCTTTTTTATGCCTGGCCGGGGGCATGGCCGGACGGGGCGAGGGCGCAGCGGGGCGCAATTACGGCTGCATGAAACTCAGCAGCGGGAGGATGAAGGCTGCTGCCAGGGCCAGTGCCCACAGGGTCTGCAGAAACAGCTCATCGGCGTTGTCGGCGGCGGGCCGCGGGGCGAGGCGGCGGCGCCAGTAGAAGTACAGGCCGCTGACCACGAACACACAGGTGATGCCCATCATGTACTCCAGCTCCCACTTCTGGGGGCTGATGGCCAGGCTGCCGTCCTGGTCATCCGGGTAGTCGAGCCGCCACCAGGCGCCCAGCAGCAGCGGCACCAGTCCGGCCAGGAGCCAGGCCAGGCGCGCGCCGGGCATCCGGGTCAGCAGGGTCACGGCCAGGCCGATCAGGCACAGCACCCAGACAAAGAGGTACAGCTGAAAGCCCATGGCCCCACCGAACAGCGTGCTGCTGACATCCCGCGGCTGCATCATCTGCACGTCGCACAGCAGCATCAGCGACAAGGGCGCGGCAACGACGATCCAGCACAGAGGGCGGTAGAGCCACAACCACAGGGTAAACAGGCGAGACATGGGCACACTCATCGAGGTTTGGTGAAGCAAGAAAGAGGCGGGGTTGGCGGTCAGTCGACAATGACCCGGGTGCCAGGGCCCAGGCACAGGCTCAACTGTTCGCCGGCCCGGTTGAAGGCGCAGTACGGCAGGGGCGCCTTGCTGGCATTGACCAAGGGGGGGATGAAGAAGCCCCCCAGCAACACCGCCCATGCAATCCGCAACGACAGCTCACGGAGGGTGGCGGGGGCTCTCGGCTTGAGCCGCTGCTGGTGCATCAGGTAGATGCCGCTGTAGACCAGGGCGAAACCGAAGACCATCACATAGTCCAGCTCCCGGGCCTGGATGCTGAAGATCAGGTTGCCGTCGAAATCATCCGGGTAGTTGATCCGCCACCACAGGCCCAGCAGCAACTGCACCAGCCCACCGATGATCCAGGCCAGGCGGGCGCCGGGCACCCGGGTCAGCACGGCCAGGCCCAGGCCGATGACGCTGAAGGCCCAGCCGCCCAGGTACAGCATGAAACCCATGGAGCCGCCGAACAGCGTGCCGCCGACTTCCCGGGGGACGATCAGGTGCAGGTTGCAACGGATCATGGTGGCCAATTGTGCGGCCACGGCGATCCAGCACAGGAGGTAGTAGAGCCGGGACCAGAGGGTGTGCAGGGGCGACATGCAGAGACTCGAAAAAAACAGGGCCGATGAGAGTGTGTGGTGGGCTGGGTTCAAACCAACAGCAAACCGCAGGCAAGCGCGAACAGCACCAGGGCGATGCTGATGCCCGCCAGGGGAATGCGAAACCAGTAACGAATCGCCAGCACCCACAGGCTGGCGAGAAACCCCAGGCCGATCAGCAGCAAGCCACGGGCCTCCAGCAGCAGGGCCGGGTGCAGCCAGGCGAGGTAGCCATAGACCAGGCCGAACAGCATGGCGCCCAGGCTGTGGCTGGCGTTGAAGCCGACCCAGGCCCGCCACAGGCTGGTCTGGCGGGTGATCATCGGCGACACCTGGCGCATGCGTTCGGCCAGGGCCGGGTCACGGGGCTGGAATTTGTCGGTGGCGAAGGTGTAGATCAGGTGCAGGGTGCCGAGCAGCAGCACGATGGCTGAGCTGGCGATGATCAGGGCGGGGGCCAACACGTTTCTTCCTTGGGCGGTGCTCGGGTGCGCGGAGTATGCCGGGCCGCCCGGGGTTTTGCACCTGCGGGCGCGGCTTTTTTACCGGCACGGGGCAGGGCGCCGGGCGCCCTGCCCAGGGGCTCAGAAGTGCTCGGCGTCGAGGCCGAACAAGGAGGCGCTGCCGGCGCGGATGCTCTGCTCCAGGCTGAGGATGCGCGGCAGCATGCGGCTGAAGTAGAAGCGCGCGGTGGCCAGCTTGGCACCGTAGAAACCGTCGTCCTCGGAACGCTTGTGCTCGGCCACCTGGGCCATGCGCGCCCACAGGTAGGCGTAGGCCACGTAGCCGAACAGCTGCAGGTATTCGACGCAGGCGCTGCCCACCGCGTGGGGGTTCTGCGCCGCCTGTTCACGCAGCCAGTCGCTGAGGTCTTCCAGGCGCTGCACCGCATCCAGCAGCTCGGCGGCGTAGGCGGCGCCGGGCAGGTAGGCGTAGTCGCGGATCTCGCCGGTGAACAGGCGCAGGGCCACGCCGCCGTTGCCCACCACCTTGCGCCCCAACAGGTCCAGGGCCTGGATGCCGTTGGTGCCTTCGTAGATCTGGGCAATGCGTACATCCCGCACCAGTTGCTCCTGGCCCCATTCGCGGATGTAGCCGTGGCCGCCGAAGATCTGCTGGCCCAGCACGCAACTGTCCAGGCCGGTGTCGGTGAAGAACGCCTTGGCCACCGGGGTCAGCAGCGCCACCAGGGCCTCGGCGTTGTGCCGCTCATGGGGCTGGTCGGCGAACTTGGCCAGGTCCAGCTGCTGGCCGACGTAGCTGGCGAAGGCGCGGCCGCCTTCGGTCATGGCCTTCATGGTCAGCAGCATGCGCCGCACATCGGGGTGGACGATGATCGGGTCGGCGATCTTGTCCTTGGCCACCGGGCCGGCCGGGGAGCGGCTCTGGATGCGCTCGCGGGCGTAGGTTCGGGCGTTCTGGTAGGAGTTCTCGGCGCAGCCGATACCCTGGATGCCGATGGACAGGCGCTCGTAGTTCATCATGGTGAACATCGCCGCCAGGCCCTTGTTGGCCTCGCCGATCAGCCAGCCGCTGGCGCCGTCGAAGTTCAGCACGCAGGTGGCCGAGGCCTTGATGCCCATCTTGTGCTCGATGGAACCGCAGCTCACCGCGTTGGCCGCGCCGAGATTGCCGTTGGCGTCCACATGGATCTTCGGCACCAGGAACAGCGAGATGCCCTTGGGCCCGGCCGGGGCGTCCGGCAACTTGGCCAGCACCAGGTGGATGATGTTCTCGGTCAGGTCCTGCTCGCCGCCGGTGATGAAGATCTTGCTGCCGCTGATGCGGTAACTGCCGTTGGCCTGGGGCTCGGCGCGGGTGCGGATGATCCCCAGGTCGGTGCCGGCGTGGGCCTCGGTGAGGCACATGGAGCCGGCCCAGCGGCCTTCGTACATCGGCGGCAGGTACAGCTGTTTCAGCGCTTCGCTGGCGTGGGCGTCGATGGCCAGGCAGGCCCCGGAACTCAGGGCCGAGTACAGGGCGAAACTGGAATTGGCGGCGTAGAGCATTTCCTCGAACTGCACCGCGAGCATCTTCGGCATGCCCATGCCGCCGTAGGCCGGGTTGCCGCTCAGGCCGACCCAGCCGCCCTGGATATAGGTGCTGTAGGCCTCCTTGAAACCGGCCGGGGTGCGCACCTGCCCGGCGTGCCAGCTGGCGCCTTCCTCGTCGCCGCTGCGGTTGAGCGGGGCGATCAGGTTGCCGGTGACCTTGGCCGCTTCTTCGAGAATGGCGTCGGCGGTGTCGCCGTCCACGGTATCGGCCAGGGCCGGCAGGCGCGCCCAGAGCTTGGGTGCGTTGAACACTTCATGCAGGACAAAGCGCATGTCGCGCAGCGGAGCGTTGAATTCGGGCATTGCAGGAACCTCGGGCAAAAGTGGGGGCCGAGCGGCCGTGGCCGCATGAATCGACAACGAAAACCCCGCCACCATGTAGGAGCCGGCTTGCCGGCGAAGAGGCCCGCAAGCCATGCATCGCCCTGGCCGACGCCTTCGCTGGCAAGCGAAGCGCCGCCCGGCCAGCTCCTACAAGGGCTGGGTAGGTGTATTCAGGCTAGAGGTTTTTCGCCATGTCGCGCAGGACGAACTTCTGGATCTTGCCGGTGGAGGTCTTGGGCAACGGGCTGAAGACCACGGTACGCGGCACCTTGAAGCCTGCCAGGTGCTCGCGACAGAAGGCGATGATCTCGGCTTCGCGCACGTCCTGATGATCGGCCTTGAGGGTGATGAAGGCACAGGGCGTCTCACCCCACTTTTCATCGGGCCGGGCCACCACCGCCGCTTCCAGCACTGCCGGGTGGCGATAGAGCACGCCTTCCAGTTCGATGGTGGAAATGTTCTCGCCGCCGGAAATGATGATGTCCTTGAGCCGGTCGCGGATCTCCACGTAGCCGTCCGGGTGGGTTACCCCCAGGTCGCCGGTGTGGAACCAGCCGCCCTCGAAGGCTTCGGCGGTGGCCGTGGGGTTCTTCAGGTAGCCCTTCATCACGGTGTTGCCGCGCATGAAGATCTCGCCGATGGTCTGGCCGTCCCGGGGCGTGGGTTCGAGGGTTTTCGGGTCGGCCACCATCACCCCTTCCAGGGTCGGGTAGCGCACGCCCTGGCGCGACTTGATCTGCGCCCGCTGTTCCAGGGGCAGTTCATCCCAGGCGGCGTGCCAGGCGCACAGGGTCACCGGGCCATAGACCTCGGTCAGGCCGTAGACGTGGGTCACCTTGATGCCCATTTCCTCCACTGCGCCGATCACCTTGGCCGGCGGCGCGGCCCCGGCCACCATGGCGTTGACCGGGTGGTCGATGGCCGCCTTGGCGGTGTCGGGCATGTTCACCAGGGCATTGAGCACGATGGGCGCGCCGCACAGGTGCGTGACCTGATGCTCGCGGATCAGGTCGAGGATCTTCTGCGGGTCGACCCGGCGCAAAAACACGTGCACCCCGGCCAGGGCGGTGACGGTCCAGGGGTAGCACCAGCCGTTGCAGTGGAACATCGGCAGGGTCCACAGGTACACCGGGTGGTTGCCCATGGCCCAGGTCATCTGGTTGCCCAGGGCGTTGAGGTAGGCGCCGCGGTGGTGGTAGACCACGCCCTTGGGGTTGCCGGTGGTGCCCGAGGTGTAGTTCAGGGCGATGGCCTGCCACTCGTCATCGGGCCACTGCCAGGCAAACTCGGGATCGCCCTCGGCCAGGAACGCTTCGTAGTCCAGCTCGCTGACCGGCTGGCCCTCGCCGTACTCCGGGTCGTCGAGGTCGATCACCAGGGGCGGGTGATCGAGCATGGCCACGGCGGCGTGGATCACCTCATGGAACTCGCGGTCGGCGATCAGCACCTTGGCTTCGCCGTGGGCCAGCATGAAGGCGATGGCCTCGGCGTCCAGGCGCACATTGAGGGCATTGAGCACGGCGCCGATCATCGGCACGCCGAAGTGTGCTTCGAGCATTGCCGGGATGTTGGGCAGCATCACCGCCACCGTGTCGTTCTTGCCGATGCCGCGCCCGGCCAGGGCCGAGGCCAGGCGCCGGCAGCGGCTGTAGGTCTGGGCCCAGGTGCGACGGATCGAACCGTGGATCACCGCCGGGTAATCGGGGTAAACCGCAGCGGTACGCTCGATGAAGCTCAAGGGGGAGAGGGCGATATGGTTGACGGCAGTCGGCGCCAGGCCTTGCTCGTAGATGGACATGGTTCGGGTACCCGGTGGCTGATTATTAGCTCTATTGGCCGAGGCTTGGGTGGCGCGTGCTGTGTACCTGGGGGCACTGACTGTAGGCGCCGGCTTGCCGGCGAAAGCGATCCCACGGGCCTCTTCGCTGGCAAGCCAGCTCCTACGTTCGGCGTTGCTTACAGGTACGCAGCACACCCAGCGAAAGCTCGGTGACTTATCCGGGGTCTTTTATATACTGTTTGTCGATTGATATGGAAGTACTACCTGAGTTGTATAGTAGTTGTACTATAAAAAGAATCTACCCTTCCGGCCGCGAGACTGATCGACCATGCCCGACTCTACCCACCTGCGTCACTGGCTGCGCCTGCAGCGTGAAGGCCAGTTGCCGGACTCGCCCTGGCTCGGCCACGACCCGCAACCCAGCCTGCTGCTGGACGCCCAGGCGCAGCCGCTGGACCTCAACCCGGCACTGCGCCAATGGCTGGACGGTGCGGCCACTGGCGATCTCGCGGCCCTGCTGCCGGTCAACCACCCGGCCCTGGTGCTGGCCTGCCTGGAGCAGCAGCGCGCCATCGAGCAGGTGGAAGCCCAGTGGGGGGAGCGCATCCTGCTCTGGAGCTTTATCCCCGATCCGCATCGCCAGCGGGTACTGGCGCGCTGCCAGGAAGCCACGGCCCAGGTCCGGGCCGAGCGCGAGTCGGCCAAGGCCCGGCGCCTGTACCGCCTGATCACCGAAAACACCACTGACCTGATTTCCCGGCACACCCCGGACGGCAGCTTCCTCGACGCCTCACCGGCCTCCTGGACCCTGCTCGGCTACTGGCCCGAGCAACTGCGCGGGCGCCTGGCCCGCAGCCTGTTCCACAGCCAGGACCTGGCCGGGCTGATGCAGCGCACCCGCGATGCCCTGGAGCAGGACGGCTACCACACCATGACCTATCGCATCCGCCATCGCGACGGCCACTACCTGTGGTTCGAAACCGCCTGCCGCGGCATTCGCGACACCTACACCGGCACCGTGGTGGAAGTGGTGGCGGTGTCCCGGGACATCACCGCCCGGGTCCAGGCCGAAGAGAACAAGCGGCGCCTGGCGGAAGTGGTAGAGGCCAACCCCGACCCGGTGCTGTTCATCCAGCCCGGCGGCGCGGTCACCTATCTCAACCCGGCGGCGCGGCGCACCCTGGGGCTCGGCGACGGGCAGGCAATGCCGCCACTGGCGGCCATCCTCAGCGCTGCGGTACTCGACAGCCTGCAACGCGAAGGCTGGGACCGCGCTGAACACAGCGGCCGCTGGAGCATCGAGGCGCGCCTGCAACCGCCGGCCGGCGGCGCCTCGGTGCCGGTCTCGCTGATGCTCCTGGCCCACCGCGCGGCCAGTGGCGAGCGTTTCTATTCCCTGGTGGCCCACGACCAGAGCGAGCGCGAACTGCGCGAAGCCCAGCAGCGCCATCACCAGGACGAACTGGCCCACACCGCGCGCCTGGTGACCCTGGGCGAACTGGCCTCGGGCATCGCCCACGAGATCAACCAGCCGCTGGCCGCAGTGGTCAACTACGCCAATGCCAGCCAGCGCTACTTGCAGGCCCTGGGCACCCAGCCCGAGGCCGCCCGCAAGGTGGCCCAGGGCCTGGAACGGATTGCCGAGCAGGCGACCCACGCCGCCGAAGTGATCAAGCGCCTGCGGGCCTTTTTGCGCAAGGGCGGGCGCCGGGTGCAGGCCCTGGACATCGCCGAAGTGGCCCGGGAAACCGTGCGCCTGTGTGCCTGGGAATCCCAGGCCAGCCAGGTGACGATCGACTTGCAGCTGGCGGATAATCTGCCGCCGGTGTACGCCGACCGGGTGCTGCTGGAGCAGGTACTGCTGAACCTGCTGCGCAACGCCATCGAGGCCAACCGCGAAGTGCATGGGCAGCAGGGCTCGCACATTGTGCTGGCCGCCGAGGCGACGGCCGAAGGCGGGGTGCAGATCAGCGTCAGCGACCAGGGCCCCGGTGTCTGCGCCGAGCAACTGCCGCAGCTGTTCACCCCGTTCTACACCAGCAAGGCCAATGGCCTGGGGCTCGGGCTGTCCATGAGCCGCAGCATCGTCGAGGGCTTTGGCGGCGACTTGCAGGCCCAGCCCCAGGCCGTCGGCCTGCGCATGTGCTGCCGGCTGCCGGCCAGTGCCCCGGCCGACCCCTCGGCAACGTCCCAGGCAACTTCCCCCGCAACGACAGGAGCAAGGCAATGACGAGTGTGGCGCAGCAACTGGTGTATGTGGTCGACGACGACCCGGGCATGCTCGACTCCACCGTCTGGCTCCTGGAGTCGGTGGGGCTCAAGGCGCTGCCCTTCACCAGTGGCCGCGAGTTTCTCGAACACTGCGACCCGAGCCTGAACGCCTGCGTGCTGCTGGATGTGCGCATGCCCGGCATGGGCGGGCTGAACGTCCAGGAAGAGCTGCGCCAGCGCGATATCCGCCTGCCGCTGATCTTTGTCAGCGGCCACGCCGACGTGCCCATCGTGGTCCGCGCGTTCAAGGCCGGGGCGGTGGATTTCATTGAAAAGCCCTACAACGAACAGCTGTTGCTGGACAGCGTGCAGCAGGCCCTGAGCCGCGCCGACCGCCATCAGAACCAGAGTGCCGGGCAGGCCCGGGTGCAACGGTTGCTGGAAAGCCTGACGCCACGGGAGAAAGACGTGTTGCTGCCGCTGGTGCAGGGCTACACCAACCGGGAAATTGCCGAGCAACTGGGGGTCAGCATCAAGACCATCGACCTGTATCGCTCACGGGTGATGAAACGCATGCAGGCCGAACACCTGCCGGAATTGGTGGGCATGGCTATTGCCGCCGGGCTGGTAGACCCGCTGCACCTGCGCTGAGGCTCAGGCCACCGCGCTGCGCACGGGCACGCCGCCCAGCAGCCGCTCGATGGCGCCGCTCAGCAGGTTTTCCAACAGGGCTTCGCGTTCACGCTCGGCCAGGGGTTGTTCGCTGAACCAGCTGGGGGCGCTGTTGAGCAGGTTGGCCAAAGCATGGGCCGCGGCGCGCTGCGCCTGTGGGCCAAGGCCGGTCGGGGTGCCCAGCAACTGCACCAGCTGTTGTTCGTAGCGCTCGCGCAATTGCCCGACCCGCAGTTGCTGGTCGGGATTGAGGCAGCCGCTGTCGCGCTCCACCAGGCGGAAATGCCGCGGCAATTCCCGGTGCAGCTTCAGGTGGGCGCGGATCAGCGCCGGCAGGCAGTCGCCCTGCAACTTGCGCCGTTGCAGGCGCTTGAGGGTGCTGTGCAGCTCATCGAAGAACTCCTCGATCAGGTCCAGCAACAGGTGCTGCTTGCTCGGGTAATGGTGGTACAGCGAGCCCGGGGTCAGCCCCAGATGGCTCGCCAGCTCACGCATGCCGACCTGGCCGAAGCCCTTGCTGGCGAACAGCTCCAGGGCCTTGTCGCGGCTTTCGGCAAAGCGTGAGCAACGCTCAGCCATAGTGATGGAAACCCCGACCGGTCTTGCGCCCCAGGTAGCCGGCGGCAACCATTTCCTTGAGCAGCGGCGCGGGGCGGTACTTGCTGTCGTTGAAGCCGTCGTAGAAGGCTTCAAGGATCGCCAGCAGGGTGTCCAGGCCGATCAGGTCGGCCAGGGCCAGCGGGCCGATCGGCTGGTTGCAGCCCAGGCGCATGCCGGCGTCGATGTCCTCGGCGCTGGCCAGGCCTTCCTGGAACACCAGGATCGCCTCGTTGATCATCGGCACCAGGATGCGGTTGACCACAAAACCCGGGCGGTTGCCGGCGGTGATCGCGGTCTTGCCCAGGCGCTGGGCCATATTCATGGCCAGGGCGTGGGTCGCGTCGCTGGTCTGCAGGCCACGGATCACCTCGATCAGGCCCATCACCGGCACCGGGTTGAAGAAGTGCAGGCCGATGAACCGCTCGGGCGCGCTGACGCTGGCGGCCAGTTGGGTGATCGACAGCGACGAGGTGTTGGAGGCGATCACGCACTCGGCGCTGACCTGGGCGGCGATCTGCTGCAGCACCTTGAGCTTGAGGTCGAGGTTCTCGGTGGCGGCTTCGATCACCAGTTGCGCATCCTTGAGCACGCCGTAGTCGGTGCTGATGCGGATCCGGCCCAGGGCGGCGAGCTTGTCGTCTTCGCCGAGGGTGCCCTTGCTCACCTGGCGGTCGAGGTTCTTGCCGATGGTGGCCAGGGCCTTTTCCAGGGCGCCCTGGGCGATGTCCAGCAGGGTCACGTCAAAGCCCGCCTGGGCGCAGACCTGGGCGATGCCGTTGCCCATGGTGCCGGCGCCGATCACCCCGATATTCGCAAGATTCATCTTCAGCTCTTCCTTTGTTCATTGCCTTCGCGGAGCATGGCGCGGTTGCCTTGCACAGCGCGTTATCCAGCGCGAGTCTAGAGCCCGGCGCGGTGGCCGGCCTATGCCGAAAGCGGTCAAGCGTGCTGGCGTTTTTTGCCATAGGTCCAGCTACGGGAGCACAGCCTCTACATGCGTGAATCGGATTCGGTCGCGGTCTACTTTGTCCGGGTGATGACCCACGCCCTGCGCCAGCAGCCGGCGCGGCTGGCGGCCGTGCTGCGCGAGGCCGGCATCGACCCGGCGTTGCTCGACCAGCCCCGGGCACGGGTGCCCGGCAGTGCCTTTGCCGCGCTGTGGCTGATCCAGATCCGCGAGTTGCAGGACGAATTCTTCCAGCTCGACTCCCGCGGCATGCCGCCGGGGGCCTTTGCCCTGATCTGCCGCGGGCTGATCCAGGAGCCCAACCTGGAAAAGGCCCTGCGCCAGTGCCTGAACAACTTCGGCCTGTTCCTGCGGGACGTCCGCGCCAGCCTCAGCCTGCGGGGCAAGCGTGCGGTGATCAGCCTCGACAGCCGCTGCGCCGACCCGCTGCGCAGCCACTACGCCGAGGAAACCCTGCTGGTGCTGGTTATCAGCCTGTTGTGCTGGCTCGGCGGGCGACGGATTCCCATCGACCGCGCCGATTTTCGTCATTCACGCCTGAGCCTCAGCGACGATGCGCTGCTGTGGGGCAGCAACCTGAGCTGGAACGCCGGGCGCACCGAGATCGAATTCGCCAGCCGCTTCCTGCGCCTGCCGGTGGTCCAGGACCTGGCCTCGCTCAAGGTGTTCCTGCGCAGCGCACCGCAGTGGCTGGTGATCCGCTTTCGCAACCAGCACGGGCTGACCACCCAGGTGCACCAGCGCCTGCGGGGCAGCCACTACAGCCAGTGGCCGACCCTGGAAGCCTTCGCCCGCGAAGTGCAGATGAGCGCCAGCACCCTGCGCCGGCGCCTGGAGCGCGAAGGCGGCTCGTACCAGGAAATCAAGGACGAAGTGCGCCGCGGCGTCGCCGTCGAGCTGCTACGGCGCACCTCCGTCAGCATCAGCGAGATCGCCGAACTCACCGGCTTCCAGGAGCCCAGCGCCTTCCACCGCGCGTTCAAGAAATGGACCGGCGAAAGCCCTGGGCGCTACCGCGCCCGTTTCCAGCCAGCCCCCGCCTGATTCCACGACATCCCGGCTTCTACGGATTTCGTCCCGTCACGCAGTCCGTTGTAGGAGCTGGCTTGCCAGCGAAGGCGCCCGCAAGATCACCGCCCCATCCGAGGGCCTGTTCGCCGGCAAGCCGGCTCCTACGGATTTCGTCCCATCACGCAGTCCCTTGTAGGAGCTGGCTTGCCAGCGAAGGCGCCCGCAAGATCACCGCCTGATCCGAGGGCCTGCTCGCCGGCAAGCCGGCGCCTACGGTCGGTGTGGGTTAGGCCGGGCTGCGGCCGGGCATCTGGATGCCGTGCTGCTGCACGCGGCGGTACAGGGTGGCGCGGGAAATGCCCAGGGCCTTGGCCGCCGCCACGGGTTTCCAGCGGTGGCGCACCAGGGCGTCCAGCAGGGCCTGGCGCTCGGGGCTGGTGGCGGTTTCCAGGGCGGGCAGGGCGCCTTCGGCCTCGGCGCCGCGCAGTTGCTCGGGCAAATCATGCAGTTGGATCAGCGGCCCTTCGCACACCGCGCAGGCGTAGCGCAGCACATGGCGCAATTGCCGCACGTTGCCCGGCCAGCGGTAGCCCAGCAGGCATTCCAGTGCCGCATTGCCCAGTTGCACCGGCGCACCGCAGCGCTTGGATTCCTCTTCGACAATCCGGGTGATCAGCGCCAGCCGGTCGCTGCGCTCGCGCAGCGGTGGCAGCTGAAAACGCGCGCCGCCGAGGCGGAAATATAGGTCCTCGCGAAAGCTGCCTTCGGCCACCAGCGCTTCCAGGTCGCGGTGGGTGGCGCAGATCACCTGGATATCCACCGCCTTGCGTTGCGCGGCCCCCAGGGGCGCCACTTCACCCTCGGCCAGCACCCGCAGCAGGCGGGTCTGCAAGGCCAGGGGCATGTCGCCGATCTCATCGAGGAACAGGGTGCCGCCATCGGCCTGTTGCAGCAGGCCCTGCATGCCCTTGTTCGAAGCGCCGGTAAAGGCCCCGGCGACGTAGCCGAACAGTTCGCTTTCGATCAGGTTCTCGGGAATCGCCGCGCAGTTCACCGCGACAAAGGGCCGGTCCCGACGCTGGCTGGCCTGGTGCAGCTGGCGGGCGAAGACTTCCTTGCCGGAACCGGTCTCGCCCTGGATCAGCACCGGCAGGTGGCGGTCCTTGACCCGCACCGCCAGGCGCAGGCTCTGTTCCACCCGCGGGTCCAGCGGTTCTCCGGCCAGGCTCAGGCGCGGGCGCTGTGCCGGGCGCCTTGGCGCTTGCAGGCGGCCGTGGAGGTTATCGGAAAGGGGGCACAGGGCTTCGTCGCGGGCGCGCTGCAACAGCTGCGGGTCGAACACCTGGGCGATGTGCTGCGGCAAGCGGCCATAGCGCCGCAGCAGGTAATGGCGCGCCGCCGGGTTGAGCGCGCGCAGGCAACCGTCGTCGTCCCAGGCCAGCAGGTAATCCGGCTGGCTGTCGACATAGCCGGGGCTGGCATGGGCCCGCAGCACCCAGTAGCCCTGGGCGCTGTTCATGAAGAATGCCTGTTCGATCTCCCGCGCGCTCTGCACCACCATCTGCCGGATCAGGTGCTGGGAGCGACGGTCATCCGGGGAGCGCACCGCCGACACGTCCAGCACCCCCAGCAACTCGCCCTGGGGGTCGAACACCGGGGCGGCGGAACAGGTCAGGCCGATGAACGCGGCGCGAAAGTGGTCGCGCTTGTGCACGGTGATCGGCGTGCGCGCGGTGAGCACCGCCGCCACGCCGCAGGTGCCTTCTTCACCCTCCGACCAGCAGGTGCCCAGGTACAGCCCGGCCTTGCGGCAGTCGTTGCGCAGGGTGGACTCCACCCGGTAGTCGATGGTCTGGCCTTGGGCGTCGGTGAGCAGCACGCAGTAGTCGGCGTCGCGCACCCGGCCATGCAGGCGGGCCACTTCTTCGCTGGCGATGCGCAGGAACAGCTCGGAACGCTCGCGGCATTCCTTGAGCACGTTTTCGGACAGGATGCGCGGCCCCTGCAGCGAGCCGGGGTCCAGTTGGTGCTGCTCCATGGAGCGGCGCCAGGAATCGAGGATCAGGCTCGGCACCGGCGCCTGGGGCAGGTGATCGGCGTTTTTCAGGACCCGGCTGACGCAGTCCACATGGGCTTTTGAATGTGCGGAAAGCATGAAGGCCTCCGGTTGCAGCTTCTTATCGTTGTGGGCGCATTAAGCGCCGATCCGCGGCTCCCGACAAGCACCGGGCGGCGCCGTGGGGGCGCTGAGACGCAACGTCTCAGGGTCTCGCCAAGGCCCCGTGCAGCCTGACATGCAACGTCTCAGGCGCAGGGCTTCCCGACACCTGCGGGCGAGTGCAACAGCCGCTCTGCCACGGGCCTTTGCAGCGGTTTTTCCATAACTGGCACCGGCCTTGCTCTGGCTCTTGGCAACCAGCCCTTGGCAACCCGCGCCGACTGGCCCATCGAAGAATAAGAACGAGGTGCCCGATGTTTTCTCCTGCCTGTGCTCCGCCCGCGGTGAGCCCATGAGCCGCCGCCCCCTCACTGTCGGCATCATCGCCAACCCGGCTTCGGGCCGTGATGTGCGCCGCCTCACCGCCAACGCCGGCCTGTTCTCCAGTACCGACAA
This sequence comes from Pseudomonas sp. NFPP25, assembly GCF_900116505.1. Lineage (NCBI taxonomy): Bacteria > Pseudomonadati > Pseudomonadota > Gammaproteobacteria > Pseudomonadales > Pseudomonadaceae > Pseudomonas > Pseudomonas sp. NFPP25. Next base: position 180,424 of record NZ_FPBG01000008.1, on the reverse strand, counting down.
GGTCTCGGTGATCCAGCGCCTGCTGGCGGCCTTCGGCGCCACCGGCATCGAGCAGGTGCTGATGCCCACCGACATGACCGGCATCGCCGCCGCGGTGCAGAAGAACAGCCGCAGCCGCCAGGCCCGGGAGCAGCACTGGCCGGCCCTGGAGTTTCTCGACCTGACCCTGCGCCAGAGCGTCGAAGACACCCGCCAGGCCGCACGCTGGATGGCCGAGCGCGGGGTGTCGCTGATCGCCGTGCTCGGTGGCGATGGCACCCACAAGGCGGTGGCTGCCGAGGTCGGCGACATTCCGCTGCTGACCCTGTCCACCGGCACCAACAACGCCTTTCCGGAACTGCGCGAAGCCACCAGCGCCGGGCTGGCCGGCGGGCTCTACGCCAGCGGCCGGGTGCCCGCCGAGATCGCCCTGCGGCGCAACAAGCGCCTGCTGGTGCGCGAGCCGTCCCGGGGCCTATGCGAAGTGGCCCTGGTGGATGTGGCGGTGTCGCCCCTGGCCTTTGTCGGTGCCCGGGCCATCAGCCGCGCCAGCGATCTGGCCCAGGTATTCGTGACCTTCGCCGAACCGCAGTCCATCGGCATTTCCGCGCTCTGCGGGCTGTGGCTGCCGGTCACCCGCCAGGAACCCCACGGCGCCTGGATGCGCCTGGACCCGCAATCCCCCGAGGCGCTGCTGGTGCCCCTGGCCCCCGGCCTGCTGCAGGGCTGCGGGGTGCTGGAGGCCGGCTACCTGCAACCCGATGTGCCCCAGCCCCTGTGCCTGAACGCCGGCACCCTGGCCCTGGATGGCGAGCGCGAGATCGAATTCAACCCCCACGACCGGCCCACGGTCACCCTGGATGCCGGCGGCCCGCTGAGCATCGACGTCAACGCGGTCCTGGAACACGCGGCGCGCCAGCGCCTGCTGGCCATCGACCGCGATCACCGGCAACACCCCGTGAACCTTCAGTCCGAAGACACCCTGGAGAATAAAAATGTCGACATCCCTGACCACTGACCAGTTGCTCCACGCCTACCGGGTGATGCGCACCATCCGCGCATTCGAAGAACGCCTGCACGTGGAATTCGCCACCGGCGAGATCCCCGGTTTCGTCCACCTCTACGCCGGGGAAGAAGCCTCGGCCGCCGGGGTCATGGCCCACCTGCGCGACGACGACTGCATCGCCTCCAACCACCGCGGCCACGGCCATTGCATCGCCAAGGGCGTGGACGTCTACGGGATGATGGCGGAGATCTACGGCAAGAAGACCGGGGTCTGCCAGGGCAAGGGCGGCTCCATGCACATCGCCGATTTCGAGAAGGGCATGCTCGGCGCCAACGGCATCGTCGGTGCCGGCGCGCCGCTGGTGGTGGGCGCGGCCCTGGCCGCCCGGCTGCAAGGCACCGACGGCGTGTCGGTGGTGTTCTTCGGCGACGGCGGCTCCAACGAAGGCGCGGTGTTCGAGGCCATGAACATGGCCTCGGTGTGGAACCTGCCGTGCCTGTTCATCGCCGAGAACAACGGCTACGCCGAAGCCACGGCCTCCAACTGGTCGGTGGCGTGCGACCACATCGCCGACCGCGCCGCCGGTTTCGGCATGCCCGGAGTGACGGTGGACGGTTTTGATTTCTTCGCCGTGCACGAAGCTGCCGGCGCCGCCGTGGAGCGGGCCCGGGCCGGGGAGGGGCCGTCGCTGATCGAGGTCAAGCTGACCCGCTACTACGGCCACTTCGAGGGCGACGCCCAGACCTACCGCGCCCCCGACGAGGTCAAGCATTACCGCGAGCACAACGACTGCCTGATGCAGTTCCGCGAGCGCACCACCCGTTCGGGCCTGGTGCAGGCCAGCCAGCTGGACCAGATCGATGCCGACGTGGAAGCGCTGATCGAAGACGCGGTGCGCAAGGCCAAGTCCGACCCCAAGCCGAGCCCCGCCGACCTGCTCAGCGACGTCTACGTCGCTTATCCATAACGCCCCACAGAACAACAAGAGACCACCATCATGGCGAGAAAAATCAGTTACCAGCAGGCCATCAACGAAGCCCTGGCCCAGGAAATGCGGCGCGACCCCAGCGTGTTCATCATGGGTGAAGACGTGGCGGGCGGCGCCGGCGCCCCCGGCGACAACGACGCCTGGGGCGGCGTGCTCGGGGTGACCAAGGGCCTCTACCATCAATTCCCCGGGCGGGTGCTGGACACCCCGCTGTCGGAGATCGGCTACGTCGGCGCCGCGGTCGGCGCCGCCACCCGTGGCGTGCGCCCGGTGTGCGAGCTGATGTTCGTCGACTTCGCCGGCTGCTGCCTGGACCAGATCCTCAATCAGGCGGCGAAGTTTCGCTACATGTTCGGCGGCAAGGCCCAGACCCCGCTGGTGATCCGCACCATGGTCGGCGCCGGCCTGCGCGCCGCGGCCCAGCACTCGCAAATGCTGACCTCGCTGTGGACCCACATCCCCGGGCTGAAAGTGGTCTGCCCCTCGTCGCCCTACGACGCCAAGGGCCTGCTGATCCAGGCCATCCGCGATAACGACCCGGTGATCTTCTGCGAGCACAAGCTGCTCTACAGCCTGCAGGGCGAAGTGCCGGAGGAGTCCTACGCGATTCCCTTCGGCGAGGCCAACTTCCTGCGCGACGGCAAGGACGTGACCCTGGTGTCCTACGGGCGCACGGTGAACACCGCCCTGGATGCGGCCCGCAGCTTGGCCGGGCGCGGCGTCGACTGCGAGGTGATCGACCTGCGCACCACCAGCCCGCTGGATGAAGACAGCATCCTGGAAAGCGTGGAGAAGACCGGGCGCCTGGTGGTGATCGACGAAGCCAACCCACGCTGCTCCATGGCCACCGACATCTCGGCCCTGGTGGCGCAGAAAGCCTTCGCCTCCCTCAAGGCGCCGATTGAAATGGTCACCGCGCCCCACACCCCAGTGCCGTTCTCCGACGCCCTGGAAGACCTGTACATCCCCGACGCGGCGAAGATCGAGAAAGCCGTGCTCACTGTGATCGAGTGGAGCCGCTGATGAGCCAGATCCATACCCTGACCATGCCCAAGTGGGGCCTGTCGATGACCGAGGGCCGGGTCGATGCCTGGCTCAAGGAAGAAGGCCAGAGCATCAGCAAGGGCGATGAAGTGCTGGACGTGGAGACCGACAAGATCTCCAGCAGCGTCGAGGCGCCGTTCTCCGGCATCCTGCGTCGGCAGATCGCCCGCCAGGACGAGACCCTGGCGGTGGGCGCGCTGCTGGGCATCGTGGTCGATGGCGAGGCCAGTGACGCCGAGATCGACGCGGTGATCGAGCAGTTCCAGGCCAGCTTCGTGCCCGGCGACAGCGCCGATGAAGATAGCGGCCCGGCGCCGCAGAAGGTCGAACTGGGCGGCCGCCTGATCCGCTATTTCGAGCGCGGTGAAGGCGGTACGCCGCTGCTGCTGGTGCACGGCTTTGGCGGCGACCTCAACAACTGGCTGTTCAACCACGAAGCCCTGGCCGCCGGGCGCCGGGTGATCGCCCTCGACCTGCCGGGCCATGGTGAGTCGGCCAAGGCCCTGCAACGGGGCGACCTGGACGAGTTGAGCCAGGTGCTGCTGGCGCTGCTGGATCACCTGGAGATTCCCGTGGCCCATCTGGTGGGCCACTCCATGGGCGGCGCGGTGTCCCTCAACACCGCGCGGCTGGCGCCGGACTGCGTGCGCACCCTGACCCTGATCGGCAGCGCCGGGCTGGGCCGCGAGATCAACGGCGACTACCTGCAAGGTTTTGTCGAGGCCAGCAACCGCAATGCGCTCAAGCCGCAGCTGGTGCAGCTGTTCTCCAACGCCGAGCTGGTGAACCGGCAGATGCTCGACGACATGCTCAAGTACAAGCGCCTGGAAGGGGTGCAGGCGGCCCTCGGGCAGTTGGCCGGCAACCTGTTCGCCGACGGCCGCCAGCAGGCCGACCTGCGCCCGGTGGTGCAGGACGGCCCGCAGCCGGTGCTGGTGATCTGGGGCAGCGACGACCGGATCATTCCGGTGAGCCACAGCGCCGATCTCAAGGCGCAGATCGAGGTGCTGCCGGGGCAGGGGCACATGCTGCAGATGGAAGCGGCGGAGCAGGTCAACCGCCTGATCCTCGACTTTATCCAGCAGCACTGAGGTGTTCTGCGGCGGCCAGGGGGCCGTCGCAGCTCTACAAGAATAAGGAGAAGCCAAGATGAGTGTTTCCCTCAAGCCTGTTCCCAGCATGCGTGCCGCGGTCTGGCACGGCCGCCACGATATCCGCGTCGAAGACGTACCGCTGCCCGACGCGCCGCCTGCCGGCTGGGTGCAGATCCGCGTCGATTGGTGCGGCATCTGCGGCTCCGACCTGCACGAATACGTGGCCGGGCCGGTGTTCATTCCGGTGGACGCACCGCACCCGCTGACCGGGATCAAGGGCCAGTGCATCCTCGGCCACGAGTTCTGCGGCGAAATCGTCGCCCTGGGCGAAGGGGTCCAGGGTTTCAGCGTTGGCCAGCCGGTGGCCGCCGACGCCTGCCAGCACTGCGGCACCTGCTACTACTGCACCCACGGCCTGTACAACATCTGCGAAAACCTGGCCTTTACCGGGCTGATGAACAACGGCGCCTTCGCCGAATTGGTCAACGTGCCGGCCAACCTGCTGTACGCCTTGCCGGCCAACTTTCCCGCCGAGGCCGGAGCGCTGATCGAGCCGCTGGCGGTGGGCATGCACGCGGTGAAAAAAGCCGGCAGTTTGTTGGGGCAGAACGTGGTGGTGGTCGGCGCCGGCACCATCGGCCTGTGCACCATCATGTGCGCCAAGGCCGCCGGCGCGGCCCAGGTGATCGCCCTGGAAATGTCCGGCGCGCGCAAGGCCAAGGCCCTGGAGGTGGGCGCGACCCACGTGCTCGACCCCAAGGAGTGCGATGCCCTGGCCGAGGTCAAGCGCCTGACCGGCGGGCTGGGGGCCGATGTCAGCTTTGAGTGCATAGGCAACAAGCACACCGCCAAGCTGGCCATCGACCTGATCCGCAAGGCCGGCAAGTGCGTGCTGGTGGGGATATTCGAAGAGCCCAGCGAGTTCAACTTCTTCGAGCTGGTGGCCACCGAGAAAACGGTGCTGGGGGCCCTGGCCTACAACGGTGAGTTCGCCGATGTGATCGCCTTTATCGCCGATGGCCGGCTGGATATTTCGCCCCTGGTGACCGGGCGCATCCAGCTGGAAGAGATTGTCGGCCAGGGCTTCGAGGAACTGGTCAACAACAAGGAGCACAACGTCAAGATCATCGTGTCCCCCGGTCAGTTGCGACGCTCGTAAACGAGCGATTTGGCGATGGCCGGCCGCGGCCATCGCACTTTTTTACAGTTTTGCGTTCTATCACCTGGCCTGGCCGCGCCGATCCCCGCCGCAGCCCGTGAATTCCGACCCGGTGCCGATGGCCTACGCTCCCTCTTCTTGCATGATGCAAACCCGCTTTCAGCGCCTGTTCCTGGTGGCGCTGCTGATGCTTGGCGCCACGGCCTGTACCCAACAGCAAGGGCGCGATTTTGCCAAACAGTTTCGTGAAGGCAAGCCTGACGAATTCTTCCAGACCAGCGTCGATCGCATGGCCACCATCGGCATGCGCGACAACCTGCAGAGCCTGTACCTGCTGATGGGCAAGCTCTACCTGCGCAACCCCAGCCAGTGGCGCAAGTCGGGTTTCCCCGATGGCACCACGGCCCAGCGCGAGATCCGCAATGCCATCGAAAAGCGCCAGCCGCTGCCGGCCCTGGGGGATCGTCGCGACCTGGCGGCCCTGAGCTATTCCCTGAGCCCGGAGTTCCAGGGCGATCGGGTGGGGGCGTTCATCTATGCCATTGGCAGCATGCTGGTGACCGCCCATGGCGGGCGCACCGAGTTCTACATGACCGATACCATCGACCCGCAGTTCATCAGCAACGCCGCGCGCAATATCGAGAAGGCCACCTGGCTGCTGAGCCAGCGCCAGGATGCCAATGGGGTGCTGTTGCTGTTCTCCAACGAGATTTCCGAGGAGGGCAGCAACCTGAGTTTTGCCGTGGAGTTCGGCAAGATCGTCGCGCGCCTGGATTTGCTCACGCAGATTCTCGATGAGCGCTACCGGCGGGTGGGGTTCAATTACGCGCAGAGCCTGCTGCTGATGAATTTCTTGCCGGTGCAGTAGGAGCTGGCTTGCCAGCGAAGGCGCCCGTCCAGGCGCTGCAAGGCCCAAGGACCTGTTCGCCGGCAGCCGGCTCCTACACGGCGTTTGGCTTGGCCCTCTCTCAGGTCATTCCGAGTTTTTTACGCGCCATCAACAGGGCTACGACGCTCAACGCTGCCGCCAGCATCAGGTAGAAACTCGGTGCCAGCTGTGAGCCGGTCAGGGCAATCAATCCGGTAGCGATCACCGGGGCAAAACCGCCGAAGATCGTGACCCCCAGGTTGTAGCTCAGGGACATGCCGGTGACGCGGGTGCGCACGGGGAAGATGTCCGCCATCAGCGATGGCAGGGGGGCGAAGTACACGGCTTTGATCAGGGCCATCAGTGCTACCACCAGCAGCAGGGAGCTGGCGCTGGGGCGGCTGTTGAGCCAGAAGAACGCCGGCAGGATCGCCACGGCATAGACCACCGCCGCTGCCAGCATGATTTTCAGGCGACCGATATGGCCGGACAGGTAGCCGACGATGGGCGTGATGATGGTCAGGATCAGGCCGCCGGTAAGGGTCGCCAAAAAGCCCGAGGACTGGGCGATGTTCAGGCTGGTGGCGGCGTAGGAGGGCATGTACTGGATCATGTAGTTCGAGGCGGTCGACACCACCAGGGTGCCCATGGCGATCAGCAGCAGGGTCTTCTGGGTCACCAGCACTTCGCGCAAAGGGCGTTCCCCCGGTTCGCTGGCCTTGAAGTCCGGCGACTCGTCCACCGTACGGCGGATGTACAGGCCCACCGGGCCCAGCAGCAGGCCGAAGAAGAACGGCACGCGCCAGCCCCAGTCGAGCATCTGCTGTGCATCGAGGTGCTTGGTCAGGAAGTAGCCGAAGGTCGAGGCGATGACCACGCCAAAGCCCTGGCTGGCGAATTGCAGGCTGGCGACAAAGTGCCGGGTGCGCGGCGGCGCGTGTTCCAGCATGAAGGCGGTGGAGGTGCCGAACTCGCCACCGGCAGAGAAGCCTTGCAGCAGCCGGGCCAGGAGGATGCCGATCGGCGCGGCGAGGCCCAGGGTGGCGTAGCTGGGCATGATGGCGATCAGCAGGGTGCCCGTCAGCATGATCAGGATCGACAGGGTCAGGGCCTTCTTGCGGCCCTTGCGGTCGGCGTAGGAGCCCAGTACCGCCGCGCCCAGGGGGCGGATCAGGAACGAGATGCCGAAGGTGGCGAAGGCCAGCAGCAGGGAGAAGGTCGGGTCCGCGGTGGGAAAGAACACCTGGCTGATGGTCAGGGCGAAGTAGGCGTAGATCGACAGGTCGAACCACTCCAGGGTGTTGCCGATCAGGGCGGCGCCTATGGGTTTCCACAGGGCCTTGGGTTCGACCCGGGGCGCGGTCGAGGTGGTGGCTAACGCTGTCATACAGGACGCTCCTGCTTATTGTTGGATTTTGAGCGACAGGTGCCCGGCCAGGGCCGGGCGGGGTAAGCGATGGCCTCAGGTCCGGGGCAGGTCCCCCAGGTCCCAGAACAGGGCCGTCATGATCTCCAGGCCTTCACGAATCACCGGCAGCAGCAGGTGTTCGTCCGGGGCGTGCTGCGAGCAGCCGGGGTAGGAGTGGGGAATCCACAGGGTCGGCAGCCCCAGCACTTCGGCGAAGATGTCGTTGGGCAGGGTGCCCGCCAGGTTCGGCAACAGCGCCAGGCGCTGCGCACTGCTACCTGCAATCGAGGTCTTGGCGAACCTGACCCAGGGGTTGTCCGGGTCCAGGCGGGTGGCCGGGGAGCAGCGCTCCATGACGATCTCCACCTGGCTGAAACCTTCACGGTCCAGGTGCGCCCGCAGCAGGCTTTCCAGCTGCTGCCAGGGCGTGCCGAGGACAAAGCGCAATTGGCAGAAGGCCACGGCCCGGGGCGGAATCGCGTTCACCGGCTTTTGCGGGTTGCCGGCGCTGAAGGCGAGGATTTCCAGGGTGTTCCAGGCGAACAGGCGCTCGCCCAGGGTCAGCCCCGGTTCGCCCCAGTGTTCGTCCAGAGGGCGGCCCAGGGACTCGCGCTGGATCTCCAGGTCGACGATGGCGGCGCGCACGTTGTCGGGAATGTTCGCCGGCAGCAGTTCGCGGCAGCGGATGCGGCCGTTCTGGTCCACCAGGCTGGCCAGGGCGTTGGCCAGTACCACGCCGGGGTTGCTCATCACCCCGCCCCAGTTGCCCGAGTGCAGGCCCTTGTCCCGGGTGTTGACCTCCAGGCGGAACTGCGCCGAGCCGCGGGAGCCAAGGAACAGCGTCGGCCGGGCCTGATTCAGCCGTGGGCCGTCGGAGGCGATAAACACATCGGCCCGCAGCAACTCTCGCTGCTCCTGGCACAGCTGGCGCAGCCCCGGGGAACCGGCTTCCTCGCCCATCTCGAACAGCAGCTTGAGGTTGAAGCCCAGGCGCCCGTCGCGGGCCTTGAGCACTTGCTCCAGGGCGGTCAGGTTGATGCTGTGCTGGCCCTTGTTGTCGGCGGTGCCACGGCCGTACCAGCGTTCGCCCTCCAGGGTCAGCTGCCAGGGATTCAGGCCCGCGCGCCACTGTTCGGCGTAACCCGGCACCACGTCGCCGTGGCCGTAGCTGAGCACTGTGTGCAGGGCTGGGTCTTCCAGGCGCGTTGCAATCAGGAACGGCCCACCGGCCTCGGGGTTGGCCAGCATGTGGCAGTCGAAGCCCAGGCGCTGCAGCAGCGGCTGGATTTCCTCCAGCAGGTAGCGCGGCAACTCGCTGGCGTGGGCCGGGTCCTGGCTGTCACTGCGAAACGCCACCCGGCGTCGCAGGTCCTGTTCAAAGTGGCCGTCGTCCAGGTACTGGCGAACGCCGGCGAGGGCAGCTTGCTTGGTCATTGCAACTCCGGTCGGGCAAGGGAACGGGCCCATGGTGGAGTTGGCAAAGGCATCTGTATATTGCTGTTTTTTGAAGGCATGATTCTAAAAATTGGATGCCTGGCAAGGGGATGCAGATGGACTATCGGTATTTTCTGGCGGTGATCGATGCCGGCTCCCTGGCCGCGGCGGGGGAGCGTTTGCACATCGCCCCCAGCGCGGTGAGCCGGCAGATCGCCCTACTGGAAGAGAGCGTTGGCGTGGCGCTGTTCGAGCGGCGCCCGCGGGGCATGCAACTCACCGCCGCTGGCGAAGCCCTGGCCGAACACGCCCGGCGCACCTGGCTGGAACAGGAGAACATCCTCGCCGAACTGCGGGGCGAGGGTTACCCGGGGGCCAAGGTGATCCGCCTGGTATCCACCGAGGGCCTGTCGCGGTATTTCCTGCCCCGGGTGCTGCTGGAGCATTACCGCCTGCGGCCCGGAGCCGAGTACCGCCTGGACGTGATCTCGCCCCACGAGTGCGTGCAGCGCATTCGCCGGGGCGAGGCGGACGTGGGGCTGACCTTCAGCACCGAGCCGGTGGAGGGGGTCAACGTGTGCTACTCGATCCGCTCGCCGATTCGCGCCCTGATGCGCGCCGGGCATCCGCTGGCCAGCGCCGGGGTGCTGTCACTGGAGCAGGTGCAGGCGTTTCCCGTGGCCTTGACGCCCAAGGGCACCACACAGCGGCAACTGCTGGACCTGGTGTGCCAGATGGACGGCCTGAGCTTCGATCAGGTGATGACCTGCAACTTCTCCGGGGCCCTGCATGAGTTTGTGCGCCAGTCCGACACGGTGGCCTTTGCCAGCGCCATCAGCGGCGAAGGGCAGGGGATGGATGGGCTGGTATCGGTGCCCCTGTCCAACCCGCGCTTGGGCGATCGGGACATTCAGGTGCTGACCATGCCCAAGCGGGTATTGCCAGAAAGCCTGGCGTTCTTTATCGACACCTTGATTGCGCGGTTGCAGAAAGAGGGCTGAGGGAGGCTGCTGACCGTTCTCGCCGAGCCGGACACGCTCAGGGCGCTGGGTGAGTTCCTTATCAACGCTTCAGCCGACATGGCGGCCAATGGCCTGGAGCATGTGCACCTGCAAGACGTGATCGAGCACTTCTCGCACCAGCAGCATGTGGATGTGATTGCCCTCAACCAGGCTGTGATCAAGCCTGCCTGAGGCAGCGCCGTGCCCGGCCCGGCTACATGTTGCGAATCCTCTCGTCGGCCCTGAGCTCGAACTCAAAGCCAATGCCCACGTCATTCAGGGTTTCGGTGACCCGGGCCATGAAGTACTCGGCCTGCGCGGGCAATTCATACAAGCCAATGACCCGGATGATCGGGTACTTGCCATAGGCGCCGGGGATCTCGGTGTAGATCTCGCCACTTTCGATGAAGGCGATGTAGCTGTTGATTTTCTCTTGCAGCACGAGCAAGTGCTCGCCTTGTTCCGCCTTGTCGCCCCATTCGAGGTGGTCGGTCATCACCAGTAGCAGGTCGTTGGGAGCCTCCTTGGAGATCCCCCAGAAATCGATGACTTTGGGATTGGTGACGGACATGGCTGATCCTTCAGGCGGCGGGGGCGGGGATTGTATTACGTGCCCCGGGGTTAGTGGCGGTGCTGTAGCAAGTGTCCGTTCTGAGACGTTCGTAAGCCTTCGCCCTTCATTGCAGAAAGAAATGCTCCTTGATCGAATCCAGCAGCAGTGACTTGACGATCTGCAACGCGTTGTCGTGTTTGCTGCCCACGCGCATGCCGATCTCAAGTTCGTAGGAAGGCATGGGCACGGGGCAGGGGAAGGTTTGCAGCGAACTGATCCGTTCCATTGCGCGTGCGGCGTGGGTGGGCACGGTGGTGATCAGTTTGGAGCCCACCAGCAGAAAGGGAACGGCGGCGAAGTGCGAGGTCGAGGCCTTGATCGTGCGGGTCAGGCCGACGTTGTTCAGGCCTTCATCGACAATGCCGACATAACCTGCGGACGACACCAGCAGGTGCGGGCGCTGAGCGTAATCCTCCGCGGTCACCGGGACGGTGTTGTGGGCATCGGCGATGCCCAGGTAGTTGCCGCGGCCCAGCCTGATGCGGGTGATCAAGTGCGAGGACAAGCCTCCGGCGGAGATGGCGAGATCGATCTTGTGGCCCATCAGCATGTCTTGTACGACGCCGCTGTGGGTTTGCCGGAAGAGGATGCGCAGCCCGGGCAGGCGCTCTTCCACCACCGAGAGAATCTTCTGCCCCAGGGCGATTTCACTGTCATCGGAGAGCCCGATGGTGAGGGTGCGGCCCTGCACTTGCTGGCCGTCGGAGGCCATGGCCAGGGCCAGCCTGCAGCGGTTGATGGCTTCTTCGACCAGGGGGTACAACTCGCTTGCGCGCATGGTCGGGCGCAGGCCGCGCCCTGTGCGCTCAAACAACGGGTCGCTATAGATCTCTCGCAAACGTGCAAGGGAAGCGCTGACCGCCGGCTGGGTGACGCCCAGCCGGATAGCCGCGCGGCTGGCACCGCCTTCTTCGACCAGGGCGGCAAAAACCCGGAGCAGGTTCAGGTCGGCGTTCTCGATATCAATGGTTTTCATATCAGATAGCTTGAATAGAGCGTTGATCTATATTGTACCAGCCATAAAATGACCCGCCAAAACAATCAACGGCTTGAATTACAGAGCCGGTGTTGATGTTTCCAATACTGGGTTAGTGCCCGTTAGTTCGGTTTTTTTATAGGCGGGCATAAGCCTTGGCTGTTGGGTAAGAGGTTTTAACCAGAGGTTGAAGTATGGCGCGCCACTGTAAGTATCTTGCGGCCATGGTGCTCTTTGCCTGGGCCTTTGCGGCTTCTGCTTGCCTGTTTGAAACCGCCATCGGCTCACCTTTGGGAGAAGAAGTTGTGGGTAGATTGCAGCAGGCCCTGGCAGCGCGAAATTATTATCAGGGAACAATAGATGGCGTGGTGGGGGAGAAAACCGAAGAAGCCATCTTTCTGTTCCAGATGGACTGTGAACTTCCGTTAACCGGCAGTATCAACTCGCAGATCCTGCAAAGGCTGGATATAAGGCCGCCCTTGTGGTTATCGGAATAAGTGTGTGGCTTGAAGGTCCGGTACAGGGAAACGTAATTGTTTCGCTATCAAAGGACATTGGCTGGAAAGTGGTTTTATTCTTATGGCTTTAACCCATAGCCCAGCGTCTGGTTATCCGTGGCGATTCAGGCTGGCTGTTGTTCTGGTGGGGGTGATGGCCGCAATTGTGTGCGGTCGGATCATTCAACTGCAGATCGCCGACAAGGCGTTTCTGATCAAGCAGGGCGATGCTCGAAGCCTGCGCTCTGTGGCTATCCCGGCCTACCGAGGCTTGATCACCGATCGCCATGGGCAGCCTCTATCCGTCAGCACGCCGGTGACCACGGTCTGGCTCAACCCCCGGGAGCTGATGGGCGAGCAGGGCCACTGGGCTGCGCTGGCCCAGGCGCTTGACGTGCCACAGAGCCGGTTGAGCTCGATCATCCTGCGCAACCGGCAGAAAGAGTTTGCCTACCTGCATCGGCGCGTTGCTCCCCAGGTGGCGGAACAGATGATGCAGGCGGTGCAGGCACTCAAGGTCACGGGGGTTCATACGCTGCAAGAGTCCCGCAGGTTTTATCCGGCGGGCGCCTCCATCGCGCACGTCATCGGCTTTACCGATATCGACAACCGCGGTAGCGAAGGGCTCGAACTGGCTTATGAGAGTGTGCTGCGCGGGCGCGATGGCAAGCAGTTGGTGCTCAAGGATCGCCGTGGACACTTGATCGAGGACCTGGGGGTTTCGCGCCTGGCCAGGCCCGGGCAGGCACTCGCGCTGTCTGTGGATCTGCGCCTGCAATACGTGGCCGATCGAGAGCTGCGCGAGGGCATTGCCAGCAATGGTGCGGATGCCGGCAGCGTGGTGATCATGGATGTGCGCACCGGCGAGATCCTGGCCTTGGCCAATCAGCCCAGCTACAACCCGAACAATCGCTCTCGGGTGACGCCGTCGATGATGCGCAATCGCGCAGTGGTCGATGTATTCGAGCCGGCTTCAACCCTGAAGCCGTTCTCGGTGGCCGCCGCGCTGGAAAGCGGGCGCTGGAAGCCGGGGGACAGGGTGCACGTGGCAACCGGCACCTTGCAGATCGGCCGATACACCATTCGCGATGCTTCCAGGACCGCGGGCGAAACCCTGGACCTGACCGGCATCCTGGTGCGTTCGAGCAACGTTGCCATCAGCCAGGTGGCCTTCGATATCGGCGCACCGCGGATTCATGACCTGCTGCACCGGGTGGGGCTGGGCCAGGAGACGGGCGTAGGGTTCCCCGGTGAACAGACCGGGGTGCTGCCCCTGCGCCGGGAGTGGCGGCCCACCGAAACCGCGACGCTGGCTTACGGCTATGGGGTGTCCGTTACCGCGGTACAGCTGGCCAGGGCTTACGCCACCCTGGTCAACGGCGGTGTCCGGGTGCCCACTTCACTGCTGCGGGTTTCTGCCGTGCCCAAGGGCGTCCAGGTGATGCCGGCCAGCGTGGCCAACACCGTGAAAGACATGCTGGTGCAGGTGGTTGAAGGCCCCAGGGGCATCTATCGGGCCAAGGTGCCTGGCTATCACGTGGGTGGAAAAAGCGGCACCGCGAAAAAAACCAGCCAGGGTGCCAAGGGCTATCTGGCCAGCTCCTATCGCGCCATGTTTGCCGGTTTCGCCCCGGCGGCAAACCCCAGGTTCGTGATTGTGGTCGTGGTGGACAACCCCAGGCACCACGGCTTTTTTGGCGGGCTGGTATCCGCCCCGTTGTTCAGCAAGATCATGTCGCAGACTCTGCGCCTCAATAACGTGGCTCCCGATGATATTTGAAGCCTATGCAGCAAGAGTTGCCCATGCCGCAAATCAGTAACTTCAATCACCAGCAAACAGAAGATGCGATCGTCACCAAACGAATAATGGCAAGTGCCGTGCTGGTGGTTCTGCTGACCGCGGCGCTGGTGGTCAGGCTTTATTTTCTGCAAGTGACGCAACATGAGTACCAGGTTGCCGTTGCGGAAAAGAACCGCGTGCACATCAGGCTCATCCCGCCAGAACGGGGGCTTATCTATGACCGCAATAACGTGGTTCTGGCCGATAACGTAGCCAGTTTCAACTTGACCCTGACCCGTGAACGCGCCGGGGATGTCGGTGTCGTCCTTGGCCATCTGGCGCGGATTCTGCAATTGCCCGAAGCCGAACGCAGCCGGGTCGAGAAGGAACTGCGCCGCGCAAGAAGAGCCTTCGAGCCCGTGACGCTGATGCTGGACCTGACGGAAAAACAGATCGCGCAGGTAGCGGTCAATCAGTTCCTGTTGCCCGGTGTCGAGGTCCAGGCGCAGTTTCTCAGGCAGTACCCCCATGGCGAGCATTTTGCCCATTCGGTGGGGTATGTCGGGCGGATCAACGAGCAGGAGTACAAGCGCCTCGATCCGGCCCGATACCTGCGCAGCCAGTTGATCGGCAAGACCGGGATCGAGCGTTTCTACGAAGACGCCCTGCATGGCCAGATGGGGTTTGAAGAAGTGGAGACCAATGCCCAGGGCCGGGTGATGCGGGTGCTGCGCCGGCACAACCCGATTGCCGGGCAGGACATCGTCCTGACCCTCGACGCCGGGCTGCAGGGTGCCGCCGAGGAAGCGCTGGGGGACCGGCGGGGCGCGGTGGTGGCCCTGGACCCGGCCACGGGGCAGGTGCTGGCAATGGTCAGCCGGCCGAGCTTCGACCCCAACCCCTTCGTCAAGGGCATCTCTGCGCCAGGCTACGCCGCCTTGCGCGATTCCGATGACATGCCGCTGTTCAACCGGGTGTTGCGCGGGCTCTATCCCCCGGGCTCGACCATCAAGCCCATGGTGGTGGTGGCGGGCCTGGACAGCGGCGTGATCACCCCCACCAGCCAGGTGTTTGACCGGGGTTATTTCGAGCTGCCCAACTACAAGCACAAGTACCGCAACTGGAACCGGGGCGGCGAAGGCTGGGTGGACATGTACGACGCGATCATGCGCTCCAATGACACCTACTTCTATGACCTGGCCCACAGGCTGGGGGTCAGAAGGCTGCACAGCTACCTCAGCGAATTCGGCCTGGGGCAAAAGGTTTCGATCGACATGTTCGAAGAGGCAGCGGGATTGATGCCGTCCCCTGAATGGAAGCGCGCCACCCGCCGGCAACCCTGGTTCCCCGGGGAAACCCTGATTCTGGGCATCGGCCAGGGCTATATGCAGGTCACGCCCCTGCAACTGGCCCAGGCCACCAGCCTGATCGCCAATCGGGGGATCTGGCACCGGCCGCACCTGGCGCTGGCGGTCGGCGGCCAGGCGCCGGTCGACCCCAGGCCCATGCCGAACATCGTGCTCAAGGATGCCCATTCCTGGGATCAGGTCATCCAGGGCATGCAGATGGTCATGCACAACCCCCGTGGCGTAGGCCGCGCAGCAGCCCGGGGCGCGCAGTACCGCATTGCCGGGAAAAGCGGCACGGCGCAGGTGGTGGCGATCAAGCAGGGCGAACGCTACAACCGCAACAAGACCCATGAGCGCCACCGGGACAACGCGCTCTTTGTCGGCTTCGCCCCGGCCGAACAGCCGGCCATCGTGGTGGCGGTGATGATCGAGAACGGCGAGGCCGGGGCCCGGGTGGCCGGCCCTGTGGTGAGGAAAGTCATGGACGCCTGGCTGCTCGATGCCAGTGGGCATCTGCAGCCGCAGTTCGCCGTACCGGTATCCAGCGACAAGCGCGCAAACACCCTGACGGTAAACGCCAGCTAGGCGCGCAGGAAATCAGCCAGGGCTCCAGGGCCCGTCAGGTTCACATTCAAAACGGTAAGCGAGGAAACAGCGGGTGCGAGTCATTGAATATCTGGGTTGGAGTGTGCTCGCGCTGGTCAGCGTGGGGCTGCTGGCCGCAAGCGGCACCTACCTGTATCTGCAACCCCGGCTTCCCGATGTCGCTGCCCTCAGGGACGTGCATCTGCAAGAGCCCCTGCAGGTCTTCACCCGGGATGGGAAACTCATTGCCGAGTTCGGTGAAGTGCGGCGCATACCCCTCGCCAGCGCGGACATCCCCCCCGACTTTCGAGCAGCCTTCATGGCCGCCGAGGACGGCAACTTCTATCAGCACCCCGGGGTCGACCCGGCCGGGTTGCTGCGGGCGGCGTTCGAGTTGCTCAAGAGCGGCCACGTTCGCTCCGGCGGCAGCACCATCACCATGCAAGTGGCGAAGAACTTCTTCCTGAGCCGCGAGCAGACCTTTTCACGCAAGCTCAGCGAAATTCTCCTGGCCCTGCAGATCGAGCGCAGCCTGAGCAAGGAGGAAATCTTCAACCTGTATGTCAACAAGATCTACCTGGGCAAGCGCGCCTATGGCATCGCGGCAGCCGCCAGAATCTATTACGGCAAGCCGGTGGCGCAGCTGAGCCTGGCTCAGGTGGCGATGATTGCCGGGCTGCCCAAGGCGCCATCGCGCTACAACCCGATCAACAACCCCGCCAGGGCCAAGCAGCGCCGCGACTGGATTCTGGGGCGCATGCACGCGTTGGGCAGCATCGATACAGCCAGGTATCAAGCAGCCCTGGCGCAAGGGGTAGACGCCAGCTACCACGCCCCGGAACCCGAGATCGATGCTCCCTACATCGCAGAAGTGGTCAGGGCGGAAATGTTCCGGCGTTTTGGCGATGAGGCCTACACCCTGGGCCTGCGGGTAGTGACCACGGTTCCCGGTTCATTGCAGGCGTCGGCCACTTCCGCGCTGCGCAAGGGCTTGAAGGTCTATGACAAGCGCCATGGTTACCGCGGCCCTGAAGGGCATTTCGCAGGCCGGGCCGGCAGCCAGTGGCCCGAGCGACTGAAGGCTTTTCCAGCGTATGGCGGCTTGCGGGCGGTGGCGGTGACCCAGGTTTTCGAGCAAAGCATCAGCGTGGTGGATGACCGTGGCCAGGAGCACTCCGTGCCCTGGAGCAGCATGAAATGGGCGCGCCCCTATCTGGGCCACAGCGCCTTGGGGCGCCAGCCGGTGCGCCCGGCCGAGGTGGTCAAGGTCGGGGATGTGATCCGTGTCGACCCCGAGCACGATCCGCTGCTGAGCTTCAGCCAGGTGCCCAGGGCCCAGGGCGCGCTGGTGTCGATCGCCCCGGAGGACGGGGCGATCCAGGCGCTGGTGGGCGGTTTTGATTTTCAACAAAGCAGCTTCAACCGTGTGCTGCAGGCCAGGCGCCAGCCGGGTTCGAGCTTCAAGCCCTTCATCTACTGCGCGGCGCTGGACAGCGGCTACACCCCGGCGAGCCTGGTCAACGACGCCCCCATCGTCCTGGGTGGCGACTACTCCGGCCCGGTGTGGCGCCCGCAGAATGAGAACCGGACCTTCCTGGGGCCGATTCGCCTGCGCGAAGCCCTCAACCGCTCAAGGAACATGGTCTCCATACGCTTGCTGCAAGCCATGGGGGTGGACAAGACCATCGACTACATCGCCCGTTTCGGGTTCGCCCCCCAGGACCTGCCCCACAACCTTTCCCTGGCCCTGGGCACCGCGTCGGTCACGCCCATGGAGGTGGTCGCGGGCTGGAGCGCCTTTGCCAACGGCGGCTACAAGATCAGCCCGTACTTCATAGAGCGCATTGAAGACCCCAAGGGCCAGATCGTGTTCCAGGCCAGCCCGCGTTCGGCCCCCACTGCACAGCGGCCAACCCCCGAGGCGGTGGCCGAGCAGATAGTCGACAGCCGCACCACCTACCTGCTCACCAGCCTGTTGCAGGACGTGGTCAAGCGCGGCACTGGCCGCGCCGCAGCCGCTATGCAGCGCCCGGACATCGCGGGCAAGACCGGCACCACCAACGAGGCCAAGGACTCCTGGTTCACCGGTTACAACGGCCACTACGTCACCAGCGTCTGGGCCGGTTTCGACCAGCCGCAGAGCCTGGGGCGGCGCGAATGGGGCGTGACCATCGCGCTGCCGATCTGGATGGACTTCATGACGGCGGCGCTTGAGGGAACGGCGCCTTACTCCCAGCCGGAGCCGGATGGCATCGTGACCCGCCGGATCAACCTGGAAGATGGCAGCGCCGCCAGCGCGCAGGCGCCGGGCACGGCGATGGAGGTGTTCAGGAGTGACAACGTGCCGCCGGTGGGCGCGGGAGAGGGGGCAGCTGTCGACGGCGCTGCGGACATGCAGCGCACGATGCAGGAACTGTTCTAGTGACCGGGCCGGGCCCTGATGGCGAGAACCGCCCCGGCGATTTTCCAACAACCGTTGCGTAATGGATAGTTGGCCATAGGATGTGCGCGTTGCCGATGATGATCGGGCCCCCATCGTCGTGATCCTTTACTCAGTTTCAAGGTTGCTGCATGAATCCGGATGACTTCAAGAAATTCAATATCGGCTCAATTGTTCGGGCCACTCAAAGCTCTGCTGCGCTCAAACACCAGCTCGGATTCCTGATCAGGGTTCTGGAGGAACTGGATATCCAGTTCTCCGACTGCGAGCAGGATCCTCTGCGCCTGGCGAAAGCCTATGTTGCCGGGGAAATTCCTGCTGAACGCTGCAAGGCGCAGGCTGCACTCTGGTGGGCAAAAATCGATGAGCAAGGGGCAATACGAGGGTTCAAGGATCGGGAGGTATTGAAGGCACGACTGGCCATTTGTCTGCTGTCGAATGATGAGGACGATATTTCCGTGTTGGGAGATAACCTCTCGTGGTTTCTTGAGGTGTTGGGTTTCTTGAATGTGGAACCGATGAAGCCAATTGAAATGATGAGAGAGTATTTCGAGTTCAAATAGAAGTTCATTCGCGCCCGGCTCGCTCTCGGTGCCCTGGCCGGCAGCCTGACGACAGCCAAGCCCCCATGCGTTTTGCTGGCTCCCCCCGTCACGCGGGCGGGGTGCTCGACGCGTTTTCCATGAGCCGCATGTGGATTTCATTGCGCTTGATCGGGCGCTGATCCTGCCTGCACAAGGTGTCCCTGCGCGCGGCTCAATCGGCGAGCGCGCAGGGGGCGAGCTACAGGCTGGGAGCCTCTTCCTTCACTTTCAGCTCGAAATCGAAGCCGATGCTCCGTTCATGGAGGATCTCGATAATGCGTTTGAAAAACCAATCGACTTGCTCGGGCAGTTCGTGCAAACCCAGTACCCGGATAATCAGGTGCTTGCCGCAGGCATCGGGAATTTCGCTGTAGATCTCTTCACTTTCGATGAAGGTGATGTAGGTGTTGATCTTCTCTTGCAGCAGGAGCAGGTGTTCGCTGTGTGCCGCTTCGTCACCCCATTCGAGGGGGTCGACCATGATCAACAGCAGGCTGTCGGGCGCGGATTTGGGGATGGCCCAGATATCGATGACTTTTGGATTGGTGATGGACATTGCTGATCCTTCAGAACGTGGGGGCGGCGGCATTATAGGCCGTAGCGATGGGTTTCTTCAGTGGGCAATCGGTGGTCGCGGTTCCGGCCCGTGGGCGAGGCCAGGGTGGGCTGCCGGGGCTTGCCCCGTTCAGGCGCAACCTGATCGAGCGGCGGCGTGCTCTTTTCAACAGCGGTCTGATCGACGGTAGTGACAAAACGCCACCATCTGCTATGGCTTGTTAGGCCCCCCGTGGATAGATGCCGGGCTCCAGGTGCCATTGCCCAGAAAAATCGAGACGGCGCGGGCCGCGTTATTCGACTTAACTGATGCTCACCCGCCAAGGGGGACATGGGCGCAGGAGGACCGAGTGGGGCCTGCGTCCCGACAGGCCTGGATTGACCCGAGTGAGTATCGACGTTGCCGTGCCGGGTGGGCCGCTAACCCAGTCGTCGGCTTGTTTGCAGCTCTCTGACACTCAGTCGATAGCGTGGAATGACAGCAGGGAAGTACCGACCATTCTATTAGAGAGATAAAAAATGAACGTCAGGACAATGAATCTTGCTCCAAGGTCTGCCGCCTTTTTCTCGCTCATTGTCCTGGTGGTGTTCGCCCTGGGCATTGTCGCCGTGCTGCAAATGGGCAAGCTGCGAGACGCGGAGCAGGATGTCGAGACCAACTGGATGACCAGCATCCGCGAGATCGGCAAGATGAAGACCAGCGTCTTGCGCCTGCGTCTGGAAAGCATCCGCATCACCGTGACCACCGACGAACAGCAGCGCCAGACCCGCATCGCCTCGTTGAGCGGTTATCGATCCAACCTGCAGAACACCATCAACCAGTACGAACCCCTGATCACCGGGCCGGCGGAGCGTGAGCTGTACCAGGCTGTAGCGACCGATGTGCAGGCCTACTTCAAACTGGTGGACGAGCTGGAGCCGCTGCTGCGCAGTGGCGACAACGCCGCGGCCATCACCCTGATCAACACCCGCATCAGCCCCATGACCAACGCCATGCAGGAGAAGATGGACAAACTCTCGGACTTCAACGACGAGGGCGCCAGGCAGGCGGGGATCACTGCCGAGTCGGTTTACAGCAGTGGCCTGACGCTGGTGCTGGTGTTGATGGGGGTGACGGTGGTGCTCACCGTGGTGTTGGCGGCGGTGCTGACCCGCAGCATCACCGCGCCCATCAGCGACGCCCTGGCCGTGGCCGAACGTATTGCCGGCAGCGACCTGTCCCGGGAGATCGGCGTCAGTGGCCGCGATGAAGCCGGCCGCCTGCTGGCCGCCCTGGCGCAGATGCAGACCAACCTGCGGGAAACCATCGCCCACATCGCCGATTCCTCCACCCAACTGGCCTCGGCCTCGGAAGAAATGACCGCAGTGACCGAAGACGCCAGCCGCGGGCTGGTGCGCCAGAACGACGAAGTCAGCCAGGCGGCCACCGCAGTGACCGAAATGAGCGCCGCGGTGGACGAGGTGGCCCGCAACGCCGAAGCCGCCGCCCAGTCGTCCCGCGAGTCCATGGAGTTCACCCGCTCCGGCATCGAGAACGTGGCCCAGACCCTCAAGGCCATCGAAGGCCTGGCCGGCAACGTGGCCAGCACTGGCGAGCAGGTCAAGGCGCTGTCCAGCCGCGCCCAGGACATCAGCAAAGTGGTGGAAGTGATTCGCGCCATTGCCGAACAGACCAACCTGCTGGCCCTCAACGCTGCCATCGAAGCCGCCCGCGCCGGCGAGCAGGGCCGCGGCTTTGCGGTGGTGGCCGATGAAGTGCGGGCCCTGGCCCACCGCACCCAGCAGTCGACCCAGGAAATCGAACAGATGATCAGCGCGATCCAGGCCGACTCGACCCACGCGGTGAGCGCCATGAACGTCAGCGCCGAGATGGCCAGCAGCTCGATCTCCGTGGCGCAGAACGCCGACCTGTCCCTCAAGCAGATCGCCCAGGCGATTACCCAGATCAACGAACGCAACCTGCTGATTGCCACCGCCTCGGAAGAACAGGCCCAGGTGGCGCGTGAGGCGGACCAGAACCTGACCAGCATTCGCGAGCTGTCGATCCAGAGCTCGGCGGGGGCCAGCCAGACGGCCAGCGCCTGCGGGGAGATGGCCAATCTGGCGATCGAGTTGAACCGGCTGGTGGCACGGTTCAAGGTTTGAGCGCGGTTTTTTGCCCTGCGGTGGTCTGGTTCCTCCGTAGGCGCTGGCTTGCCAGCGAAGCTCGCCAACGATGATGCGCAATCAGCGAATCAATGCGGCGCCAGCGAGTGTTTTGCAAGCCAGCGTGCGCCTGCCCAAACCCATTCTTGAAATCCGGGTTCACAGGCTTTTGTCGGCGCAGGCTGCAAATGGGCTGTTGCGCCCCTCAGATTGAACGCTGGTTGACCCGGGCCATCAATTGCTCGGCGCTTTCCTTGCGCTCGGAATAACGGTCCACCAGAAACGCCTGCCGGTCGCGCAGCAGCACGGTGAACTTCACCAGCTCTTCCATCACATCCACCACCCGGTCGTAGAACGGCGAAGGCTTCATCCGCCCGGCGTCGTCGAACTCCATGTAGGCCTTGGGCACCGAGGATTGGTTGGGGATGGTGAACATGCGCATCCAGCGCCCGAGCACGCGCAACTGGTTGACCACGTTGAACGACTGGGAGCCGCCGCAGACCTGCATCACTGCCAGGGTTTTGCCCTGGGTCGGACGCACCGCGCCGAGCTCCAGCGGAACCCAGTCGATCTGTGCCTTGAACACCGCCGACATCGCCCCGTGGCGTTCTGGCGAACACCAGACCTGGCCTTCTGACCACAACACCAGCTCCCGCAGTTCCTGGACCTTGGGATGTTCCACCGGGGCATCGTCGGGCAAGGGCAAGCCGGAGGGGTTGTAGATCCGCGTCTGGGCACCGAAATGCTCCAGCAGGCGCGCGGCTTCTTCGACCAGCAGCCGGCTGAAGGAGCGCTCGCGGGTGGAACCGTAGAGCAACAGGATGCGCGGCTTGTGCTCGTCTGGCGTCGAAGTGGGTGCGCCATCGAACAGGCGCAAATCCAGGTTAGGCAGGTGCTCGGACATGGGGCCTCCTTAAAGCGTGCCGATGCGATCGAGCTCGGTCTTGAGCTGATCGCGGCTGAGGTGGTTGAAGGGCAGTGCGAAGAAGGCTGCGCAGCGCTGTTCGATCTGCGCCAGGGTGGCGCGGAACGCGGCGTCGATCGCTGCCTCTTCACCGCGCACATCGGACGGGTCCGCCAGCCCCCAATGGGCCTTGAGCGCCGGGCCGAAATACACGGGGCAGCTTTCACCGGCCGCCTTGTCGCAGACGGTGATCACAATATCCGGCGGGTTGTCGGCGAAGGCGTCATTGCCCTTGCTGTACAGGCCGTCGGTGGCGATGCCGGCCTGCTGCAAGGTCGACAGGCTACGTGGCAGCACCTGGCCCTTGGGGAAGCTGCCGGCGCTGACCGCCGCAAACCCCTCGGGCGCCAGATGGTTGAACAGGGCTTCGGAAAGAATGCTGCGGCAACTGTTGGCCGTGCACATGAACAGGACTCGCATGGGGGGCTCCTGCCGCTTTGGGCGGCTGTCAGAGGCTCAGGCGCAGGGCCAGGGCCGAAAGGGTGACCAGCAGAACCGGGAGGGTCAGCAGCACGCCGACCTTGAAGTAATACCCCCAGGTGATGCGCAGGCCCTTGCGCTCCAGCACGTGCAGCCAGAGCAACGTGGCGAGGCTGCCGATGGGGGTGATTTTCGGGCCCAGGTCGCAGCCGATGACGTTGGCGTAGATCATCGCCTCGCGCACCAGCCCCTGTGCCTCGCTGGCCTGTATCGACAGCGCGCCGATCAGCACGCTGGGCATGTTGTTCATCACCGAGGACAGCAGCGCCGACAACAGGCCCGTGCCCAGGGTGGCGCTCCACAGCCCCTGTTCGGCCAGGCGGTTCAGCACCTGGGCCAGCAGGTCCGTCAGGCCGGCATTCTTCAGGCCGTACACCACCAGGTACATGCCCAGCGAGAACATCACGATCTGCCACGGCGCCTCGCGCAGCACCCGGCGCGTGGAGATCCGGTGGCCCTTGGCGGCGACGGCAAACAGCAGCGCGGCACAGGCCGCCGCCACGGCGCTGATGGGAATACCCAGGGGCTCCAGGGCGAACAGCCCGACCAGCAGCATCAGCAGGGTCCAGCCCCCGACCCTGAAGGTGGCCCGGTCACGGATCGCCGTGCAAGGTTGCGGCAGCGCATCCAGGGCGTAGCGGTGCGGCAGGTCCTTGCGGAAATAGAGGAACAGCACCAGCAAGGTCATGGCGACACTGGCCAGGCTCACCGGCAGCATCACCGCCGCGTACTCGGCGAACCCCAGCCGGAAGTAGTCGGCGGACACGATATTCACCAGGTTGGACACCACCAGCGGCAGGCTCGCGGTGTCGGCAATGAAGCCCGCGGCCATGACGAAGGCCAGGGTCGCCCCGGGGCTGAAACGCAGCGCCAGCAGCATCGACATGACGATGGGCGTGAGGATCAGCGCTGCGCCGTCATTGGCAAACAGCGCCGACACCGCCGCCCCCAGCAGCACGCAGAAGGCGAACAGCCGATGGCCGCTGCCCCTGGCCCAGCGCGCCACATGCAGGGCGGCCCATTCGAAGAACCCGGCCTCGTCCAGAAGCAGACTGATGATGATCACCGCGATGAAAGTCGCGGTGGCGTTCCAGACAATGGCCCACACCGTGGGAATGTCCTGCAGCGATACCGCGCCCACCGCCAGCGCGATGATTGCGCCGAGCGTGGCGCTCCAACCGACGCCGAGGCCCTTGGGCTGCCAGATGACGAGAATCAGGGTGAAGAGAAAAACAGCCACAGCGACAAACATGCAGGTTCACTCGATAGGGGTCAGCAGCAAGCGGCTTCGCGAACGGGGCGGCCATCCATGTTCTGCAGGCGCGCGGCGTTGTCCTTGAGCCAAGCGGCGTTGGCCTTGGCCGTCACATGCAGAATCTCCCGGACCCAACCCGGCGACTCGGGGTTGAGGCGGTAATACACCCATTGGCCCTGGCGGCGATCGAGCAGCAAGCCACTGCTGCGCAGTTGCGCCAGGTGGCGGCTGATTTTTGGCTGGCTGTCGTCGAGTGCACACATCAGCTCGCAGACACACAGCTCCCCCTGATCGGCGATCAGCAGGGTGGCGCGCACACGGGTTTCGTCGGCCAGGCTTTTGAAGACTTCGGGAGGCGTGATCATGCTCACTCCTTATATATGGAAAATCGAATATACGAATATCCATATGTATTGGGCAAGCCAAAATTTTTCGAGACGTAGGCTTATTGCGGGGAGCGGCCAGAGGAGCGTGGCTTTTCATGGACGTTGCACGGCCGCCCATTGCACTATTGCGCCGGCCTTTCAGCCACCCATCACCCTCCCGTCGAAGACAGAACCCTCGACGACCCCTTGCCAAGGAAGTCATCAGACCCATGACCGTCAGCGAACTGCTTGCCGCCATTCGTAAACCCTATGTCGAAACCCTGGCGCGTATCGCCGCAGAAGGGGCCGCGCATGTCGAGCCCGCTTACCGCAACAGCGATGGTTCGCTGGCGGTTGAAGGGGCCATGGCCACGCCTTGCCGGGTGGATGTGATTGCGGCCGAGGGCGCTTCGGCCGGCGAGCCGGTGCAGGTCGACTCCGAAACCGAGCTGGGCTTTGAGCCTGTGCGCTTTGCGATCGAGCAGATGGCGGTGGTGATCTCGCCCTTTGGCTGGGACTGGTTGCCCCTGGAGGTGCGGGGCTTGAGCCTGGAACAGGCCTCTGAGGTTATTCGGGTGTGGTTCTTTGAGTGGTTCGATGGCGAAGACGAGAATTCGCCAACCGAAGAAGGGCTGCAAGGGGTGCTGCACTTTGTGTCGGACCCGGAGGCCACGGAGGAGGGGTACAGGGTCAAGATTGACCTCGGCTCGGCGCCCGAAGAAGCGCTGGAAGCGCTGCTGTTTGCATTGGCCGATGCCGGCGCCAGCGGAGCTTTTCTCGCGTAGAGCAGGGGGAGGCAAAACGGCGACCCCGAACCGACCTGATATCGCTTCCCCTGTAGGAGCTGGCTTGCCAGCGAAGCTCGCCAACGAAGACGCGGAGCCACCTTCTTACCGCGTGCACCTGGGGGCGGGTGGCGGCCAACCCGGCATCCTGCCGGGTTGGCCACGGCTCAATGCCTGCCTTCGACCCTCCTGTGCGCAGGGGCAGGAAGATCAACAGCCAACACCGCCAACGATAGCCTCGCTCTCAGAGCTTCATGCCCACCGCCAGTCGGTTGAAGGCATTCATCAAGGACACGGCCAAGGTCAGGTCGGAAATTTCAACGTCGCTAAAGTGCGCTTTCAGCGGTTCGTACAGCTCGTCCGGCGCGCCCTTGTCGTGGACGTAGGTGAGGGTTTCGGTCCAGGCCAGCGCGGCGCGCTCGCGTTCGCTGAACAGTTCGCTGACGCGCCAGCCGGCCAGGCAATCCAGCTTGTCTTGCGCCACCCCACACTCGCGCAGGGTCTGTGAGTGCTTGCCCAGGCAGAACGAGCAGCCGTTGATCTGCGACACGCGCAAAAACACCAGTTCCACCAGGGGCAAGCCCAGGGGGCTTGCGACCAGCGCGGTGTTGGTGGCGAGCAGGCCTTGATAGGCGGCTGGCGACAGGGTGGCAAAGGGCAGTCTGAGTTGGCTCATGGTGAAACTCCGATAGGGAAAAAAGTGATCAGGCACAAACGAGCGGGTTGAACAGGGGCTGCAAGGACAGTGCGCTGCGGGCCTCGTCGAGGGTTGCACGCACGGCCTCGTCACCGAACACCAACCCTTGCAGATAAGTGAACTGCAGGTCGAACAGGCCGAGGGTGTTCAGCACCTGGCGCAGGTAAGGCGTCAGAAAATCCGGTTGGCGTGCCCGTTCGCCCTGGTGAAAGCCGCCGGAACTGACCAGCACATGCACCGGGCGGTCCTTGAGCAGGCCGACCTTGCCCTCCGGGCCGGAGCTGAAGGTGCGGTGAATGCGCAGCACGTAGTCGATCCACAGCTTGAGCGCGGCCGGCAGGGTGAAGTTGTGCATGGGCGTGGCAATGAGCAGGGCATCGCTGCGCTCCAACTCGCCGATCAGCTCCTCGGACACCTCGAACAGTGGCGCGTCGAAGGGCGTGGGGGTGGTCAGGGCGTGGGCGTAGTCCATGCCCAGGGGGGGCAACGGATTGGCCCCCAGATCGCGCTCGACCAGTTCCAGGTGCGGATAGCGTTGGCGCAGGGAACTCACCAGTTCCAGTGCCAACTGGTTGCCATGGGAAACCTGCCCACGGGGGCTGGCGTTGATCAGCAGCAGGTTGTTCATGCCGGCTCCCCACCTTGAAGTCGTTGAGTGAAATGCATGCCCCGGGCCAGCAGCCCCTGGCGGAAATAGAAGCGCTGGGCCAGGGGCATATGCAGGCCGGTATCCAGGACAAAGTGATCGCATTGACGCTGCACGGCCTCCTCCCGCACGGCGCTCAACAGCCGCGCACCCAAGCCGCTGCGCTGAAGGTCCGGGCTCACGACCAGGTCATCGACGTAGATGAAGCGCCCGTAGAGCAGGTTTTCCAGCTCGCGGTAGCCCGCCAGGCCGACGATGCGCTCAGCGTCCCACGCGGCGAGCAAGCGATAGCCTTGCTCGGTTTGCCGGGCCCATTGGGCGACATAGGCCGCCGGGCTGGTGAGGTGGGGGCGCAAGACACGCATCAAGTCGAAACTGGCCGCCAGGGCCGCTTCGCTTTCGAGGTGTTGGAGGGTGTAGGGCATGTCCGTCATCCGCTGCAAAGAGATGACCCACTTTAGAAGGTCAATGGCTTAAGCTACAGGGCCAAAAAATGCATAAATGACTAGGCCATGATCCTTCCTTTCGAATTGGACCGCAGCCAGACGGCGCCGATCTATCGCCAGCTTTACCAGCGGTTTCGCGAGTCTATCGCCGATGGCCGCCTGCGTCCCGGAGACCGAGTGCCGGCGGTTCGCGCCTTGGCGGCGGAACTCAACCTGGCGCGGGGCACCGTGGAAGCGGCCTACCAGCTGCTGATAGGCGAGGGCTACCTGACTGCTCGCGGGGCCGCCGGGACCATTGTCACACCGCAACTGGCACCGGTTTCGGCGCCCACGCAGCGCGCCCCAGTGGCCCCCACGACCTACCAGGCCACCCATGCCGGCACCTCGCCCCTGGCCCTGCAAATGGGCCTGCCAGCGCTGGACGCCTTTCCGCGCAAGCTCTGGACCCGCCTGGCGGGCCGGCAACTGCGCCAGGCGGGCGTCGAAGGCCTGGTCTACCCGGACGCGCGCGGCTACGCCCCGTTGCGTGCGGCCATTGCCTCCTACCTGGGGATTTCCCGGGGCATCAGCTGCCACCCGGAGCAGATTTTCGTCTGCGCCGGCTACCGCGCCTGCCTCGACCTGATCAGTCATACGTTGATGCGCCCTGGCGAAACCTGCTGGCTGGAGGAGCCCGGCTACTTCATGGCCAGGAGCGCGCTGCTGGAAGCCGGTGCGCAACTGGTGCCGGTGCCCGTGGACGATCAGGGCCTGGACGTCGCCCAAGGCATCGCCCGCGCCCCGGAGGCCGGCTTTGCCGTGGTCACCCCGACCCACCAGAGCCCGCTGGGGGTGTCGCTGTCCCTGCCGCGGCGCCTGGCCCTGCTGGACTGGGCCAACCGACAGGGCAGCTGGATCATCGAGGACGACTACGACAGCGAATACCGCTACCAGGGCAAGCCCTTGCCGGCCCTCAAGAGCCTCGACCAGCAAGGCCGCGTGCTCTACACCGGCACCTTCAGCAAAGTCCTGTTTCCAGGCCTGCGCCTGGCCTACCTGGTGGTGCCCGCCGAACAGACCCCAGCGTTCGCCCGCCAGGCGGATCGTTTGCACAACCACTGCCCGCACCTGCTGCAGGCGACCGTCGCGGCCTTTCTCAACGAGGGGCACTTTGCCCGGCACCTGAACAAAATGCGGGGCCTGTATGCGCGTCGGCGGCAGTGGCTGGTGGAGGCGTTGCACCAGCAGGTGGGTGGGCGTTTGCAGATAGATCCGCAGGCGGGGGGCATGCATGTGGTGGCTGGGCTGGGGGAGGGGGACGATGTGCAGATTGCCCGGCGGGCTCGGGGGGAGGGGATTGCGGTGGAGCCGTTGTCGCAGTGGTATCTGGGGGATGGAGTTAGGCAGGGGTTGGTGATGGGGTTTACCAATGTGGTCAGTGCGGAGCAGGCGGTGAGTGTGGCGGTGCGGTTGGGGCGGGTTGTTGGGTGAAAGGGAGGCAACTGGCGATTTCGCAGCGAGCCCTGTAGGAGCTGGCTTGCCAGCGAAGCTCGCCAACGATGACGCGCAGGCACCTTCTTTCCGCGTGGGCTTGGGGACGGGTGGTGTACATATCCGTTGCTGCGGTCACGGCCGCTTAGAGTTCCGCTCTTACAGCGGGTCACTTTTGAAAATCCGCAATATCGGCCAATCCAAAGTAACCAAAGGCCTCCTGCCCCCGCATCCAGCCCCTCGCCTAGGCTCGGTGTTCCCTCACTCCGGCATTGCTCCGGGGGCACGCCGCCACAGGCCGTCCCTGGCCTGATGGCGGCTAGCTCGGCATTCATGCCGAGCTGCCCCTGCTCAGGGCTAAGGCGGCGTACGTGCGTCGGTCGGTATTTTCAAGCCGGACCCCGATTCAACGTTGCCAGCAGGCCGTGAAACGCTTGCACACCTCAAAGCGCTGATCCAGATCGGCCATGCGTGCCTGATGTGCGCTCAGTGTTTCCTTCAGCAGTGCTTGCTGGGTTCGGTAGTAGTACTCGAGCATTTCATTATTGGTCGACATTGCCTTGCTACGGTCGGCCGCTTCGCTATCGGGCAGCAGTTCCTTGATCGCAGGGGTGCCGAGCAGACCCAGACGGTTGCTGTAGTAATCCTTGTACAACTGCAATGAACGGGCCTTGGTGCCCCTCATCTCATTGGCGAACTGCTCCAGGTTCTGCTGATACTCAGTCCAATAGGCATCGGGCAGGCTGAAGGCGAGGCGCTGTTTGCGTCGCGCTATGGATTTGTCGAGCAGTGTTTTTTGAGCCGAAGGGGAATCCTCTGCGTCGGGCTTCATTTTCGCGATGACACTCGCGTCGACGATCTGCGCGATCAGCGCTGCACGCTCCGCTGACTGCGGTTGTGCTTCGGTGAGCTTGGGGAAAATAGGGTTGTGGCCGACGCAGGCGGGCAGGCCTTTGTTAGTCAGCACGATCGGCGAGCGCACAGTCTTGCCATCGATCTGGCGCAGAAGGCTAAGGGTGACCTGGCAAGTGCGACCTACTTGGCGGAAGTCCGCTTCGTATCCACTTGCGCAGCGTCATCGCGGCGAGGATCAAGAGGTGCTGGCCAAGCGTCATGCGCTGTAGCAGCAAGTCTTTTATCAACCTCCGCATCGCTGGTCAGGTGCGACGCGTAATTGGCAGCCCATCGGCGCCGTCACACTCAATCCAGAACGAAAGTAACAGGCCCCGAAAACAGTGACATAACAATACGACTGACGTAATAACAAATTTGCAAAGAGCTGGTGTCGAGTGTAGAAGGTGGAAAAACTTCAGGAAGTGCCGAAGTATATTTAAAAAATAAATAGTAGATGGAGATGATGATGGCTGAAGGGAATCAGGCTATTGGGGAAGTGTGGGTGTTAGTTGGTGGTGGTGGTAGTGGCAGGCGCGAAACTAATGATCGTCTTGTTTTCCCCCGTTTACTTGCCGATCAGCACGGCATGAGTGCTCTATGTTACGCCCGTGTGTGCAGGGTGGCGTATGCGTGAGTTCATGACATTCGATGCAGCGGAACCTGCTTTAGTTGCCCGTAGGCGTACCGCCCGTGCTTTGTGTTCCTCCATCAGCAATAACCCTGAAGGTCGGGAGGCGCTTTATAAACTCCTGTTCGGATCAGTGGGTGAGGGGTTTGAACAGTGGGGCAATTTATTTTGTGAGTTTGGTTCGAACATAAACATTGGTGACGGTGTTTTTATTAACGCCAATGGGGTGTTTCTCGATGCGTTTGAAATAAACATCGGGAACCGTGTGTTTATCGGGCCTCATGTCGGTATTTATACCTCTAACCATGCCAAGGATCTTGAGCAGCGACGTCGTTATATAGAATCGGGTGCACCTGTAGTCATTGAAGATGATGTATGGATTGGCGGCGGCGCAACAATCTTGCCGGGCGTCACAGTGGGTAAGGGGTCAATTATCGGTGCAGGTGCTGTCGTGGCAAAGTCGGTTCCGCCACACAGCAAAGTGCTGGGCGCTGGTTCTCAGGTTTATCCGATCTAATCAATAGAGGGCATAAAGGGATGTTTGTCTATCAGTCACGCGTGAAAGACCAAATTGTTGGCTCTGTTAAAGATGTCAGTGTTCATGCAGAGGGTGGCATCTACACGGATGCGATTTCGGGCATGTTTAACGTACCGTTCGGGTATTCCTGCGACCCCATCAAGCAGCATATTTCCAAAACGTTGACGGATCTGCCTTTCCACCCCAAGGATCATTTCTATTCGTCCGAGCTGTTTGAAACTTCAGAACTGCTGCTCAAACGCGCCAAGATGGAAGATGGCGGCTTGCTGTATGTCAACAGCGGCTCGGAAGCCATCGAGTCGTCGATTGCCATGGCCTTGGAATATCACCAGCGCAAAGGCAATACGTTCAAAAAGAAAGTGATCTGCCGCAAGCACTCCTATCACGGCGCCACCTTGGGGGCCCATAGTATTACCGGCAGGAACGATTTCAAGGACCTGCGTTGCAGCGGTTACGACACTATTCGGATCAACCCGCCATTCCCTGTCGTTCACGAAGGTCAGGCGTTGGAAATGCACAGCGTGGCGGATGTGGAGAATATTATTCTTCATTATGGTGCGGAGCAGATCGCTTGCATTATTTTCGAGCCGGTCAACCATTTGAAAGGGATGCGGCAAACTCCCCGCGAGTACCTGATCGGTATTCGTGAACTCTGTGACCGTTACGATATTGTGATGATTACCGATGAAATCGTGACCGGCGCCTCTCGAACCGGAGAGTTCTTGAATACCCATCAGTTTGGGGTTTCTGCCGATATCGTCGCGCTCGGGAAAGGCATCAGCGGTGGTTATTACCCGGCATCCGCTATGGCGACATCCCATAAAATCGCCTCGGTGTTTGACAAGCCAGAGCCGTGGATCCCGTTTTCCTATTCGCATACCTATGCAAGCAACCCGGTTTCGATCGCGGCCATCAATGCGTCGATGCGCGTGCTGGAACAGATAGAGGCCGCAGGGCAGCTACAAAAACTCATTACAAAGACTCAGGCGTTGTGTCAGGAAATCGCCGGGAATGAGCGGATCGCCCGAATTGAATCCCACGGCTTGCTGATTGGCATAACCCTGGACTCAAGCCTTGGGGAGCAGGCAGGCAAGAAATTGGGTGGGCTGTGCTTTGAAAGGAAGTTGATTATCCGAGGTGAGGAAGATTGGGCTTGCCTGGCGCCCGCCTACATCATGTCAGAAGAAACGCTAAGTGACGTGTTCGAGGTGTTGAATGAATCAATTAGTCAGTTATGACCTCGAGCCAGTTGCCAGCCTGTTGACGCCGTTATATGGCATTCGTCAAAGCGTGCATAAACGGAAGGCGTACCTGACGGCCGATGAGTATGTGCGTGCCAATGAGGAAATTGAAGTCGGTATTGCCGAGTCGTCGAAGTGCCAGACGATCAACGAACTGTCGGTAGCCATCGCCAGACAATTTACGCCCTTCTATTCAGACGTAAGGGTCTGCCTGGAGCGGATTCATGAAATTGCCGGTTACGGAACCCTGGCATCTTGCCTGTCGTCACTGAACATTGCCGAAGCACTGTTTGCATTGGAGTTCTGCAATGCGGCAGGGGTGGCCAATCAGGATCTGGTGATTGGCAGGGGGCATATTGCGCCATTGTTTTATGCTTATCGTCATGTGCTCAACGGTATGCCTTTGGCTTTTTTGGCTGCGGTTCACGACAAGATTCCGGCTGTTGTCAATAAACACTACGGTTTTGCCTACAGCATGCGGCATAGCCTGGGCGAGGGAGTGGGCATTGCGTTGGGGCGAGCGAATACCAATCGTGATGCACGTGTTATCTGTGTGGCGGGTGACGGTGAGTTGAACGAAGGGGTGTCTTTCGAGGCGATTCGCCTGATTGGCGAACTTGAGGTCAAGAACCTGACGTTGATAGTGGACAACAATGGCAGAGGGATTGACCCACTTCCCGGGAAGTTGAAGCCGGAGTATTTGGCCGCCTACTTTTCTGATGTTTATGAAGTGGATGGACACGACACCCAGGCGATCAGTGAACACGTCCGCCAGGCAGAGAAGGACCATCGCTCGGCCGCGATCATCTGTCATACCGAAAAAGGCGTTCACTCCTTCAAACGTGCCAGCCATCAGAGTTTGATGACGTCAACGGACGATCAGCAGAAGAATGATCTGAGGAAAGCTTCCAGTTGCAGTCGAACGGCCGACATTATCGAAGAAGTTCGGTCAGGGGCACCTGCCCATGTATTCACTGCGGATCTGGCCGCTCGGTTTGGCCTTAAGTCATTGTCCGGTTATTGCAACACCGGCCTGGCCGAGTCAGCGTTGCTGACCTGCGCGATGGGGTGCCCGGATGATGAACTGAAGTTTGTCCTGACCGATGACAAGTATTACCTCAACGCGATAGATGTACTGCACTCTGCTTTGATTGCCTGTCGTAATTTGCATGTCATTGGCGCTCGGAAGAACGGTGTGTGGGGCGGAGCTACATACGCCTCAACCGTATTCAGCTTGCTGACGGAAGAAACCGTATACGAACTGACAGACCCTCTCGATCTGTTGGCCTGTATTCATCGCCAGAAAGCGCTGGGTGGAAACGGCCTGTACTTAATGTACGACCAGCCCATGGAAAGAGTGTGTGCCCTGAGAGAGAAGTACCGGAAGCTGTCTGAAGATATCTATATTTTTCAGCCCGAGTTTGCCGCCGGTTCATTGATAGTGTCATCGGAGTCGATGGCGTACGAAGCCTTTCAGGTCGCCACGACAAAAAGATGCACGCATATTCGGTTCCTGTCCGTTCGGCCGGATCTTGAGCTGGTTAAAGAGATGCTGAGCCAATGTGCCGAAATTATTGTCGTAGAACATAACAGTGGTCGCTTCAACCTGGCTGAATACATTGAGTCCAGGTTGCTGGTTCGAGTTCGCAAGGTCTTCGGTGATGCCTATGAGTGGCCAACAATCGAGACTTTCCAGGCAAATGTTGCATCTCGAGCACTGGATGCATTGTTGGCTGATCCGCCGTACGCATTAGTTAATTAGACTTCACACGTTTAAATGCAGTTTCAACTATTTATTGGTTTTCTGAGCCCTGTATAGGGTTCGGCGGGCTTTCTATGGATTCAGGAGCAGTGGTTTATGACGCAGGGAAATAAAGCGCAAGGCAAGTTGTCCGGTAAAACCATGATCGTCGTGGGCGGTGCCAGAGGCATCGGCTCCGCGATTGTTGAAGTACTGGCCAAAGAAGGTGTTCATGTCTACATCTTTGATACCGACCGGACACCCAATGCAATCAACCACTATCAAACTCAGGATGTCAGTGGTTATCAGGCGGCTCGCACGCTGGCGGCGGATCTTGTGGAGCAAGGGCTTTCGGTAAAGGCCATTGCGGTCGACGCAACGTCTGAAGCCCAGGTCATAGAAGCCGTAGCGGGCGTTGTCCATGAGTCAGAGCACTTTTACGGCCTGGTCAACGCCATTGGCAGCAGCCACCTGATCAACACGGTTGAATCATCGCTGAGCGAGTTTGACGCGATCGTGCAAACCAACCTTACAGCACCTTACCTGACGTCGCGTGAAGCTGCCCGCGCACTGATCCAGAGAGGCAAGGGCGGCGCGATCCTGAACATCAGCTCCATTGCCGCAAAAGTCGCCTTTCCTGGAATATCTTCCTACTGCGCCGCGAAAGCCGGGTTGCAGGGCTTCTCTGGCGCCTTGGCGCTGGAGTTGGCCACTCACAATATCCGGGTCAACTGCGTTTGCCCCGGCATCGTCAAAACCAATATGTGGAAGTACCTGGAGAACCGCCTCATCGCGCCCAACGAGTCGCTGGATGACTTGTGGGCTCGCATGGAGGGCCTGATCCCGTTGGGTCGTACACAGATCCCGGAAAACATTGCCCGGTTCTGTCTGGCGGTGCTTGAGAACGAAGACATCACGGCTCAATCCCTGTCGGTCGATGGCGGAATGAACCTGTATGGATGACACCGTTGGCAATACGCCTCTTTTGCGCGAAGACCCGAACACCGTACTGAGGATCAGTGATCGTGTGTTCGGTGCCGAGCATTGCGCACAGCTGCGTTATGTAGCGCCGGTTCTGAAAATGCGAAGCGAACCCGGTAGCGATTCGTTCAATATTCCAGGGATTCATACGGTGGACAGCTTGGGCACTTTGCTCACATCCGTGACGGGAGAGTTTGCCCTTGGTGCTGACATCAAGTTATTCAGCCTGGCCAAGTTTGATGCTGCAGGGCTCTTTCTTCAAGTCGGGCTGCACAAGCTGAAGTTCGGTGTTGAAGAGTACGGCAGCAACAAGAAGATCGTATCGGTGCATTCATCGCCCTATAGCGATGAAGTCAATGGCATCGAGGTAAACGATGAGCCTGTGCGGCTGTTCATTTCGCGAAGTGGGGATGTGTTCTCGTGTTATCTGAGTGGCTCTGAGGGTGCCGTGGTTTTTCATCGGGCGTTCTATGTGAGCAACTGCCCGGATGAAGTGCGCGTCGGGTTTAGTGTGCAGTCGCCCTTTTCCGAGGGAGCGGTCGGGGAGTTTTCCCGGATTGAAATATCCTCACAGTCCATGGGACTCATCAGAGAGTGAGCAGGTATGACGAGCAAAGACACCTGGTTGATAGTTTCTGATTTTGACGAGACGTTCATGCCGGTCTTGTCATCTCGAGAGGCGGATGCCGGGATAGACAAACTGGAAAGCTGTTTGAATCAACTGAAACGCAAGCACCACCTGTTGTTTGGCTGGGCCACGGGAAACAGTCAAGCGGTGGTCCTGGACAAGATGAAGAGATACCCCGAGTTTCCCTGGGACTTTGCACTGACCAGTCTGGGAACCGAGTTGTACTGGAATCACCCGGACAGTGTTCTGGAGGATGAGGGTTGGCCGTTACAAGGCGCTGGAACCTTTCCAGAGCGGGTCATGAGGCTGAGCACCCTGTTCGAGCAAGAGGGTATTGAGTTGACGTTGCAGTCGGAGGCTTTCCAGCAAAAACGCATTCGGGGTTATTACTTGAATGCCGATGGCAATGAAGCGATCGCCATCGAGCAGATCCATAGACTCTGTTTGCAGGTTGGACTTGAGGCCTCGATTACCTACGCCAGTGCCGCCGCCGGCGACCCTGAGAATGTCTACGATGTAGCCATCATGCACCCGGGGTGCGGAAAGAAGCAGGGGGTCGATTTCATCGTCAAGAAACATGAGATTTCCCCCGCCAGGGTCATCTCCTTCGGGGACAGTTGCAATGACATCGAGATGTTGAAGGCCTGTTCACATGGTTACCTGGTGGGCAACGCTTCGCATGAGGCCAGGCAGGCGTTTGATCGTGTTGTTGAGGGTTTCTATTGTCATGGCATCGTTGATGGTCTTCAACGGCATTTTTGAAATGGGATATGCATCTACATGGACAGTACAGTGCACACGGAGCATCACAGTGATAAACAGATATTTGATATCTACTTCGGGTTTATCAATACCTACACCTTGTTTTTTGCGGATGAAGTAAAACTGTTTGATCTGCTTGAAGGCAAAGCGCTGAGACTGGGTGAAATCGGCTCGGCATTGGAACTGGCACCTCGGGCCGCACAGGCGCTTGTGGCTATGTGCACCAGTCAGGGGCTGCTTGAGAAGAGTGGGGAGTGCTATGGCCTGACGTCTTTGGCGCAAGCGTTTCTGACCCGAAAGTCGGAGACCTCGTTCAGTGGGGTCCTGCAATCCGCACGCCACAAAGAGGATGCGTTCTCTTACGCATTCTTCAAAGAGTCGATGCTCAGTGGAGAGTCCGGGTTGTTCGGTGAGACTGATCTGTTTGAGAACAATGCGCAGGACCAGTTACACAGCGAAATTTTCACCAAGGCGATGCACAGTAAAAGCAAAGGACCGGCTCGGGCCTGGTCGGGTCGGATTGATCTGTCCGGGTATAGCTGTCTTCTGGATGTAGGCGGTGGTTCGGGTGTTCACTCTATTTGTGCGTTGGAGAAATGGCCTGAACTGAATGCCGTGATCTTTGATCTTCCCTATGTCTGCGATATTGCCGATACCTACGTCGAGCAGTACCGGATGGCGGGGCGCATCACAACCCATAAAGGAGACATCTGGGCGTCTGAGTATCCAGCCGCCGATGTGCATCTTTACAGTGATATCTTTCATGATTGGCCGCTGGACAAGTGTCTGTTTCTGGCCAAAAAGAGTTTTGATGCACTGCCCAGCGGCGGCCGTATCATTCTTCATGAGATGTTTTTTAATAAAGACAAGACCGGCCCACATAATGTCGCGGCTTATAACGCGAACATGTTGCTTTGGACCCAGGGTCAGCAATTGTCAGAGACCGAGATAAGGGAGCTGCTGACGATCGCCGGTTTTCGCGATATTACAGTTTCCCGCACGCAATACGGTGACTGGAGCCTGGCAACCGGAATCAAGTATTAAGGTTGCTGACAACCAATGCCCTATGAGGGCGTTCTGATTGCACAGTGTGAACTCAAGGTCCGGCGCATTCGCCCCGGACTTCACTTGTGTCTTCTTGCGGGAGATTAAAGTGATCCCAGTACGTTACCGTATTCTTTGTATTTACTCCGGCATGCTGGCGTTGACCCAGTATGAGTGGATGCGCTTTGCGCCTATCACGGATCAGGTGTCCACCCAGTACGGTATTACTTATGGGGAAGTCGGTTCATTGTCTTTGGCTGTGACGGCACTTGCATTACCGCTGGCACTTCCCAGCGGTGGCCTGATTGACCGGATATCGGTACAAACAGCCTTGCGTATCACCGCCATTGCCATGTTGTTGGCGGCCTTGATCCGGGTGTTACAACCCCATTATGAATACCTGCTTGCCGGCCAACTGTTGTTCGGGTTCGTTCAACCGTTGACCATGTCGCTGCTCGTCAAGTTGATGATCACCTGGTTTTCTGAAGATGAACATGTGCGGGTCACGACGCTGTTCAGTACGGTGATTTTCCTGGGTATAGGCTCCGCGTTCATGATTGTCCCGTTGACGGAGGAGGGGAACGTCAGCAGTTCGTTGTTGATTGACGTCGCGATCCTGGGGCTGATTGCGCTATTGACCTTCATTTATGTCCCGCGAGATGGCCCTCTTGTGCAAACAACGTCCGCTCCGACCAAGTCCGGCGGCCGTTTACTGGCGGAGGGTGTCGATTTATTGCGCACGGCTCCGTTCACGGCGGTTTTGCTGATGATTTTTTTAACCAACGGCTATTTCTCCGCCATTACGACATGGCTGGAGCCGATCCTGTTGCGTCAGGGGGTCGATGCCCAGGTTTCAGGATTTATCGTTGTTCTGATGTTGGCCGGTGGTATCGCGGGTATGACGTTCATGCCTTTACTGGTGCGCAGCGGTGCAAGCGTGGGGGGCATTCTGTCCGGGGTTTCATTGTTGGCAGGGGGAGGCACGGTACTGCTTTTCACCTCGGGTTCCCCTTGGATATTGAGCCTAGCTGGGATCGTGATCGGTGCCGCGCTGTTATCTCCGCTGCCTCTTTTGCTGCAACTGATAGCCGACACTGCCGGACTCTCCAGGTCTGGGACGGCGACCTCAATTTTCTGGTTAGTCGGCAATATTGGCGCCACGATAATGATCGCGACGTTGGGGGTTATCGCCGACCACGGTGACTGGGGAATGGCAGCGGTATTGCTGTGTCTGGTTCTGGTCGTCCAGATAACGATTTCTCTCATGGGCTTTCGAATGGTCGGCGCTAGCACCACCTGACTTCATACGGTTCTGTGTACATATCCGTTGCTGCGGTCACGGCCGCTTAGGGTTTCGCTCTTACAGCGACTCACTTTGGAAAAACCGGAATGCCGGCCAACCCAAAGTAACCAAAGGCCTCCTGCCCCCGCATCCGGCGCCTCGCCTAGGCTCGGCGTTCCCTCACTCCGGCATTGCTCCGGGGGCCCGCCGCCACAGGCCATCCATGGCCTGATGGCGGCTAGCTCGGCATCCATGCCGAGCTGCCCCCTGCGCAACGCCTGCGTTCGGCCTTCTGAAGGGGGCAGGAAGATCAAGACCAAGATCAAAAGCCAAAGCAAAGCCAAGCGCGTTCTACGCGCTTGTTGAGTTCAATGGCCTTCAGGACTCTTGCGCTGTTCGCCACTGAATCACCTCCAGCACCGCGCAACCTTCCCGGGTGAGCAGATGCACCCCTCGGGTGACCCGCGTCAGATCGCAGTCGGAAATATCTTTCAGGTTAAGCGTGGACAGCGTGTCCATCAGATCCCGCACCACGGTGAAACGATGGGCCGCACTGCTGGCCAGATCGTTCAGGGAGGCTTGGGTGTCGACGGCGGTAAAGCGCGAGAGTGGCTGGTCAATCATCGGTACAGCTCCTGTGCAGGGAGCAATCACCTGTGTTGCCGACGACGAAGAAATGGCCGCTGTGCGCGCCTATGACGACCGGAGAATCACCGCGCACAGCCGTCATAACATCCTGTCGCGGGCACCGGAAAGGCGACTGCAAAGGTATTGTGGACGCTGATGCTGCGTTGTAATTCGACCGGCCAAGGTCGTCGCGGATGTTGCTGCGAGGTGGAACTATCGGGGTGGGGTTTGAGGGCGACAACCGTGCATTTGGTGAGATGTTTGAGCGGTTATGTCTTAACAATTAGCGACTGTTGAATCAGGTGAGTTGCCCCTGACCTTGTGGACAGACTTGAAAGGCAGCTTTCGGCCAATAGCTGCCATTCGTAGGCGGCCACAAACAGACTGTAGACATGCTGCTCATGACTTCGTAATCTGCACACAATCAAATTTCTATTGTCTATTATCTGTTTGGCATTTACGCAGTAGTATTCAGTCCAGACAAGTAGCTACGCACAAAAGGTTTTATGTAAATACCAGTATTTATAAAAAATATGTTCTGGCGATCATTTTCAATTGGTCATCACTTAGGTTCTATATAAATTTACGAAGAAGAAAAAGTAGACTCCCCAGTAAAAGAATTGATAATGGCCTTTATGCAGGGGGTGATGAGTAATTATCTGGCCCCACTATGGGAATATGTACAGAAGAACCCGGGTCTCATAAAAACAGCTCCTGGCTTCCTGCTAAATCCTGAAGAAATTGTTGTGTATATCGGTCAAACCCACATCGCTGTAGAGTACGTCGGATCAGAGGTTGCTGAGAAGCTAAATACCGACGGAATACTGAATCTGAGATATCATGATTATTCGGTAAAAGAATGTAATCTTTTCGAAAAAATCATAGGTTTCGAATATGATTCAACCTCAAGCCGTATACTTTCAATGCCCTTGCCGCCGTTCAGTGAAGACTTGGTACTGCCGACAAACAAGGGCTGGGACAAGCTCACAGAGTTGAAATGGAATTTTGCAGCTCAAAATAGCATTATGGGTTTTAATGTTCCAAGTCCAGCGCCTATGAAAGGGCAATTTACTAGAGTCGTAAATGGAATGTTTTTTGATTCTGACGACTCTGGATTAAGAACTAGGCATATAAAATGGCTGGACTTCTTTCCTATTCATTTTGATAGCAGTGATGAAGAATTTGACCGCATTGGTTTTAATCTGCATGAGATTAAAAAACTTGTAGAACATGACGCTCATTACTCTTATCCTATGCCTGATGACTACAAATATATTCAGCTGCCGAAGATTAATAGATTCATCGAGGTGTGGGGAAGCTCCAAAAGCACGGAGCCTGATATAACCTCCCACTTATCGAAGGAAGAAAATAAATTCATCCTAACCATGAAGTTTGGAGCAAAGGATGTGTTTTCCGAATTAACTTGTGAGTGGCAGAGCGAAAAAAAGAATAACATAAGGCCAGATTTTTTTGTTTTGCAGCCCAACGGCTATGCAGATATTGTCGAGTTCAAGCTTCCGAAGATTGACAAGGGCTTCATTGTTGGCGGTCAAAACAGAGAAACATTTTCTTCATGGTTAAATTCTTATATCTCTCAGACCAGGGTATATGCTACTTATTTTGATGACCCGAACAACAGAAGATGGTTTGAAGAGAAGTATGGGTTTAAAGTTCACAAACCTCGCAGATGGCTTGTCGTTGGCCGTAGAAGCGATTTTGAGTCTGATGTATGGCGGGAAATTATGTCAGATCATCGAGATTTGGAAATAATGACCTTTGACGATTTAATAGATGGAGTTGTGGTGCAATTCTATAAATGAAATCAATTGTTAAGCTAAAAAATCATCGTTAGCACATCGAACTGCCGTCTACCGGAAGCGGGCGGTCGTAAACACCGGCGCTTACAGCAGCCAACCATCCAAAGCTGAAATAGTCGGTTCGCTTCACTAGAGAAACGATTCAGCCTTATTGGCACCTGCCCAGTGTCACTTATGTCGTCTATTTATGGTTGTTTTTGAGGAGAGGAAGTGAAAGTTCCAGATGTTCTTTATAAATATACAACTGCCAGTACTACACAAATAGTACTAAGAACGGGGCGCTTGAGGTGGCAAAGTCCTTGCCAATTTAATGATGCTAGTGAACTCCAACGAATGCCAATATTATCTCCAAGCTTCGATGAGTCAAAATCTATTTATTCAAGCAGGCTTGTTGAAATTGTGTATTCAAGTATGGATGCCGATCTGTCTATTTATTCACAGTGGACACAAAAAATTATTGGGTTGCTGCGGCAACTAAAAAAACAAGGCGTACCCCAAGAAACAATATTAAAAAAACTCGAATCAATTATTCCGAAAACCACAGAAAGCTTAGAGAGACTTTTCAGAAAAAGCACAGAACTGAATAACAATGGCACCCTCCGCTGCTTCTGTTTAACTGAAAATGAACTCAGCACTTTAATGTGGGCACACTATGGGGACAGTTATAAAGGCTGCATGCTAGGATTTCAGCATATTGATGAGCTTTCAACCCCATTCGGTGCGGCCGAAAAAGTAAGGTACACCAATGAAGCTCCAATAATTGGCAGTGCTGTGGATTTCCTTCTGTATGGGCCTAGCTCAGAACAAAAAAAAGAAACAAGATTGGCTATCTATCATACAAAAGCAAAAGACTGGGAATACGAAAAAGAGTGGCGAGTGATTCATAAGGTAAATCCTGGCGGAGATACTCTCTATACGGATTTTAAATTCTATCCTGGTGAACTAAAATCTATTACGTTTGGTTTGAGATTGAGCCCAGAGATTAAAGCTGAAATTTTGAAACTAATCTCTTATCAGTATGCTCATTGTGAGCTCTATCAGCTAGAAATGATTGCTGGAGTAATACGTCGTATGGAGTATGCCTGTTAACAAGTAGCTTAAGACGTTCGGCTCCACTCACTGAGACTGTGGAAGCCAACCGTTAGTTTGACGATTAGTCAATCAACACATCGCCACGAAGGCCTAAATAAGGGATAGACGAACGGTTATGTTTATGACTAATAGTAAAGATGAGAGTAGTGAGTATTTGTTCGTCAGCTACCGGTCACCGAGGTCTGCTTTTTGTCGATAGCTGCCATTCCCCTTTTTCAGATATGCACTGCCACATTGGAGTGAGGGGCGAGACCACTTAACATCCGCTCACCTAGCATTTCACCAAGGTCAGTTATATGGATATTTTAAACAATAGAGAAATCGCAATCGCACTGTGGCTGATTCTCGCCGCAACGT
This sequence comes from Pseudomonas sp. NFPP25, assembly GCF_900116505.1. NCBI lineage: Bacteria > Pseudomonadati > Pseudomonadota > Gammaproteobacteria > Pseudomonadales > Pseudomonadaceae > Pseudomonas > Pseudomonas sp. NFPP25. Next base: position 138,179 of record NZ_FPBG01000008.1, on the reverse strand, counting down.
ATATTTTCTCTGCCAAAAGGATGAGAGAGGTCCGATCAGCCTTCAAAAGGCTAATATTTGTATTTCAATCACGCCCCCTGATGATAGTTTTCTCGTTGGCAGTCGTGTACACCGTCGGCATGGTCTATCTCTTGCTAGATTGGGAGCTATGGAATATTGATCAGTTGAAAAATACGGTATTTTGGTTTTTTTCCGTGGGGTTGCTGTCGATTTACAATTTGGACAAAATAAAAATAGACCCGCATTTTTTCAAAAACTCTGTAATCGGCAGTCTGAGGCTGCTCGCCATCTTGCAGTTCGTGATTGGGATCTACAGTTTGCCACTTCTGGCCGAATTGTTTTTAGTCCCATTTATGGTGGCGGTGGGTACGATGATCGCTATCGCAGAGTCAGATATTAAGTACCTGCAAGTCAAAAAGCTCCTCAACGGCATTGTCATTTCCTTCGGACTTTTTACACTGGTCTACACGGCTTACATGCTCGCTACTGATTTCAAAGAGCTTGGTCAGGAAAAAACTTTTTATGACTTTGTTGTTCCCGCTCTGCTGACAGTGATGTATTTGCCTTTCGTGTTTGCGATTATGACATATTCAACCTATGAGACGGTTTTCGTGCGACTTCAATTCACTGTGCAAGACAAAAAACTACGTAATCTTGCAAAGTTGTATACGGTATTGTTATTTAATTTCAGGCTTGACGATATCCGGCGATGGGCAGATCACATCGCCAGAGTTGATGTGATTTCGCACAAACAGCTATTAAGTACCTTTGTCCATTTGCGCAAGCTAAAAAAGCTGGAAAAGATGAAGCCGGAAGTTGTCGGTTCACAAGGATGGTCACCATACCTTGCAAAGGACTTCCTTTTGAGTAAGGGGGTTTCGACAGGACATTATAATCTCATTTTTTCCGATCAATGGTGTGCGTCTTCGAAAATGCACGACATTGGAGATGACCTACTTTGCGATAATTTCGCATACTACGTAGAGGGTGTCGAAGGTGTCGCAAAGGTATTAAAAATCAAGCTGAACGTGAACGACAATAGCCGCGCGCGCCAAGCAAATGAGAGGCTTCTCGTATTATCGAGAGTTTTAGTCCGAGAAAGCCTCGGGATTGATATTTCTGACTCCGTCAAGGATGCGCTGCGCTTTGGTGCACAACACTGCGAGTCCCATGGTGATAAACAAATAATCGTTAAGAAGACAAGCTGGGGAGGACATAAGCTCGGTGGATATGACCTTAAAATCGAGGTCGTCGCCACCTGATACATTGACCAAGCAATGGACTGGTTGACTTAGTTGTTGCAGAACCCTCGCTGAAGTCTTACGCACGGCTACCGTGATGACCGCTTTTGGCCGATAGCAGTCTTTCACTAAGTGCAGCAATAAATACCTCTACTTAAGCTAAACAGGCGCCGCACAATACGCGGCGCCCATCCACTCAATGCACAATCTGCGCAAGAAACGCCTTAGCCCTCTCACTCTTCGGCGCCCCAAAAAACGCCTCCGGCGGCGCATCCTCCACAATCCGCCCCCCATCCAAAAACAACACCCGCTCCGCCACCTGCCGTGCAAACCCCATCTCATGAGTCACGCACAACATCGTCATCCCACTCCCAGCCAGCTTCACCATCACATCCAACACCTCACTCACCATCTCCGGGTCCAGCGCCGAAGTCGGTTCATCAAACAACATGATCTTCGGCTCCATGCACAACGCCCGGGCAATCGCCACGCGCTGTTGCTGCCCGCCTGAAAGCTGGCTCGGGTACTTATCCGCCTGATTCTCAATCCCCACCTTGGCCAGAAAAACCCGCGCCAGTTCTTCAGCCTTTTTCCGCGATAACCCGCGCACGGTCATCGGTGCCAGGGTGCAGTTATCCAGCACGCTCATGTGCGGGAACAGGTTGAAGTGCTGGAACACCATGCCCACTTGGCTGCGTACCTGGGCGGCTTCGCGGGTGTTTTGCGAGAGGTCGGTGCGGTCCACCAGGATGCGGCCTTTTTCGGCAATCTCCAGGCGGTTGATGCAGCGGATCAGTGTGGATTTGCCGGAGCCGGAAGGCCCGCAGAGGACGATGCGTTCGCCCTGGCGCACCTTGAGGTCGATGTCGTGCAGGACGTGGAAGGCGCCGTAGAACTTGTTCAGCCCGGCAATATCGATCACCACTTCACGCGGGTCGACGGCAGGGTGAACGGGCGCTTGGAGGGCGGCGGGAAGCGGGGCGGTCTGGGTCTGCATGGCGGTTCTCCGTCGGTCAGTTGAAGCGCTCGGCGCGGTAGGGGGTGGGGTCGGTAAACGGGGTTTCGCCGGTGACCATCTGCGCCAGCAGGTGGCCGCTCACCGGGCCCAGGGTCAGGCCGTGGTGGGCGTGGCCGAAGTTGAACCACAGGCCGGGGTGGCGCGGGGCCGGGCCGATCACTGGGCACATGTCCGGCAGGCACGGGCGGCGGCCCAGCCAGGGTTCGGCGTCGAGGCGTTCGCCCAGGGGGTAGAAGCGGCGGGCCAGGGCTTCGCAGCGGCGCAGTTGGATTTCGTTGATCGGGTCGTCGCGGTCGGCGAATTCGATGCCGGTGGTCAGGCGGATGCCGCCCACCATCGGCGCCAGGACGTAGCCGCCCACCGGGTCGAGGATCGGGTGCTGCAAGCGGGTGCCGGGCAGGGCGGCGTAGTGCATGTGGTAGCCGCGCTTGATCGCCAGGGGGATGCGGTAGCCCAGGGGCTCGAAGATGCCGCTGGCTTGCGGGCCGAGGGCAACCACCATTTCCTGGGCGGTGATCGGGCCGAGTTCGCTCTGCACCTGCCAGCCGCCTTCGATCTGGGTCAGGCTCAGGGCATCACCGATGACGAATTGGCCGCCGCGCTGCTTGAACAGTTCGGCGTAGCCGCGGGTCAGGCCGCCGGGGTCGCTGACGGTCTTGGGGTCGAGCCAGTGCAGGCCGCCGACTACGTCTTGGTGCAGGCCGGGTTCCAGGGCCAGCAGTGCAGTGCGGTCCAGTACCCGGTAGTTGAGCTGGTAGTCGCGCAGGTCGGCGGCGGCGCGTTGGGCGAAGTCGAAGGCCTCCTGGTCGTTGAAGGCTTCGAGCCAGCCGCCGTCGGCGATCAGCTGCAGCATGTTGGCCGGGCGGGCCAGGGCCAGGTGTTCGCTCACGCAGCGTTCGATCAGCGGCAGCATGGCGCGGGTGGCGGCGGCCAGGCCCTTGGGCGAGGAGTGGCGCCAGTATTGCAGCAGCCAGGGGCCGGCCTTGGGCAGGTGGCGCAGGCTGTAGCGCACGTCCGATTGCTGGTTGAGGCCGTAGCGCACCAGCTTGGTCACTTCCCGGGGGAAGGCGTAGGGAATCACGCTGGCGCGTTCGATCAGCCCGGCGTTGCCGTGGCTGGTGCCGTTGCCCGGAGGCTGGCGGTCCAGCAGCACTACTTGGCGGCTGCGGGCCTGCAGGTGCAGGGCGCTGCTGACGCCGACGATTCCGGCGCCCAGGACGAGGGTTTGGCAATGCATGTTTCAGTCCTTATGACAGGGGCCGCGCGGCGGCCCGCTCAAGGGTTCAGTTCAGGTGCCGGCCCAGGCGGCCTTCCAGGTACTTGAGGCTGCGCCGCACTATTTCGACGATCAGCAGGTACAGCACCGCGGCCCACAGGTAGATCTGGAAATCGAAGCTGCGGGAGAAGGCCAGTTTGGTCACCCCCATCAGGTCGTAGATGGTCACCAGGGAGGCGATGGCGCTGGCCTTGATCATCAAAATCAGCTCGTTGCCCAGCGGCCCGATGGCGATCAGCAGCGACTGCGGCAGTATCACTTTGCGAAACGCGGTCCAGCGCGACAGGCTCAGGGCCTTGCAGGCTTCGCGCTGGCCCTGGGCCACGGCCAGCAGGCTGCCGCGCAGGATCTCCGCCTGGTAGGCGGCGGTGTTCAGGGTGAAGGCCAGCAGGGTGCAGAACCACGCATCGCGGAAGAACCACCACAGGCCCACGTCCTGCCAGAAGCCTTTGAACGAGCCCAGGCCGTAATACAGCATGAACAGCTGGGCCAGCAGCGGCGAGCCACGGAAGAAGTACACATAAGCCCCGGTGAAGCGCCGCAGGAAACGATTGCTGGACAGCCGCCCGAGGGCGATCAGCAGGCCGAGCACCGCGCCCAGGCTGAAGGAGATCGCCACCAGCTTGGCGGTCACCAGCAGGCCGTCAATAAAGCGCGGGCCGTAGCGTTCCAGCAGTTCCTGGTTGAGGAACAGGTTCAGCAGGTCATCCAGGTTCATGGCTGCAGGCTCCGTTGCGCACGGTTGAAGCGCCGTTCAAGAAAGCTGAACAAGTGCCCGGACAGCGCCGAGAAGAACAGGTAGCCAAAGCACGCCACGCTGTAGAACAGCATGGGTTCCTTGGTCACGCTGACCGCGAGGTTGGTCTGGCGCATCAGGTCCACCAGGGAAATGGTCGACACCAGCGAGGTGTCCTTGAGCAGCGACAGCCAGTTGTTGGAAAGCCCCGGCAGGGCAATGCGGGTCAGTTGCGGCAGCAGCACCCGGTTGAAGGTGGTGCGCCGCGACAGGCTCAGGGCGCGGGCGGCTTCGTACTGGCCCTTGGGCAGGGTCTTGAACGCGGCCAGCCAGATCTCGCTGGAGAAGGCGGCGAACACCAGGCTGAAGGCGATCATCGCGGCGACGAAGGTGTTGATCGCCACTTCACCGGGGTAGCCCAGGGCGCCGAGGATTTTCTGCGCGGCAATCTGGCAGCCGTAGTAGATGATCAGCAGGGTCAAGAGCTCCGGCAGGCCGCGAAACACCGTGGAAAAGGTCGTGGCCCAGGCCCGCGCCCAGCGGTTTTTCGAGCGCGCGGCCAGGGCCACGGCGAGGCCCAGGGGCAGGCCGATGGGCACGCAGGCCAGCGCCAGGGCGATGGTCACCAGGGCCCCGGCGAGCAGGGCTGAGCCCCAGCCGCCGCTGGCAAAGGACAGGAGTGACAGCTGTTCGAACATGCGCGAACCCTCAGGAAAATTGAACCGTGCAGGGCGCCGCCGCGCTCAAGGGAACGCGGGGCAAGGGCAGCGGCTAAGGCGGGCGGTCAGTAGATGTCGAAGGCGAAGTAGCGGCTGGAGATCTGCTTGTAGGTGCCGTTGGCGACGATTTCGTCCAGGGCCTTGTTCAGGCGCTCGCGCAGGGCATTGTCTTCCTTGCGCACGGCGATCGAGGCGTCGGCGGTGGTGCCGTTGACGTCGCCGATGATCTTGCAGCAATCCTTGCCGGCGCTTTCAGCCCAGGCCAGCAGCGGGAACTTGTCGGCGATCACCCCGTCCACGCGCCCGGCCGCCAGGTCGCTGTTGGCTTCGTCCAGGGTCGGGTAGAACTTCACGTCGGCGCCGGCCGGGCCGTAGTGGTCCTCGGCGTAGATGGCTTGGGTCGAGGAGGCCTGGGCGCCCACGGTGCGGCCCTTGAAGTTGGTCTGGGCGTCGGTGATGTCCGAGTCCTTGGCCACCGCCACCGACAGCGGGGTGCGGTAGTAGTGGTTGCTGAAGGCGATCTTCTTCTTGCGTTCGTCGGTGGCGATCATCGAGGCCACCACGGCGTCGTATTTCTTCGCCAGCAGCGCCGGGATGATGCCTTCCCAGTCCTGGGCGACGATCTGGCACTCGACCTGCATCTGCTTGCACAGGGCGTTGGCAATGTCCACGTCAAAGCCGTGCAGCTGGTTGTTGGAGTCCACGTAGTTGAAGGGCGGGTAGGCGCCTTCGGTGGCGATCTTCAGGGTTTCGGCCTGGGCCGTGGAGGCGGCGATGACCAGGGCGCAAGCGCCGGCGAAGCGGAGGACGTTGTTCATGGAGCACCTCGGTTATTTATTGTTTTGGTCGGGCGGACGATGTGTAGCCAACAAACTCGTTATGCAGGGCAGCGGTGGCTTCCAGGCGTTTTTCCACCTCGGGTCCCAGGTGCTTGCACACCTCGTTCACCAACAGGTGCACCAGCGACAGCATGGCCGCGGTGGACTCCCAGAACAGGTTGAATTCGGTGGGCACGCGGAACACCTCGTCGGCGTTCTGCTCGGCCCAGTCGCAGAAAGTGTCGGTGACCAGGGTCACCGGAATCCCGGCCTCGCGGGCCTTGTGGCACAGGGTCAGGGCGTGGCGCGAGTAGCGCCGGGCCTCGAACACCACCAGGGCGCAGTCCTCGGCGGGGCTCAGCAGTACGTCGGCGAAATGCCCGGCGGCGCCGTCCACCAGGTGCACGCCGTCACGCAGGTATTGCAGCAGGTGGACCATGGAGGCGGCGATGCCGCGCTCGGTCTGGAACCCCGCCACGTACACCCGGCGCCGGCTGGCCAGGCGCTGGACCACGGTCTGCCAGGCCGGGGTCAGGCTGTATTCGTAGACCTTGACCAGCGCCGCCACTTCCAGCTCGAAGCTGCGCGGCAGGCCCTGGGCCGCCGGGTTGGGCTGCTGGCGAAACTCCTGCAGGCGGTCGCCCACCAGCCACGGGCCTTCGCCGAGGTCGTTCTTCAGGTCGTTTTTCAGATCCTTGAAATGGCTGTAGCCGATGGCGCGGCAGAAACGCCCGACGCTGGACTCGCTGACGCCGAGTTTTTCGGCGATGTCGGCGGCGGTCTGGAAGGGCAGTTCATAGAGGTTGGCCAGCATGTAGCTGGCAATCGCCCGGCCCGACGCGGTGGCGCTGGACAGGCTGCTTTCAAGGCGTTGCTTGATGGGTTGGCTCATGGTTGTTTTCATTCTTGTGGGCCGTTGACAATGGAAAATGAATGTTTTCTGTCATGAAGTCAACATTTGACAGTTAACTGGCGTGACGCGATAGTCAGGCACCTTCCAATAACAATTCCAATGGAGCCACCATGTCCCACGCGACCCTGGCGCAGGCTGATGTCGAGTACCTCGACCTGCCGGCCTTGACCGACTTGCTGCAACGCATTTTTCTTCGCCACGGCACCTCTGCCGAGGTGGCCCGGGTGCTGGCCGACAACTGCGCCCGCGCCGAGCGCGACGGTTCCCACAGCCACGGGGTGTTCCGCATTTCCGGTTACCTGTCGTCCCTGGCCAGTGGCTGGGTGAATGGGCAGGCGCTGCCGCAAGTGGAGGATGTGGCCCCCGGCGTGGTGGCGGTGGACGCCGGCGGCGGATTTGCCCAGCCGGCCCTGGCGGCGGCCCGCGAGCTGCTGTTGAGCAAGACTCGCAGCGCCGGGATCGCGGTGTTGGCGATTCGCAATTCCCACCATTTCGCCGCCCTGTGGCCGGATGTCGAGCCCTTCGCCGAAGAAGGCCTGGTGGCCCTGAGCCTGGTCAACAGCATGACTTGCGTGGTGCCCCACGGCGCCCAGCGGCCGCTGTTCGGCACCAACCCGATTGCCTTTGCCGCACCCCGCGAGGGCGCCGAGCCCATCGTCTTCGACCTGGCCACCAGCGCCATCGCCCACGGCGATGTGCAGATCGCCAAGCGCCAGGGCCAGCAGTTGCCACCGGGCATGGGGGTGGACCGCGACGGCCAGCCCACTTGCGATCCGGCAGCGATTCTCGACGGCGGCGCCTTACTGCCCTTTGGCGGGCACAAGGGCTCGGCGCTGTCGATGATGGTGGAGCTGCTGGCGGCGGCGCTGACCGGCGGCAATTTCTCCTTCGAATTCGACTGGTCCCAGCACCCGGGGGCGCAAACGCCCTGGACCGGGCAACTGCTGATCGTCATCGACCCCAGCCACCTGGGCGGCGGGCGTTTTGCCCAGCGCAGCGGCGAGCTGGTGCGGCAGATGCAGGCCGTGGGCCTGGAGCGCATGCCCGGCGACCGACGCTACCGCACCCGAGCCAAGTCCCTGCAAGAGGGCATTCCCCTGGCCGCCGCCGAACTGGCGCGGCTGCGGGCCCTGGCGGGCGACGACTGAACGGGCGACGACTAAGGACTTCATCCCTTCGCACCCGGGTCCATGAGCCCTTGGTGTTACTCCAGGTAGTGGGCCCGGTAGCGGGCCGGTCGTGGATCGGATTTGCCGCTCCCTGCCAGCCCCTCCAAAGCACCGTGAACTTGCCCCCAAGGCAGCCTATGGGCGGCCTTGGCGCGTTTCGATAATCGCCTCCGACATTTCGTCCCCCGTTTGCGGAGCGCGCCATGCATAACAATAAGAACTGCCAGTACCCTCTGATTCCGGCCCTGCTTGTCGGCCTGTCGACCCTTGGCCTGGGCACTGTCGCCGAAGCCGAGATCATGCTGTACGACAAGGACCAGACGACCTTTTCCACCGACGGCTACATCAACGCCTTCTACGTCAACAGCAAGGTCGACCGCGCCGGCGACCAGTACGACCGCCGTCAGGCGCGGGTGAAGATGGGCTTTCTGCCCAACTACCTGGGCTTCAACATGGGCAAGCAGGTGGACGACCTCAAGCTCGGCGCCCGGGCCTCGTTCTGGGTGACCATCAACGACAGCGAGACCAACGGCACCGACACCGCCATCGACGTGCGCCAGTTCTACGGCACCGTGGCCAACCCGGAGTGGGGCGAGGTGCTGATCGGCAAGGACTTCGGCCTGTTCGCCCGTTCCAACATCCTGCTCGATGAAATGCTTGCCGGTTACGGCCAGGTCAGCGACAGCCTGGGGCTGGTGGACGGCGGCGGGGTGTCGTTCGGCAACATCGGCAGCGGTTACCCCTATCCCTTTCCGTCGTCGCAGATCACTTACCGCAGCCCGGTGATGGACGGCCTGCGGGTGGCGGTGGGCATCCTCGACCCGGTGGACACCAACGACAGCAGCGCCCTGGGCAAGGCCTACCAGAAGAACCCGCGCACCGAGAGCGAGGTCACCTACCAGTTCGACCTGGGCGGGGCCAAGTTCTACAGCTGGCTCAACGGCAGCTACCAGACCTCCGACAACACCGACCCCAACGTGCAATCGGTGACCTCCAAGGGCCTGGGCTATGGCCTGCAGGCGAAGATGGGCGGGTTGTCCCTGACCGGCTCCGGGTTCCAGGCCAAGGGCATCAACCCGTTCTTCACCAACAATGCCGGCGAGGCCACCCTGCGCAATGTCGACAGCAAGGGCTACCTGCTGCAGGGCTCGTACAAGGTGGGCAAGAACCGCCTGGCGCTGTCCTACGGCAAGACCCGTGACGATGGCAACGGCGTGGTCGGCAGCGGCGCCGATTACCAGACCCGGGGCGTGGCGCTGTTCCACGACATCAACGACAACCTCAAGCTGGTGGCCGAGTACAACCAGTTCGAGATCGACGGCCACCACACCAATGCGCAGAACGAAAACACCGACACCTTCGCCGTGGGCGCGGTGCTGACCTGGTAACCCCAGCGCCGGCCCTGGCGCGCGCATCGCGCCCGGGCCGGCGCCCCGCATTCCCCCTATCCCCCGTATTTGCACGTTCCCCGTAGGAGCCGGCTTGCCGGCGAATAGGCCCTCAAGCCCTGCACCAGCCCGGCCTACACCTTCGCTGGCAAGCCAGCGCCTACACCCATGGAACCGGCTACCCGCTACCCAAGTAGCATTCGTGCCCCGGGGCCGGCTTCGTACACTCATTGCTCAGACAACCCGCGCCGGAGGCGACGATGCAGCAAGCCCAGAGCGAGGGCGTGGTCAGTGCCATGTCCCAGGCCGTCGATCCGCAGCAGGTGGCCCAGGACCTGGCCAGCCAGTTGCTGCATCCGCACCTGGGCTTCGTGCTGTTCTTCTGTTCCGCCGAATACCCTCTGCAAACCCTCGGCCCGGCCCTGCAGCAGAGCTTCGGCGGCATCCCCCTGGTGGGCTGCACCAGCGCCGGGGAAATCACCCCCCTGGGCTACGGGCGCAATTGCGTGACCGCCATCGGCTTCGACCATCGGCACTTTTCCATCGCCGCCGAACTCATCGACCAGATGGAACACTTCAGCCTGATCGACGCCCAGCAGATGGTCGAACGCCTGGTGGGCCGCTGCCGCAGCAACACCCTGGCGCCGATCAAGGGCAACAGCTTCGCCCTGACCCTGCTGGACGGCCTGTCGAGCCGCGAAGAGATGGTGCTGGCCGCCCTTAGCGCGGCTTTGGGGGACATTCCGCATTTCGGCGGTTCGGCCGGCGATGACAACTACCTGACCCACACCCACGTGTATTACGGCGGCGAGTTCCACAGCGGCGCGGCGGTGGTGGTGCTGGTCAACACCTGGCTGGATTTCGAGGTGTTCACCACCCACCACATCCAGCCCCGGGAAGAAAAACTGGTGGTCACCGGTGCCGACAGTACCTTGCGCCGGGTCTATGAACTGAACGCCGAGCCCGCCGCCGAGGAGTACGCGCGGCTGATCGGCGTGCCCCTGGCGCAGCTCGACCACCGGGTGTTCGCCGCCCACCCCCTGGCGGTGCGCATCAACCAGCACTATTACGTGCGCGCGGTGCAGCAGGTGCACCCGGACCTGAGCCTGAGTTTCTACTGCGCGGTGGAGAACGGCATCGTCCTCACCGCCATGACCCCCGGCCCCTTGCTGCCCAACCTGCAACAGCTGTTCGACGGCTTGCAGCAGCGCCTCGGCGGGTTGTTGCTGACCATTGGCTGCGACTGCTTTTTGCGCCGCCTGGAGCTGGAGGGGCAGGGCAGCCTGGAGCAGATCGGGGCCTTTTTGCGGGAACAGCGGGTGATGGGTTTCAACACCTACGGAGAACAGTTCAATGGCATGCACATCAACCAGACCTTCACCGGGGTCGCCATTGCCCGCAGTCGAACTCCGGCCCGCCGCTGAGCTGCAAGCGCAGCTCGATGACCTGCAGCGCGAGAACCGCAAGCTGCGGCGCATCAACGAAGCGCTGATCGAACGGGTCGAATCGGGCATCACCCGGGGCAATGACCCCTATGCGGCGTTCCAGCATTCGGTGGTGCTGGCCGAGCAGGTGCGCGAACGCACCGACGCCCTGAACCAGGCCATGGCCGAGCTCAAGGCCGGCAACCATTTGCTCAGCGAAGCGCGGCTGCGGGCCGAGACGGCGCACCAGCACCTGATCGATGCCATCGAGAGCATTTCCGACGCCTTCGTGCTGTTCGACCAGCAGCAGCGCATCGTCCTGTTCAACAGCCGCTTCCGTGCCTTCTGGAGCCACAGCCGGGTGCGGATCATGGCCGGCATGCGCCTCTCGGAAGTGCGCAGGTTGCTGACCAGCACCGGGTTGTTCAGCGAAGAACCGCGCAGTGGCGGTGACGAGCAGTTGCTGTATCGCCTGCATAACGGCCGTTGGCTGCAGGTCAGCGAGCGGCCGACCCGGGAAGGCGGGCGGGTGATCCTGTTCACCGATATCACCGAGGTCAAGCACAGCGAAACCCTGCGCCGGGAACAGGCGGTGGCGCAAAAGTCCCACCTGCTGCAACGGGCGGTGGACAACCTGTCCCAGGGCGTGGCCATGGTCAGCGCCGAGGGCGTGCTGGAGTTGTGGAACCGGCGCTTCCTGGAACTCAGCGGGCTGGCCCCGGTGGCCGCGCATCGCTTGTTTGCCGAGGTCATCGGCGACAGCGAACTGCGCCTGCTGAGCCCCGACAGCCGCGACGCCAACGGCCGGCCGATCCACGAATGCGAGCAACGCCTGAGCGATGGCCGGGTGCTGGAGATCCGCACCCATCCGCTGCCCACTGGGGGGTTCGTCAACACCTTCACCGACATCACCGAGCGCTACCAGCACGCCGAGGCCCTGAGCGAAAGCGAGCGCTGGATCCGCCTGATCACCGACCATGTGCCGGCGCTGATCGCCTACCTCAATGCCGATCTGGTGTATGAGTTCACCAACAAGGTCTACGAGGAATGGTACTGCTGGCCCCGCGGCGTGATGCTCGGCCAGAGCCTGCGCGAGGTGCACAGCGAGCAGCACTACCAGCGCCTGGAAAGCTATGTGGAACGGGCCCTGGCCGGGGAGAGCGTGACCTTCGAATTCGCCGAGACCAACATCAACAATCAGGAGCGCTACATGCTGCGCTCCTACGTGCCCAACCGCCTGGCCAATGGCGAGGTGGTGGGGATCTTCGTGCTGATCCGCGACATCACCGAGCGCCGGCGCACCGCCGAGGCCCTGCATCAGGCCTACCAGAACCTGGAGCTGCGGGTGCGCGAACGCACCGCCGAGCTGACTACCCTCAACCAGCAGCTGCTGCGCGAGATCGAAGAGCGCAGCCGGGTTGAATCGCGGCTGCGCGAGGCCAAGGCCGAGGCCGAACGGGCCAACCTGTCGAAGACCAAGTTCCTCGCCGCGGTCAGCCATGACCTGCTGCAACCCCTGAACGCCGCGCGGCTGTTCACCAGCGCCTTGCTGGAGCGTCGCGATCCCCAGGCCAGCAGCGCCCTGGTGCGCAATGTCAGCAACTCCCTGGAAGACGTGGAAAACCTGCTGGGCACCCTGGTGGACATTTCCAAGCTCGATGCCGGGGTGATCAAGGCCGATATCGCGCCCTTTGCCTTGAGCGAACTGCTGGAAAACCTCGCCGCCGAGTACGCCCAGGTGGCCCGCAGCGAAGGCCTGGAACTGCACTTCGTGGCCTGCTCGGCGCTGGTGCGCAGCGACATTCAGCTGCTGGCGCGGATTCTGCGCAACCTGTTGAGCAACGCCATCCGCTACACCCGCCAGGGCCGGGTGGTGCTGGGCTGTCGGCGCCAGGGGCGCTGGCTGTCGATCCAAGTCTGGGACAGCGGCATGGGTATCGCCGCCGAACGCCTGGAGGAAATCTTCCAGGAGTTCAAGCGTGGCGAAGAACAGCGCCCGGACCAGGATCGCGGCCTGGGCCTGGGGCTGGCCATCGTCGAGAAGATTGCCGGGATTCTCGGGCACCGCATTGGCGTGCGCTCCTGGCCGGGGCGCGGCTCGGTGTTCAGCGTGCAGGTGCCGATCAGCGCCAGCGCGCCCTTGCCAGCGCCGCGCCCGGAGCTGGGCGACGCCCTGCTGGAGCGTTTGCAGGGGGCGCGGATCTGGGTGCTGGATAACGACGCGGCGATCTGCGCCGGCATGCGCACCTTGCTTGAAGGCTGGGGCTGCCAGGTGATCACCGCCTTGTCCGAAGAAGACCTGGCGCGCCAGGTGGACGACTACCGCGCCGAGGCCGACCTGCTGATTGCCGACTACCACCTGGACCAGCAACAGAACGGCATCGATGCGGTAGCGCGAATCAACGCCCGTCGCGCCCTGGCGATCCCGGCGATGATGATCACCGCCAACTACAGCAACGAGCTCAAACAGCAACTGCGCGAACTGGGCCACACCCTGATGCACAAACCGGTGCGCCCGATGAAACTCAAGACCGCCATCAGCCACCTGCTGAGCCCGGCCACCCCTACGCCCCATCACTGACTGCCAATCGTAGGAGCTGGCTTGCCAGCGAAGAGACCCGCAAGACCGCCTTCGCCGGCAAGCTGGCTCCTACGGGTTCACGCCACAGTCCCTACCAATCGTAGGCGCTGGCTTGCCAGCGAAGAGGCCGGCAAGATCGCCTTCGCCGGCAAGCCGGCTCCTACAGGGTCGGTACACGATCAGCGCAATTCAGCGGCGCAGGTAGGCGCCGAAATCGATGTCCCCGGCACTGAGGATCGCTTGCACCCGGTTGTGCACGTTGAGCTTGCGCAAAATCGCCGAGACGTGGGCCTTCACCGTGGTTTCGGCAATGTCCAGGGTGTAGGCGATCTGCTTGTTGGATTCGCCCTTGGTCATGCGTTCCAGCACCAGGAGCTGTTTGCGGGTCAGGGCCTGCAGCAGTTCCGGGGGGAAGCTCGGGGTCTCGCTGCTGCGCCGCCCCGGCTGGCTTTTCTGGGTACGGATGATGTCCGGCGGCAGGTACACGTTGCCGTTGAGGATCTGTTCGATGGCCTCGGTCATCTGCGAGCGCGCCGAGGATTTGGTGATGAAGCCGACGGCGCCGTAGGTGATGGCCTGGAGCACGATCTGCTTGTCCTGCTCGGCGGAAACGATCACCACCGGAATGGTCGGCGCTTCGTTGCGCAGGGTGATCAGGCCGTTGAGGCCGTGCATGCCGGGCATGTTCAGGTCGAGCAGGATCAGGTCGAGGTCGTCGTGTTCCTGGGTCAGGGCCAGGGCGCTGTCCAGGTCGGCGGTTTCCATCACCTCGCTGCCGGGAAATCCGTCGCTGATGACGTTGTGGATGGCTTCGCGAAACAGTGGGTGATCGTCGGCTATCAGAATTTTATACATGGCCTTTCACCTCGTTATTGTGGTTATGGGGGCGGCAACGCCGTGCTGCGGCGCTCAGGGAAAGGGTTGCGGCCGGGCCGCCTCCACGGGCAGGCCGGCGGCCTCCCAGGCATCCAGGCCGTCGCGGTACCAGTAGATGTTCTTATAGCCCAGGGCTGCCGCGCGTTTTACCGCGTTCCAGCTCAGCCAGCAATCGGCACGGCAATAGAACACCAGGGCGCGCTGCGGGTCGGCGTGGCTCAGCCGTTGCAGGTTGCCGGCGAAATAGGCCTGCCACTCGGGGCTCAGTTCGCCGTCGCCGGTGTTGGCCAGCCAGTGGCTGCCGGGGAGGTTGGCGTGGGGCTCGCTGTCGATGAAGCGGCCTTGCAGCCATTGCCGACGGTAGACGTCGATCAGCAGGGGCGCCGGTTGCTCCTTGAGCAGCTCTTGCAGGCCCGGGGTGTCGATGATCCGGCCCTGGTCGATCTGCAGCGGGGTCGGGCTGCGGTACAGGCTGGTGCGATAGCCCTCGGCGGAAAACAGCGGGGCAGCGGCATGGGCGGCGCCCAGCGCCAGGCTCAGGGTTAGCGCGGCCAGGGTCTCTAAGGCACGGGGCATAAGGCTTTTATCCTTTTTGTTATAGGCCCATTACATGCCAGGGCAGGGCCTTTTGTGAATGCGACCATCGACAGCAAAAGCAGTACCAAAGTCGTAGATCGCCCATGGGCAAGCGCTGTGTAGGAGCCGGCTTGCCGGCGAAAGGGGCCTGGGGTCTGGCGTTGGGATTGCGGGCCTGTTCGCTGGCAAGCCAGCTCCTACGTTGGGTGGAGGTGGGTGGCAGGATGGTGGCTCAGGTGCTTTTGCGCAGGGCGGCGTGCTGGGGGTTGAAGGTCAGCACCGCCAGCAGGGAGAACACCAGGGTCAGCCCCAGGCACACCGCCAGGGCCAGCAGGTTGAGGCGTTGATACAGGGCGAAGCGCACCAGTTCCACGGCGTGGGTGAAGGGGTTGAGGGCGCACAGCCAGTACAGCCAGGGGCTGGCTTCGAGCATCTTCCACAGCGGGTACAGCGCCGAGGACAGGAAGAACAGCGGGAAGATCACGAAGTTCATCACCCCGGCAAAGTTCTCCAACTGGCGGATGGCGTTGGACAGCAGCAGCCCCAGGGCGCTGAGCATCAGGGCCACCAGCAGCAGCGCCGGCAGCGCGGCCAGCAGGCCCATGGCCGGCGGTTGCACGCCATACAGCCAGGCCACGGCGAGGAAGGCGTAGACCTGCAGCAGCGAGATCAGCGAGGTGGCCAGCAGCTTGCTGGCCAGCAGGAAGGCCCGGGGCAGGGGGCTGGTGAGCAGCACGCGCATGCTGCCCATTTCCCGGTCGTAGACCATCGACAGCGAGCCCTGCATGCCGTTGAACAGCAGGATCATGCAGGCCAGCCCCGGGACGATGTAGACCTCGTAGGGAATGTAGGTGCTGTAGGGCTCGATGATGGCGATGCCCAGGGCGGCGCGAAAGCCGGCGGCGAACACCAGCAGCCACAGTAGCGGGCGCACCAGGGCGCTGAGAAAGCGCGTGCGCTGCAGCACGAAGCGCAGCCATTCGCGCAGCACGATGCCGCGCAGGCATTGCCAGTAGGCGTTCATGCGAGCGGTTCTCCGATCGGGGCCGGGTGTGGCTGGGGATTCTGGGTCAGGCGGGCGAAGGCCGTGCCCAGGTCGCCGCCCTGTTCCTGGCTGATGGTGCCGGCCACGCCACTGGCCACCAGGCGCCCCTGATGCAGGATCAGCAACTGGTCGTCGGCCTGCACTTCGTCCAGCAGGTGGGTGGTCCAGAGCACGCTCAGACGCTGTTCCTGGCACAGCTGGCGAATGTGCCGGTTGAGCGCCAGGCGACTGGCGGGGTCGAGGCCGGCGCTGGCTTCATCGAGCAGCAGCAGGCGCGGTTCATGCAGCAGGGCGCGGGCGATCTCCACCCGTCGGCGGTGGCCGCCATTGAGGGCGCGCACGCTATCCCGGCGCCGTTCGCTCAAGCCCTGGCGCGCCAGTTCGGCGTCGATCCGCGCCTGCCCCTGGCGCCGCGACAAACCGTGCAACGCGGCGTGGTAGTGCAGGTTCTGCTCCACGCTCAGGTCCAGGTCCAGGGTGCTTTGCTGGAACACCACGCCGAGCTGGCGCAGGGCGGCGCGGGCGGCGTTGCGCAGCGAGCAGCCGCCGACGCGGATGTCGCCCTGCTGCAGGTCGTAGAGCCTTGTGAGCAGGGCGATCAGGGTCGACTTGCCGGCGCCGTTGGGGCCCAAGAGCGCGGCAAAGCGCCCGGGAGCCAGGCTCAGGCTGACCTGATCGAGGGCCTGGCGCGGGCCATAGGCGAAGCTCAGCTGGCTGACCTCCAGGGCGTTCATGGGGTCACCACCACGCCCCAGGGATAGCGCCCGACCTTCACCGACTTGAGCACCTTGAGGCTGTTCACGTCGATCACCGAGACATCGCCGCTGACCCCGTTGGTGGCCAGCAACTGGCTCTGGTCCGGGGTGAATGCCAGTTGCCAGACCCGCCGCCCCACCAGCAGGTAGTCGAGGATTTCGTAGGTCTTGGCGTCGATCACCGCCACGTGGTTGGCCGGGCCCAGGGCGACGAAGGCGTACTTGCCGTCGGCGCTGAGCTTGATGCCCACCGGCTGCACCTTGTCCGGGTGCACGCCCTTGATCTTGAAGTTCAGGGTCTTGAGCACCTGGCGCGTGGCCACGTCGAGGATGGTCACGGTGCCGCCGATTTCCGCCGAGGCCCAAAGCCTTGAGCCGTCCTGGTTGAACTCGACGAAGCGCGGGCGCTGGTCCACCAGGGTGCTGTCGGCCAGGGTCTGGGTGCTGGTGTCGATCCAGTGCAGCATGTTGGTGGTTTCGCTGGTGTTCACCGCCCACTTGCCGTCGGGGCTCACCGCCATGCCTTCGGGCTCGACCCCGACGTTGATCTGGCCGAGGACCTTGGCGGTCTCGGTGTCGATCACCGTGACCAGCGCATCGTCCTCGTTGGACACGTACAGCCAGCGGTTGTTGGGGTGCAGGGCGAACTGCTCGGGGTCCTTGCCGGAGGGCAGCTCCTTGATGATCTTGCGGGTCGACACGTCCATCACCTGGACCCGGTCCGAATCGCTGGCGCAGATGTACAGCAGCTTATTGTCATGGGACAGCAGCAACCCCCGCGGGCGCTGACCCACCGGCAGGGTCTCGGTGACTTCCAGGGTCTGCAGGTCGATCAGGCTCAGGCTGTTGTCCTTTTCATTGGAGACCCAGGCCGTGGCGGCCATGGCGTGCCCGGCGGCGAGCAGCAGGCCCGCGCACAGGGCGGAGCGGCAGAGAAGGGGGCGGCGCATGGCGGATTCCTTGTTGTTGTGGTTATGGGATCAGGGGTAGCGGCAGGTCACTTCGGGGCGGTCGTAGCCCAGGCTGTCCATTTCGTTGAAGGGGTGCAGGAAACCGTCCTGGGGCGAGGTGCTGACCAGGGCCCGGGGCTGTACCAGGGGAATCGGCTGGCGCAGTTCACCGTTCCACGGCCGGTAGCTGAGCTTGCGGCCCTTGAACCCGTCCAGGGGCAACTGCTCGCTGAGCAGCAGGGTCTGCAGGGCCCGAGGGTCGGCCTGGCGCAGTTTGCTCACCGCGCTGGCGACGCTGCGCACGGCCATCCAGGCAGCGAAGTCGCGGTCGTTCATCCAGCGTCCGGCCTGGGCTTCGAAGCGCTTTTGTAGTTGCGCGGCGCCGAAGGTTTCGACGCTCTTGTGCCAGCCGGTGGGGGTCAGGCCCTGGGTGCCGGCCACCGGGCGCGGGTACCAGGTCTGGTAGGGCAGGTACTCGCCGAAGTCGCCGCGCTCGTCGGCCACCAGCACCACGTCGTATTCGGCGGTCTGGGTGAACAGCGGCATGTCGGCCTGGGCGCTGCGGCGCTGGTCGTTGTCGAAGGTCCAGTCTTTCTCGGCGACCAGCTTCACGCCGAAGCGCCGGGTGGCCCGGCGCAGGGCATCGGCGTAGGCCCGGTCATCCTCGGTCTGGCCGACGATCAGCAAGGCCCGTTGCCATTTGCGCAGCACCATGAACTGCACCAGGGCGTCGGCCAGCATCGCCCGGCCGGGCAGGCTGTGCAGCACGTTGCCCAGGCACTGGCTGCTGCGCAGGCGGTCGTCGGGGCTGCCGGCGTTGAACAAGAGGCTGTCGGGCAGGGCCGCGGACAACTCGCGCAGGCTGGCCGCCGGGGCATTCACCACGAACAGCCGCAGGCCCTGGTCATGCTGGGCCTTGGCGGCTTGCAGCAGCGCCTCGGGGCTGTCGACGCTGGCGCTGTCGAGCTGGAACTGCTGCTTGAGAAAGCGCCCGGTGCTGTTGCTGTCGACAATCGCCAGCTGCGCGCCCTGCAGCCCGGCGTCGGCTGGCTCGGGAATGATGTTGGACAGCAGCGGGCCGGGGTCGGGGCGATAGCCCAGGTAGCCGATGCGCACCTGCAGCGGTTCCTCGCCGGCCTGGCTCGCGGCCAGGGGCAACAGGACCGAGGCCAGGGCCAGCAGGCAGGTCGGGATAAGCGGGGCAGGCTGGTGCATAAGGCACTCCACGGCAGGTGGCGCCAGCATAGGAAGAGTACCGGGGCGGGGAAATATGCAGAAAGTAGCGCCCGGGCAGTACCAAGGTAGTAGCCCGGCGCGGGTGCGGCGGTCTTAGCATGGTTGCAGCGGCCCTGCCCCTGGAGAACACCGTCATGCGCATCCTCAAATTGCTGCTGTTGCCGTTGCTGCTGATCCTCAGCCTGATCGGCGTCGATCGCCTGCACGGCCCGCGCCCGGTCGTGCCCCTGGCGGTGCCGCTGGTTCCGGGGCGCTAAGCATGTCGGCGCTGTGGCGGATCAACCTGTGGGTCACGGCGTTCTTTGCCGTGGTGACCCTGGCCTGCGCTGCCTTGCTGCTGCATCAGGCGGTGGCCGATGTCGAACGTGAACTGCAGTCTGCCGAAGCGGTGGTGGAGTACCTCAGCGACAGCGCCGAGCGCAACCCGGCGGGCCTGCAACCGCACCTGACCCAGAGCCTGCGCCATGTACGGGTGCACTGGCTGGCGGCGGACGAGGCGGCCCGCATGCCGGAAGAGGCCGGGCTGGACGCCTGGCTCGGCCGCCAGCTGTTCAGCGAGCGCCGCCACAGCGCCCGCGAGCTGGACCTGGGCGATGGCCGCCGGGTGCTGATCGCCGTGGATGCGCGAGATGAGATCGACGAAGTCTGGGATTCCCTGCAACAGCTGTTGAGCCTGTGCGGCCTGGCCCTGTTCCTGAGCCTGCTGACCATCCGCTGGGCGGTGCGCCGCGGCATGGGCCTGCTGGATGACCTGTTGCGGGCCTTACAGCAGGTGTCCGGCGGGCAACTGGCGGTGCGCCTGCGCGAAGCCGGCCTGCCGGAAGCGCGGCAACTGGCCGGGCACTTCAACCGCATGACCGCGACCCTGGAACAGACCCGCGCCGACAACGCGCAACTGACCCAGGCCCTGCTAGCGGTGCAGGAGCGCGAGCGCACCTACCTGGCGCAGACCCTGCACGACGACCTCGGACAATACCTGGCGGGCATTCGCGCCCAGGCCTGCCTGCTACGCATGGTCAGCAACCAGCCCACGGTGGTGGAACACACGGCCCAGGCCCTGGAGCTCAACTGCGAGCGTTTGCAGCAAGGCTTTCGCGCCCTGGTGCAGGACCTGTACCCGGTGGTGCTGCAGCACCTGCCGCTGGCCGAAGCCTTCGGTTTGCTGGTGAGCCAATGGCAGGACAGCCAGGGCATCGACTGCCAATTGCGGGTCGGCGCCGACCTGCCAGCGTTGCCCAGCGCCAGCAAGACCCACCTCTACCGCCTGCTGCAAGAAGCGCTGACCAATGTCGCCCGGCACGCCGACGCCAGCCAGGTACGGGTGCGCCTGCAACGCAGCGCCCGGGGCCTGCGCCTGCTGGTGCGCGACAACGGTTGCGGCGCGCGCCAGCCCCAGCGCCCCGGCGTCGGCCTGCACTCGATGGCCGAGCGGGCCCGCAGCCTGGGCGGCGAACTGCACATCCTCAGCCGTCCCGGCGTCGGTTGGGCACTGGCCTTGAATATGCCCCTGAACATGCCCATGGAGGCCTGATGAACATCTTGTTGGTGGATGACCACGCCGTGGTCCGCCAGGGTTACGCCAGCCTGCTGCGCGCGGTATTGCCGGCGATGCAGGTGCGCGAAGCGGCCAGCGGCGAAGAGGCCCTGGCCCGGGTCGCCGAAGAAGTGCCGCAGCTGGTGATCATGGATTTCGGCCTGCCGGGCATCAGCGGCCTGGAGACCACCCGCCGCCTGCGCCAGCGCCTGCCGCAGCTGCGGGTGCTGTTTTTCAGCATGCACGACGAACTGCCCCTGGTGCGCCAGGCCCTGGAGGCGGGAGCCTCGGGCTACCTGACCAAGAACTCCGCGCCCCAGGTGCTGATCGAAGCGGTGCACCGAGTACTGGCCGGGCACGCCTACATCGAACAGCCCCTGGCCACGCAACTGGCCTGCACCCCGGCGCAGAACAGCAGCGACCCGCGCTTGCAGAGCATGACCCAGCGCGAGCTGGAGATCTTCGTGATGCTGGCCAAGGGCACCCCGGCGCGGGTGATTGCCGAGCAGCTGTGCATCAGCGCCAAGACTGTGTCCAACCACCTGACCTTGCTCAAGAGCAAGCTGCAGGTCAGCTCCCATGCGGAGTTGGTGCATTTGGGGATTGATATGGGGGTGGTGCGGGTGGCGGGGTGAGGGGGTATGGTTTGGCAAATTTTGTCAAAAGCGGACAAAGCCATGAGCACCATGAACATCTCCCTGCCGGACGCTCTCAAGTCCTTTGTCGATGATCAAGTCAGCCAGCGCGGCTACAGCACCAGCAGTGAATATGTGCGTGAGCTGATTCGCAAGGATCAGGATCGGCAACATCTGCGTGGCCTGTTGTTGGCCGGTGCTCAATCGGCGCCGGGCACTGCTGTGCAGGGTGACTATTTCGAATCCCTGCGTGCCAGGGTTCACAAGGCGCGAGGATGAAAGCCAAGCCGGTCATTCCACGTACCCTTGCCAGCCATGACGTGGGAGGCGCTATCAGCGACTAGCTTGACCAACAGGCCGAGCAGGCTGCGCTCGGTTTTATCGATGCTTTGGAAAAGGCCTATCTTCATATCGGCCGCCATCCGGCCTTGGGTATGTTTCGCTACGCCCACGAGCTGGATCTGCCGGGGGTGCTTTGCTTGCCGCTGAAGCGCTATCCCTATCTGGTGTTCTACGTTGAACGCGATGACTACATCGACGTATGGCGGGTTTTGCATGGTATGCGGGACTTTCCTGAGTGGTTGGCTGAAGGTGTTTTCCGGTAGTGGTGGGGGATGTTGGGGGCTTTTTGTGGTGAGGGGGTGGGGTGTATATCCGTTGCTGTGGGTGTGGCTGCTGGTGGTTTCGTCTTGATGGTTTGGGGTTTGGGTACATATCCATTGCTGCGGTAACGGCCACTTAGGGTTTCGCCCTTATGGCGACTCACTTTTTTCAAACGCCGGAGTGCCGGCCCAGCAAAAAGTAAGCAAAAACGCTTGCCCCTCCATGGGCCCCTCGCTAGGGCTCGGGGTTCCCTCTCTCCGACATTGCTCCGGGGGCACGCCGCCACAGGCCATCCATGGCCTGATGGCGGCTAGCTCTGCATCCCTGCCGAGCTGCCCCCTACGCAACGTCGCGCTCGGCCTGCTGGGAAGGGGCCTGAAGATCAAGATCAAGAGCAAAAGCCAAGCGCGTTTTACGCGCTGTTCGTAGGAGCCGGTTTGCCGGCGAAGAGGCCCGTGAGTCATGCAGCGTCCGGGCGGACGTCTTCGCTGGCAAGCCAGCTCCTACAGGAGGTGGTGGGAGGGACACCCCATTCCATCTTCAGGCCGGCCGCAACGCCGCCGTCAGATTTTGCTTTTGCTTTTGATCTGCTTGCCCCCTTAGACACGATGGCCGAACGCAGGCATTGAGCCGTGGGTAACCCGGCAGGGATGCCGGGTTAGCCGCCACCCGGCCATGGATGGCCGGTGGCGGCGGCCCACGGAACAATGCCGGAGTGAGGGCATGCCGAGCCTAGGCGAGGCACCGAGTGGAGGGGCAGAAGCGTTTTGCTCACCTTTTGTCTGGGCCGGCATTCCGGATTTTCAAAAGTGAGTCGCTGTAAGAGCGAAACCGCCAGCGGCCGTGACCGCAGCAACGGATATGTACACAGCCCACCGCTGTAAGAGCGAAACCCAAAGTAGCTACACCCGCAGCAACGGATATGCCCCCCGTCCCCTTACTTATCCCACGTCCCCGGACACCCCTGGCACCCCTCCATATTGGCATCCTGAAAATTCCCATAGTGCTGCCGCGCCCCGCGCAAATCGGCCCGTTCCAGATTGCTCTCGCCAAACTTCGCCTCCTGCAGATTGGCATCGCTCAGATCGGCCCCTTGCAGATCCGCCTTGCTCAACCAGGCCATCTCCAGGTCCGCCGCCCGCAGTTTGGCCTGGTGCAGCTTGGCCCCGGACAGGCGGGCAAATTGCAGGTAGGCCGCGCTGAGGTCGGCTTTTTCGAATTGCGCGCCCTGGGCAAACAGGCCCCAGCCCTGGATCGCCATCAGCTTGGCGTCGGTGAAGTCCGCCAGCCGCAGGTTGCTCTGTTGCAGGCTGGCGCGGGTCAGGTTGGCGCCTTGCAGGCGGGCCTTTTCCAGGTTGGCCAGGTCCAGTTGGGCGTGGCGCAGGTCGGCGCCGGAGAGGTCGGCGCCGGCCAGGTTCATCTTGCGCAGGTCCTGGTTGGCGAGGTTAGCGCCACGCAGGTTGGCGCCGGGGCATTGGCTGGATTCGGCGATCAGGCAGCCGTTGATCGTCAGCGGGACGTCGTTGCCGTCGTCGTCGACATTCATGGCCAAGGCGGGGGAGAGACTCAGCAGCAGGGCCAGGGGCAGGTAGTTCATGGTGCGGTTCTCCAGGCGGGAGTGAAGGCGGGTGTGGCGAGGAAGCGGGCTCCCTCGCCACAGACAAGGCGGGGATGATCAGCGCTGGGCGGTCTTGTTATCCCAGCTCGGGATCTTGAACACCCAGAACGAGCCGCCTTGGGCCACCGGCTTGGTCAGTTCGGCCATGTCGCCGCCCCACAGCGGCACCGCGCCGCCGTAGCCCACGGTCACACCGATGTACTGCTCGCCATCCTGTTCCCAGGTGATGGGCGGCGAAACGATGCCGCTGCCGGTCTGGAATTTCCACAGCTCCTTGCCGGTCTTGGCGTCGAAGGCCTTGAAGAAGCCGTCGCCGGTGCCGGTGAACACCAGGTTGCCCTTGGTCGCCAGGACGCCGGCCCACAGCGGCAGGTGTTCCTTGTGCTCCCAGACCAGCTTGCCGGTGGTCGGGTCCATGGCGCGCAGGGTGCCGACGTGGTCGTCGTACATGCGCTTGATGCGGAAACCCATGCCTAAGTAGGCCGAGCCTTTCTTGTAGTTCACTTCCTCGGTCCAGTACTCCTCCTTCCACTGGTTGCCGGGGATGTAGAACAGCCCGGTGTCCTGGCTGTAGGCCATGGGGTTCCAGTTCTTGCCACCCAGGAACGGCGGCGAGACTTCCACCGGCTTGCCCTTGGTTTCACCCGGCAGCGGCTTGGCCGGACGCTGGCCTTCGTTTTCCACCGGGCGCCCGGTCTTGAGGTCGATGTGGCTGGCCCAGGTGATGTTGTCGACGAAGGGGAAGGCGTTCTGCAATTTGCCGTTGTTGCGGTCCACCACGTAGAAGAAGCCGTTGCGGTCGGCGTGGCCGGTGGCCTTGACCACCTTGCCGTCCTTGCCCTTGTAGTCGAACAGCACCAGTTCGTTGTTGCCGGAGAAGTCCCAGGCGTCGTTCGGCGTGTGCTGGTAGAACCATTTCACTTCGCCGGTGCTCGGGTCGACGCCGACCTGGCCCGAGGTGTACAGGCTGTCGTAGTCGTGGGGGTTGCCGTCCTTGGCGGTGCGCGCCCAGGTGTTCCATGGCCCGGGGTTGCCGGCGCCGACGATGATGGTGTTGGTTTCGGCATCGAAGCTGGCGCTCTGCCAAGGGGCGCCGCCGCCGTGGCTCCAGGCTTCGACCTTGCCGGTTTCGGTGGTCTTGTCGTCGGGCCAGGACGGCGCCTTGACGTCGCCGGTGGGGGTGCTGTCCTTGCCGTTCAGGCGGCCCATGTGGCCTTCGACGAAGGGCCGCATCCACACCTCTTCGCCGGTCTCCGGGTCGCGGGCGAACAGCTGGCCGACCACGCCGAATTCATCGCCCGAGCTGCCGTGGATCAGCAGCACCTTGCCGCTGGTCTTGTCCTTGATCAGCACCGGGGCGCCGGTCATGGTGTAGCCGGCGCTGTGGTCGCCGAACTTCTTGTTCCACACCACCTTGCCGGTGTTCTTGTCCAGGGCGATGACCCGGGCGTCGAGGGTGCCGAAGTAGATTTTGTCGCCGTAGATCGCCGCGCCGCGGTTGACCACGTCGCAGCACGGGCGAATGTTGTCCGGCAGGCGGTGGTTGTAGGTCCACAGGCGCTTGCCGGTCTTGGCGTCCAGGGCGAACACCCGGGAGTAGGAGCCGGTGACGTAGACCACGCCGTCGCTGACGATGGCCTGGGATTCCTGGCCGCGTTGCTTCTCGTCGCCGAAGGAATAGGACCAGGCCGGGGTCAGCTTGAACACGTTCTTGTCGTTGACCTGGGCCAGGGGGCTCCAGCGCTGGGCGTTGGTGCCCATGCCGTACTGCAGCACGTCCTTGGTGGTCAGGTGGTCGTTGGCGATGTCTTCCCAGGTCACGTTCTTGCTGGCAGGTGCCGCCGGGGCGGTGGCCGCTGTGGCCGCCGCGCCCAGGGACAGGCTGCCGGCCAGCAGCAGGGCCTGGACGGCAAGGCTCAGGGGGGAGAGGGCGGGTAGCGATCTTATTGTCATGGTTGCGGTTCCCAGTGGAGGTTTTGGCCTGACTAGGGTCTGCCGCGCGAGGTGCTTTGAGATACGGAAAAAGTCCCGCCCTTGCCGGGAATAGTTCCCGGGCGGCACCTGATTTAGGCCCGCGCCACAAGCCCTACTACCAAGGGAGTAGGGCGCGGCCACCAAAGCAGCATACGGCCGCCCGCCGGCTGTTTCTAAGATGGCGCCATGGCCTCTGTAGCGAGGTCTTGCGTGCAATCTTGAGGGCATAACAATGACAACAAAACGCAACGCCTTGCTCGCGGTAGGGCTGCTGACCGGTGCCTTGGCCACCGGTGCTGTATGGGCCCATGGCAACGTGGTGCCCCAGGCGGTGGAAACCAAGGGCCTGACGCCGATCAAGGATGCCGGGGTGAGCGTCGATGGCGACGGCTGGGCTTCGGTCAACCCGTACCGCACCTCGCCCGAGCACGACAAGGCGGTGGAAATCGGCGCTTCGGCCTACAACCAGAACTGCGCCGCCTGCCATGGCCTGGAAGCCAAGTCCGGCGGTATCGCCCCGGACCTGCGCATGCTCGACGCCGGCGAAGCCGGGGATGAATGGTTCGTCGAGCGGGTGCGCCACGGTGCGGTGCGCGATGGCCGGGTGTACATGCCGAAGATGGCCGATTACCTGAGCCAGGAAGCCCTGTGGGCGGTGCGCACCTACCTGGACAGCGTGCGCGTCGAGGAGTGATCGCCATGGGCCGCTTCGCCCTGTTCCTGGCTGGCCTGCTGCTGTGTTGCGCCACGGCCCAGGCCGAGGTGCGCAACTACGACACGATGATCGCCTCCGGTGAACTGAAGGTGGCGGTGTACCAGGATTTTGCCCCCTACAGCTTCGAGGACCAGGGCCAGCCCCGGGGTGTCGATGTGGAGCTGGCGCAAGCCCTGGCCGAGGCCCTGGGGGTGCGCCTGCAACTGATCTGGGCGCCCCCGGGGGAGAAACTCGACGACGATTTGCGCGACTACATCTGGCGCGGCAGCCCGCTGCGCCACCAGCAGTTGGCCGACCTGATGATGCGCGTGCCCTACGACCACGACTACGCGCAAAAGCGCAACGAACTGGGGGAGCTGGCCAACGATCACGTGGTGATGTTCGGCCCCTATCAGGAGGAGCGCTGGCAGGTGGCATTCGACCGCCGCCGGCTGGATTCGGTGGCCAGTGTCGCGGTGTTCCAGGAGCACCCCATTGGCGTCGAAGTGGACAGTGTGCCGTCGTTCTACCTGACCTCGGTGTTCAACGGCATGCTCAGTGCCAAGACCCACCATTACCCCAGCGTGCAACAGGCGTTCGGCGCCTTGCGGGCCGGGCAGGTGGACGCGGTGATGGCCATGCGCGGCGAGATCGACTGGCAGTTGCATAAGGCCGCTGATCCGCAGTTGGCCCTGGCGGAAAACGCCTACCCGAACATGGGCAAGCAGGTGTGGGAGATCGGCATGGCGGTGCATGAAAGCAACCGCCAGCTGGCCTATGCCGTGGAAGAGGCCCTGGAAGGGCTGATCCGCGACGGTCGCCTGCAGGCGCTGTACGCCCGTTATGGCCTGCGTTACGAGGTCCCACAGATGTATCAATAGGAGCTGCGATGAACTGGCGAGCGACCTGTCTGCTGGCGTGCTGGCTGCCCTTGGCGACCCCGGTGCTGGCCGCCGATCCGCAGGCCCCGGCCCCGGACCCGGTGCCTTCGGTGATGTGGGCCTTCTACCACAAGCAATTGCTGGGGGACGCGGCGTTCGTCTTCGATGACCGGGTCAAGCTGCTGGCGCCGCCCTTTGCCGAGGATGCGCGGCAGGTGCCCCTGGAGATCGACGCCCGGGCCTTTGGCGGCGAGGTGGTACGCATCCTTGCCTGGGCCGAGCTCAACCCCTTGCCGCGCATCGTCGATTTCGAACCGGGGGAGCGAGTGCTGCCCTGGCTGTCGATCCGCATCCGTATCGAGCAGGCCACGCCGCTGCGCGCCGCGGTGCTGACCCGCGATGGCCTGTGGCACGTGGGCTCGACCCTGATCGATGCCGCGGGCGGCGGCTGTACCGCCCCCAGCGTGGTGCGCACCCAGCCCGGCTGGGAAGAGCACATCGGCGAGGTGCTGGGCGGGCGTTATCCCCGTGGAGATGCCAGCCGCCTGCGCCTGCAAATCTCCCACCCGATGGACAACGGCCTGGTCAGCGGCATCCCTGAGTTTTTCCTCAACCACGCCGAACTGCGCGACCAGAACGACCAGCGCCTGGCCAGCCTCGAACTGTTCCCGGCGGTCAGCGAAAACCCCAACCTGGGGTTCGATATCCAGGGGCCGGGGCAGACCCGCTTGCTGTTGCGCGACAACAGCGGCAACCAGTTCGAGGCCAGGCTGCCCTGACCGCATCCTTTGACCCACCCGAGCCGAGGCGCGCCATGCGTTGGATCCTGCTGTTGCTGCTGTGCCTGGGCCTGCCGGCCCGGGCCGACCTGGACTATCCACTCAAGCCCCGGCAGATCGCCGCGGGCACCTGGCTGCTGGAAGGCAGCACCGACAATTTCGCCAAGGCCAATGGCGGCAACATCGTCAACACCGGCTTCATCGTCACCGACAGCGGGGTGGTGGTGATCGACAGCGGGCCGTCGAAACGCTACGGCGAAGCCTTGCGCCGGGCGATTGCCGCCACCACCGACAAACCGGTCATCCAACTGCTGCTGACCCACCATCACCCCGACCATGTGCTGGGCAACCAGGCTTTTGGCGATGTGCCCATCGGCGCCCTGGCCGGCACCGGCGACCTGCTGCGCCAGCAGGGCGAGGCCATGGCCGAGAACATGTACCGCATGGTCGGCGACTGGATGCGCGGCACCGAGGTGGTGCTGCCGACCCAGGTGCTTGAGCCCGGGGTGCTTGAGGTGGGCGGGCATCGCTTGCGCTTGCTGGGCCTGAGTGGGCACACCGGCGCTGATCTGGCGATTCTCGACGAGAACACCGGGGTGCTGTTTGCCGGTGACCTGGTGTTCTACGAGCGCGCGCTGACCACCCCCAACAGCCCGGGGCTCGGGGTCTGGCTCAAGGACCTGGATACCTTGCAGGCCCTGCCGTGGAAGCTGATCGTGCCAGGCCATGGCCCGGTGGCCAGCGATACGGCGCCCTTTGCCCAGATGCGGGACTACCTGGGCTGGCTGGACGGGTTGATGCGCGACGGCGCCGCCCAGGGCGACGACATGGCGGAGATGATCCGCCGCCCGATCCCCGAGCGTTTTGCCGGCATCAGCCTGACCCGCTACGAACTGATCCGCAGCGTCAGCCACCTGTACCCGCGTTACGAACGCCAGCGCCTGCAGCGTATCGACGGCCTGTAGGAGCCGGCTTGCCGTCGAATGTGTTTGTTGGCCTCTTCGCTGGCAAGCCAGCTCCTACGGTAGGCAGGGAGATCGCGTGGGGCTTTGTAGGAGCCGGCTTGCCGGCGATGGCGGTCTTGCTGGGCCTCTTCGCTGGCAAGCCAGCTCCTACGGTAGGCAGGGAGATCGCGTGGGGCTTTGTAGGAGCCGGCTGGTCGGCGATAGCGGTCTTGCGGGCCTCTTCGCTGGCAAGCCAGCTTTTACGGTAGGCAGGGAGATCGGGTGGGGCTTTGTAGGCGTCGGCGGCCGCTCCTGTACCAAGGAACTAGAAAACTCCGCACTGCGGGCAATTGTTGGCAGGCAGGCCGGGACCAAGAATTCCCGGCAGACCGGGAAAATTTCCCGGGAACAACAATAACCGCCGAGGTAGCCGTCATGACCCAACCCCCACGTCGTCCCTTTTTCGCCGTGAGCCTGGTGCTCAGCGCCATGCTGCTGTCCAGCGCGGCCCTGGCCGCCGTCACCGATGAAGAGATCCTCCAGGACCCGAAGAACCCGCAGCAGATCGTCAC
This sequence comes from Pseudomonas sp. NFPP25, assembly GCF_900116505.1. Lineage (NCBI taxonomy): Bacteria > Pseudomonadati > Pseudomonadota > Gammaproteobacteria > Pseudomonadales > Pseudomonadaceae > Pseudomonas > Pseudomonas sp. NFPP25. Next base: position 109,224 of record NZ_FPBG01000008.1, on the reverse strand, counting down.
CAACGGCCTGGGCGTCCAGGGCCAGCGCTACAGCCCGCTGGATATCCTCAACGTCGATAACGTCAAGGAGCTGCGGCCGGTCTGGGCCTTCTCCTTCGGCGGCGAGAAGCAGCGCGGCCAGCAGGCCCAGCCGCTGATCAAGGACGGGGTGATGTACATGACCGGTTCCTACTCGCGGGTGTTCGCGGTGGACGCGCGCACCGGCAAGAAGCTCTGGCAGTACGACGCGCGCCTGCCGGACGACATCCGCCCGTGCTGCGACGTGATCAACCGCGGCGTGGCGCTGTACGGCGACCTGGTGTTCTTCGGCACCCTGGACGCCAAGCTGGTGGCCCTGAACAAGGACACCGGCAAGGTGGTGTGGAGCAAGAGGGTCGCCGATCACAAAGAGGGTTACTCCATCAGCGCGGCGCCGATGATGGTCAATGGCAAGCTGATCACCGGGGTCGCCGGCGGCGAGTTCGGCGTGGTCGGCAAGATCCAGGCCTACGACCCGAAAAACGGCGAGCTGCTGTGGATGCGCCCCACCGTGGAAGGCCACATGGGCTACGTGTACAAGGACGGCAAGGCCATCGAGAACGGCATTTCCGGCGGCGAGGCGGGCAAGACCTGGCCGGGCGATCTGTGGAAGACCGGCGGCGCGGCGCCGTGGCTTGGCGGCTACTACGACCCGGAAACCAACCTGCTGCTGTTCGGCACCGGCAATCCGGCGCCGTGGAACTCCCACCTGCGCCCTGGCGACAACCTGTATTCCTCGTCGCGCCTGGCCCTGAACCCGGACGACGGCACCATCAAGTGGCACTTCCAGAGCACCCCCCACGACGGCTGGGACTTCGACGGCGTCAACGAGCTGATCTCCTTCAACTACAAGGAGGGCGGCAAGGAGATCAAGGCCGCCGCCACCGCCGACCGCAACGGCTTCTTCTACGTGCTCGATCGCACCAACGGCAAATTCATCCGCGGCTTCCCCTTTGTCGACAAGATCACCTGGGCCACCGGCCTGGATAAGAACGGCCGGCCGATCTACAACGAGGCCAGCCGCCCTGGCGCCCCGGGTAGCGAAGCCAAGGGCAGCTCGGTGTTCGTCGCCCCGGCCTTCCTCGGCGCCAAGAACTGGATGCCCATGGCCTACAACCGCGACACCGGGCTGTTCTATGTGCCGTCCAACGAATGGGGCATGGACATCTGGAACGAAGGCATCGCCTACAAGAAGGGCGCGGCGTTCCTCGGCGCGGGCTTCACCATCAAGCCGCTGAACGAGGACTACATCGGCGTGCTGCGGGCCATCGACCCCATCAGCGGCAAGGAAGTCTGGCGCCACAAGAACTTCGCGCCGCTGTGGGGCGGGGTGCTGACCACCAAGGGCAACCTGGTGTTCACCGGCACGCCTGAGGGCTTCCTCCAGGCGTTCAACGCCAAGACCGGCGAGAAGGTCTGGGAATTCCAGACCGGCTCCGGGGTCCTGGGCTCGCCCGTGACCTGGGAAATGGACGGCGAGCAGTACGTCTCGGTGCTCTCCGGCTGGGGCGGCGCGGTGCCGCTGTGGGGCGGCGAGGTGGCCAAGCGGGTCAAGGACTTCAACCAGGGCGGCATGCTCTGGACCTTCAAGCTGCCCAAGGACCTGGTGAGCAAACGCTGATCGTAAGCGCCAGCTTGCCGGCGAAGGCGCCCGCACGACCGCCTTCGCCGGCAAGCCGGCTCCTACAAAGCTCTCGCAATATCCCTGCCGACCGTAGGAGCCAGCTTGCTGGCGAAGAGGCCCGCAAGAGCGCCTTCATCGGCAAGCCGGCTCCCGCACAGGGCAATCAACCTACGACCAAATGACGAGAGCCCCCCTGCCAACGATGCATTCGTCCGGCACGCGGGGCTCTCTACCATCGAGCCATCGCCTGTCGTGGACAGGCATCGACCAGCAGAGGCCCAGCATGATCTACGCACAACCCGGAACCCCAGGCGCCGTCGTGTCCTTCAAGCCACGCTACGGCAATTTCATCGGTGGCCAGTTCGTGCCGCCGGTGGCTGGCCAGTACTTCAGCAACACCTCGCCGGTCAACGGTGAGGTGATCGCCGAATTCCCGCGCTCCACTGCCGCGGACATCGACAAGGCGCTGGACGCCGCCCATGCCGCCGCCGATGCCTGGGGCAAGACCAGCGCCCAGGACCGTTCGCTGGTGCTGCTGAAGATTGCCGACCGCATCGAGCAGAACCTGGAGATCCTCGCGGTCAGCGAAACCTGGGACAACGGCAAGGCCGTGCGCGAAACCCTCAACGCCGACGTGCCTCTGGCCGCCGATCATTTCCGCTACTTCGCCGGTTGCATTCGTGCCCAGGAAGGCGGCGCCGCAGAGATCAACGAACTGACCACCGCCTACCATTTCCACGAACCCCTGGGCGTGGTCGGGCAGATCATCCCGTGGAACTTCCCGCTGCTGATGGCTGCCTGGAAGCTGGCCCCGGCCCTGGCCGCCGGCAACTGCGTGGTGCTCAAGCCCGCCGAGCAAACCCCGCTGTCGATCATGGTCTTCGCCGAGCTGATCGCCGACCTGCTGCCGGCCGGGGTGCTGAACATCGTCCAGGGCTTTGGCCGCGAAGCCGGCGAGGCCCTGGCCACCAGCAAGCGCATCGCCAAGATCGCCTTCACCGGTTCCACGCCGGTGGGCTCGCACATCATGAAATGCGCCGCCGAGAACATCATTCCGTCCACCGTGGAGCTGGGCGGCAAGTCGCCGAACATCTTCTTCGAAGACATCATGCAGGCCGAACCCAAGTTCATCGAAAAGGCCGCCGAAGGCCTGGTGCTGGCGTTCTTCAACCAGGGTGAAGTCTGCACCTGCCCATCCCGGGCCCTGGTCCAGGAGTCGATCTACGAGCCGTTCATGGCCGAGGTGATGAAGAAGATCGTCAAGATCAAGCGCGGCAACCCGCTGGACACCGAGACCATGGTCGGCGCCCAGGCGTCGCAGCAGCAGTACGAGAAGATCCTCTCCTACCTGCAGATCGCCCAGGAGGAGGGCGCCGAGCTGCTCACCGGTGGCGCCGCCGAGCTGTTGGAAGGTGACCTGGCCAGCGGCTATTACATCCAGCCGACCCTGCTCAAGGGCCACAACAAGATGCGCGTGTTCCAGGAAGAGATCTTCGGCCCGGTGGTGGGCGTGACCACCTTCAAGGACGAAGCCGAGGCCCTGGCGATTGCCAATGACAGCGAGTTCGGCCTGGGTGCCGGGCTGTGGACCCGCGACATCAACCGCGCCTACCGCATGGGGCGGGCGATCAAGGCCGGCCGCGTGTGGACCAACTGCTACCACCTGTACCCGGCCCACGCCGCGTTCGGTGGCTACAAGAAATCCGGCGTGGGCCGCGAGACCCACAAGATGATGCTCGACCACTACCAGCAGACCAAGAATCTGCTGGTGAGCTACGACATCAATCCCCTGGGCTTCTTCTAAGGGCAACAACAGGCGCGGTGGTTGGGTGCCGCCGCGCTTGTGCGGGACGGACACGGGGAGGGCTCATGGGTGGGCACCTCCCCGTGTGCGTTGTGGGCGCAGCACCGCCAACCCTGTAGGAGCCAGCTTGCTGGCGAAGAGGCCCGCAAGACCACCGTCAATCCACCCCTACCAACGCACCCGCCAGCTCGTCCCAAAGTAGCATTCGGCCCCCGCGCTCCCCGTGTATTAATGCCTTTACCGGAATCCCCCGGCACAACAAGAGGCTTGACCCCATGTGGCATAAACCCGCGTACACCGACCTGCGTATCGGCTTTGAAGTGACCATGTACTTCGCCAACCGCTGAGCCGTCCCGCTCCGGCCGGTACTGGTGTCGGCCGGAGCCTTTTGCCCTTCAGGAGCACCTCATGCATATCCGCATTCTCGGGTCCGCGGCGGGTGGCGGTTTTCCCCAGTGGAACTGCAACTGCCATAACTGTGCCGGCGTGCGCAACGGCACGCTGCGGGCCCGGCGCCGCACCCAGTCGTCCATCGCCCTGAGCGACCAGGGCAGCGAGTGGATCCTGTGCAACGCCTCCCCGGACATTCGCCAGCAGCTGGAGTCCTTTCCGGTGCTGCAACCGGCCCGACAGCTTCGGGACACCGCCCTGGCCGGGGTGATCCTGCTGGACAGCCAGATCGACCATTGCACCGGCCTGCTCAGCCTGCGCGAAGGCTGCCCGCATCAGGTCTGGTGCACCGAGATGGTCCACCAGGACCTGTGCAGCGGCTTCCCCCTGTTCAACATGCTCAGCCACTGGAACGGCGGCTTGCAGTGGCAGCCCATCCACCTCGATGGCCGGGAATTCAGCCTGCCGGCCTGCCCGGACATCGCGCTGCGGGCGATTGCCCTGCGCAGCAGCGCGCCGCCGTATTCGCCCCATCGCGGCAACCCGCACCCGGGGGACAATATCGGCCTGTTCATCGAGGACCGGCGCAGCGGCGCCAGCCTGTTCTATGCCCCGGGTCTGGGGCAGGTGGATGAGGCCCTGCTGGGGTGGATGGAGCGCGCCGACTGCCTGCTGGTGGATGGCACCTTGTGGCGCGACGATGAAATGCGCGTCTGTGGCGTCGGCGACAAGCTGGGCAGCGAGATGGGCCATCTGGCGCAAAGCGGCCCCGGCGGCATGCTTGAAGTGCTGGAGCGCTTTCCCCGGGCGCGCAAGGTGCTGATCCACATCAACAACACCAACCCGATCCTCGACGAGGACTCCCCCGAGCGCGCCGAACTGACCCGCCGCGGCATCGAAGTGGCGCATGACGGCATGGACATCCATCTCTGACGCCACCCGGTCCCTGTAGCCGCTGCCGAGCCCGCGAGGCTGCGCAAAGGCCCGCAGGGCCTTGCCTGACCATCTCCCGCCAAACCCGCAGCGGCCTCAAGAGCGCTGCGGCCCTTCGTGCCGTTCGCAGCCTGCGGCAGCGGCTACACCAACCTCGGATCGGCACTGGCCCTGTAGCCGCTGCTGAGCCCTGGCGAAGCTGCGAAAAGGCCCGCAGGGCCTTGCCTGACCATCTCCCACCGAACCCGCAGCGGCCTCAAGCACGCTGCGGCCCTTCGTGCCGTTCGCAGCCTGCGGCAGCGGCTACATGGCCTGTAGCCGCTGCCGAGGCTGCGAAGTCCGCCAATGGTCGGATTGCTTTCAGCAACGGATGCTTTAGGCTGGCGTTCTTCTCCAGAACAATAAGAAAACAGGCTTCCCCCATGGGCCAGAATCTCAGTCTGCTGCGCAAGTTCGTCTCTCCGGAAATCATCTTTGGCGCCGGTTGCCGGCACAACGTCGGCAACTATGCGAAGACCTTCGGTGCGCGCAAGGTGCTGGTGGTCACCGACCCCGGGGTGATCGCCGCCGGCTGGGTCGCCGATGTCGAGGCCAGCCTGCTGGCCCAGGGCGTCGAGTACTGCCTGTACAGCGCGGTGTCGCCCAACCCGCGGGTGGAGGAGGTGATGCACGGCGCGCAGATCTACCGGGAAAACGCCTGCGATGTGATCGTCGCGGTCGGTGGCGGCAGCCCCATGGATTGCGGCAAGGGCATCGGCATCGTCGCCGCCCACGGGCGCAGCATCCTCGAGTTCGAGGGGGTGGACACCATCCGCATGCCCAGCCCCCCGCTGATCATGATCCCGACCACCGCCGGCACCTCGGCGGATGTCTCGCAGTTCGTGATCATCTCCAACCAGCAGGAGCGGATGAAGTTCTCCATCGTCAGCAAGGCGGTGGTCCCTGATGTGTCGCTGATCGACCCGGAAACCACCCAGGGCATGGACCCGTTCCTGTCCGCCTGCACCGGCATCGACGCCCTGGTGCATGCCATCGAGGCTTTCGTTTCCACCGGCCACGGGCCGCTGACCGATCCCCACGCCCTGGAAGCCATGCGCCTGATCAACGGCAACCTGGTGCAGATGATCGCCAACCCCTCGGACATCGCCCTGCGCGAGAAGATCATGCTCGGCAGCATGCAGGCCGGGCTGGCGTTCTCCAACGCGATCCTCGGCGCGGTGCATGCCATGTCCCACAGCCTGGGGGGCTTTCTCGACCTGCCTCACGGGCTGTGCAACGCGGTGCTGGTGGAGCATGTGGTGGCCTTCAACTACAGCGCGGCGCCGGAGCGATTCAAGGTGATTGCCGAGACTTTCGGCATCGACTGCCGCGGGCTCAACCAGCGGCAGATCTGCGGGCGCCTGGTGGAGCACCTGATCGCCCTCAAGCGCGCCATCGGCTTCCACGAGACCCTGGGCCTGCATGGGGTCAGCAGCAGCGATATTCCGTTCCTCTCGCAGCACGCAATGGGCGACCCATGCATCCTCACCAACCCTCGTGAATCCAGCCAGCGTGATGTCGAGGTGGTCTATGGCGAGGCCCTCTGACGAACAGCAACGGGCCCTGGCCGGGCTCCTGGGGCTGGGCAACCACTCGGCGCGCAAGAGCCATTACCCGGAACTGGCGGCGCGCCTGGAAGACCTGGAAACCGAGCGCAACCGCTACAAGTGGCTGTTCGAGAACGCAGTGCACGGCATCTTCCAGGCCAGCCTGCAGGCCGGCATGCGTGCCGCCAACCCGGCCCTGGCGCGCATGCTGGGGTATCAGGACCCCCAGGAAGTGCTGTTTTCCCTGGCCGACCTGGCGGGCAACCTGTTCGTGGGCGGCGCCGGGGAACTGGCGGCCATCGGCGAGCAGTTGCAGAACCAGCGCAGCCTGCTGGGTTACGAAACCCAGCTGCGGCGCAAGGACGGCAGCAGCATCGATGTGCTGATGAACCTGTTGCTCAAGCCCGACCAGGACGGGCTGGTGGAAGGGTTCGTCGCCGACATCACCGAGCGCAAGCTGGCCCAGCAGCACCTGGAACAGCTCAACGACCAGCTGGAGCAGCGGGTGGCGGCGCGCACCGATGAGTTGCTGGACGCCAACCGCAACCTGCAGCAGCAGATCGCCCGGCGCGAGCGCATCGAGCGCGACCTGCGCGAGGCCCGGGACGCCGCCGAGGCAGCCAACCGCAGCAAGGACAAGTACCTGGCCGCCGCCAGCCACGACCTGCTGCAACCTCTGAATGCCGCACGCCTGCTGATTTCCACCCTGCGCGAGCGCAGCCTGCCGGCCCCGGAGCAACTGCTGGTGGAACGCACCCACCAGGCCCTGGAAGGCGCCGAGGACCTGCTCACCGACCTGCTGGATATTTCCAGGCTCGATCAGGCGGCGGTGAAGCCGGACCTGGCCACCTACCGCCTGGATGAAATGCTCGCGCCCCTGGTTTCCGAGTTCCAGTCGGTGGCCGAGGCGGCGGGGCTGGGGCTGCGGGTGCGCTTCGGTGACTTTGCCCTGTTCACCGACTTGCGGCTGATGACGCGGATCCTGCGCAACTTCCTCAGCAATGCCTGCCGCTACACCGAGCGCGGCAGCATCCTGCTGGCGGCGCGCCGTCGCGGCGACCAGTTGCGGCTGGAGGTGTGGGACACCGGGCGCGGTATTGCCGCCGACCGCCTGGAGTCGATTTTCCTTGAATTCAACCAGCTGGATGTAGGCCGCGCCGCCGACCGCAAAGGGGTGGGACTGGGGCTGGCGATTGTCGAGCGCATCGCCAAGATTCTCGGCTATCGGGTGCAGGTAGCGTCGCGGCCGGGGCACGGTTCGCGGTTCAGCATCGAGGTGCCATTGGCGGCCCGGGTGCCCTTGCCCTTGAGCCAGCAGGCGCCGCAGCCGGGCACCGGCAACCCGCTGCCGGGGCGGCGCCTGCTGGTGCTGGACAACGAGTTGAGCATTCTTGAAAGCATGGCTGCGCTGCTCGGCCAGTGGGGCTGCGAGGTGCTGACCGCCACCGATCAGGCCGCGGCCCTGGAGGTGCTGCAGGGCCGGGCGCCGGAGTTGATCCTGGCGGACTTCCACCTGGATCACGGGGTCACCGGCTGCCAGGTGGTCAGGCGCTTGCGCGAGCATTTCCAACAACCGCTGCCGGCGGTGATCATCACCGCCGACCGCAGCGACCAGTGCCGCCGCGCCTTGCAGCAACTGGGCGCGCCGCTGCTCAACAAACCGGTGAAGCCGGGCAAGTTGCGGGCCGTGCTCAGCCAGTTGCTGGGCTAGTGGTGGCAAGGGGGGGCGGCTAAATCGATGCGCCGGCGCGGGGCTCAGATGATGCGCAGCATCCACAGTAGGCCCAGGTAGACCGCCGCACAGCCCAGGGGCCAGACCACCAGCAGGCGGGTCTGGCTGAAGAACGACGGCGCTTTGCCCACCAGGGTCGAGTCCTCCAGCTGTTGCAGCGTCTTGGCGGGGACGCCTTCCTCCACCGGGGCCTGGAGCTGGGCCTCGATCAGCGGCTCGACTTCTTCGACCTTGCGTATCATCCCCCGGCCCGTGGCGAACAGCGCCGCGCCGACGAAGATCAGCAGGTAGATCACCAGGAATTTCCAGTGGGAGGAGTAACTCAGGTCGAGGAAGCTGGGTGTCGGGCTGTTGTCCCAGAACCAGTTCAAAGGCTGGGTGTTGGCATTGACCTGGTACACGAAGTACTTGATCGGGCGATTGATGGTCGAGGCCATGGTGGTGTAGCTGTCCAGGCGCCAGTAGAGCATTTTCAGGGTCGAGAAAAAGGTCGAGATCAAGGCACCGGTAAACAACAGTGCGCCTGCGGCGATGTACAGCCGGTACTGCAATTGGGCCCTGGTGTAGGTCATGGGTGCTTCCTGCAATGAACAAAAGGGCCGCAATACTATATTCCGTGGCCGCTGGGCGATAGGGGCGCGCCCTGGCTCATCGGTTGCAGCGCTGCAGGTTTGCGCTGGTGCCATGGGCGACACGGGTTATCCTTGAGCCCCCTTCAGGTCGGACGAGTCAGCCCATGCTGGAAGTACAAGGAGTGTTCAAGAGCTATGCCACCCCCCAGGGGCCGCTGGCGGTGCTGCAGGGTGTCGATTTGCACCTGGGGCAGGGCAGCAGCCTGGCGCTGATGGGCGAATCCGGCAGCGGCAAGAGCACCTTGCTGCACCTGGTGGCCGGGTTGGACCAGGTGGATGGCGGCAGCATTCGCATCGGCGCCCAGCGCCTGGAGCGCATGAGCGAAAGCCAGTTGGCCAACTGGCGCCGCACCGAAGTCGGCCTGGTGTTCCAGCAGTTCAACCTGATTGGCAGCTTGCGGGTCGAGGACAACCTGGGTTTCCAGGCGCGCCTGGCCGGGCGCTTCGATCCGCGCTGGCAGGCGCAGTTGGTGGAACGCCTGGGCCTGGGGGACTTGCTGCGCCGCTACCCCGAGCAGCTGTCCGGCGGCCAGCAGCAGCGGGTCGCTTTGGGCCGGGCCCTGGCGTCGAGGCCCGGGCTGTTGCTGGCCGATGAACCCACCGGCAGCCTCGATGAAACCACCAGTGACCAGGTGCTGGATTTGCTGCTGGAACTGCTGGCCGACAGCCCCACCAGTTTGCTGATGGTGACCCACAGCCAGCGCGTGGCCAGCCGTTTGCAACACACCGTGGTCCTGCAGCGTGGCCGCCTGGCCGCAGCGGGCGGGGCCTGAGATGCGGGTGCTGCGTGGCACCTTGCAGGCGCTGTTGAGCCACTGGCGCCAGCACCCGGTGCAGTTCTTCAGTGTGCTCACCGGTTTGTGGCTGGCCACCAGCCTGCTGACCGGGGTCCTGGCCCTCAACAGCCAGGCCCGGGACAGCTATGCCCGGGCCAGCCAGTTGATTGGCGGTGAACCCCAGGCCAGCCTGGGCACGGCCACTGGCGCAAGCTTTGCCCAGCAATGGTTCGTCGACCTGCGCCGGGCCGGCTGGCCGGTGTCGCCGGTGCTGCAAGGGCGGGTGCAGTTGCAGGGCTTCGAGGCGCTGCGCCTGCAACTGATGGGCATCGAGCCTTTGTCCTTGCCCGCCGGTTCCGCAGTGACCGGCAAGCCACTGGCGATGCAGCAGGTGGTGGAGTTCTTCAGCCCTCCGGGGCGTACCTGGGTTGCCCCAGAGACCCTGGCCAGCCTCGGCTACCGCGAGGGCCAGCAGCCCCGTGCCAGCAATGGCCGGCTGCTGCCGCCGTTGCAGGTGCAGGCGGACATGGCCCCGGGGCTGCTGCTGATGGACATCGGCTTTGCCCAGCAGGTACTCGACCAGCCGGGGCAACTGAGCCGCCTGCTGTTGCCCCGGGACTTTGCCGCCCGCGCGCCACCCTTGCCGGCCGAGCTGGCGGGGCAACTGGTGCTGCATTCGGGCGAGTCGGAAAACACCCTGGCGCGCCTGACCGAGAGCTTTCACCTGAACCTGGATGCCTTGGGTTTCCTGTCCTTCGTGGTCGGGCTGTTCATCGTGCATGCCGCCATCGGCCTGGCCCTGGAGCAACGTCGTGGCCTGCTGCGGACCTTGCGCGCCTGCGGGGTCAGTGCGCGGCTTCTGATCTTCAGCCTGATTCTGGAACTGGGGGCCCTGGCGCTGCTGGGTGGAGTGGCGGGGGTCATCAGCGGCTACCTGCTGGCCGGGCTGCTGCTGCCGGACGTGGCTGCCAGCCTGCGCGGCTTGTACGGCGCCGAGGTGGCGGGGCAGTTGAGCCTCAGCCCCGGGTGGTGGTTCAGCGGTATCGGCCTGAGCCTCTTGGGGGCCTTGCTGGCCGGCGCCGCCAGCCTGCTGCGGGCGGCGCGCCTGCCGCTGCTGGCCCTGGCCAACCCCCAGGCCTGGCATCAGGCCCATGCCCGCTGGCTGCGCCGCCAGGGGGCGGTGGCCGTAGTGGCGCTGCTGCTGGCCCTGGCGGCGTGGCAGTGGGGCGACAGCCTGGCCAGCGGCTTTGTGCTGATGGCGGCCTTGCTGCTGGCGGCGGCCCTGGGCCTGCCGGTGCTGCTCGATGCGGTGCTGGGGGCCTTGCTCGGGCGCCGGCGTGGGGTGCTGGGGCAGTGGTTTCTTGCCGATTGCCGCCAGCAACTGCCGGCCCTGAGCCTGGCCCTGATGGCGCTGCTGCTGGCGCTGGCGGCGAATATCGGCGCCGGCAGCATGACGGCAGGGTTTCGCGAAACCTTCAACGACTGGCTGGAGCAACGCCTGAGCGCCGAGTTGTATGTCAATCCGCAGAGCCCGGAGCAGGCCCGGCAGTTGCTGGACTGGTTGCCGCAACAGGCCCAGGTTGTCGCTGTGCTGCCCAGCTGGCAGGTGGCGTTGCAGGTGCAGGGTTGGCCGGCGGACCTGTATGGGGTGATCGACCATCCCAGCTACCGCCAGCACTGGCCGCTCCTGGAAAGCGACGGCGCCGAGCCCTGGGCACAACTGGCGAGCCAGGACACCCTGATGCTCAGTGAACAGCTGGCCCGACGCCTGAAGGTGCGCCCCGGCGACCGCCTGAGCCTGCCGGTGCCCGTCGGGCAGTGGGCGCCCCGGGTGGTGGGGATCTACGCCGACTATGGCAACCCCAAGGGCCACCTGCTGGTGAATGCCGGGCACTTGCTGGCGCATTGGCCAGCGCTGACGCCGAGCCGCTTCAACCTGCGCCTGGCGCCGGGAGCGATGCCCGGGCTGGTCGGCGCCTTGCAACAGCGGTTCGCCCTGGACGACAGCCGGATCATCGATCAGGCCCGGCTCAAGGGCTGGTCGCAGCAGGTCTTCGAACGCACCTTCGCCGCCACCGCCGCCCTCAACAGCCTGACCCTGGGGGTGTCCGGGGTGGCGCTGTTCATCAGCCTGCTGACCCAGAGCCAGAGCCGGCTGGGCCAGCTGGCGCCGCTCTGGGCCCTGGGGGTGGGGCGGCGTCAACTGATGCTGCTGAACCTCGGGCAGACCTGGCTGCTGGCTTTGCTCACCCTGGTCCTGGCGCTGCCGTTGGGCATCCTCCTGGCCTGGTGTCTGGACAGCGTGATCAATGTCCAGGCCTTTGGTTGGCGCCTGCCGTTGCGGGTGTTCCCCGGGCAGCTTCTGCAACTTCTGGGCCTGGCCATGCTGGCGACTCTGTTGGCATCGGCCTGGCCGCTGCTGCGTTTGTACCGCGCGCAACCGGCGGACCTGCTGAGGACTTTTGCCCATGAAGACTGATGTGTTGGGCCGGGCCCTGGCGGGGTTGCTGCTGGCGCTGCTGGCCGGTTGTGAACAGCCCGCCGAGCCGCCCCAGGGTTTCGCCGGCCTGGGCAGCGAGGCCGCGGCCTTCACCCCGGTGCTGCCGGGGCGCAGTTTCAGCTTTCCTGCCGACCACGGTGCCCATGACGGGTTTCGCATCGAGTGGTGGTACCTCACGGCAGACCTGAGCGACGCCCAGGGCCGCCACTTCGGCGTGCAGTGGACGCTGTTTCGCAGTGCCCTGCGGGCCGCTCCCGAACAACCGGGCTGGGGCGCGCCGCTGGTGTGGCTGGGCCATGCAGCGGCCACTTCGGCCCAGAGCCACCACGCCGCCGAGCGCTATGCCCGGGGTGGCGTCGGCCAGGCCGGGGTGATCGCGCAGCCGTTCCAGGCCTGGATCGACGACTGGCAGTTGAGCACCCTGAACAGCGCCGGCGACCCCCTGGCGCGGATGCAGGTGCAGGCCGCGGGGCCGGGGTTTGCCTATCGCCTGCAGCTTTCCAGCAGCCGGCCGCTGGTGCTGCAGGGCGAGGGCGGCTACAGCCGCAAATCCGACCAGGGGCAGGCCTCCTACTACTACAGCCAGCCGTTCTTCCAGGCCGCGGGGGAGTTGCAGATCGATGGCCAGCGCTATCAGGTCAGCGGCCCGGCCTGGCTCGACCGGGAATGGAGCAGCCAGCCCCTGGGCGCGGACCAGAGCGGCTGGGACTGGTTCTCTCTGCACCTGGACAGCGGCGAGCGGCTGATGCTGTTCCGGGTCCGCGAGCGGGACAAGGCGCCCTATATCACCGGCACCTGGATCAGCACCGATGGCCACACCCAGAGCCTGGGCAAGGAGCAGATCCAGTTGCTGCCGTTGGCCCAGTCCAGGGTCCAGGGCCGCAGCCTGCCCACCACCTGGCAACTGAAGATCCCCGCCAAGGGCCTGGATATCACCACCCGGGCCCTGAACCCCCAGGCCTGGATGAACCTGAGCATTCCCTACTGGGAAGGGCCGCTGCAATTCGCTGGCAGCCACAGTGGCAGCGGCTACCTGGAGATGACCGGTTATTGAGGGCACCGCGACGCTTGCACCCATCCCCCCGGTGAAAGCTGGCAGGGCGTCTATGCTCAAGGGCCTGACTGAAAGTCAGTGTGTTTCTCAACCACAAGGAATGTTCATGATGAAAACCCTCAATACCCTGGCCCGCGCCATCGCCCTGGCCACTGTGCTGGGCACCGCCAGCCTTGCCGCACACGCCGCCGATATCCCGCTGTCCGGGGCCATCGAGGCCGATCAGGTGGTGACCAAGGTCCTGTCGGTGGACGCCGCCAAGCACCAGGTGGTGCTCGAAGGCGCCGGGGGCAAGCCGGTGCATGTGCAATTGAGCGATCAGGCCAAGGACCTGGGCCACCTCAAGGTCGGCGATCAGGTCAAGGTCACGGTCACCCACTCGGTGGTGGCGGTGCTCGACACCGACGTTGAAAAGGGCAAGCCCGATTCCAGCGAAGCCAGCGGCGTGGTCCGCGCTACCGCAGACAACCCCAACCCCGGCGGCGCGGCCTATCGCCAGGTGCAGGTGCAGTTGAAGATCACCGCCATCGACTTGAAGAAAAACCAGCTGACCTTCGAAGGCCCGGCGGGCAACAAGAAAGTGGTGAGCGTGGAGAAACCCGAAGTCCAGCAGCGCCTCAAGGACCTCAAGGTGGGCCAGAGCGTGCTGGTGACCTACACCGACATCCTGCAGGTCAGCACTGCCCACGAAGGCTGAGGGAGCAGGACTGAGCGGGGGAGGCAATGGGCAATCGGGTTAACTGCACTGTGCAGTTTTATTCAGAATCTGCCCACGGACTTTCCCCGCCAGTTGCACTAGAATGCCAACCGTTCGCCCGGTGCAAGGGCTCTTTACCGGTGCAAGGATTGCCAAGGCCAGAGCACTGGGCGAACACCTTTCCCTGTCGCGTCCTGCGACTTTCCCGCTGTGCATCACCCTGAATCGACCCTGGCTGGATGCTCCGGCGCGAGCCTGCCGTGCTCCCTCTACAGCGCCACCGGACTCAAGCTGACCTGGCGTGCAAGCAGGCTGACGAAGCCGCCTGGCTGCGCGTGGCCACCCTGCAGCGACAGCAGGACGATGTTCGGACCTATGGCCAGCGCCGCGACAGCCTCGTCTTCCCGGGGCAGCAACTGCCCGGTGACCCGCAGCCCCGCCTGTTCCCGGCTGATGCGTGGCCTGTCCTGGGTCGCGGCCCACAGGTTGTGATCCCAGACAAAATCGTCCTCCAGGCTCAACTCCACCTCATGCACCTGGCCCATTTGTGGCGGCGTGCCCAGCCATTGGCCCCGGCCTTCGCCGAACGCACTGCTGAAATTGACCCACAGGCTATGGTCGGCTTCTACATGGAGGGTGTTGAGGGTGATACGCATGGCCAATCCTTTCCTTGGTACTGCGGGTTCAAGAGGCGTCCAGCCGGCTTTCCGGGGGCGCGGCCGGGCTGGATGGCAAGCGGCCACTGCGCTTGTTATTGCACACTGCGCGGGCCTTCAACAGAATGCGCGATTGCCCGACCGGGACAGGTCGAGGGCGGTGAATGATAGCGGAGATCCTGGATTGATCTGGTTAAAACGTTTGCTCATGTCGGTGGGCGTACTGGCGCTGGTATTGCTGGCGGCGGTCGTGTTCAAGAACGGCTTCTCCACGACGCCGGCCCATGTATTGGCCGAGCACCCTGATGCGCGGTGGCAGGGGGGCCCCGATGGTGGGCATTACATTGAAATCACCCGCTCCGAGCCGCCTTATTTCTTTGTGCAGGTGCGTCATGAAAGTGGCGACTTGTGGGATGAGGGCTGGCTCAAGTACGAGGACGGCGACGCCAGCGCCCTGACCACCGACAAGGTGCTGGCCTTCGACGGTGACGGAGTGATTTACCTGCAGCAACGCAAGGTATTGGCGCCACTGCGCTCCGCGGCCCATTGATGGCCCCCGGCCTTAAGGTTGGGCAGCCCCATCCCCTGTGGCCCCCAGCCCATAGGTATCCCACAACTTGTTGCGGAACTTGTTCCGCGGATCGACCCGGGCCTTCAGCGCCAGGAACTCCCCGGCCCGTGGATAGGCCGCGCGAAACTGCTGGGCCGTGGCGTGGATCTGGTACGGCAGGTAGTAGCTGCCGCCGCGCTCGATGGCGCTGTCCACCAGGGCGCGGGTCCATACGCCGACTTTTTCCCGTTCCTCTGGCGCGGTGCTCTGCTGGTAGTACAGCACCAGGGCGAAGACCTCGGTCTTGGCCCAGGCCAGCAGGGTGCCGGGGTCGGCCTTGGCGTGGCGGATCGACAGGTTGATCACGTTGACCTTGTGCGCCCGCAGGGTCGCGCCCATCTCCTGGACGAAGCTTTCCAGCTGGTCGGGGGGCACGAAGTATTCCTGCAGCACGTAGGTGCGCTTGGCCCGGGAGTCGGGTTCCAGTTCACGCACATCGAGGCTGGCTTCGTGGTTGCGCCAGGACACTTGCGGTTTTTTCAGCACCAGGGGGTCGATCACTTCCTGGCGCAGGGTCTTGCCGCCGGGCCACTGGCTCACCACTTTCAGGGCCTTCTGTTCTTTCCAGTAGTTCTGGTCCAGGGGCGTGAGGCGTTCCTTGACCGTGACCGGCAGGTCGGTCTGGCTGTAGGAAACCGCGCGCAGGGTCTGGTACTGGTCGGGGTAGAGCACGGCGTTGTGCAGGATGACCTTGGGGTTGTTCTGGATCCGGGCCTGGAAGTAGGGGCGGTAGTCCCCCAGGGGCATCTCGTCGACGCTGCGCAGCAGGCGCACGTTGTCGCTCAGTTGCAGGGTGGCTTGGACGATCACCCCCAGGCCGCCGTAGCCGCCGATGGCGCCGTAGAACAGGTCGCTGTTGTGCTGCGGGCTGGCGTCCACCACTTGGCCGTCGGCCAGCACCAGCTTGATGGATTTCACCGAGCTCACCAGCGGGCCGTAGCCGATGTAGCGGCCATGGGCGTTGACGCTCAGGGCGCCGCCGACGGTGAAGTTGGCGTAGCTCTGCATGATGCTCACGGACAGATCGTGGGGGTCGATGTAGTCCTGCACGGCGCGCCAGGTGATGCCCGGCTGCACGGTGATTTCCTTGCGTTCCTTGGAGAAGTCGAGCACCCGGTTGAAGCCGCGCATGTCGATCTGCAAGGCCTGTTCGGTGGCGGTCTGGCCGCCCATGCTGTAGCGCCCGCCGCCAATGGCGATAGGGCCGGGGTGCCCGGCCACCAGCTGGACGATCTGCTCCAGGCGGGTGGGGCGTACCACTTGGTCCACCACTATGGGGTTGAGCTGGGTGATGTCGTTGACGGTTTCTGCGGCGTGGGTGGTGAGTGCGCCGCCGAGTGCCGCACATAAAAACAGGCCGATCGCGAATCTCATTCGCCGTGTCCATCCCTGGTGGTGGCGCGCCGCTGATGGGGGCGCAAGTGGCGGCAGAATAACGCCGCGACGGGTCCATGACCATGGGGGCAGCGCACCGGCTGCAAGGCCGGCATCGGCCCGCGGGCCTGCCCTGCGCCTTAGAGCGCCGGCAGGCCCAGGGTGGCGGCGCAGTGCTCCAGGGAGCGCTGCTGGGTCTGGGCGTAGAGCTGCAGTTCGTCGAGGGTGGGGCGGCCCAGGGCGGCTTCGAACGCCTGGCGGTTGGATTGCCCGGCGTAGTGGCTCTGGCTGTCGTCCCCCAGGTTGGACTGGAAGATCCCGGCGGCGCTGACCGGCAGGAAATCTTCATACACCAGGGGTTCGGCGCTCAGGTGCCCGGCCGCCAGCAGCGCTGCCAGGCTGGTGGGCCGCTGGGGCTGGTTGCGCGCGGCCAGCCCGGTTTCGCTGACGAAGTAGCGAAAGTAGGCCAGGCCCTGTTCGCGCATGGCTGGGTGGCTGTCGGGAAATTCCCTGAAGTGCTCTTGCATCAGTTGGTTGTAGCGTTGGGCATTGGCTTCGTTGGGGAAGTCGCCCAGGGCGTCGCGGGCGGCGTTCAGCAGGCGGTCGTAGAGCTCGCGGCCCTTGGGGGTCAGCGCCGCGCCGCGCTGTTCGATCTCGCCGAAACGCGCGCTGTGGCTGCCCTGGCTCTGGGCCTGGTCGGTGAAGGCCACGGATTCCTCCAGGGCCTTGAAGCTGGTCTGGCGCAGCAGAATCGGGCATTCCCGGCGCGGCGGGCCTTCGATCACCGCCTTGGGGGTGATGCCGCGGGCAGGCATCAGCCGTTGCACTTCATCGATGTCCAGGGTGCGCGGGGTCAGGTGGTTGATGTGCGGGCCCTTGAAGGCCACCACGTCGGCGATCAGCCGGTGCTGGGCGCTGAGGCTGGCGTACTGGGCGGCGGTCACCGTGGCGTGGTGGTGCCAGCGGAAGGTTTCCAGGGCCTGGCGGATAAAGCGCTCGGCGTCTTCGGCGTCCAGGCCTCCGGCAGCCTCGGCCTGCTGGATCAGTTCCAGCACCTGGGGGGTGAAGATCTGGCGCCGGGCCAGGACCTGTTCGGCAAAGCTGCGCAGCTCCGGGTTGTCGATCAGCTCCAGGCGCAGCAGCGAGGTGAAGACCCGGAACGGGCTGACTTGCAGGGCCGCTTCGTGCACCGCGCGAAAGGCCGTGGAATGCACCGGCACCCCGGCGGGGGTCAGGTCGTAGTAGCCCACCGGCTGCATGCCCATTACCGCGAACAGCCGGGCCAGGGTCGCCAGCTCGGCGGCGCTGCCGACGCGGATCGCGCCGTGGCGCTCCAGGTCCAGGCGCTGCAGTTCACCGCTGCTCTGCAGGTGCCGGGCAAGCGCCGGCTGCCGCTCCAGGACCTGGGCGTTGACTTCGGCCACCAGCTCCATCAGGGCGCCGTAGAGCGGCACCTCCTCGCGGTACATGTCCGACATCGCCCGGGAAAATCCCTGGCGGATCAGGTCCGGGCTGACGAAGTGCTGGTTGCTCATGAACAGGCTTCCCGTGGCAGAGGGGCGAGGCGTGAAAGGGCGGGTCGGCCTCGATTCTGCTGGGCCTGCCCGAGGCTGACAAACGAAGTTTCCTCTGAACTTCATTCTGCAAATGAATGCATGAGCGGGCCGCTGTCAGTGCCGCTGGCGTTCCAGGAACTGCTGGTACAGTCGGGCACTGCGCACCGGGCGTTCGACCATGGGCATATGCCCGATGCCCTCCCAGAGTTGCACCTGGGCCTGGGGCAGGCCCTTGGCCCAGACCTGGGCGCTGCTGGGGTGCAGCAGGCGGTCCTCGCGGCCCCAGAGCAGCAGGGTCGGGGCCTGGATCTTCGCCAGCTCGGGCTCCATGGGCGGGCTGGCCTGGAGCTCGGCGAAGATCCGCGCCAGTTGCCCGCGGCGCGCCTGATAGCGTTCGGCGATGGCCGCCAGCACTGCTTCGGGCACCCAGGGCGGGGCGGCCATGGTCAGGCTGTAGAAGTGCTGGAAGTCGGCGCGGGAGCGGACCAGGAAGGGGTTCTTGCCCTGTTCCAGCAGGTGCTGCAGGTCGCTGGTCTCGGGGGCTTCGACGCCGGCCGGGTCGAACAGCGCCAGGCCGCTGATCCGTTGCGGGGCATGGGCGGCCAGCCAGGCGGCGATATAGCCGCCCATGGAGTTGCCGATCACCTGCACCCGCTGGATGCCGCAGGCGTCGAGCAAGCGCAAAAGGCGCTGGGCCTGGGCCGGAACACGGTAGTCCTGGTGGGCGGCATAGGCGGTTTCGCCATGGCCGCCCAGGTCCGGGATCAGCAACCGGTAGTCGCGGTTGAAGTGCCGGGCAAAACGCAGCCAGATGCTCTTGTCCGCGCTCAGGCCGTGCAGCAGCAGGATCACCGGCGCCTGGGCCGGGCCGCCCTGGTAGGTCATCAGGGTCTCTTCGCCGATCTGCACCGGGACTTTCTGCAGCCGGTACAGGCGTGCTTCCAGGGCCACGCTGGCGTCGTACAGCAGGTGGCCGATGCGCGGGTAGGTGCGGTAGCACCAGAGTGCGGCAAGGAGCAGCAGGACCAGGATCACCAGCATCGGCGGCCTCCAGGGGCAGGGTGGATCGGCTCAGGGGCGGCGCGCGTCGTGCTCGCCACTGCGAAGTCGGTTATCGGCCGCCCCTCAGTTATAGCCAAATATTCCCCACCTGCTGGCGCTGGCAGGCCGAAACTGGGCGTTGGCAGTGATGGCGCTTTGAAACGCGACTGATAGACTTTCACCGGTTGCTTGCCACCCGCTCGTTCCACCTTTACCCATTGCTGATCGGAGGCGACTTGCTCCCTGCGCAGGACACCAGAGGGAAGGGACTGTCATTGGCCAGGAGGCTTTATCGGTCACGGACCCTGGGCCTGGCCCTGGGGTTTTTCTGCGTGGCCGCGGGGATGGCGCCCCTGCAACCGGCGCCCTGGGTCTGGGGCTTCATGCTGTTCAATGCATTTGCCTGGCCGCACCTGGCCTACCAATGGGCGCGGCTGGCCCGGGTGCCGTTTCGTGCCGAGTACCGCAACCTGCTGGTGGATTCGCTGCTGGGGGGCTTCTGGGTCGGCGCCATGCACTTCAATCCGCTGCCGCTGGCCACCACCCTGGGGATGATGGCCATGAACAACATGGCCCTGGGCGGGTTACGTTTCTTCCTCGCCGGCAGTGCGGCCCAAGTGCTGGGCATGGGCGTTGCCCTGTGGCTGTTCGGGCCGGCGTTTGTCGCCCAGACCACCCCCGAGCAGGTGTATGCCTGCCTGCCGATGCTGACCCTGTACCCGCTGGCCCTGGGCTACATCTGCTATCAGCAGGCGGTGACCCTGGGCCGGCACAAGCGCGAGCTGCTGGCCCTGAGCCGCACCGACAGCCTGACCGGGCTGCTCAACCATGGCGCCTGGAAGGACCAGTTGGAGATCGAGTTCCAACGCTGCAAGCGCCAGGCCCATGGTGGCGCCATCGCCCTGATCGACATCGACCACTTCAAGGCCATCAATGACACCTACGGCCATGTGGCCGGGGATGTGGTGCTGCGCCAGTTGAGCAAGCTGCTGCGGCAGAACCTGCGGGTCAGCGACCAGGCCGGGCGTTATGGCGGCGACGAGTTCTGCGTGATCCTGCCGGACGTGCCCCTGGCTCATGCCGCCGAACTGATGGAGGCCCTGCGCGGTCGTTTTGGGGCCCTGGGCTATGAACAGAGCCCGGCGCTGCAGGTCAGCCTGAGCATCGGCCTGGCGGCCTTCAACCCCCTGCACGACGACGCCATGGGCTGGCTCAACGATGCCGACCAGGCCCTGTATGCGGCCAAGACCTGCGGCCGCAACAACGTCACCTGCCACCCGCCGGAGCAGCCGTCCAGGCGTTTGCTCAACTCCCTGTAGCCGCTGTTCCTTGTGTCCCGCGAAGGCGTCTGTGGGTACGCCGAGGGATCGGGGGTGTTCCCTTCGCCGGCAAGCCGGCTCCTGCGGGGTGTGGGGGTCAGTCGTGGGTGGGGTGCAGGCGCCGGGCCAGTTCCAGGGCGGTGCGGCCACTGGCGATGCCCGGCACCAGTCGGGCGAAGGGGATGTCGATCAGCCGGTCTTCGCGCACCGCGCGCAATCGCGACAGCACAGGGTCGCTGTGCAGCAGCTGGCGTTTGCGCCGGGCGGGCGACCACAGGGCGTCGGCCAGGAGCATGGCGTCGGGGTCGTTGGCCAGCAGGGTCTCGCTGTCCACGGTCAGGCGCGGGCGGTCGATGGCGGCAAAGCTGTTGCGCGCACCGGCCGCTTGCAGCAGCACGCCGACAAACCCGCGCTGGCCCTGGCTGGCCAGGCCGTTGACTTCGCTGTCCAGGTAGAACACCGAAGGCGTCGGGCGCCCGTGGTACAGGGCCGCGGCGGCCTCCAGGTCGGCATCCATCTGGCCCACCAGTTGCTGCGCGCGGGCCTCCTGGCGCAGCAGCCGGCCCAGGGTCAGCAGGTCGCGGCGGATATGCCCGAAGTAGTCCTGGTCATGCCCGGCGCAGGCCGATTCCAGCAGGTAGCTGCCCACGCCTATGGCCCCCAGGCGTTGCCGGGAGCTGAAGTTTTCCGGGAAGGCCGAGGCGAAGCCGCCCACCACCAGGTCGGGTTTCAGGCTGTAGAGCACTTCTGCCGACGGGTACTGGCGAGCGATGACCGGCACGCCGTGGTAAAGCCCTTCGGCCTGGGCCTGGCCATCGTCGTCCAGATAGGCGACGCCGATCATCGACGGCCCGGCACCCAGGGCCAGCAGCAGGTCGGCGCTGTGCTGGTTGAGGGCGACGATGCGCTGGGGCGGGCCATCCACCGTCCAGGTCCGGCCACAGTTCTGGTAGCTGTGTGCCAGGGCTGGCAGGGCCGCCAGCCACAGCAGCAGGCCGAGCAGTCTGCTAGGCATCCGCCGTTCCTCCGTAGGGCGCGGGAATCCGTAGATCCGCCACCGGTTCGCCCTGGACCAGGTGCTGCTGCACCAGGCGCAGCACCTCGCCGTCATCGCGCACCCGGTACCAGCAGCCGTCCGGGTGCACGGTGAGTACCGGCCCCAGGTTGCACGGGAACTGGCAGGCGGTGCGGGTCAGCAGCACGCCACCGGGCGTCTCCATGTGCTCCAGGCGCAGCAGTTCGCGGCGCAGGGTCTTCCACAGCGCCAGGGCGCCGCGCCGCACGCAGCGCGGGCCGGTGCACAGGAACACCTGGCGGGCATGGGGCGGCACCCGCGACCAGTCCGGGTCGCTCTGCACCGCGTTGACGTTGTCGCAGGCCAGGTGGCGCTCGCGCTGGCCGATGCTGGCGCAGGCCAGGGCCGCGTCCAGCCCGCGCCGGCCCAGGGCCTGGGCGGTGATCCACAGCCGCGGTGCCTGGGGGTGGGCTTGGGCCAGGCGCCCCAGCTCATCGCGCAGCCAGTCCAGGTAGGCACTGTCGGAGCTGGGTTCCAGGTCCACCACCAGCAGCTTCGCGCCGTCCTCGGGCAGGGCTTCGCCCAGCGCCGCCCAGAGGCTGTCGAAGCCGTCCAGGGTGTCGATCACCCGGGTGTCGGCGCCGTCGCCGCGCAGGGCCTGGAGCTCCTTGCGAAAGGCTTCGCCGAGGGCGCCGCCGTGCAGGCCAGGGCCGACGAACAGCACCCGTTGATAGTTCTCATGCATGTCGGTCGGCCTCAGAAGCGGTAGGTGTAGCGCACTTCGGTGGTGAAGGGTCGCCCCAGGTTGTCCACCGAGGGCGAGGTGCTGGTCATGCTGGTGCTGTAGTCGCGGTCGAACAGGTTCTCCACCAGCAGGCTCAGGCGGTGCTGCTGGGCCGTATCCAGGTAGCGATAGGCATCGGCGTCGACCACCGAATAGTGGCCGTAGTCGACGTTCTTCGGGCTGTCGATCTGGCCGATGTAGCGGACCGCACCACCCACGCCCCACATCCGGTCCGGGGCTTCGAAGCCCAGCCGCGAACGGGCGAAGAAACCGGGGATGTTGCTCAGGGTCACGCCGTTGCGCGACTCCAACAGGTTGCGGGTCATGTCCGCCTGCAGGGTCCATTGCGGGCTGAACTGCCAGCGCCCGTCGAGTTCGATGCCGCGCACCTTGATCCGGCCCTGGCCGTTGCTCCAGACATCGTTGGCGTTGAGGGTGATCAGGTCGTCGATCTTGCGGTGGAAGGCGCTGACGCTGGCGTTGAATTCGCCGGCCAGCAGGCTGCCCTTGTAGTCCAGGCCGAGCTCGGCATTGAGGCTCTTTTCCGGCTTGAGGTCGGGGTTGCCTTTTTCGTAGTCCTCGTTGGCGTACAGCTGCTCGGCGTTGGGCAGCTTGAAGGCGCTGCCGTACTGGCCGCGCAGTTGCCAGTGGGGCGTCAGGTCGTAGAGCGAGGTGAGCATGCCCACGGTGGCGCTCTCGCCGCCGCTGATTTTCTCGTGGCGCACGCCCAGGCTCGGGTGCCAGTCGGGCAGGGCGTCGAACACCGGGCGCAGTTGGGTGTACAGGGCATTGGCCTGGGCCTGCTTGTTATCGATCTTGAGCACGTCGTCCTGGCCCTTGAACCACTGGTTGTCGGTGCCCAATACCAGCACGTGGCCGCCGTCCAGCTCGGCCTTGCCCTCGGCCTGCAGGCCCCAGTCGGTGAAGCCCCAGTAGTCGTTGTGGTTGCGCACCTTGAGGCTGGCGTCGTCGAGGCTGTCGATCCTGGTGTAGCGGGTGTCCCAGTCGTTGACATGGCCCTTGACGAAGTAGCTGAAGCCTTCGTCCAGGCGCTGCTCGAAGGTCGCGGTGGCGATCTGCTGGATGCGGTCGTTGGTGGTTTTCCGGTTGTTCACCGGGCGGGCGAAATCCAGGTTGGCGTCGCTGTACTGGTAGAACAGTTCCAGCCGCGAAGCGTCGCCAAGGCCCTGGATCGCCTTGGCGCCGAAGGTGGTCACTTCATAGCTGCGTTTCTTGTCCCGGGTGTTGGCGTTGTAGGCGCTGTTGCGAAATGGCTGGTAGCCATCGGAGACGTTGTGGCTGACATAGGCCAACAGCCCCAGCTCGCCCAGGCCGTTGCTGAGGATCTGCTCGGCGCGGGCATCGCCGCTCGTGCCCATGAAACTGTCCAGGCCCAGGTTGACCTCGCCGGAGACGTCGCGGGTCTGCGGGCTGCGGGTGACGATGTTGATCACCCCGGACACCGCCTGTGTACCGAACAGCAGGCTCTGGCCACCCTTGAGCACCTCGATGCGCTCGATGGCGTTGGCCGGCAGGGTATCCAGGTACAGGCCGCCGTACAGGCGGTTGTTCAGGCGCACGC
Organism: Pseudomonas sp. NFPP25; assembly: GCF_900116505.1. Lineage (NCBI taxonomy): Bacteria > Pseudomonadati > Pseudomonadota > Gammaproteobacteria > Pseudomonadales > Pseudomonadaceae > Pseudomonas > Pseudomonas sp. NFPP25. Next base: position 85,541 of record NZ_FPBG01000008.1, on the reverse strand, counting down.
CGTCCAGCAGGATCAGGGTGTCGTCGTTGCGCCCGCCCAGCAGGGAGTAGGTGCCGTAGTCGAAGGGGCCATTCTTGGGCGCCACATACAGCCCCGGCACGTACATCTGCAGGACCCGGGTGATGTCGCTGCTGGGGCCGGCGCGTTCGATCTGCTGGCGGTCGATGATCTCCACCTTGCTGCCGTACCGGGCCATTTCGGCCACCGTGGTGGACTCCACCGAGGGGGCGGAAACAAATTGCCGGTCCAGCGTCAGGGGACTGTCGTCCGCCAGCAGCAGGGGGCTGAACAGGCAGCCGAGCAGGGCGCCGCTCATGATGCGGCCAGGTGCACGCCAGTCGCGTGCAAGGAAAGTGTCAGGTGTTGTCATTGTTGGTCTTCTCGAAAGTGTCTTCGGGAAGCACGCAGGAGAGGGTATCGGCCACGGGCACGCGACCATACCGGCCCATGCCCGCCCACCGCAGGATTGCCAAACAGACGTCACAGGCCGGTCTCCGGGCTTGCGAGTCTGGCGGCATTCGCCTTCCCATACCTTGGGTACAGTGGCCTGTTGAATGCAGCACTCGCTTACCGTTGCGGGGGCAGCACCGGACTTGCCCGAAAAGGGGCGCACCGGTTTCCCGTTTCACCTCCTGCACGGCGGCAGGAGGCACCTGAAACTGGGCGGCATATGAACATCCGCCCCGGCGTTCGTCAACGTTGCGCCTGCCGCCAGGTGTTACCGGATTCATCGCCCTGACGCCTCTGTAGCCGCTGCCGAGCCCGCGAGGCTGCACAAAGGCCCGCAGGGCCTTGCTTGGCAGTCTCATGTCGAGCACCTCAGCGGTCTTGAGATTTCGCGCCCCTGCGGGCCGTGCTTCCGAGCGCGGCCCGAGCCTGCGGCAGCGGCTACAGGAGCAGGGCGCTTTGCGGGGCCAGGTGCCGCTGTGCGTGCAGGGCCGTGCGTGACTCGCAGGCCAGCAGCGGCACCGCCCGTACCGAGTCGCCCGGCTGCAGTTGCAGGCGCTTGGCGGTCAGCCGGTCCACCAGCAGGCAACCCGAAACCAGGCGCCCGGGGGCGGCGGTGATGCGGCAGCTTTCCAGGCGCCGGTTGTGGATCAGCCACACTGGCGCCTGTGCGTCCGGAGTGCCCACCAGCAGGGGCAGGGTCTGGCTTTCGCGCACGCTGCGGATCTTCGCCACCTCGGCCTCGATCAGCGGCCCGCCATCGAAGATGTCGATGCAGCCCTGATGGCTGAAGCCTTCGTCGCGCAGGATGCTCACCGCCTGTTCGGTGCTGGCGTGGGCCTGGCCGATGGCGGCCTGCGCCTGGGGGCTGAGCAGGCAGGTGTACAGCGGCTGGCGCGGCATCAGTTCGGCGATGAAGGATTTGCTGCCGTGGCTGGACAGGCGATTGGCCTGCTGGAAACCCATCTTGAAGAAGTGCCGCCCCAGGCTGTCCCAGAACGGCGAGCGGCCCTGGCTGTCGAGCTGGCCGCGCAGTTCGGCCACCAGCTTGTCGCCGAACAGCCGGGGGAATTCGGCGACAAACAGCAGGCGCGCGGTGGACAGCAGGCGGCCGGTGTAGCCCTGGCGGTGATCGCGGCGCAGGAACAGCGAGCACAGCAGCGACTGCCCGGTCATCTCGTTGCACAGGAACAGGGTCGGGATGTGCTTTTCGATGCCCAGCACCGGGGCGCTGCCGTGGGTGGTGCCGACCCGGTAGTTGTAGCAGGGCTCGCGCAGGCCGATGGCGCCGCTCAGGCCGCAGACCCCGATCACCTGCTGCTCGTCATCCTCCATGACGAACAGGTAGTCGGCATCGGCCCGCTCCACCTGGTTGGCGAAGGCTCGCTGCGCCCAGCGCACCCGATGGGCCAGGCGCTCGGGGTCGGTGGACAGGTTGTTCAGTTCGCGACAGCTGCCTTCGAGCAGGCTCAAGACCGCCGGCAGATCGGTGACGCGGATCGGACGGACGATCATTGGCGGGCTCCTGGCAATGACGCCGGGCAGGGGGGCAACAGGGGCCGGTTCATAAGGCAACGCTCCGTACCGGCTCGCCCGGCGCCAGTTGCAGGGCCTGGAACATGGCCGGGTCGAGGCCGATTTCAGCGCCCGGGGCGGTGTCCAGCGCCGCGACTATGGCGCGAAAGCCCTGCAGCCGCTCGTTGCTCAGCAACCACTGCTGGCCCTGGCCGCTCTGGGGGCTGGGGTAACTGGTGGCAACCCGGCTCTGGGCGATCGAGCGCAGTTGGTGGCTGCGCCCCTGAAGGGTCGGCCCGGCATCGAACAGGTCGACGTACTGGGTCGGCGCGAAGCCTTCGTCGATCAGGATCTGGCAGGCCTCCCGGGCATCCGGGTGAACCTGGCCGATGCAGTCCTGGGCCGCCTGCGCCAGCATCGGGATGTACAGCGGGTACTGGGGCATCAGTTCGGCGAGAAAGCCGCGGCCCTGCAGGGCGCACAGGCGCTCGGCCTCGACATAGGGCAGGTCGAAGAAGTGCTGGCCCACGGCTTGCCAGAACGGCGACTCGCCGTTGGCGTCGCTGTAGCCGACGATCTCGCTGATGCAGCTGTCGGCGAAGCGCTGGGGGTGGGCGGCGATGAACAGCAACCGCCCGCGGGAGGTGAGCTGGGCCAGTGGCGTGCCGCCCAGCGGCGGGTCGACATGGAAGCTGCGCAGCAGGGTCTGTTCGCTGAGGTCGTGGCACAGCGACAGGGTGGGCACCCCGTGCTGGATGTTCAGCTCCCGGGAACTGCTGATGAACGGGCGGTTGCGCAGGCTGTAGAACGGGCTGGCAAAACCGGCAGTGGCGAGGATGTCCGAGCAGCCGCGCAACTGGCCGCTGTCGAGGTCCTCGAGCACCAGGAAATAGTTCTCCGGGCCCTGGCTGGCCTCGCTCTTGGCGAAGGAGGCCTGGGAATCGAGGATCTTGTCCCGCAGGCAGGTTTCGTCATCCACCAGGGAGGTGACGCCCAGCAGGCGTTCGCGGGCCAGGCGCCGCAGTTGGGGCAGATCGGATAACGCCACCGGACGCAAGGCCAGCATGGGTGTACTCCTGTATCAAGGGCCGCTTGCCCCGGGGGGCAGGCACTGGCCAGACATCACTGTCGGTTACCACGCAGTTCCATGGCCGCGGCATCCGGCGGCCAGTCCCCGGGCCGCTCTTGCTGGCAGCGCCGGGGTTGGCGCGACGCCCTGGGGCGCCGCGCGGGTGCAACTAGTGCTTGAGCGGGTCGGGCAGGGCGGCACCGCTGCCCAGCTTGTTCAGCAGGAACAGGTAGACCAGCCCGGCAAGGATCCAGATGGCGCCGAGTTTCTGCGCATCCACGCCCATGTTGTACATGATGGCGCTGACGATCACGAAGCCGATCACCGGGCAGATCAGGTGGCGCACCACCTGGCCGGACTTCTGCCGGCGCCAGTAGAAATTGATCACGGTGATGTGCAGCAGCATGAAGCCGCTCAGGGCGCCGAAGTTGACCAGGGAGGTCAGGGTGTCCACCGAGTTGATGAACAGGTAGCAGATCAGCAGCGACAGCACCGCCACCAGGTAGATGCTGATGTGCGGGGTGTTGTGCTTGGGGTGGACCTTGGCCAGCACCTTGGGCAGCTTGCCATCGCGGGCCATGCCGAACAGCAGGCGCGATACCGCGGCCTGCGAGGTGATGGCCACCGCCACGCCCCAGGCCAGCGCCGTGGCCACTCCGGTGAGGGTCGCCAGCCAGCTGCCGGCGGCCAGTTCGGCGATTTCATAGAAGGCGGTGTCGGCGGACTTGAAGCCCATGCCGGCGGCCAGGTCGGTGGCGATCCAGGTCTGTACCACGAAGATCGCGCCCATCACCACCAGGGTGATCAGCGCGGCGCGGCCGACGCTGCGGCCCGGGTCGCCCTTGACCTCTTCGGCGAGCGTGGAGATGGCATCGAAGCCGAGGAACGACAGCACCGCAATCGAGACGCCCTGCATCAGCATGCCGAAGTGGAAGTTCTCCGGGTTGTACAGCGGCGCCAGGGTCAGTTGGCCGTTGCCGGCGCCACCGTGCAGGGCATTCCAGGCGTAGAACAGGAAGATCCCCAGGACCGCCAGTTGCGCCAGCAGGAACAGGATGTTCATCCGCGCGGTGAAGGTGATGCCGCGCAGGTTGACGAAGGTGGCGCTGACCAGGAACGCCAGGATGAAGCCGACCTTGGGCACTTCCGGGTACAGGTGGTTGAGCGCCATGGCCGCGTAGACGTAGAGCAGCGGCGGGATCAGCAGGTAGTCCAGGAGCATCAGCCAGCCGGCAAGAAAGCCCACATGGGGGTTGAGGCCGCGCTGGGCGTAGGAATACACCGAACCGGCGATGGGAAAGGCGCGGGCCATGGCGCCGTAGCTCAGGGCGGTGAAGACCATCGCCACCATGCCGATGATGTAGGCCAGGGGCACCATGCCCGGGGCTTCCTGGTTGACGTAGCCGTAGACCCCGAACGGGGCGATGGGAATCATGAAAATCATCCCGTAGACCACCAGGTCACGCAGGCTCAGCCCGCGCTTGAGTTCCTGTTTGTAGCCGAATTCTTCAATCTCCATGAAGCCGTTCTCCTTGAGCCTGTGTAAGTGGGTAAAGGCGGGGCCCTGCGGGTCGTCATTGACACCTCGGGCCGCGCTTTCGTGTTTGAACCTGGCAGGGTTTAAAGACACACCACAGCGGTTTTTCTAGTTGTTGTACCGGTCCTGCAAACAGCGTTTTGGCGCGCCGGGTGAGTCCTTCGGGGCGCGCCGGTGAAACCTTCCTCTCGCCGCGGCTACAGCAGCGGCGCCAGTGTATCGCTCCAGTGCTGCACCGCTTCAGGGGTACGCAGCAGATCGTTGCGCACCTCGATCAATACCGACGCAAGGCCACGGGCGTCGCCGTGCACCGGCACGGTCATGTCGCTCAACGGATCGATCTCGTAGGGCTGGTTGCCCGCCACCTTGATCGGCAGCCTCCACAGCCCTTCGAGGATCCGCGCCGCGTAGTCGGTGGCGCTGCCATACAGCACGCCGATTTCCAGCGCGCGCGGCTGCCCGTAGTAGACCGGGGTGAAGCTGTGGATCCCCACCACCCGCACTTCACGGCCCTGGGCCAGGCGCCGGTCGATGATCCTTTGCAGGCGCTGGTGAAACGGCGTGAACAGCTGCTGGCGGCGGTACTCGCGAGTGGCCTCGTCCAGCTGCTGGTTGCCCGGCACCTGATAGATCTCGCTTTGCAGCGGGATGCTGTCGGGGGCGTGGCGCGGTCGGTTGAGGTCGATCAGCAGGCGCGAGTAATTGGCCGCGATCAGGGTCGCGCCCAGGGCCTGGGACAGGCTTTGGGCCAGTTCCAGGGCGCCCGGGTCCCAGGCGATGTGTTCGCGGGCCGCCAGCGGGTCCAGGCCCAGGTCGTGCAGGGCCGGTGGAATGTAGTGGCTGGCGTGTTCGCACACCAGAATCAGCGGGTGCTCGGAGTCTTCACGGATCAGGCGGTAGGCCGGCTCGGTGTAGAACCCCAGCTCGGCGGATTTAGTACAGGTGTCCATAGTGCTCACAGAGTTGGGCAGCGGTCAGGTGCTCGGTCAGGGACACTTCCTTTTGTTTGACGGCGAAGTAGGTGGCCAGCAGGTCCTGGGGCAGGAACTGCAGCAGTTCAGTGTTGCCGCGCAGGCATTCCAGGGCCTGGGGCAGGGAGCCCGGCAGCGGCACGATGCCACTGGCCAGGCGTTGCTCGGCGCTCAGGTCCGAGGGGGCCTTGTCGGTCACCGCATTGAGCACCCGTTGCTGTTCGAGGCCCAGGCGCCCGGCCATCAGGATGACCGCCATGGCCAGGTGCGGCGAGGCGGTGGCATCCAGGGCGCGGAATTCCAGGTTGTACTGCGGCGCCACCGGCTTGCCGCCCAGGCTCAGGGTCGGGCAGATACGCAGCGAGGCTTCGCGGTTGCGCAGGCCCAGGCAGGCGTAGGAGGCGCTCCAGTGATGGGGCTGCAGGCGCTGGTAGGAAATCGGCGTCGGCGCGGTGAAGGCGCACAGCGCCGGCAGGTGCCTGAGCACCCCGGCGGCCCAGTGCTGGCCCAGGCTCGACAGGTCGTCGCCACTCACCGCGTGGGGGTCGTAGAGCAGTGGCTCGCCGTCCAGGTTTTGCAGGCTCAGGTGCAGGTGCACCCCGTTGCACACCGCGTCGTCGGCAGTCTTGGGCGCGAAGCTGACTCGGTGCCCCAGTTGCCGGGCGATTTCCCGGGTGATCTCGCGCACGTTCACCGCCCGGTCGGCAGCGGCCAGGCCCTGGGTCGGCCGGCAGGTGATCTCGTACTGCTGCTTGCCGTATTCGGGGAGGAACATTTCCGGTTCGGCGCCGGCGGCTCGCAACGCCGCCAGCAGCCAGCCACCGAAGGCCGCGCCCTGGCGCTGGGCTTCCAGGGAGAAGGCCAGGTGCTCGCGCTGGCCGGTGCCGGTGTCGAGGTTGAATTCATGCTCGAAGGCCGCGGTGATCTGGATGCCCAGCTCGCGGTAGCGCTCGATTTCCTTGCGCAGCAGGGTGCGCGGGCAGGCCGCCCAGGGCGTGCCGTCGGTCTCGCAGATGTCGGCGTGGATGAAATCCAGCGGCGCCGCGCTGGCATCCGGCCCGGCGCCGACACTGACCCGGCTGTCCAGGTCGGGGATCAGTCGCAGGTCGCCATAGGCGCCCCAGGGGTTGTCCTCGGCGATCAGGTCCTGGGGCGTCAGCGCGCTGTTGGCCGGCACCCAGCCGCAGCCGCCGACCTTGTAGCGCTCCAGTTCGTCGCTGGGAAAGGAGCGGCCACGGGTGACGCCGATCAGGTCGGTGGTGACGATGCTGGTCATGGCCACCGGGGTCAGGGCCTCGATGCCCTGGCCGCGGCTCATCCGCGGATCTCCCGCAGGCGGCCGAGCACGGTGTCGGTGTCGGTGATCCAGCAGTAGCCCTTGATTGCGTTGAGGCAGGCCTGGTGCCGGGTATCGCCGTAGGTGGCGCAGGCATCTTCCACCAGGGTCACCAGGTAGCCGCGGTCGGCGGCGTCGCGCACGGCCATGTCCACGCACTGGTCGGTGACGATCCCGGCGATGATCAGGTGGCGGGTTTCCAGGTTGCGCAGCACGTAGTCGATGTTGGTGGAGTTGAACACCCCGGAGGAGGTCTTGGGCAGCACGATCTCGTTTTCCACCGGCTCGAGCTCGGCAATGATCGCCGCCTGGGGGCTGCCCTTGGGCAGGTGCATGTCCGACAGCTTGTGGTCCAGGGAGCGGTCACGGCCATCGGCGGTCAGGCTTTCGATAATGGTGTGCAGCACGTTCTGCCGCGCCTCGCGCACCGCCGCCAGCAGCCGTTGCTGGTTGGGGATCACCCGCTCTCGTGCGCGCTTGAGAAAGGCCTCGCCCTCGGGCCCTTGCAGGTGCGGATCGAACTGCGGTTCAAGCCACGCCCGCTGCATGTCCACCAGCAGCAGGGCGGTGTGGTCGACGACGAAGGGCAGGTCCCGGGGCGAACGGTGGGGCAGGCTGAACATCCTTATTTTTCCTCCAGCACATGGGTAGCAAATTCCGCCCGCAGGGCATCGATGCCCTCCAGGCGTTGATCAAGATGAGGGCTGCGCGGGGTCAGGCAGGCGACCAGCGCCTCGACCTGGGCCAGCGCCGGCACCAGGGTGTCGAATGGCGACAAGGATTCCACCGGTGCACTGATGACCAGGTCCGCCAGCTCCCGCAGCGGCGAGGCATAGATATCGGTGAACAGCACCACCCGGGCGTTGCGTGCCTTGACCGCACTGGCCACGCGCATGGCCTGGGACTGGTAGCGGCGGTAGTCGAACAGCAGCACCAGGTCCTGGCGCTGGACATCGAACAGGCGGTCCGGCAGTTGGGCGTTGTCGTCAAGGAAGAAACAGCCCGGGCGCATCAGCCGCAGGTGGTTGAACAGGTAGAGGGCGAGGAAGCTGCTGAAGCGGCCGCCGAAGCAGTACACCGAATGCCGGCTGTCCAGCAGCCAGTCCATGAGCACGCGGATGTCTTCGGGCTGGGTCAGGGCCTGGGTGTCCTGCAGTACGCGCTGGCTGTCGGCCAGGTAGCGGCCCCAGGTATCGCCCTGGGCCACTTGCGAACGCGGGCGCAGCAGGGTGCTGGGGGAGCGCAGGCGGTCATCCATGTCACTGAGCAGGGCTTCCTGGAATTCGCCGTAGCCGCTGAAACCGAGCTTCTTCACCAGGCGCACGATGGTCGGATCGCTGACCCCGGCGTGTTCCGCCAGGCGTGACATCGGCCCCAGCCCGTTGCGCGGGTAGTGATCGAGCAGGGCCCGCACGACCTTGCGCTCGGAGGGCGTGAGGTCGAGGGCGGGGTCGGTGATCAGGTCTCTGAGAGAGGGCATCGGGGTGCCTTGGAAAGTGATGTCGTTTTTATTTCATAAAATGGCGAAATGGATATTTATGTAATAGACGCTACATGTCTAGTGAATTTTCCTCTGATATCAAATTGCCCTGAAATGGGGCGGTTTCAGGTGGGAATCTGTTGTTGGCGGGGCGGGAAGCCACGGTGCGGGACGTAGGGGAGCGATCGCAACAGGGTCTGGCTTACGCCGAGCAGGCCGAATACAGTGGCGCGACCGCACCGGACAGGCACCTGCGTGCTGTTTTGCAATGAACCTTGGAGGCGGTTGCAGCAAAGATGTTGCATCTGCCCGGCCCGTGTAGGTTTGCCAATCGATAACGCCAGAGTAAACACCGTGCAGGCCACCCGTCTGACCCTGATCTGCCATGCCCGCACCGCCGCCCAGAAGCTGGCGCGTTTTCCCCGGGACGAACCCCTGGAGCTGGACTGGCAAGCCCAGGCCCTGAGCCGCGCCGCTGATTTCAAGCGCGGCATCCGGGTGCTGTGCGGGCCCGAGCTGCGTACCCGCCAGAGCGCCCAGCTGTTCAGCGCCGAGCATGAGGTGCAGGACGCCTTGCGCGACTGTGATTTCGGCGCCTGGCAGGGGCTGCGCATCGATGAACTGCAAGAGCGTGAACCCGAGGCGCTGCAGGCCTGGCTCAAGGACCCGCAGCTGGCGCCACCGGGAGGCGAATCCCTGGCCCAGTTGTGCCAGCGCGTGGCGCAATGGCTGGAGGTCATGGCGCAGCGCCCGGGCCACTGGCTGGCGGTGACCCATCCGTTCGTCATCCGCGCCGTGCTGGTGCAGGTGCTGCAGGCGCCGCTGGCCAGCTTCAACCAGATCGACATCGAGCCCCTGTCCCGGCTCGACCTGAGCCACGCCGGCCGCTGGCGCCTGCGCCTGCCCGGCCCCCCGACGCCATCCCGGTAGCCGCTGCCGAGCCCGCGAGGCTGCGCAAAGGCCCCGGGGGGGCTTGCCTGGCCATCTCCCGCCGGACATGCAACGGCCCCAGACCACCTTTCGCCGCTCCGATGCCCGCCGCCCCAGGGGGCTACAGAAGCATTTCTCATCAGGCCAAAGCGCCGCATACTGGCCCGCTGGCAAAACAGCGAGAGCAAGCCCATGAAAACCCTCCTGGTGATCGGCATCGGCGCCGGCAACCCCGACTACATCACGATCCAGGCGATCAAGGCGCTGAACCGCAGCGACGTGGTGTTCCTCATGGACAAGGGGCCGAGCAAGGATTCCCTGATCGACCTGCGGCGCGAGCTGTGCGAGCGCTACCTCACCGAGCGGCCCTTTCGTTACGTCGAGGCGCAGAACCCCGAGCGCGAGCGCGGCGACGTGGACTACCAGGCCAGTGTGCAGATCCTGAACCGCGACAAGCAGCAGGTCTTCGAGCGGCTGATCAACCAGGAACTGGCGGACGGTGAAACCGGCGCTTTTCTGGCCTGGGGCGATCCGGCGCTGTACGACAGCACCCTGCGCATCCTGCAGCAGATCCTGGCCAGCGGCGCGGCGTCGTTCGAGTACGAAGTGATCCCCGGCGTCACCAGTGTCCAGGCCCTGACGGCCCGGCACAAAGTGCCGCTGAACCGCATTGGCCGCTCCGTGGAAATCACCACCGGACGCCGCCTGGCAGCGGGGCAGGCCGGTTCCGCCGACAGCCTGGTGGTGATGCTCGACGCCGAGGACTCCTACCGCCACCTGCGCAACCAGGGCCTGGACATCTACTGGGGGGCCTACCTGGGCACCGCGGATGAAATCCTCATCAGCGGCCCCTTGGACCAGGTGGCCGACGAAATCCGCCGTGTGCGCCTGCAGGCCCGCCAGACCCATGGCTGGATCATGGACACCTACCTGCTGCGCAAACCCCAGGACTGACGCCCCGCCGGACCCGCGTCGACCGATTGCATCCCGCTCCTGCACGTCTCTTCTGCAGGAGCGGGCTTGCCCGCGAAAGCGCCGGAATGGACGCCGCCTTACCAGCGTCGCCCCCTTCGCCGGCAAGCCGGCTCCTACGGGCGCGGTGGTGTGGTGCTTTCCAGGCCGCGGCCGAAGCGTTCGCGGTACACCGACGGCGGTACGCCCACCAGGCCGCGAAAGGCCACGCGAAAGCTCTCCACCGAGCGATAACCGCAGCGCAGGGCAATGCTTTCGGTACTCTCGCTGCCGCTTTCCAGCAGTTCCCTGGCCCGGGCCAGCCGTTCATGCTGCAGCCAGGCCTTGGGCGAGGCGCCAGTGGCGTCGTGGAAACGCCGCAGGAAGGTGCGTTCGCTCATCAGCGCCCGGGCCGCCAGTTCGCTCACGCTCAGCGGTTGATGCAGGCGCTCCCGGGCCCATTGCATGACTCGCGAAAGGTCGCTGCGCGGGGTACGGCTGACCGGTGCGGGAATGAACTGCGCCTGGCCGCCGGTGCGTTGCGGCGACATCACCAGGCGCCGGGCCACGCTGTTGGCCACCTGGGTGCCGAAATCCCGGGCCACCAGGTGCAGGCAGGCATCGATACCGGCGGCGCTGCCAGCGGAAGTGATCAGTTGCCCGGCATCGACATAAAGCACATCCGGGTCCACCCGGATATTCGGGAAACCCTCTGCCAGCTCGCGGGCGTAGCGCCAGTGAGTGGTGGCGCTACAACCATCCAGCAGCCCGGTCGCCGCCAGAACGAACACCCCGGAGCAGATCGACAGCAGCCGCGCACCGCGTTGGTGGGCCTGGCGCAGCGCTTCCAGCAACTTCGGCGGCGGCGCCTGCTCGCGGCTGCGCCAGCCGGGAATGATGATGGTCCGCGCCTGCTCCAGCAGCTCCAGGCCCCCGTCGGCCAGCACCTGGATCCCGCCCAGGGCACGCATCGGGCCGGGGTCCACGGCGGCGATGGTTTGCCGGTACCAGGGGAAATCGAACTCCGGCCGGGCCAGGCCGAAAATCTCCACGGCAATGCCGAACTCGAAGGTGCAAAGGCCGTCGTAGGCGAGAATCGCCACCAGTCCGGGGTGATTGTGCATTTGGCGGAAAGTTACCAGTCAGTGTCCGGGGCGCCACTTTAGCGTGGTGGGGCAGGGCCTATAAAGTCCTTCCCACCTTAATCGCAAGTTTCTGGAGACGCCCATGACCAGCCTGGTCCGCAGCACTGCCGCCGCCCCTTCGGCCATTGCCCTGATGCATTTTTGCAACCGCCTGACCTTTGAAACCGACTGTTCCGACGTCCACAGCAGCCAGGAGGCCGGTGAAGTGGATTTTGTCCTGGTGGATGTGCGTGGCCCCGAAGCCTTTGCCCGTGGCCATGTCCCCGGGGCGATCAATCTGCCCGGGCGCTTGCTCACCGCCGAACACCTGGCCGGTTATCCTCGCGACACCCTGTTCGTGGTGTATTGCGCCGGCCCTCACTGCAATGGCGCGAACAAGGCGGCGGTCAAGCTGGCGGCCCTGGAATACTCGGTCAAGGAGATGATCGGCGGTGTCACCGGCTGGCTCGATGAGGGCTTCCAGCTCAGCACCGGGCAACCGCGCCGCGAGGGAGCGGATCTGTCCTGCGCCTGCTGAAGGGCTGACTCCGCTAGTAGCGGCCTTGGGCTGCGCCTAGCGGGGATGTGTCGGTAAAAATGGCCCGTTCTGAGGCGAACGTCGGTATTTTCAGGGGCAAACGCATCATGCCGGGGCGAGGGAGAAGGCAGAGGATCGCGGGCGCATATTTTTTATAAGTATTTGTCGCATAAACACAATTTGCATCCCGGGAGCCGCTCTAGACTGCTGGCCACTTCGATTTGCCCCCCCAATCGAAACCAGCCAATAAAAGCCTCCGTCTCCTGGAGTTATAAATGAACAAGTTTGCGCTGTTCGGTGCCCTGGCACTGTCGCTGTTTTCCTTTACCGCTTCGGCCGACGAGGCCAAGCCGATCCGTATCGGTATCGAAGCCGGCTACCCGCCGTTCTCGATGAAGACCCCCGACGGCAAGCTCACCGGTTTCGATGTCGACCTGGGCAACGCCCTGTGCGAGCAGATGCAGGCCAAGTGCACCTGGGTCGAGCAGGAGTTCGACGGCCTGATCCCGGCGCTGAAGGTGAAGAAGATCGACGCCATCCTGTCGTCCATGACCATCACCGACGACCGCAAGAAGAACGTCGATTTCACCATCAAGTACTACCACACCCCGGCGCGCTTCGTGATGAAGGCCGGCACCAGCATCAAGGACCCGCTGACCGAGCTCAAGGGCAAGAAAGTCGGTGTGCTGCGGGCCAGTACCCATGACCGCTTCGCCACCGAAGTGCTGGTGCCGGCGGGCATCGACCTGGTGCGCTACGGCTCCCAGCAGGAAGCCAACCTGGACATGGTCTCCGGCCGCGTCGACGCGCTGCTGGCGGATTCGGTGAACCTCGACGATGGCTTCCTGAAAACCGACGCCGGCAAGGGCTTCGCCTTCGTGGGCCCTGAGTACAACGATCCGAAATACTTCGGCGGCGGTGCCGGCATTGCCGTGCGCAAGGGGGATCAGGAACTGGCCGGGAAATTCAACAAGGCCATCACCGAGATCCGTGCCAACGGCAAGTACAAGCAAGTGCAGGACAAGTACTTCGATTTCGACGTCTACGGCGAGTAAGCCCGGGCGTTGAAAAAGGTGGTTGCCGGGGGCCGGCAGCCACCTTTTTTGTGCGCCACTGTTTTATTCTGCGCCACGCCTTTTTCTGATCTCCGGAGTTGCCATGCAACGCATCGACCATTCCTTGCCCTGGGGCCACCTGGGCACCCAGCGCCAGCTCAGTGTGTTCCGCTTTGGCAGCGGCCCGCGCAAGGTGTACATCCAGGCCAGCCTGCACGCCGACGAACTGCCCGGCATGCGCACTGCCTGGGAGCTCAAGCAGCGCCTGGCGCAGCTGGAGAGCCAGGGGCGCCTGCAGGCTGTGGTCGAGCTGGTGCCGGTGGCCAATCCCATCGGCCTCGACCAGCAGGTGCAGGGCAGCCATCTGGGGCGTTTCGAGCTGGGCAGCGGCAAGAATTTCAATCGCGCCTTCGTCGAGCTCAGCGGCCCGGTGGGCGACTTGATCGGCAAGCAACTGGGGGACGACGCCACGGCCAATATCGCCCTGATCCGCCGGGCCATGGTCCAGGTGCTGGATGAGCTGCCAGCGGCTGATTCGCAGCTGCAAGCCCTGCATCGCTTGCTGTTGCGCCATGCCTGCGACGCCGACATCACCCTCGACCTGCATTGCGATTTCGAAGCGGCGATCCACCTCTATGCCTTGCCCCAGCACTGGCCTCGCTGGCAGTCCCTGGCGGCGCGGCTCAAGGCCGGGGTGGCGCTGTTGTGCGAAGACTCCGGCGGCAGCTCTTTCGATGAATCCTGTTCCGCGCCCTGGCTGCGCCTGGCCCGGGACTTTCCGCGGGCGGCGATTCCCCCGGCAAACCTGGCCGCCACCCTGGAGCTGGGCAGCATGGGCGACACCCGGGTGCAGCAGGCCCGGGCCAACTGCGAAGCCATCCTGGGGTTTCTCGCCGAACAGGGGCTGATCAGCGGCGAGTGGCCGGCCGCTGCGCAGCAGTGCTGTGAAGGCATGCCCTTCGAAGGCACCCAGTACCTGTTCGCCCCCCACCATGGCGTGGTCAGTTTCCTGCGCGATGCCGGAGAGTGGGTGGAGCGTGGCGATGCGTTGTTCGAAGTGGTGGACCCCTTGAGCGATCGCGTCAGCACCGTGTGTGCCGGCACCAGCGGCGTGCTCTTTGCCCTGGACCGTGGGCGCTACACCCAGCCGGGCATCTGGCTGGCCAAGGTGGCCGGCCGCGAGGCGATTCGTGAAGGCAAGCTGATCAACGACTGAACCGCCACCGCAGGGGTCGATCGGGCGTTGGCTGGCCAGCGCAAGCTGCAGCGCGCCCACCCCTTGATCCGGCGTCACGCCCTGCGCCGGCCAGCCGGCTCCTACGACAGATGTGCCCATGCCCCGAGTGTCGCTGTGCATCCGCCTGCTGTTCGCCCTGTGTCTGCTGGCGGCGACGTTCAATCACCTGCGCGCCGCCTTCGAGCATGGCCTGCTCTGGGATTATGGCTACGGCGCCGCCACGCCCCTGGCCAGCCGGGCCTTCTGGGGCTCCCTGACGCTGTTCGATCCGCTGGCGGCGCTGCTGCTGTTGGTGCGCCCGCGCTGGGGCCTGCTGCTGACCCTGGCAATCATCCTGCTGGATGTGCTGCACAACAGCCTCTACGTGGCGGCCCATGGCCAGTGGCTGGAGACCTTCTACCTGTCCCAGGTGGGGTTTGCGCTGGCGGTGCTGCTGTGCTTGCCGCTGGCCTGGCGCGGGCTGGGCAGATGAACGCTCGGGGCTGGCAGTGCTAGGCTCTGGCGACCCGTTTTTACCCCTTCAAGGAGCTACACATGATCCGCTACCTGGCGCTGTTGGCGCTGCTGGCCGCGCCTTGGGTGCAGGCCGCCGATGCACTGCACGATGACCTGCCGCTCAAGTATCTGGAGCAGGCCCCGGCCGAGCCGCGCAACCAGCCGCTGGTGATTTTCCTGCATGGCTACGGCAGCAACGAGGCCGACCTGTTCGGCCTTCGCCAGCGCCTGCCGGCGAGCTACACCTATGTGTCGGTGCGGGCACCGCAGACCCTGGAGGAGGGCAGCTACCAGTGGTTCCACCGCAAGGGCCAGGGCCCCTACGACGGTGTGACCAGCGAGCTGGCCAGCGGCGCCGAGCTGATCGGCCAGTTTGTCCGCGCGGCGCTGGCCAAGTACCAGACCCAGCCGGACAAGGTGGTGCTGGTGGGGTTCAGCCAGGGCGCGGTGATGGCCTATGAAGTGGGCCTGCGCCATCCGCAGTCGGTGCGGGGCATCGCCGCCTTGAGCGGGAAGATCCTGCCGGTGCTGGCAGCGCAGGTGAAGAACAACCCGAGCCTGCAGCGCCTGGGCATCTTCATCGGCCATGGCACCCTTGACCAGCGCCTGCCCTACAGCGATGCGGTGGATGCCCAGCGCTTGCTGCAGGGGTTGTCACTGCAACCGCAGTTCCATGCCTACCCGGGCCTGGGGCACAGCATCAGCGAAGCGGAGATCGACGACCTCAAGGGCTGGCTGCAGGGGCTCAACCCCTGAGCCGGCACGGGGTCTACTGACCGAGGATCTGCTTCATCAGCGCGGTGTGGCCGGCCTTGTCGGTGGCCCGGGAAATTATCTGGATCACCGCCATGCGTGTGCCGGAGCCGGCAATCAGGGTGGAGTTCAGGGTCAGGCCGCCGCCCATGGTGGCGGTGCTGTCGATCTGGCGCACGCCAAGGCCCTTGAGGGTCATGTTCTTTTCGCTTTGCTTGCTGAAATCCGGCAGCGCCGCGGCCTGTTGCGCGAGAAAGCCGCTGACCGCGTCATCGAGAAAGGCGGCGTCGTTGTCCTGGACCTTGGCCCCATGGGGAATGGTGTTCTGCGCCGCGATCACCACGGTACGGGTGGTGGCGTTGGAATACAGGGTGCCGCTGGCACCCTCGGTGCCATTGGCCTCGCTGCCGGCCGGCAGTACCGAAGCGCTGAACCCCTTGGGCAGGGTGAAGGCGAGCTTGCCGTCGAGGACTGCGACCTTCTCCCCCGAGGCCTGCCTGGCCGCGGATTTGCTGGCGGCGACCGCGTTCAGCGCGCCCAGGCCCGCCACGGCGGCGAACACCAGGACCAGGGCTTTTCTAGCGAAAGATGACATGCGCAATCTCCGGGCAGTGATCAAAGGCGCGCATCATCCCACGGCCGTTGCGGCCTGCTCCACAAGGATTTTTCAGCGCGGCTCCGATGACGGCCAGCCAAGGCTCGTAGGAGCTGGCTGGCCAGCGAAAACTTCCGCCAGCCCGGTGCAAGACTCAAGGGCCCCTGCGCCGGCCAGCCGGCTCCTGCACAGTGGCTCGCAACAGCCGCTTGCTCAGCCCCAGGACCAGCATCGACGCTGCCAGCGCCACCGCGAAGGCGAGCATGCCCAGCGGGGGCAGGGCCAGTGCCAGGGCCAGGCAGAAGGCGGCAAAGGCGTACAGGCCGGTGGTCAGGGAGCGCAGCAGGACGGTGGTGAAGGCCACGCCACGACTCTGATGGGAGAACACCGCAAGGACGCTGCCAAGCACCGGGAACACCGCGAGCATGCCGCTCCAGCGTTCGCCGACGGTGCTGGCCAACAGGGTCACGGCCAGGGTCAGCAGGGCCCCGGCGAGCATCCGGTAGGGCAGTTTGTCGGAGCGCGGCCCAGGGCTGGCGGGCAGTTCGCCCACCGGCGGAAACAGCCGTGGGGCCAGGAGCAGGGCGCTGGCGGCGCAGAGGCTGGAAAAACCCAGGGATGGCGGCACCTGGGCGATGATCGTGGCCAGCAAGGCCCACACCAGGGTCGCAATGGCCAGGGCCCCGGGCCAGGAGAAGCGCTGCGCGGCATGGGTATAGGCGACGCTGAAGGCGATCATCGCGAACACCGCCGACAGGGCCGCCACCGCGGCATGGGTGGCGAACACCTGGCCCTGCTCCAGGGCCAGGAACAGCAGGATCGGCCCCACCACCACGGGAAACCCCGCCAGCCAGCCAGCGACATTCGGGCCCCAGCGCTTGCTCGCCAGGGAGATCAACCACAGAAATCCGGGAACGGTCAGCAGTTTCAACAGCAGCATGGGCGCACTCGGCGGATGAACGGTGCGCCACGCTAGCATCCAACGAAGCGATTGGCGCGTATCTGCAGGCAGGGAAGTGGTCGGGAGTGAAGTGCAGGGTCGTTTTTTCTTGTACAGATAAAAAGTATTGAATCGATTAAAGGCTTATTTGTACAAGTATTTGGGCTTATAAGGCATTTTTAGCCGATAAAAATTGTACAAAAATTAAATTGTCGTATAGGTTTTTAAGGTGTGGGATGTGCCGATAGCTGCTCAGTTTTTCAAGGGGCGGCGGTCGCTGCCCACGCTTTTTGGGCTCCGAGGTCAGGCCCGGGTGGAACCGGGGCTGGGTCAGTTAGGTGGTCGACCACCTCGGAGGCCTTTTTTTCCTTGGCACGTGCAAGGAATTGCCCGCCCTGCCAGCCTTTCGGAAGCCATGCGCCATGCACGATCCTCTCTCCCAGCACTTTCACGGCATTTTGCAGGGGTTGGGTGAAGACCCGACCCGCGAGGGCTTGCGGGACACCCCGCAGCGAGCCTCAAAAGCCTTGCGTTATCTGTGCCATGGTTACGAAACCAGCCTCGAAGAACTGGTCAACGGTGCGTTGTTCAGCTCCACCAGCGACGAGATGGTGATGGTCCAGAACATCGAGTTGTATTCCCTGTGCGAGCACCATTTGCTGCCGTTCATTGGTCAGGCTCATGTGGCTTACATCCCCACCGGCAAAGTGCTGGGCCTGTCCAAGGTGGCGCGGATCGTCGACATGTATGCGCGACGCCTGCAGATCCAGGAGAACCTCACGCGGCAGATTGCCGAGGCGATCCAGGAAGTGACCCGGGCGGCCGGGGTGGCGGTGGTCATCGAAGCGCGGCACATGTGCATGATGATGCGCGGGGTCGAGAAGCAGAACTCGCTGATGAACACCTCGGTAATGCTGGGGGCCTTTCGCGAGTCGGCCAGCACCCGCCAGGAGTTTCTTCAGCTGTTGCGCAGGCAGCCTTGAATGAAACGCAGGCGGCGAGTGGGCGTGGCCCGGTTGCTGTGGCTGCTGGTGCTGCTCAGCGCTACGGCCAGTGCCGGTTGGCAAGAGTCGTTGCCCAATGCGCGGCTGCTGGGCAGCGGCGAGTTCAGCTGGTTCGGCTTCAAGGTCTACACCGCGCGGCTCTGGGGCACGACGTTGCCATTGACGGCCGATAGCCCCTTCGCCCTGGAACTGACCTACCGGCGCACGATCAGCCGCGGCGATCTGGTGCAGACCAGCCTCGACGAGATCCAGCGCCTGTCCGGCAGCGCGGTGAGCCCGGCGCAACTCAAGGACTGGCAGGCGCAGATGCAGCGCGCCTTCGTCGATGTCGAACCGGGCCAGCGCATCACCGGGGTGTTCCTGCCCGGGCGCGGGGTGCAGTTCTTTGTCGACCAGCGCTTGCAGTACAGGGTCGAGGACGAAGCCTTCGCCCGAGCGTTTTTCGCCATCTGGCTCGACCCGCGCACGCGCAATCCGCAGTTGCGCGCACAACTGCTGGGCCAATAGCGGGCGCAGCACAGGAGATATTCCATGCTCAAGCAATACTTGTTAGTGCTGTGCCTCGGCCTGGTCGCATGCAGCGACACCGACGTCAAGCAGTACCGTGACCAGAAGCCCGAGCTGGAACTGCGGCAGTTCTTCAAGGGTCGTGTCGAGGCCTGGGGCCTGTTCCAGAAGCGCTCCGGCGAGGTGATCAAGCGCTTTCATGTGCAGATCGACAGCCGCAGCGAAGGCGAGAAATTCATCATGCACGAAGACTTCACCTACAGCGACGGCACCCGCCAGACCCGGGTCTGGACCCTGGTCCCCGCGGGGCCCGGCCTGTGGCGCGGGACCGCCGACGATGTGGTCGGCGAGGCCCGGGGTGAGGTCGCCGGCAATGCCCTGCGCTGGCGCTACGTGCTCAACCTGCCGGTGGATGGCAAGACCTACCAGGTGCACTTCGACGACTGGATGTACCTGTTGGACGAAAACACCCTGGCCAATCGTTCTTACATGACCAAGTTCGGCTTCGAGCTCGGGCAGGTGACGCTGTTCTTCCGGCGTCAGCCCGGCTGATCGGGCCGGGTCGGGGCCTCAGGACGGGTCGTCGAGAAAGCGCCCCTGGTGATCCGGGCTCGGCAGTAAACAGACGTCGAGACGGCCGAACAACCGATAGCGATTGCGCGCAATAAGGTCGTAGACCCAATCCCGCAGCGGCCGGGGAACCCCGCGCAACAGCCGCAGCCAGCGCCAGGGCGCCGGCAGTTGCGCCATCAGGCGGATAAACGCATCGGAGCGCTGGGACAGCCGGCCTTCCTCGATCAGCACCACGCTGTCGAACTGTTCGGTGGGCAGGCCGAACCAGGCCAGCAGCGCCTGGCCCTGGGGCGATTGCACCGAGGCCAGCTTGATCCGCCGCTGGCTGTCGTGGCGGATGACGAAGCGCACCGAGGCATTGCACAGCTTGCACACGCCATCGAACAGCAGCACCCGGTCGCCGGGTTGCAGGAAAGGGGGCAGAGGTTCGGGGGGCGTCGCAGTGCTGTTCACAGGGCTACCTTGGGCCAGAAAATACTCACTGCCGAAGGTTTCGGCGCAGGGCACAACCTGCGCAGCATACTCGCCTTGGCGGGGTAAATTCAGGCTTGGGTGCCCGCATTGAAACGTCTAAGCTGGGCCCCTGCGCCAATCCGCCTGGGAAATATCCGTGAAATTCAGCTTGCCGAAAATCGCCACCGCGCCCTTTTGCCCGCCGGAGGTGGCGGGTTCCGTCGCCGTCGACCCCGGCGCTTCCCTGTGGCGCCGCCTGCTGCGCTTTGCCGGCCCCGGGCTGCTGATTTCCATCGGCTACATGGACCCCGGCAACTGGGCCACGGCCATCGAGGCCGGCTCGCGCTACGGCTACAACCTGCTGTTCGTGGTGCTGCTGGCGAGCCTGGCGGGGATGGCGGTGCAGTGCCTGTGTTCCCGCCTGGGGATCGCCACCGGGCGCGACCTGGCCCAGCTCTGCCGCGAGCGCTACAGCACCCGTTCGGCGCGCACCCAGTGGCTGCTGGCAGAGGTTTCGATCATCGCCACCGACCTGGCCGAAGTGCTGGGCTGCGCCCTGGCGTTCCACCTGCTGCTGGGGGTGTCCCTGAGCACCGGGATCGTCATCACCGCCTTCGACACCCTGCTGGTGCTGGCCCTGCAGAACCGCGGCTTCCGCCGGCTGGAGGCGATCATGCTGGCGCTGGTGGCGACCATTGGCGTGTGCTTCTTCATCGAGCTGCTGCTGATCAAGCCCTACTGGCCGGACGTGGCCCGGGGCTTTGTACCCTCGCTCTCGGCCATCGGCGACGCCGCGCCGCTGTACCTGGCCATCGGCATCCTCGGCGCCACGGTCATGCCCCACAACCTCTACCTGCACACCTCCGTCGTGCAAACCCGGCTGGTGGGCAACGACCGCGCCAGCCGCGCCGACGCCATCAAGCTGGCGCGGATCGACACCATCGGCTCGCTGGCCCTGGCGCTGCTGGTGAACGCGGCGATCCTGATCCTCGCCGCCGCGGCCTTCCACAACACCGGCCACAGCGATGTGGTGGAGATCCAGGACGCCTACCACCTGCTCGACCCGCTGGTGGGCGGGGCCCTGGCCAGCGTGCTGTTCGGCGTGGCGCTGCTGGCTTCGGGGCAGAGCTCGACCTTCACCGGGACCATTGCCGGGCAAGTGATCATGGAGGGTTACCTGAACCTGCGGATTCCCTGCTGGCAGCGGCGCCTGATCACCCGTGGGCTGGCCCTGATCCCGGCGTTCATCGGCGTCTGGCTGCTGGGTGACGGCGCCGTGGGCCAGTTGCTGGTGCTGAGCCAGGTGGTGCTCAGCCTGCAACTGCCGTTCGCCCTGTACCCGCTGATCCGCATGACCAACGACCGGCGCCTGATGGGCGAGTTCGTCAACCGCTGGCCGACCCGGATCCTCGCCTGGAGCCTGTTCGCCATCATCAGCGCGGCCAATGCCTGGCTGATCCTGCAAATGGCCCTGTAGGAGCCGGCTTGCCGGCGAACGGCCCCTGGATCCTGCGCAAGCCTTGCCGCCGCCTTCGCTGGCAAGCCAGCTCCTACGGGGCGAGTGAATGGCGTGCTCTTGTAGGAGCCGGCTTGCCGGCGAAGGGGCCCTTGGACTCTGCACAAGCCTTGCTGCCGCCTTCGCTGGCAAGCCAGCTCCTACGGGGCGGGGCGGCGGTCCCAGTAGGGCTCGGGGCCGAATTTCTCGACGAAGAAGTCGATCACCGTGCGCACTTTCACTGACAGCCGTCGGCTGCCGGGCCAGAGGGCGGCGATCTGTTGCGGTTCGAGGCTGGTGGCCACGTCGAAGTCTTCGAACAGCGCCACCAGCCGGCCCTGGTGCAGGGCTTCGCCAATCAGCCAGGAAGGGAACATCACCAGCCCCAGGCCCTGTTCGGCGGCCTGGGTCAAGGTGTCGGCGTGGTTGCCGGTCAGCGGGCCCTTGACGCTGTAGGGCGTCCAGTCTGCCCGGCCCTGGCGGAAGAACCAGCGCTGCTGGCCGGTCTCGCCCTTGTAGGCCAGGCACTGGTGCCGCTGCAGTTGCTCCGGGTGCTGCGGGGTGCCGTGCCGGGCCAGGTACGCCGGGCTGGCCGCTACCCGGTAGCGCTGCGGGGCCAGCAGGCGCGCCTGCATCGAGGAGTCTTCCAGGGTGCCGATGCGAAACAGCAGGTCAGTGCCGTCCTGCAAGGGGTCGATGTAGCGGTCGGTCTGCTGGATATCCAGCTGCAGCTTCGGGTAGCGCCCGTGCAGTTCACCGAGCCAGGGCGACAGGTGGCGCTGGCCAAAGACCACCGGGGCGTTGATCCGCACCAGCCCGGCCGGCTCGTCTTGCTGTTCCTGCAACGCCTGTTCGGCTTCCTCCCACTGCGCCAGCACCCGCCGCGCGTGGTGCCCCAACAGGCGCCCGGCCTCGGTGGGGCTGACGGCGCGGGTGTGGCGGTAGAGCAACTGCTGGCCCAGGGCCTGTTCCATCAGTTGGATCTGCCGTGAAATGGACGAGGGCGCCAGCCCCTCGCGGCGCGCCACGGCAGAAAAACTGCCCTGGTCGAGCACGGCGATAAATAGGCGCAGGGCCTTGAAACCGAGGTCGTTGAAGCCGTACATGGGTCGATCCTGCTGTGCGTTTTGCGCAAAGGTGTTGTCGGCATGCTCCCATTTATCGCAAAGCTTGCGCAATCGATAATGCCGGCCATTCCTTGATGTCGAGCAGGTGTTGCATGTCCTCTGAAACCATAGAAGTACCGCTGCCCAACCCGGTGGCGAGCGCTGTACCCGCTGCCGGCTGGCAGCGTCTGATGCTGTTGCCGCTGGTGATCCTGGCGGGCATGGGCCTGTCGGTGGAGGCCGGTCTGCTGGGCCCGCTGGGGAGCCAGGTGGGCCATCTGTGGGCGACCCTGAGCATCTTCGGCGTGGGCACGGCGCTGCTGTTGCTGCTGCTGTTGTTCAGCGGCCCGCAGCCCGGCCCGGCCTTCAGCCAGTTGCCGCGCTGGCAGTTGCTGGGCGGGGTGCTGGGGCCGATCTACGTGGTGGTGCTGACGTTGGCCACGCCCCATATCGGCATTGCCATGACCATGATCGCGATCCTTTCCGGGCAGGTGGGCAAAAGCGTGCTGATCGACCATTTCGGCTGGTTCGGCAGTGCCCGCAAGCCGGTCAATGCCGAACGCTGGCTGGCCCTGGCGCTGATTGTGCTGGCCCTGATCCTGATTGCCCGAGGTTGAAGATGAATCTGTTTCTATTGCTGGTTGTGGTGGTGGCCGCCGGTGCGGTGCTGAGTGTGCAGGCGGCGATCAATGGCCGCCTGGGGGAAAGCGTCGGTGTGTTGCGCAGCAGCCTGCTGACCTTTGCCGTGGGTGCCCTGATCACCGGGCTGCTGATCGTGTTTTTCCAGCCGCCCCAGGCGATGAGCCTGCTGCAGGCGCCGAAATGGCAACTGACCGGCGCGTTGTTCGGCGTGGTCTACATGCTGGTGATGGTGGGGGCCGTGCCCCGGGTCGGCACTGCGGTGGCCACGGTGGCGGTGATTCTCGGGCAGTTGGGCATGGGCATGCTGATCGACAACTTCGGCTGGTTCGGCAACCCGGCCATCGAACTGTCGCCCAGCCGCCTGCTGGCGATGCTGTGCCTGGCCCTGGCGCTGCTGTTCATGTACCGCAGCAGCGTGCGCCGCGCCTGAACCCGCTTCAATCGCCCTCCAGGCACGCGGCGCCAGCCAGTGCCACCTGGGCGTCTTCACCGGACTTGACCCCGGAAACCCCCACCGCGCCGACCACCTGGCCGCCGACGCGGATCGGCACGCCGCCTTCCAGGGAGGTGAGCAGCGGCGCCGAGAGAAAGGCGCTGCGCCCGCCATTGACCATGTCCTCGTAGGCCTTGGTTTCGCGCCGGCCGAGGGCCGCGGTGCGGGCCTTTTCGGTGGCGATATAGGCACTGATCGGCGCGCAGCCGTCGAGGCGTTCCAGGGCCAGGGGATGGCCGCCGTCGTCGACCACGGCGATGCTCACCGCCCACCGGTGGCGCTGGGCCTCGGCGCGGGCGGCGGCGAGGATGCGGCGGACTTCGTCTTGACCCAGTACGGCTTTGTGCTGCATGGCGAGCTCCAGGGGCGTGAGGTTCAGGGCAGGGCGGCTTCCAGCACTTCGATCCAGTGCCGTACCGGGGTCCGGCCGGCGCCGTCGAGGTGGCTCTGGCAGCCGATATTGGCGGTGGCAATGAGGTCCGGCTGGCCGCTTTCCAGGGCCTGCAGCTTGTCGTCCCGCAGTTGCCGCGCCAGCGTCGGCTGGGTCAGCGAATAGGTGCCCGCCGAACCGCAGCACAGGTGGCTGTCGGGCACCGCGGTGAGGTGAAAACCCAGGCGTTGCAGCAGGCGTTCCACGGCGCCGCCGAGCTTCTGCGCGTGCTGCAGGGTGCAGGGGCAGTGGAAGGCCAGGCGCTGGTCGCTGTGGGCGCCGAGCTGTTCCAGGGGTTCGTCCCGCAGCACTTCCACCAGGTCCCGGGCCAGGGCACTGACGCGCTGGGCCTTGCTGCGGTAGGCCGGGTCATGGGCCAGCAGGTGCTGGTAATCCTTGATGAAGGCGCCGCAGCCGCTGGCGGTCTGGACGATGGCTTCGGCCCCCAGTTGCAGGTGCGGCCACCAGGCGTCGATATTGCGCCGGGCGCGCTGCAGACCGGCTTGCTGGGCATCCAGGTGATAGTCCACCGCGCCGCAGCAGCCGGCCTCGCTGACCGGTTGCACGCTGATGCCCAGGCGATCCAGGACCCGCGCTGCGGCGGCGTTGGTATTGGGTGACAGCCCCGGCTGCACGCAGCCTTCGAGCAGCAGCACGCGCCGTGCATGGCGCAGGGGCGGACGCGGTTTGGCGCTGGGCACCTGGCGCGGCAGCTTGTCCTGCAGGGCCTGGGGCAGCAGCGGGCGCAGGCGGCTGCCGCCATGGATCAGGGCCTTGAACAGCTGCGGGTTGGCGCTCAGCGCCCGCAGGCCGCGGCGCAACAATTGCTGGCCGACGGGCCGGGGCAGGGCGGCATCCACCGCGGCGCGGCCGATGTCCAGCAGGTTGTGGTAGTCGACCCCGGAAGGGCAGGTGCTTTCGCAGTTGCGGCACGACAGGCAGCGGTCCAGGTGCTGCTGCGCCTGGGCGGTGGCCGGGGCGCCTTCGAGCACCTGCTTGATCAGGTAGATGCGCCCCCGCGGGCCGTCCAGCTCATCGCCCTGCAACTGGTAGGTGGGGCAGGTGGCGTTGCAGAAGCCGCAATGCACGCAACTGCGCAGGATGCGCTCGGCTTCGGCGGCCCGGGGCAGTTGCCGGGCCTCGGGGCTGAGGGTGGTCTGCATGGTCTAGAGCTCCGCGTAGAGTCGGCCGGGGTTGAAGATCCCTTGCGGGTCCAGCTGGGCCTTGAGGCGCTGGTGGTAGTGCAGCAGGGTCGGCGCCAGGGGCTGGAACGGGCTGTCCAGCAGGCCGTGGCTGTAGCAGCTGGCGTGGCCGCCAACGGCGCTGACAACGGCGCGGATGTCGGCGGCCGTGGCATCGGTCTTCAGCCAGCGCTGGGCGCCGCCCCAGTCCAGCAGTTGTTCGCCGGGCAGGGGCAGCAGCGGCGTGTTGTGCGGCACCGACAGGCGCCACAGCGGCGGGCCGGGGTTGAAGAAGTCCAGTTGCTGCTCGTTGAGCTGGCTCCAGTAGCCCGGGTCCAGGGGCTCGCCGCCGAGCCGGTCATGGGCCGCCGCCACCGAGCCTTCACCGCCCTCCAGGCGTAGGTGCAGGCGTTCGCCGTCATGGCAGGCGGCGCTGATGGGCAAGGGCTGCTGGCCCCATTCGGCAAGCTGGGCGAGGGCCCGCTGGCGGTCCATTTCCAGGCTCAGGCTCAGGCATTGCCGGGGCTTGGGCAGGACCTTCAGCGAGACCTCGGTGACCAGCCCCAGGCAGCCGTAGCTGCCGGCCATCAGCCGTGACAGGTCATAGCCGGCGACGTTCTTCATCACCTCGCCGCCAAACCGCAGGTGTTGGCCGCTGCCGCTGATGACCCGGGTGCCGAGGACGAAATCGCGCACCGCCCCGGCCCAGGGCCGGCGCGGCCCGGACAGGCCGCTGGCGAGCATGCCGCCCAGGGTCGCGCCCGCGCCGAAGGACGGCGGTTCGCAGGGCAGCATCTGCCCGGCGGCGTCCAGGGTGGCGTGCAGCTCGGCGAGCGGCGTACCGGCCCGGGCGCTGATCACCAGCTCCGTGGGGTCGTAGCTGACGATGCCGCGATGGCTGCGGGTATCGAGTATTTCCCCGGCACTCTCGCGGCCGAGAAAGGCCTTGCTGTTGGAACCCTGGATGCGCAGCGCGGTGTTGCTCGCCAAGGCATCGCGCACCTGTTCCAGCAAGGTCTCGGCGGCGTCGAAATCGCTGGCCACGTTCATCAGAATCGCTCCAGTTCGGGGAAGGGCAGTTGCCCGTGGTGGATGTGCATGGCGCCAAATTCGGCGCAGCGGTGCAGGGTCGGGATGTTCTTCCCCGGGTTGAGCAGGCCGCTGGGGTCGAAGGCCGCCTTGATGGCGTGGAACAGGGTCAGCTCGTGGTGGTTGAACTGGGCGCACATCTGGTTGATTTTCTCCCGGCCCACCCCGTGTTCGCCGGTGATGCTGCCGCCCACTGCCACGCACAGTTCGAGGATCTTGCCCCCCAGGGCCTCGGCCCGCTCAAGCTCGCCGGGCTGGTTGGCGTCGAACAGGATCAAGGGGTGCATGTTGCCGTCGCCGGCATGGAACACGTTGGCCACCCGCAGCTGGTGTTCGTCGGCCAGGCGGGCGATGCCCCGCAGCACCCCCGGCAGCTCGCGGCGGGGAATGGTGCCGTCCATGCAGTAGTAGTCCGGGGACAAGCGCCCCACCGCCGGGAAGGCGTTCTTGCGCCCGGCCCAGAAACGCACGCGCTCGGCCTCGTCCCGGGCCAGGCGCACCTCGCTGGCGCCGGCCCGTTCCAGCACCTGGCGCACCCGCTCGCAATCGTCGTGGACATCGGCTTCCACGCCGTCCAGCTCGCACAGCAGGATGGCCTCGGCGTCCACCGGGTAGCCGGCATGGATGAAATCCTCGGCGGCGCGGATCGCCAGGTTGTCCATCATCTCCAGGCCGCCGGGGATGATGCCCGCGGCAATGATGTCGGCCACGGCGCGGCCGGCGGCTTCCACCGAGTCGAAGGCCGCCAGCAGCACCTTGGCGATCTGCGGCTTGGGCAGTAGCTTGACCGTGACTTCGGTGATCACCCCCAGCAGGCCTTCGGAGCCGGTGAACAGCGCCAGCAGGTCGAAGCCCGGCGCGTCCAGGGCCTCGCTGCCCAGGGTCAGGGGCTGGCCTTCGACGCTGAGCATCTGGACCTTGAGCAGGTTGTGCACGGTCAGGCCGTATTTCAGACAATGCACGCCGCCGGCGTTTTCCGCGACATTGCCGCCAATCGAACAGGCGATCTGCGAAGAGGGGTCGGGGGCGTAGTACAGGCCGAAGGGCGCGGCGGCCTGGGAGATCGCCAGGTTGCGCACCCCGGGCTGGAGCCGGGCGCAACGGGCGGCGGGGTCGATCTGGAGGATTTCCTTGAAGCGCGCCATCACCAGCAGCAGGCCCTTTTCCAGGGGCAGGGCGCCACCGGACAGGCCCGTGCCGGCGCCCCGGGCCACCACCGGCACCCGGTGGGCGTGGCAGATCTGCAGGATGCGCTGCACCTGGTCCAGGTGCCGGGGCAGGGCCACCAGCATCGGCGTGCTGCGGTAGGCGCTCAGGCCATCGCATTCGTAGGGTTTGAGCTGTTGCTCCTGGTCCAGCAGCTCCAGCTCCGGTAGCTGCTGGCGCAGGGCCTGGATCAGGGCCTGGCGGTCGACGTCGGGCAGGGCGCCATCGAGGCGTTCGTCGTAGAGAATCGTCATGGCGGCTAAGGACCTTGTGTGGTTTTTATCAGGTCGCGAATGCTGTACGGCTGCCTTGCATGATTGGCCCGGCGGGCTTTAGTGTCCATGTGCGTTGGCAGTGGTCGAACCACTTTGTTTTCCAGGGCAGGCCGGGGTTTTTCCGAAAGATCAGGTTTTTCAAAAGCTTGGCGGGCGCGCAGGAATAGCCGGACAAATGGCACAGGGCTGGTCATACCAGTGGGAGGAAGCATGCAGGACACGCAAGCGGGGCGTCGGCCCCAGGTGGCGGACCTGGTCTGCGCACGGATCGAGCGGCTGATCGTCGACGGGGTATTCAAGACCGGCCAGTTGCTGCCCTCGGAACGGCGCCTGACGGCCAAGCTCGGGGTTTCGCGCACGGCCCTGCGCGAGGGCCTGAAACTGCTGCGGGCGCGGGGCATCATCGACACTCGACAGGGCCGCGGCTCCCAGGTGGCGCAACTGTCGGCCCCGGCGGCGCAGTCGCCGCTGATGCATCTGTTCAGCTCCCAGCCCCGCACCCTCTACGACCTGCTGGAAGTGCGCAGCCTGCTTGAAGGCGAGTCGGCGCGGCTGGCGGCCCTGCGCGGCACCGAAGCGGATTTCGTGCTGATCGAGCGCGCCTACCAGGCCCTGCTGCAGGCCCATGAACAGGCCCTGGAGCCCGCCGCCCTGGCGCGCCTGGACCACGCCTTTCACCTGGCGATCTGCGAGGCCTCGCACAACCCGGTGCTGGTGCAGACCCTGGGCTCGCTCACCGACCTGCTGCTGAACTCGGTGTTCGCCTCGGTCAACAACCTCTATCACCGCCCGGCGCCCAAGCGCCAGATCGACCGCCAGCATGCGCGGCTGTACAACGCAGTCACCGGGCGCCTGCCGGAACAGGCGCGCAAGGCGGCGGTGGCGCATATCCAGGGCATTGCCCGCAACCTCAGGGACATCGAGGACGAAGAACAGCGGCTGGTGCGCGCTACCTTGCGTTTGCAGGGCTGGGAGTGAGGGGCCGACCATCAGTCGCGTGCGCCCTGGCCGGGCGGTGCCTTGGCCTAACCTGTGGGGACTCGGCCCGAGCGGGGCGCTCGGTGAAGCACCCGCCCAAAGGCCCGAGCCTTGAACCCTAGGAGCCATGCCATGTCCACGCAAACCTGTGCCTGCCCGGCCTGCACCTGCAAGCTGGGCGCCCATGCCATCGTCCGTCACGGTAAGCACTACTGCTGCCAGGCGTGCGCCGACCATCACGCCCACGGCGAGCCTTGCGCTTCCACCGAAGGCTGCAAATGCGCCAAGGGCGCCCACGGCTGAGGGGGGATCGGCGGGTGGGGCCGTGCGGCTCCACCCGCGTTGCTGCGTCCTAGACCGAAGGGCGCCAGGTGACGTTTTCGATACCGAACTTTTCGGCCATGGGCTTGCTGGTCTTCTTCACCCGTTCGCGGCCGAAACGTCCTATCCGACCCACTCCAGCGTCGCAACTGGCCCAGTGCCAGGCCTCGGCGTTGTCCATCTTTTCCTGGCGGATGATGAAGGACTTGGGGGCGCCGTGGAGGGTGTATTCGATGACGAAAAGTTTTGCGTTGTTCATAAAGCCTTTGTTCCTCCCTGTGATCTTTTAGTGATCCTGGGGCGGCGGAAAAATTCACTCTGATTGTCCGTCCGGGCTACCGACGGTCATGGGCCGCCAGCCGCTCTATCCGAATGGATTCCCGAGCGGCGCCCAGGCCTTCATCCGGATGGGCGCGGCAGCGGTTGGCGGCGCCCCGGGCGGCTGGTTACCATGGGCGCCCGCCGACCTGCCGCGACCTTGCCATGGCCCTAGCCGCACCCCCCGACCTCAGCGACCCCGCGATCCCGGTGCAACCCCTGGCCCGCACCTATCCGCGGGGCTTGTTCATCGAGCCCCATGAACACGATTGGGGCCAGTTGCTCTACGCCATGAGCGGGGTGATGTGGGTCGAGACGCCCCATGAAGCCCTGGTGGTGCCGCCCCAGCGCGCGGTGTGGTTGCCGCCGGGGGTGAGCCACGGGATTCGCGTGGTCAGCGACCTGCAGATGCGCAACATCTACTTGCGCCCGTCCCTGGCGGCGACCCTGGACCCCAGCGTCCAGGTGCTGCAGGTGGACAACCTGCTGCGCGAATTGATCGTGCGCCTGGTGGAACTCGACCCGCCGCAGCCGGAGTACTACGAGGCGCTGGTGGGGCTGGCCCTGCTGGAACTGCGCCGGGCTCACCGCTCGCAATTGAAGATAGCCCTGCCGGACGCCTCCGACCGGCGCCTGGGCAGCCTGTGCCAGGCGGTGATGGCGGCGCCGTCCCTGGCCATCTCCTTTGAACAGCACGCCGATGCGGCGGGGGCCAGCGTGCGCACCCTGGCGCGGCTGTTCAAGGAGCAGTTGGGCGTGGGCTTTGCCGAATGGCGGCGCCAGGTGCAACTGGCCACCGCTGCCGCGGAGCTGATCCAGGGTGTACCGGTGAGCCGCATTGCCCGGGAGCTGGGTTATTCCCCCAGCAGCTTCAGCGACATGTTCCGCCGGGAACTGGGTGTCGCGCCTTCCCAGTACGCCAGCGCCAACCAGGTGTAGCCGCTGCCACAGGCTCGGGCCGCGTTCGGACGAACGGCTCCGCAGGAGACGCGGCAATCTCAAAGCCGCCATAGGTTCGTCGGGATATCGCCAAGCAAGGCCCTTCGGTCCTTTTCGCAGCTTCGCAGGCTCAGCAGCGGCTACAGGGACTGCCTGGCGTCGTGTAGCCGCTGCCGCAGGCTCGGGCCGCGTTCGAACGAACGCTCTGGGCGGCACTCCGTCGCAGGAGACGTGAAGATCCGGAGAGCGCCGGATGTGCATCAGGCGGACGCCAGCCAAGCGACCGCCAGGGTTTCGGCCTTGGCCGAAATCCTGAAGCACTTGGCCGATGCCGCGGGACCGTGCCACCTAGACTGTGCCGCACACGCCACTTCACCCCGGCATGAGCCGCACGGCCTCTGGAGCGCAGCATGAACTACCTGATTTCCCTGGCCGCCGGCCTGTTGGTCGGCCTGCTTTACGGCGCCTTGCAGGTGCGTTCTCCGGCGCCGCCGGCAATTGCCCTGGTTGGCCTCTTGGGCATGCTCGGCGGTGAGCAGTTGTGGCCCCTGGGGCGCCAGTTGCTCGGGAGCTGGCTGTCCTGAACACGCATTTTTCCTTTCTCCCCCGACTCATGGAACCGACGATGAAAGCACTGCAATTTTCCGCCACCGGCGACCTCGCGGCCCTGCACGTAGTGGACCTGCCCACCCCGGTACCGGGTGCTGGCCAGGTGCTGGTGCGCATCAAGGCCGCGGGCCTCAACCCCAGTGATGTGAAGAACGTCCTCGGGCGCTTTCCCTACACCACACTGCCGCGGGTGCCCGGGCGGGACTTTGCCGGGGTGGTGGAGCAGGGGCCGGCGCAACTGCTGGGCCAGGAAGTCTGGGGCACCGGCAAGGAGCTGGGCTTCTTCGCCGACGGCAGCCATGCCCAGTACGTGGTGCTGTCCGCCCAGGGCGTGGCCCGCAAGCCACGGCACCTGAGCTTTGCCCAGGCCGCAAGCCTCGGGGTGCCCTACACCACGGCCTGGGATGCCCTGGAGCGCAGTGGCGTAGCCCGTGACACCCGGCTGCTGGTGATCGGCGGCGGCGCGGTGGCCTCGGCGGCCCTGGCCCTGGCCAAGGTGCGCGGCGCCCGGGTGCTGGCGGCGGCGCGCCGGGTGGAGCAGGTCCAGGCGCTTGAAGCCCAGGGCTACCCGACCTTGCACCTGCAACAGCCGGAAACCCTGGCGGCCCAGGTGGCCGAAGTCTATGCCGGCGGTGCCGAGGTGATCTTCGACACCACCGGCTTCTGGCTGCCGGCCTCGGTGCCGGCCCTGGCCACCTTTGGCCGCATCGCCATCATCGCCGCCCCGGTGGACGGCCATGTGCAACTGCCGGCCCTGGCGCTGTACCGCAAGGGTGGCTCGGTGGTGGGGATCAACTCGCTGTTGTATGGCGTAGAGGCGTGCGCGGCGATGCTGGAGCAGTTCGGCCGCTATTTCGATGAAGGCCTGCTGCCGCTGCCGGAAGGCCTGGTGGAATCGCCGCTGGAACGGGGGCTGGAGCGTTATGCCGAAGTGAACCAGGGGCGCGGCGAAAAAATCATCCTCATCCCATGAGCGCAGCGGCCATCCCTGCGTAGGAGCCCGCTTGCTGGCGAAGGGGCCCAGAGATCGCCTTCGCCGGCAAGCCGGCTCCTACGGGGGATGCGTGCGCTGCGTGTTCTGTGTAGGAGCCAGTTTGCTGGCGAATAGGCCCTTGAGATCGCTTTCGCCGGCAAGCCGGCTCCTACGGGGGATGCGTGCGCTGTGTGTTCTGTGTAGGAGCCAGCTTGCTGGCGAAGAGGGCGCTGAGATCGCCTTCGCCGGCAAGCCGGCTCCTACGGGGGATGCGCGCGCTGTGTGTTCTGTGTAGGAGCCAGCTTGCTGGCGAAGAGGGCCTTGAGACCTCCATCGCCGGCAAGCGGAACGCCGCCTGGCCGCTCCCGGGAGAGAAATCAGGTCTCGGGCACGCCCTTTTCCCAGGCCGACCAGTTGCCGAGGATGTCCTGCACCAGGGGGTTGCCCGCCCGGTAGAGGTTTTCCAGGGCCGGGACAAAGCCGCCCTGGTCGGCGTACTTGAGCAGGTTGTCCACTTCGCTGGCCCCCGGGGCCGGGCGGTCGAAGTCGGAACCGGCGCGCACCACCGCCAGGCGCTGAATGTCCAGCAGGCCCTCGCGGCTGGCCCGCAGCAAGGCTTCGTAGGTGGAGTTGTCTTCCTGCTGGGTGGTGCAATAGGTGCCTTTGTTGTCGGTCAGCAAGCGGGTCCAGACCTCCGCGCGTTCGCTCAGGCGGGTGCCGGAAAACCAGGTGTTGCCCGCCAGGGTGTCGCAGCGGGTCACCACCGGTGGCTGGTTGGCCGGGGCCTTGGGGTATTTCAGGCGCCAGGCCACCGACTCCTTGCTCTCGCTCAGGGCCACGTTGCGGCTCAGGGCGAAGGCCTTGGCCTGGAGCTTGGGGTTCAGCTCGAAGACTTCGGTCTTGTAGTCCAGGGGCGGTTTTTCGTTGGGCCCCTTGGTGTTGATCCCCAGGTAGCCGGTGGGCCAGCCCTCGGGCGCATCCCGGGAGTCGATTTCCCACTGGGTGCCGAACTCCACCAGGTAATGGGCCCAGGCGGCGGTGCCGATGGTGCCGTGCTGGGGGCTGATGCCGGCGATCCCGGCAATCAGGAAATAGCTCTTGCGCAGGTCGAATTTGGGCGACAGCGCCAGGGCCAGGGTCGACGCCGCGGCATTGGTCTGGCCCATGCCCGTGGTCAACAGGCACACCTCCCGGTCGTTGCAGCGAATCACCGGATACTCCGCCGCCAGCCCCGGCACGCGGATCTCGCGCTTGAGCTCCAGGCGCTCGATCCAGTGCTGCGCTTCCGGCGCGAACATGCTGATCAGCACCACCTTGGGCTTGATCGGTGCCTCACTGGCCCAGGCGCCGCTAGCCACCAGTGCACTCAAGCCCAGTCCCCACGAAATCTTTTGAATCCCACGCATACAACCTCCATGACTGCCGTTAACCGGCGCTTATCCTGCCTGATCCAGGTTGCAACTCATCGCAACCGTTCTTGTCTTGCCGCTGCTTTAAAACTGATAGCCAACCCCGGCGTAATAGCCCCAGCCATTGGAGCGGGCGCGGAATTCTCCGTCGCCGAAATTCAGCACGCTGCCGTCTTCCCAGTTGCCGCCGTTGTGGAAGTAGCGGCCCACCAGGGTGAAGCGCAGGTGGGTGAAGGAATAGAGCAGCACGTTGGTGGCCACCGTGGCATTGGCGGTGCGCGCCGGGTTGTCCCTGTGCAGGTCGGAGCCGAAATCGAAATTGGTGAAGCCGATGTAGGTCAGCGAGGCGCCGTTGCTGAAGCTGTCGATGGGCACGATGTATTTCAGCTGGGCGCGGTAGCCGTCCCAGGAGTATTCGTTGCTGGCGCCGTAGTTTTCCCACTGGTAGCGGCCGTAGAAGTTGGCCGAGAGGTTGACCCGCGAATGGGTGTCGATGTCGGTGCCCAGGCCGCTGTACAGGGTGTTGGCGCGGTTGGCGGTACGGCTGCCGTGGTCGTAGATCCAGTCGAAGGCCACGTACCACTCCTTGAACGGGCCGATGGCCAGGCTGCGGCCGGCCAGGTAGTCGATGGAGATTCGCGGCTCGTGCTCCATGAACAGCGGCGAGCCGTGGTCCCAGATGCCCTTGTCGTGGCTGTTGCCGATGTCGAGGATCTTCGGCAGGTCGATGTAGCCGTACAGCTCGAAGGGGCCCTTGCGCCCGAAGTATTCGTATTCCAGGTAGATGTCGTCTGCCGGGCGCGGGCCGAAGCTGATGTCCTTGCTGCCGATGAGCATCAGGTCCTGGTTGTACCAGTCGGAGAGGTAGGCGCCCTGTTTGGCCGGTTGCACATCGGCGCTCAGGCTTTCGCCCTGGGCCGAGTCGTCCGCCGGGGCGGCGGGGGGCTGGGCGAAGGCGCTGGGTAGACCCGTAACGCCGGCCAGCCACAACGAAACAGCCAGGGTACGGCAGGACGCATGGCGTCGCAGAGGGTTGAGCATGGAAAGTCCCTGTTCTTGCAGTGTGAAGTCCCTTGTGCTCGACACTTCGAAAGAAGGCGGCGAACACCCACAAAATTACAACTCGCAAACGTTTGCATATGGCGTACCAACTTGAAACAGCGGCTTGCGACAAAGGCGTGAATGGCCGCGGGATTGGCGCTTGGGGCGGGGTGCGTGCCGATGGCGGGGAGGGCCGGACGCTGCAGGCCTGGGCAATGCCCGGCCCCCAGGCCCGGCGCTGGTGCAGGCGAGCAATGCTAGAGTGCGCCACTTACCCGCCACCACCTCGGGAGTGACCATGGAGCTGTCCGACCACCTGCTGATGCTTGAACGCCAGTTGCAACAGGCCGAAGTGCGTGCCGATCGCCAGGCGCTGGAGGCCTTGCTGGCCGATGACTTTCTTGAATTCGGCGTCAGCGGCGGGCGCTGGGACAAGGCCCAGGTGCTGGCCAGCCTGCCGCAGCAGGTGTTCATCGAACGGCGCATCAGCGAGTTCGCCGTGCAGTGCCTGGGGGCCGAGCTGGCCCAGGTCACCTACCTGTGCCATAACGCCGCAGCGCCCGGGCGGGCGGCCAGCAGTGCCTGGCGCAGCTCGCTGTGGCGCTGCCAGGAGGGGCGCTGGCAGATGCTGTTCCATCAGGGCACGCCGCGGCCAAGTGCCTGAGGGCTCTGCTAGAATCCCGGTCCCAGACTTGACGAGGTGCCCCATGAGCGAGCCGATTCGCCTGACCCAGTACAGCCACGGAGCCGGCTGCGGCTGCAAGATTTCCCCCCAGGTACTGGAGGTGATCCTGGCCGGCAGCGGGGCGCAGAACCTCGACCCCAAGCTCTGGGTCGGCAATGCCTCGCGCGATGACGCGGCGGTGTACGCCATCGATGAAGAGCGCGGCGTGGTCTCCACCACCGACTTCTTCATGCCCATCGTCGACGACCCCTTCGACTTCGGCCGCATCGCCGCCACCAACGCCATCAGCGACATCTACGCCATGGGCGGCGACCCGCTGATGGCGATTGCCATTCTCGGCTGGCCGGTGAACGTGCTGGCCCCGGAAATCGCCCGGGAGGTGATCCGCGGCGGCCGTGCCGTGTGCGACGCCGCGGGCATTCCTCTTGCGGGCGGGCACTCCATCGATGCGCCGGAGCCGATCTTCGGCCTGGCGGTCACCGGGCTGGTGGAAAAACGCTTCATGAAGCGCAACGACACCGCCACCGCCGGTTGCCTGCTGTACCTGACCAAGCCCCTGGGGATCGGCGTGCTTACCACCGCCGAGAAAAAGGGCAAGCTGCGCAGCGCCGACATCGGCCTGGCCCGGGACTGGATGTGCACCCTGAACAAGCCCGGCAGCCGTTTCGGCAAGCTCGAAGGGGTGACCGCGATGACCGACGTCACCGGTTTCGGCCTGCTCGGGCACCTGGTGGAAATGGCCGACGGCAGTGGCCTGACCGCGCGCATTCACTACGACCGCGTACCGCGCCTGCCGGGGGTCGAATACTACCTGGACCAGGGCTGTGTGCCCGGTGGCACCTTGCGCAACTACAGCAGCTACGCCGACAAGGTCGGGCGAGTGCAGGAACTGCACAAGCGCGTGCTCTGCGACCCGCAGACCAGTGGCGGGCTGCTGGTGGCGGTAACCCCGCAAGGCAATGCCGAATTCCTGGCCCTGGCGGCGGAACTGGGCCTGGAACTGGCGCCGATTGGCGAGCTGGTAGAGCGACAGAGCCACGCGGTCGAGGTGTTCTGATGTCTCTGGACTGCACCGACTACCGCGAGATCTTCCTCAACGACCGGCCGATGATGGACACCCGCGCGCCGATCGAATTCACCAAGGGCGCCTTTCCCGGGGTGCTCAACCTGCCCCTGATGACCGACCAGGAGCGCCAACGGGTCGGCACTTGCTACAAGCAGCAAGGGCAGCAGGCGGCGATTGTCCTGGGGCATCAGTTGGTGTCCGGCGCGATCAAGGAACAGCGCATCCAGGCCTGGGCCGATTTTGCCCGGGCCCATCCCGACGGCCTGCTGTACTGCTTCCGTGGCGGCCTGCGCTCGCAGATCGTCCAGCAGTGGCTCAGGGAAGCGGGCATCGACTACCCGCGGGTTGGCGGCGGTTACAAGGCCATGCGTACCTTCCTTCTGGACACCACCGAACAGGCGTTGCAGCAGTGTGATTTCGTCCTCCTGGGGGGCATGACCGGCACCGGCAAGACCCAAGTGCTGGGCCAGTTGGACAACGCCCTGGACCTGGAAGGCCACGCCAACCACCGCGGCTCCAGCTTCGGCCGCCGCGCCACCGGCCAGCCGAGCAACATCGACTTCGAAAACCGCCTGGCGGTGGACC
Organism: Pseudomonas sp. NFPP25; assembly: GCF_900116505.1. Classification (NCBI taxonomy): domain Bacteria; kingdom Pseudomonadati; phylum Pseudomonadota; class Gammaproteobacteria; order Pseudomonadales; family Pseudomonadaceae; genus Pseudomonas; species Pseudomonas sp. NFPP25. Next base: position 49,190 of record NZ_FPBG01000008.1, on the reverse strand, counting down.
TGCTGAAAAAGCGTGAGCGCGGCGTGCAGAGCTTTGTCCTGGAAGACGAGAACCGCATGATCGGCAGTTGCGCCTTGCCGCTGCCGCTGTACCAGAGCATGCAGGGCTTGCCCATGGTCTGGCTGGAGGACAGCCTGGCCAACCGGGTGCAAAGGATCCTCGACGACTACGTGGTCAACCTCTGCGCCGAGTTTGTGGCGGTGCATGGCGAACAGGGCTTCGCGCTGTTCGCCGAGCGCCTGCTGGAAAGCCTGAACAAGATCCACAAGCGCCTCGGTGGCGAGCGGCACCAGCGCCTGTTCCTGCTGATGGAAGCCGCGCTGGCGGAACAGGCCCGCAGCGGCGACGTGGAACGGCACCGGGCCTGGATCGAAGGCTTGCTGGGTGAATACTACGACCCGATGTACGCCTTCCAGCGCGAGAGCAAGGGCGCGCGGATCGAGTTCAGCGGCGACCACGGCGCCGTGCTCGATTACCTGCGCCAGCGCTCACCGCGCTGATTCGTTCGCCGGCAAGCCGGCTCCTACATGGGCAGCTCCCACCGACCGTAGGAGCTGGCTTGCCAGCGAAGGGGCCCTCCAGCCCTACAACAACACCGCACCAATCAACCCGCAGACAATCCCCACCAGCATGGTCAGCACGGCCACGGTCACCAGTACCCGGGCATCGAAATCCTTGCGCAGCATCAGCAGCGACGGCAGGCTGATGCTCGGCAGGGTCATCAGCAGGGCCACCGCCGACCCGGTGCCCAGGCCCAGGGTCATCATGGTCTGGACGATGGGAATCTCTGCCGCCGTGGGGATCACGAACAGGGCCCCGGCGATCGCCAGCGGCACCAGCCACCACAGGCTGTCACCCATGGCACCGTCGATATGCGGAAACAGCCAGACCCGCGCCGCGCCCAGCACCAGTACCGCCAGTACGTAGATCGGAATGGTGCTCCAGAACAGTTGCCACAGGGTCTTGCCCCAGCGGCTGAGGAACGGCTGGTCGTTCACCGTGCTGGCTTCCACCACCGCATCCACCGCGGCTTCGGGCAGTTGCTCGGGGCCGGCGACCCGCTGCGCCACCAGGGACACGCCCAGCACCAGGACAATCCCCGCCACCAAGCGCAGGGCGGAAAAGCCCCAGCCCAGGACAAAGCCCATGAACACCAGGGTCGCCGGGTTGAGCACCGGGTTGGCGATCCAGAACGCCAGGGCCGCACCCACCGAAACCTTCTGCCGGCGCAGGCCAGCAGCCACCGGCGCGGCGCAGCAGGAACACATCATGCCCGGAAGGGCGAACAGCCCGCCGCGCAGGGTCGAGCCGAAGCCGGCACGGCCGAACAGGCGCAGCAGCCAATCCCGGGGAATCAGCACCTGCAGCAGGGAACCCAGGATCACCGCCAGCACCGCAGCCTTCCAGATGGACAGGAAGTACACCTGGGAATAGGCCAGGGCGGCGCTCCAGGGCGAGCTCTGCTGATCGTTGAGGATCGAGGCGCCGATGCTGTGGCTGTCGGCGGCGACAAAGGCCTTGAGGTAGTAGGGCGACCACTTCACGTAATACAGGCCGATGGCGGCGACCAGCAGGAACAGCAGGGGTTTGCACCAGAACGCCCAGCCGCGGTTGGGCTGGGTGGAGGCGAGGTTGGACATGAAAGGTATTCCGCACGAGGACAATAAGCGCGAATTGTAGCCGCTGGCGCTGGCGCGCTGCGAACCGATCTCGTCCGGCCTTGCCTGGCGATCCCCCGTCGGGAGCTCATCAGCCTTGAGAACGCCGCGTCCCTACGGGCCGTTCGTCCGAACGCGGCCCGAGCCTGTGGTAGCGGCTACACAAATCCTTGATCGGCACTGGCCCTGTAGCCGCTGCCGAGCGTCAGCGAGGCTGCGCAAAGGCCCGCAGGGCCTTGCCTGGCGATCCTCCGTCGGAGCGCTGTCGGCCTTGAGAGCGCCGCGCCCCTTCGGGTCGTTCGTCCGAACGCGGCCCGAGCCTGCGGCAGCGGCTACAGGAGAGTGATTTTCAGAGGGTGCGAATCGAGGTGCGGATGGCCCGGGCGCATTCGATCACCGAGGGCGCGAGCTTGCGTTCGGCTTCTTCCAGGGTCCAGCGGCTGCTGGGCACCACCACGTGCACCGCGGCCACCGGCAAGCCCTTGCCGTCGAGGATGGGCGCGGCTATCGCCATGTCGCCCAGGAACAGTTCTTCCGGGTTCAGGGCATAGCCGCGGCGCTGGGTGGCGTCGATCTCGCGCTGGATCTCGTCCAGGTCGGTGCGGGTGTGCCGGGTGTGGGCCTTGCGGTCGCTGGCCTGGAGGATCTGCAAGGCCTCGGCGGCGGGCAGGGCGCTGAGGTAGGCGCGGCCCGAGCCGGTGCAGTACATCGGGATACGACTGCCGATGGGCATGTGGATGGGGATGAACTTGGGCGCCACGAAGCGCGCTACATAGACCATGTCCAGGCCATCGGGCTCGGTGAGGTTGGTGGTTTCCCCGGTGACCTGGGCCAGCTCGGCGAGGAAGGGGTTGGCCACGTCCACCAGGGTGTCGGCTGCCAGGTAGTTGTAGCCGATCTCCATCACCCGCGGGGTCAGCTGGAAGCGCTTGGTCTGCGGGTGCTTACGCACGTAGCCCAGCTGTTCCAGGGTGTGGATCATGCGCTGCGCCGAGCTTTTGTTGATGTCGGCGGCCGTGGCGATTTCCGCCAGGTTCATGGTCCGTTGCGCGGCGTTGAAGGCCCGCAGCACCGCCAGGCCCTTCTCCAGTGACTGGTTGAAAAGGGAGTTGTTGTTATCGCTCATGACCAGTCCTTTCAGGTTATTTTGTGTTTTTAATATCGATATTCGATATTTATAAATCTCTTTACGATTTTTGTAAATTGTTTATAGTCGGGTTCATGCCTCCTGCCTTCCACACCAGAGGCTATCCATCACGGACTTCAAACAATAAAACCGTCCAATGGGAGATTCGCCATGCACACCCGCACTCGCGTCCTTGCACCCGCTGTTTTCGCATTCTGTTGCGCCCTTGGCCTGGGCCTTTCGGCGTCGGCCCAGGCCGAGCCGCTGTACAAGGTCGGGGCCACCGCCACCGGCATTCCCTTCACCTTCCTTGACGTCAAGAGCCAGAGCATCGAGGGCATGATGATCGATGCCGCCCGGGCCGTGGGCAAGGCCGGCGGTTTCGCCGTGGACATCCAGCAGACCACCTTCGCCGCGCTGATCCCGTCTCTGACCTCGAACAAGATCGACATCATCTCCGCCGCCATGCTGCGCACCCCGGTGCGCGAGAAAGTGGTGCAGTACTCCGACCCGGTGTTCAGCTACGGCGAGGGCCTGATCGTCAAGGCCGACGACGCCAGCGACTACCGCCGCATGGAGGACCTGGCCGGGGAAACCGTCGGCGCCCAGGTCGGCACGGTGTTTATCGACGAGCTGAACAAGCGTGGGATCTTCAAGGAAGTACGCGGCTACGACTCGATTCCCGACCTGATGCGCGACCTGGCCCTGGGGCGGATCAAGGCCGGTTTCGCCGACCGGCCGATCCTCGCCTACCAACTGGCCCAGGGCACCCAGAACAAGGTGCGGCTGGTCAAGGGCTACCAGCCGGTGGTCATGGGCGATGTCTGCCTGATCGTGCGCAAGGGCGATGCCCAGACCCTGGCCGAGGTCAATCGCGGGATCGCCGCGATCAAGGCCGACGGCACCCTGGACCGCATCATCGAGCACTGGAAGCTCAACTGATCCAGTCGCGGCCCGGCGCCTGGCCCGGGTCCCTTTCCTGCTGATTAAACGGGTCTCTCCATGTTTCTCCAGAACGCTCTGGACTTCCTGCCCATTCTGTTGAAAGGCGCAGTGGTCACCCTGCAGGTTACCGTTGGCTCCTTCGTGCTCAGCTCGCTGATCGGCCTGGTCTTCGCCTTGATGATGGTGTCCAAGGTGCGCTCGGTGGCGTTGTTCGCCATCGGCGTGGTCAACGTCATTCGCGGGCTGCCGATCATCGTCCAGCTGTTTTACATCTACTTCGTGCTGCCGGATTTCGGCATCCAGCTCACCGCCATGCAGGCGGGGGTGATCGGCCTGGGTATCGCCTACTCGGCGTACCAGGCGGAAAACTTCCGCGCCGGTATCCAGGCCATTCACCAGGGGCAGATCGAGGCCGCCGAATCCATCGGCATGCGCGGGCCGATGATCATGCGTCGGGTGGTGCTGCCCCAGGCCCTGCGCATCGCCTTGCCGCCCTATGGCAACACCCTGGTGATGATGCTCAAGGACTCGTCCCTGGTGTCCACCATCACCGTGGCCGAGATGACCCGGGCCGGGCAGCTGATCGCTTCCTCGACCTTCGAGAACATGACCGTCTACACCCTGGTGGCCTTGCTCTACCTGGCCCTGAGCCTGCCGCTGTCCTTTGCCCTGCGCCGCCTGGAGGCGCGCATCAGCACCCGGAGAAAGCCATGATCCAGATCAAGGGCGTACACAAGAGCTTTGGCAACGTGGCGGTGCTCGAAGGCATCGACCTACAGGTGCACAGCGGTGAAGTGGTGTGCCTGATCGGGCCCTCGGGGTCCGGCAAGTCGACCCTGCTGCGCTGCATCAACGGCCTGGAAAGCTACGAGCAGGGCGACATCCTGGTGAGCGGGGCGCGGGTCGACCGGCAGGCCAAGAGCATCCATGAACTGCGTACCCGGGTGGCCATGGTGTTCCAGCGCTTCAACCTGTTCCCCCATCGCACGGCCTTGCAGAACGTCACCGAGGGGCCGATCTACGTCAAGAAACAGGACCCCCGGCAAGCACGCCTGCGGGCCGAGGCGCTGCTGGAAAAGGTCGGCCTGGCCCATCGCATGCACGCCTACCCGGACGAGCTCTCCGGCGGCCAGCAGCAACGGGTGGCCATTGCCCGGGCACTGGCCATGGACCCGGAGGCGATTCTCTTCGACGAACCGACTTCGGCGCTGGACCCGGAACTGGTGGGCGAGGTGCTGGCGGTGATGCGCAAGCTGGCCGACGAGGGCATGACCATGATCGTGGTCACCCATGAAATGGGCTTTGCCCAGGACGTGGCAGACCAGGTGTGCTTCCTCCACAGCGGGCGCATCGTCGAGGCCGGCCCGGCCCGAACCGTGCTCAGTACCCCGAGCCACCCGCGCACCCAGGACTTCCTGCGGCGCTTGCTCAACCAGGGCGCGGAGGTGCAGGCATGAGCGCATCCGAGCCCCTGCGCATGCCGCCCTCGCTGTGGGCGGCCACGGCCATGCCGGCCGAGCACACCCCGGCACTGGCCGAGGACCGGGAGGTCGATGTGGCGATTGTCGGCGCCGGCTACACCGGGTTGGTGAGCGCCCTGCGCCTGGCCCAGAGCGGTGCCAGCGTCTGTGTGCTGGATGCCGGCGAGCCCGGCTGGGGCGCCTCCGGGCGCAACGGTGGGCAGGTGATCCCCGGGCTCAAGTTCGACCCCGAGCAACTGCTGGCCAAGTTCGGCCCGGTACAGGGCGAGGCGCTGGTCGATGCCGTGGGTGGCGCGGCCGATGAAGTGTTCGAGCTGATCAAGGAACACGGCATTCGCTGCGACGCCACCCGCAAGGGCTGGATCCAGCCGGCGTTTTCCGGCGCGGCGATGCACACCCTGGAGCAGCGCGCCGAGCAGTGGCGCCAGCGCGGCGTGGCCGTGGAGTTGCTGGACAAGGCCGCCGTGAGCCAGCGCATCGGCAGTTCGCAATACCTGGGCGGCTGGGTCGACCCGCGGGCCGGCAGCCTACACCCGCTGAACTACGCCCGGGGCCTGGCCCGGGTGGCGATGGGGCTGGGGGTGAGCATTCACGGCCAGAGCCGGGTCCGGAAGCTGCAGCGCGATGGCGGACGCTGGACCCTGGAGACCGACCGCGGCGCTCGGGTGCGTGCCTCGAAGGTACTGCTGGCGACCAATGGCTACACCGACGACTTGTGGCCGGGGTTGCGCCAGACGGTGATCGCCGCCAACAGTTTCATCATCGCCACCCGGCCGCTGCCTGCCGAGCTGCGCCAGAGCATCCTGCCGGGCGGCGAGGTGTGTTCCGATGCCCGGCGCCTGCTGCTGTATTTCAAGCAGGACGCCCAGGGGCGCCTGCTGCTGGGTGGGCGCGGGCCGTTTTCCGAGCCGCGCCGGGATGCCGACTGGAACCACCTGGAGCGTTCGTTGCTGAACCTGTTTCCGCAATTGGCGGGCGTCCCCATCGAGTATCGCTGGAGCGGGCGCGTGGCCCTGACCCCGAGTTTTCTGCCGCAGTTGCACGAGCCGGCGCCGGGGCTGTCGATCCTGCTGGGCTACAACGGGCGCGGCATTGCCTTGTCGACCCTGCTGGGCAGGCACCTGGCGGCGCGGCTGACGGGAGCGGGGCAGGGTTTTCCTTTCCCGGTCACGCCGTTGCGGCCGATTCCGCTGCACGGCCTGCAACGCCTCTACCTGGGGGCGGGGATCGCCTGGTACCGGTTGCTCGACGCCCTGGGCTGATCAGCTCGGGCAATCCTGCTCGCCGCCGTCCAGGCCCTGTTTGTAGCTCTGGCTGTGCAGGCTGGCCTTGCCGTTGCGCCAGGTCAGGGTCAGCACGTACAGCGAGTCGAAGTCGCTGGAGGCCCAGTCTTCGGTGATCGGCTGCTGTTCGCCCACGGCTTCTTCGGCGACCTTGTTGATCAGCTCCGGCAGGTAGCCGTGGGACCAGGCGGTGTAGATGATCGAGTTGTGGTAGCGGTCATGCAGCAGCTCGTCCGCCAGGTCGCTGGTGTCATTGGCGGCAAAGTCGATGTTCACCGGCAGGCCGAGCTTGATGGCGCTGGGGCTGATGGTCATCAGCGGGCGGATATAGCTGTAGGAGTTGTCCAGCTCGCCTTCCTCGACGTTGCGCGTGGGGTTGGCGGCGAACACGTACTGCGCCTTGCCGAATTTCTCCGGCAGCAGCGAGGCCAGGTCGATGGCCCGGTTCAGGCCCTGGCAGTTGAGCTGCCCGAGGCCGCCGGCGGGCTTTTCCGCGTGGCGCAGGAACACCAGGGTCTGGGTGCCGTCCACCGGTTGCGCGCGGCTGGCGCTGGATTCCAGGGACAGGCACAGGGCGCCGCCCAGCAACAGGGCCGGCAACGGCAGGTAGCGACGGTGCTTGCAGTGGCGGGCAAGGCGGCGGGGCAGGTTCATGGTGCGGTCATTCTTCAAGTGCGATGCGTGAGGCTGACAAACCCATGTTCCCTGTCGTTGCTCATGGCCTGATCGGGCCGTGGCTTATGAGTCCCTGAACGGCTTTTGGTTCGATTGCAGGCAGCTTAAGCGCTGCATGTTGCCGATTTAAGAAAACCCGGCGGATAATTCCCCGCCGTTGCCCATCCGTGGCGCCACCCCCCTTTGATTGAGACTGGAAGCCTGTCATGAGCGATCTTTCCGCCTTTGCCGTCACCCAGAAATGGCCTGCGCAATTCCCTGAGTGGATTCAGTTGTATTCCTTGCCGACCCCCAACGGGGTCAAGGTCTCGATCATGCTCGAAGAGATCGGCCTGCCCTACGAGGCGCATCGGGTCAGCTTCGAGACCCAGGACCAGATGACCCCGCAGTTCCTCAGTGTCAGCCCGAACAACAAGATCCCGGCGATTCTCGACCCCCACGGCCCGGGGGACCAGCCGCTGGCGCTGTTCGAGTCGGGGGCGATCCTGATCTACCTGGCGGACAAGAGCGGGCAACTGCTGGCCCAGGAGTCGGCGGCGCGTTATGAAACCATCCAGTGGCTGATGTTCCAGATGGGCGGCATCGGCCCGATGTTCGGGCAGGTGGGGTTCTTCAACAAGTTTGCCGGCAGGGAGTACGAGGACAAGCGGCCGCTGGAGCGCTACGTGAACGAGGCCAAGCGTCTGTTGGGGGTGCTGGACAAGCACCTGGGGGGGCGCGAGTGGATCATGGGCGAGCGCTATACCATTGCCGATATCGCGACCTTTCCGTGGATTCGCAATCTGATCGGGTTCTATGAGGCGGGTGAATTGGTGGGCATCGACAACTTCCCCGAGGTCAAGCGAGTGCTGGCCAAATTCGTGGCGCGCCCGGCGGTGATCCGCGGGTTGGAGATTCCCAAGGTTTCTTGACGCACGCACGCCCTGTAGCCGCTGCCGCAGGCTGTGCACGAGCGCGCAGCGGTGGCGGCGATCCCAAGAATGCCAGGGGGGTGTCTGGGGGCGCCAAGCCAGGGCCTGCGTACCGAACGCAGCCCGCTCTTTCGCAGCCTCGCCCTGGCTCGGCAGCGGCTACAGCCAACGTTGTGCCTCATAACGCTGGGCCTTATTAAGAAACAGGAATTTTTGCATGCGCCCCTTAAGTTTCAAGCAAGTCGATGTCTTCAGCTCGACTCCCCTCAAAGGCAACCCCTTGGCCGTGGTATTCAACGCTGACGAGCTCAGCACCGAGCGCATGGCCACCTTCGCCAACTGGACCAACCTCAGCGAAACCACCTTTCTGCTCCAGCCCCGCGATCCCCGGGCCGACTACCGCCTGCGGATCTTCACCACCACCCAGGAATTGCCCTTCGCCGGCCACCCGACCCTGGGCAGTTGCCACGCCTGGCTCGAAGCCGGCGGCGTGCCCCGGGGCGAGGAGATCATCCAGGAGTGCGAAGTGGGCCTGGTGCGCATCCGCCGCCAGGGCGATCAGTTGGCCTTTCTCGCGCCGCCGCTGCTCAAGGCCGGCCCGGTGGAGCCCCAGGTGCTGGAGCAGGTGCGCCGTGGCCTGCGCCTTACGCCCGGGGACATCGTGCAGGCGCAGTGGGTCGACAACGGCGCCGGCTGGCTGGCGGTGATGCTCGGCGAACGCCAGCAGGTGCTGGACCTGCAACCGGACTACCCGGCGCTGATCGGTCTGGCGGTCGGGGTGATCGCGCCCTGTGACCCCGAGCGTGATGACAGCGACGCGCAGTTCGAGGTACGGGCCTTTATCGCCGGTGATGGCATGCCCGAAGACCCGGCCACCGGCAGCCTCAATGCCGGCATCGCCCAGTGGTTGCTGGGCGCCGGGCTGGCACCGGCGCGCTACCGCGTCAGCCAGGGCCTGAGCATGGGGCGGGCAGGGCGGATTGACGTGGAACAGATCGGCGATGAAATCTGGATCGGCGGCACGGCACGAACCTGCATCGAAGGGCACCTGCGGCTTTTCCCAAGCAGTGAGCAAACGTGCGAGAACACACCTTCGCCCACTGGACCGAGGCATCCATGAGCGCGCTGGCACCTGGCGATTTTGCAGGCACCGCCACGCACAGGCAGGCACGGCTCCTGTGCGCCTGGGCCCAGGTTGTGTCCTGGAAGGGCTGGATGCTGCGGGCAGGCCTGCTGGGTTTGCTGGCGCTTGATCCACTGCTTTGCATTGCACAAACCACAGCGGTCAAACAACCGCCCGGCCCGGCAACCTTGCCTGGTAATACACCGGGGAGCGAATCCGCGACATCCGCCAGCGTGGCGGCCACGCCAGGGGACAAGGGCGTGGCGGTGAATGCCACGTGCAACCTGCCGCTCAAGCCATCGGCCGGCAAAGTCGTGGAGATATATTGGACCCAGGGCCCGGAAAATCGTCGCGTGGTGGGTCGCGAGGCTGACCATTACGTCGATCTCAATCTGATCGTTCGAACTGTGGGTTACCGGCCTGGCGAGTGTATCGAAGCGACGATTCAGTCCGAAAACGCTGCCGATGAAATTGCCGACCGGATCAAGAAGATCGTGCTCAGGGGAAAGGTTGACGATACCGGCATGGCCTACTTCAAAACGCCTCTGAAGGACTACACCCTCAATTTGCAGGGCAGCGAGCCGCCGTAGTGTGCACACCCGTGCGGGAGCCAGGAGCTGCTGCAAGCGGCCAACCGCCGGATTTGTCGCACGCAGGTTTTTCAATGGCGGCTGCCGCTGTTGCGTCAGATGGTCGCAGGCTGGCCGCGTCGAGTGACCGATACCCCTTGGATCGCGGGGCCTCAAGGGCATTGTTACGGCTTGGGCAAGACTCTCTTGAGCCGTGCGGGTTTGTACCGGGGCGGCTGCGGGCATAAGCTTTCAGCCTTTTTTCGCCATAGCTCGTGTTGTTTCGCGCTCAGCCTTAGGAAAAATCATGTCCAGCCAGTTCCCAGAAGCCCGTCCGCGTCGCCTGCGTCGCTCCGAACAACTGCGCAGCCTGTTCCAGGAAACCGAATTCACCCTCAACGACCTGGTGCTGCCGATTTTCGTCGAGGAAGAAATCGACGATTTCGTGCCGATCAAGAGCATGCCCGGGGTGATGCGCATTCCCGAATCCAGGTTGGCCGGCGAGATCGAGCGCTACGCCCGCGCCGGGATCAAGTCGGTGATGACCTTCGGCGTCTCCCACCACCTGGACTGCGACGGCAGCGATACCTGGAAGGAAAACGGCCTGGTGTCGCGCATGTCGCGCATCGCCAAGGATGCGGTGCCGGAGATGATCGTGATGTCCGACACCTGCTTCTGCGAATACACCGATCACGGCCACTGCGGGGTCATGCACGGCCATGAAGTGGACAACGACCAGACCCTGCTCAACCTCGGCAAGCAGGCGGTGGCTGCGGCCCGTGCCGGCGCCGATGTGATCGCGCCGTCGGCGGCCATGGACGGTCAGGTCCAGGCCATCCGCCGCGCCCTGGATGCCGCCGGCTTCACCCAGACGCCGATCATGGCCTATTCCACCAAGTTCGCCTCGGCGCTCTATGGCCCGTTCCGTGAAGCCGGCGGCAGCGCGCTCAAGGGCGATCGCAAGAGCTACCAGATGAACCCGATGAACCGCCGCGAAGCGGTGCGCGAGTCCTTGCTGGACGAGCAGGAAGGCGCCGACTCGCTGATGGTCAAGCCCGCCGGGGCCTACCTGGACATCATCCGCGACATCCGCGAGGCCTCGCGCCTGCCGGTGGCGGCGTACCAGGTCAGCGGCGAGTACGCGATGATCAAGTTCGGCGCCCAGGCCGGCGCCATCGACGAGCAGCGAGTGGTGCGCGAAACCCTGGGTTCGATCAAGCGTGCCGGCGCCGATCTGATCTTCACCTACTTCGCCATGGACCTGGCCCTGGCCGGGATCTGATTAGGCCCCGCAGTACTGCCACGAACGTCGCCCGGCGTTCGTGGCTATTGCCAAGACTTCCGCCTCTACATGACAATGCGATTCATTATCAAATATGAATCCTTACTGTCATGCCCGCCGACGACTTATCCCTGCGCTGTGCCGTCACCGACCTCTACACCCATCACCATGGCTGGCTGCAGGGCTGGTTGCGCCAGCGCCTGGGCAACGCCTTCGATGCCGCCGACCTGGCCCAGGACACCTTCGTGCGGGTGCTCAAGGCGCGCAACGCAGTGGAGATCCGTGAGCCGCGGCCCTACCTGTCGCGCATTGCCCGGGGCCTGCTGATCGATCTGTTTCGCCGGCGTTCCCTGGAGCAGGCCTACCTCGAAGCCCTGGCGCTGGTGCCCGAGGGCGAGCACCCGTCGCCGGAGGAGCAGAGCGTGCTGTTCCAGGCACTGATGGAAATCGACCGGCTGCTGGATGGCCTGGGGCCCAAGGTGAAACAGGCTTTCCTGCTGTCCCAGTGCGACGGCCTGACCTACGAGCAGATCGCCGAGCGCCTGCAGATTTCCGTGCGCAGCGTGAGCAACTACATGGCCAAGGCCATGGAGCATTGCTGCCTGATGCAGATGCGGATGCAGCTGTCATGAGTTTCGCCGGCCTGCAACTGAGCGTCGGCGAGCGCCAGGCCATCAGCGGCGCGGCACGCTGGTACGCGCAATTGCGCTCCGGCAGCGCCAGCGAGCAGGAGCAGGCCGCCTGGCGCGAATGGCTGGCCGCCGACCCCTTGCACCGCCAGGCGTGGGAGCGCATGCAGCAAATGGGCGAGCAGATGTCGGCACTGCCCGGCGGCCTGGCCGGTTCCACCTTGCGCGGGGCAGGGCGCTCGCGCCGCGAGCTGATGCGCAACCTGGTGGTGCTGGCCTCGGCCGGTTCCCTGGGCTGGCTGGGCTGGCGCAGCGACAGCGCCCAGCAACTGCTGGCGGATTATCGCACCCAGATCGGCGAGCGCCGGCAAGTGCGCCTGGCGGACGGCACTTCGCTGCTGCTCAATACCAACACCTCGATCAACGTGCAGTTCGACAGCCAGCAACGCAAGGTGCAGCTGTTGTGGGGCGAGATGCTGGTCAGCACCGCTGCCGATCCCTTGCAGCGGCCGTTCCGGGTCTTCACCCGGGACGCCGAGGTGCTGGCCCTGGGCACTCGCTTCGTGCTGCGCAGCGATGAGCGTGAGGAGCAGGTGGCGGTGCTGGAGCACGCGGTGCAGGTCAGCCTGGGCGCAGGCCTTGCGCCGCGTCGGGTCGAGGCCGGCCAGCAACTGGCGTTCAGCGCCGGGGGCTTTGCCGCGCTGCGGCCCAACGATGCCGCGGTGGGTGCCTGGCGCCAGGGCAGCATCATCGCCATCGACCGCCCCCTGGGGGAATTGCTGGCCGACCTGTCGCGCTACCGCCGCGGGGTTGTGCAGTGCGATCCGCAGATTGCCGGGCTGAAGATCTCCGGGGCCTTCCCCATCGATGACACTGACCGCGCCCTGGCGGCGCTGGAAAGCGGTTTCTCCCTGCAGATCAAGCGCTACACCCGCTACTGGGTACGGGTTTGCGATAGCCGCGTGGGTTGAATCCGCGGGGCGAAAAAAAATTCAATGGTCTTTGCATGTTTGCCCCTCCTGGTCCGGCTTATCCCCCAGTGGATTCATTTTCGTTAGCGGGGAAGGCAAAGCATGTCTGATGTTCACAAGTCGAAGTTGGCCCAGGCGATCAAGGTCGGGCTTTGGGGCGCACTGGCGGTCTACGGGGCGGCACTGCTGCCGTTGACCGCAGTGGCGGCCAGCGAACAGACCGCGGTGCGCCGCTTCGATATTGCCGCCGGTGACCTGACCGAGGTGCTGAGCCGTTACGCCAGCGCTGCCGGCGCGGCCATTTCCTTCGATGCCCGGCAGACCGCCGGCCTGCGTTCGGCGGGGCTCAAGGGTGAATACGGGGTACAGGAAGGCTTTGCGCGGATTCTCGCCGGCAGCGGCTGGCAGGCCGAGCCACAGAGCAACGGCAGCTTCGTGCTGCGCCCCGTGCCCCAGGGCAGCGGCGCTCTGGAGCTGGGCACCACCCAGGTGCAGGGCCAGGAGCTGGGAGCCACCACCGAGTATTCCGGTTCCTACACCACCGGCGCGGTCACCATCGGCAAGGGCCAGCACTCGCTCAAGGAAACCCCGCAGTCGGTGACCGTGATCACCCGCAAGATGCTCGATGACCAGAACCTCAACACCATTGACCAGGTGATGGAGAAGACTCCGGGCATCACCCTTTACGACTCGCCCATGGGCGGCAAGTATTTCTACTCCCGGGGCTTTCGCATGACCGGCCAGTACCAGTACGACGGCGTGCCCCTGGACATGGGTAGCAGCTACGTACAGGCCGACAGCTTCAGCAGCGACATGGCCTTCTATGACCGGGTGGAGATCCTGCGCGGCGCTGCCGGCATGCTCAAGGGTGCGGGCGGCACTGCCGGCTCGGTGAACTTCGTGCGCAAGCGCGGCCAGGCCACGCCGCACACCGAATTGACGATGTCCGCCGGCAGCTGGGACAACTACCGGGCCCAGGTGGACACCGGCGGGCCGTTGAACGATGCCGGTACCGTCCGCGGCCGGGCGGTGGTGACCCAGCAGACCCGGCAGTACTTCTACGACCTGGGCGAGCGCAAGGACCAGGTCTACTACGGCGCCCTGGATTTCGACCTCAGCGACGCCACCACCCTGGGCCTGGGCATGGCCTATGAAGACGTCGACTCGCGCCCGTGCTGGGGCGGCCTGCCGCGCTACAGCGACGGCAGCGACCTCAAGCTGGGCCGTTCCACCTGCCTGAACACCGCCTGGAACAACTCGCGCAGCAAGCGCGCGACCTATTTCGCCGACCTGCGCCAGCAACTCAACGACGACTGGGCGCTGAAGGTGGCCGGGGTCTACACCCGCAATACCCAGGATATCGAGTACGCCTTCCCCAGCGGTTCGGTGCCGGTGGGGGCCAGCCGTTCCAGCACCCTGATGCTGGGCAGCATCTACGACTACGACCAGGTGGACTACGGCTTCGATGCCTATGTCGACGGGCACTTCCAGGCCTTTGGCCAGGAGCACGAGCTGACCTTCGGCGCCAACGCCAGCCGCTCGATCAAGGACGACTTCTACGCCGTGGCCGGCTTGCCCCAGCGGCAGAACGTGCTGGACCCCGATCACCACCTGCCCAAGCCCGACGACAGCTACTACGAAAGCAACTCCACCCGGGGCGGCCCCACTGATCTGCGGATCCAGCAGCAAGGGTTGTATTCCACTGTGCGCCTGAAGCTGGCCGACCCGCTGACCCTGGTCATGGGCAGCCGGGTCAGCTGGTACAAGTCGCAGAACGATTCGGTGGCCTACTGGCGCGATACGCGCACGCCCAGCAGTGCCCGATCCAAGGAAACCGGCGAGGTCACGCCGTTCGCCGGGGTGCTGTACGACCTCAACGACAACCTCACGGCCTACGCCAGCTACTCCAGCATCTTCACCCCCCAGGGCAGCTATCGGACCCTGGACGGCGCCTCCCTCAAGCCGCTGGTGGGCAAGAGCTACGAGCTGGGGATCAAGGGCGAGTGGTTCGATGGCCGCCTCAACAGCGCCTTCAGCCTGTTCCGCACCATCCAGCAGGACGCGCAGCAGGACGACCCGGCCTGCCCGGACAGCACCTGCTCGCTGAACTCGGGCAAGGTCCGCGCCCAGGGCTTTGAAGCGGAGCTCAGCGGTGAGGTGATCGAACGCCTGCAAGTGCTGGCCGGCTACACCTACACCCAGACCAAGACCCTGGAGGATGCCAACAGCGCCAACAACGGCTTGCCGTTCACCACCTACGTGCCGCGCCACCTGCTGCGGGTCTGGGGCGACTATCAGCTGGGAGGTGCCCTGGAGCGCTTCACCGTGGGGGCCGGGGTCAACGCCCAGAGTGACAACTACCGGGTCTCGCCCACCAGCGGCAACCACATCCGCCAGGCCGGCTATGCGATCTGGAACGGCCGCATCGGTTACCGCATCGACGACACCTGGTCCCTGGCGCTGAACGGCAACAACCTGCTGGACAAGCGCTACTACACCACCATCGGCACCGAAGGCTTCGGCAATTTCTACGGTGACCCGCGCAACCTCACCCTGTCGGTCAAGGCCGACTTCTAAGGCCTGGTGGCGGCCGCGCAGACCTTCTGCACGGCCGCTTCAGGCCCCGGGCCCGGCGTCGAGCAAGGCCATGAAACGCTGCAGCTGTGGCGAAGGGTTGTCCCGGTGCCAGTTCATGTACAGCCCGATGCTTGGCCCGGGCTGCGTGCCCATGGCCCGCAGCGGGCGGTAGGCGACGCTGCCCTGCAGCACCGCATCGGCCATCGAGCGGGGCACCAGGGCCACGCCGAAACCGCAGCCCACCAGGCCCAGCTGGGTCTGGACCCGGGCCACTTCCTGGACCACCTTCGGGGTGAACCCGGCCGCGCTGCACAGCGCCATCAACTGGTTGTGGTAGCCGCTGCCCAGGGCCTGGGGCGTGAACACGAAGTCGTCGTTGGCCAGCTCCCGCAGGTCCACCTCTGGCGCCTGGGCCTGGGGGTGGTCGTGGGGCAGGGCGATGACGATCGGCTCATCGAGGATCAGGCGCGAGGCTATCTGCCCTTCGGGCAGCGGCAGCTCACGCATGAACGCCAGGTCGATGTCGCCGCCGAGCAAGCCCTTGAGCTGCTCGGCCGAAGGCAGTTCCCGCAGTTCCAGGCGCACCTCGGGCAAGGCCTGGCGAAATCCCCGCAGGCGGGCGAGCAAGCTCGGGTAGCCGGCCAGTGACAGGCTACTGACGCGCAGGCTGCCGGCCAGGCCCTGGGCAATATGGCGCGCCTGCTCGATGCCCTGTTCCAGGGTAGCCAGGGTGCGCCGGGCGCTGTGCAGAAAATCCGCCCCGGCCGGGGTCAGGGCCACGCCTCGACGATTGCGCCGCAGCAGGCTGAAACCGAGTTTTTCCTCCAGGCGGGCGATGGCCTGGCTCAGGGGCGGCTGGGCCATGTGCAGGCGCGTGGCGGCCTTGTGAAAGTGCAGTTCTTCGGCGACGGCGATGAACTGGCGCAACAGGCGCGTTTCGATCATGGCGATGCTTCCTGGCTGGGGGCTGTGGGACTGTAAACCCCAAGGCTCATGGTTTCACAGCGAATTCATTGATATCAAAAACCTCTCACAGAACCTGGAATTTAGTATTAAGTCACTGATTTTCATGCTGTTACCCTGGAATTCACACAGGAGGGAAGAGCATGGATTTCAGCGGCAGAACGGCGATTGTCACCGGCGCCGGGCGCGGCCTGGGCTTGAGTTATGCACGGGCCCTGGCCCGTCGTGGTGCCCAGGTGGTGATCAGCGATTGCGGGAGTGACGGCAGCGGCAGCGGGGCGGATGACAGTGTCGCCCATGATGCGGTGCGGGCCTTGCGGGCCAGCGGTGCCAGGGCGCTGGCCGACACCGCCGACCTGGGCACCGAGGCCGGTTGCCAGGGGCTGGTGCAGCGCACCCTGGAGGCCTTTGGCAGCCTGGATATCCTGATTCACAACGCCGGCTGGGTTGGCTACCAGGCGCTGGAGCAGACCGACGCCGGGTTTCTCGAGCGCATGCTGGGGATCAACCTGTATGCGCCCATCTGGCTGGCCAGGCATGCCTGGCCCCATCTGCGGCAGTCCGCCGCACCGCGGCTGCTGTTGACCACCTCCGACCGTGCGCTGTACCCGGAATATGCCCAGCCGGGGCTGCTGGCCTACTGCGCGGGCAAGATGGCCCAGGTCGGGATCATGAATGCCCTGGGCCAGGAAGGGGCGGAGCACGGGATCCGGGTCAACGCGGTGTCGCCGGTGGCCAAGACCCGCATGTGGGGCGTCAGCGAGGAGCCGCCGGAACTCAAGCCGGACTGGGTGACGCCGGGGGTGCTGTTTCTGGTCAGCGAGCAGTGCCAGGATAGCGGCTACATCCTGCGGGCCAGCAATGGCCAGTTCAGTGCCTGGCGCCCCCAGGAGGCCCCCGGTGTGGATTACCCCCGGGACCTGAAGCGGATCGCGGCGGCCACGCCGGAGCAGTTCGCCCGGCGCTGGGGGCAGATCAAGCAGCCTTTCATCGGGGCTTGAGGGAGGGGGCGGCGCTCTGCGGGGAGATCTCCCGTTCGCGGAAGTAGCGCTCCAGCACGCGCGGGTCGGCCGAGCGCTCGGCCAGGGCCACGTAGGTGTCCGGGCGCAGCAGGTAGAAGGCGTTGCGCGCCAGCCCCGCGGCGGCATGGGCCGGGCGCCAGTCGAAGGTGCGCAACGGCACCTGGTGCGCGGTGCACCAGTCGCGCAGGGCGTCACTGGTGACGCCGTAGACATGCACCTGCCAGCCCAGGTACTCCAGGCTGTCGAAGTTGTCGTGTTCACCATCGCGCACCCAGGGCAGGCGGTCGCCGCCGTGCACCGGGCCGACGCCGCCGGCGCTCAGGGGCATGCCGCGGTAGTTCAGGGTGATCTGCGACACGGTACGGAAGAGAAACTCCCGGGCGCTGTCGAAGGCGGCGATCTTCGGCAGCAGCAGGGGCGCCAGGCGGGTGCGCGCCAGGTAGGCCACCGGGCCGTCGGCGGTGGCGAAGCTGAACACCCGGTCGGTGGTGGCCACCAGGCGCCGGGCGAGCTCCATGCGTTCGGTGGCGTAGGTTTCCAGCAGGCGCTCGGCACTCTTGCCGCTCAGTACCGCTGCCAGTTTCCAGGCCAGGTTGATGGCGTCGCCGATCCCGGTGTTCATGCCCTGGCCGCCGGCCGGGCTGTGCACGTGGGCGGCGTCCCCGAGGAGGAACACCCGGCCGGTGCGAAACTGCTCGGCCACCCGGTGATGCACCTTGTAGGTGGAGAACCAGTTGACCTGGGCCACCTCGACCTTGAGCTGGCGCATGGCGCGCTGGCTGACATCCTCGAAGCGCAGGTTCTCCGGGTGCTCGGCACGCTCGTCGCGCACCGTGCCGATCAGCCGTGCGCGGCCGCTCTGGGCCAGGGGGAACACCGCGAGAAAGTCGGCGTCGTCCAGGTCCACGTGCAACTGGCCGTCGATGCTCGGGCCGCTGGCCTGCACATCCGCGACGTAGAACACCTGCTGGTAGGTGCCGCCGGGAAAGCCGGTGCCCAGGGTCTTGCGCACCGTGGAGCGGGCGCCGTCGCAGCCGGCCAGGTAGAAGGCCTGGCAGTGTTCTTCGCGCCCGTCGGGGCCGCGCAGGCGGGCGTTGATCAGGTGGCCGTGGTCGGTGAAGGCCAGCAGCTCGGTGTTGCGTTCGACCTCCACCCCCTGCAGCGCCAGGCGTTCGATCAGCAGTTGCTCGTGTTCGTCCTGAGGAAAGATCTGCAGGAAGGGGTAGGGCGTCAGGTCTTCGCCGATGGCGTTGAACGGCAGGTGGGCGGCGCGCTCGCCCTTGACCCAGAGGTTCACCGCCGGCACATGGTGGCCGCGCTCGACGATGGCCCGGGTCAGGTCCAGCTGGCGGTACAGCTCAAGGGTTCGCGCCTGCACCGCCAGGGCCCGGGAGGTAGTGCCCGGGCCTGGGGTCTTGTCGATGATCCGCACCTTGACCCCCTGCCGGCGCAGCCAGAGCGCCAGGACCAGGCCGGTGGGGCCGGCGCCGATGATCAGTACGTCGCTGCAATTCATGGGCTTGCCCTCGGTAGACGATCAAGGTCATGCAGGCGGCTGCCGCCGGGCTCAGCGCTGGGCGAAGGCCAGGTTCAGGCCGAGCCCGGCGAAGCTTGCGGCAAAGCTGCGGCGCAGCCAGTTCTGCACCTGGGGCGATTCGATCACCGCGGTGCGGAACAGGTTGGCCAGCAGGCCATAGAGCACGAACACGAAGAAGGTCATGGCCATGAACACGCCGCTCAGGAGCAGCATCTGCGGGATCGGGTCACTGCCGTCATGGGCGATGAACTGGGGCAGGAAGGCCAGGAAGAAGAGGGTCAGCTTGGGGTTGAGGATATTCAGCAGGCAGGCCTTGAGCATCAGCGCGCCGGGGCCATGGCTGACGGCGTTGCTGTCCACGGCGAAGGCCGAGCGGTCGCGCCAGGTGGCGTAGGCCAGGTACAGCAGGTAGGCGACGCCGGCGAACTTCAGGCCCTGGAAGGCCAGCGCGCTGGAGTGCAGGATGGCCGACAGGCCTAGGATCGAGGCCAGCAGGTGCGGGACAATCCCGGCGGTGCAGCCGATGGCGGTGAACAGGCTGGCGCGCTTGCCGGCCACCAGGGCGGTGGAAATGGTCAGGATCACGCCGCTGCCGGGAATCAGCACGACGATCAGGCTGGTGATCAGGAAATCCAGGGTCAACATCCGGGCATCACTCCATTGAGGGCAGGCGCGGGGTCAGGGCTGGGCGCCACACCGAGGTCGGGGGTCATCAAAATACACCCAGCCACACCGCCAATAGAAGGATTCTAGCCTGTAGCCGCTGCTGAGCCCGCGAAGCTGCGCAAAGGTCCGCAGGACCTTGCCTGGCGATCTCCCGCCGATCCCGCAGAGGCCTCAGGGGCGCGGCGTCTGCTACGCAGCCTGCGGCAGCGGCTACAAGGGCCGCGGCGGGAACAGCGCTCGCATTCCTTGGTCGAACGCCCCAGCCGCTGCTTTACTTGCACGGCCCTCGCCCAGCCATCTCGCGGAGCCCCATGATTTCCTCTCGTCTTCTCAGTTGCTTCCTGGGCCTGTCGCTGCTGGCCGGTTGCGCCAGCCAGCGCGGCCCCCAGGCACCAACACTGACCCCCGAACAGACCCAGGCCCGGATCCTGCGCCTGCTGCCGGCCCAGGTGGCGGACCGCCCGGGCTGGGCCCGGGACATCCAGGTGGCCTTCAGCGCCCAGGGCCTTGAGCCGAGCCAGAGCAACCTGTGCGCGGTGCTGGCGGTGACCGAGCAGGAGTCCACCTTCCAGGTCGACCCGACGGTGCCGGGCCTGGGGCGCATCGCCCGGCAAGAGATCGACCGCCGCGCGGCCAAGGTGCATGTGCCGGCGCTGCTGGTCAGCGCCGCCCTGCAAGTGCGCGGCCCGGACGGCCAGTCCTACAGCCAGCGCCTGGCCAGTGCCCGCAGCGAGAAGGAATTGAGTGCGATCTTCGATGACTTCATCGGCATGGTGCCCCTGGGCAAGACCCTGTTCGGCGGCTTCAACCCGGTGCACACCGGTGGGCCGATGCAGGTCAGCATCGAGTTCGCCCAGCAGCATGCCCAGGGCTATCCCTACCCGGTGCAGGACTCCATCCGTCATGAGGTCTTCAGCCGCCGCGGCGGCCTGTATTTCGGCATCGCCCACCTGTTGGGCTACCCGGTGGACTACCCGCAGCCGTTGTACCGTTTCGCCGATTTCAACGCCGGCTGGTACGCCAGCCGCAACGCGGCGTTCCAGAGCGCGGTGAGCCGGGCCAGCGGGATCAGGCTGGCGCTGGATGGCGACCTGATCCGCTACGGCTCGGTCATGCCCGGCAGCACCGAGCTGGCGGTGCGCACCCTGGGCAAGCAGCTGGGGCTGCGTAACCCGCAGATCCGCGCCCAGCTGGAGAAGGGCGACCGCCAGGACTTCGAAGAAACCGAGCTGTACCGTCAGGTGTTCGCCCTGGCCGATCGCACGGCGGGCAAGCCCGTACCGCGCCAGCAACTGCCCGGTATCGAACTCAAGAGCCCGAAGATCACCCGCCAGCTGACCACCGCCTGGTTCGCCAAACGGGTGGACGAACGCTACCAGCGCTGCCTGCAACGCCCGCTGTAGGAGCTGGCTTGCCAGCGAAGGCGGCCGCCAGGGCGATGCAGGGCCTCTTCGCCGGCAAGCCGGCTTCCACAGGGGGGCACTGTTGTGCGGGGCGCAGGTGCTTGCTTGTCAGGCCCGGGGGCGGCGTGGCAGGATGCGCCATGAATTTTTCCCGGCTCGTCTCCCGCCTTCATCACCATCGACCTCATCTCCGGGGCCGTGGTCGCTTGTGCGCGTCGAGCCGTCAGTCATCGAGCAATCGCGATCACTGACCTTCGATGAAAAAAACCAAGGCGCCCCACAAGGCGCCTTTTTTATTGCCTGTCAAAAAACCAGAGGAATGACCCATGACCATGTTACGTGGCACTCGAATGATCACCGGCGAACAAGCCGCCACCCTGCGAACCCTGGAAGGACGCTTCCGGAGCTGGCTTCATCGAAGCGGGCGCTGAAGAAGTCATTGTCCCGGCGCTGTGGGGCCAGGACACCTTTATCGAGAAGGCCGGCGGCAGCGAAGTCATCGGCCAGATGTGGGCCTTCAACGACAAGGCCGGGCGGCCTTGCTGCCTGATCCCGGAAGCCACCGCGCTGTTCCAGGAAACCGCCGGCGAGCTGCTGGCGGGGCGCGAGCAGGCGGCCTTCTTCTACGTTGCCCGCTGCTATCGCTACGAGCGGCCGCAAGCCGGGCGCTACCGCGAGTTCACCCAGTTGGGCCTGGAGATTCTCGGCCCCGATCCGCAGCGCGCCCTGGAGCAGGCGCGGGCGCTGTGCGTGGGCTTTCTCGACGCCTTGGGCCTGGAATACCAGCTCAACCTCGGGGTCAAGCGCGGCCTGACCTACTACCTCAATGGCGAGGGTTTCGAAGTGCGCTGCCCGCGCCTGGGGGCGCAGCAGCAAGTGGTGGGGGCAGGCGCCTATCGCCAGGGTGCCGGCTTCGGCATTGGCCTGGAGCGCCTGCAACTGGCGCTGCAAGCCTGACCGCCTGCGTGCGGTAGGAGCTGGCTTGCCAGCGAAGGCGTTCGCCAGGGCGGTGCAAGGCTTGAGGGCCTCTTCGCCGGCAAGCCGGCTCCTACGGGG
>NZ_FPBG01000008.1:0-27256 GCF_900116505.1 Pseudomonas sp. NFPP25 | reverse complement strand
GCCAGGGCGGTGCAAGGCTTGCGGGCCTCTTCGCCGGCAAGCCGGCTCCTACGGGGTGGGGTCAGGGGCGCCGGCGTACGAATTTGCGCCACAGCCAGACCCACAGCAGCACCAGGGGGAAGGCCAGGATCACGAAGGGCAGCACATAGCTGCCTTTCTCCAGGGCCTCGGCGGTGCCGTCGGCCAGGTTGTCCAGCAGGTTGCTGAAGGCGCGCTTGAGGCTGGATTCGCGCTGGACGCCGTCGCTGGGCAGGAACTTCAGGGTCAGGAGGTTGGTGTCCAGGCGGCGTTGCTGGCCGGCGGCGGTCTGGGCCAGGGCCTGCAGGTCGTTCTCGATGCCGGCCTGTTCCCGGCTCAGGGCAATCAGGTCGCTGACGCTGATGTCCTTGCGCGCCGCCAGTTCGTCCAGGCGCTGCTGCTGGGCCTTGAGCCGCTGCTGCTGGCGCTGCACATCGGCCACGGCATCGGCCAGGTCTTCGGCGCTGGTGATGCGCTCGCCCAGTTCCGCGCCCTGGGAGGCCTGCTGGACGATGGGCTCCACACCGTCCGGGACTATTCGCAGCGTCACCTGGGCGCGGTACTTGCCCTGTTCCAGGCGCAGGATATTGCACGGGCCGAACTGGGCCTTCTCGCAGGCTTCGCGGGTTTGCGCCAGGCGCGGACCGATCTGCTCGGCTGGCAGCGACAGGCTCAGTTCATGCTCATAGGCCAATTGCGCGCCGGCCTTGCCCTGGGCCCCGCCCAAGGCCACGGCGCTGCTGTTGTGGTCGCCGGGAGAGCAGGCGCTGAGGGCCAGGGCGCCGAACAGGGCCAGGGCCAGTCGACGGAATTTTGCAGGGTGATCGTCCTGATGCTGCATGGGGGCTCCTTGAGGGATGAATCGGCGACAGGGTCGCAGGTGCGCATCTTACCGTCGTTCGGGGAAAGACCACGATCCCGGCTTGGCTTATCGGCGACAATTTTCCTGGCTGATGCTGATAGGCGCGGCGCGGGTTCAGGACTACACCTGTGTCAGCCCGGGACGACGGTGTTTCGGCGCAGATCAAGGAGTGCGTCATGCGCGAGTCGGCTATTCCCCCAGGCTTTGCCCCCTTGCCCCGCAGCAGCCCGCTGCTGGAACTGATCGGCCCGGTCTACGGCTGCGGCAGTGGCAGCGAACTGCGCGTCGGCCTGCGGGCCGATGCCCGGCACGCCAACGGCCGGGGCACGGTGCATGGCGGCATCATCGCCACCCTGGCGGACATCGGCATGGGCTACGCCATGGCGTTTTCCAGCGATCCGCCCTTGCCGTTGATCACCGCCAGCATGACCCTCGACTACCTGGGGGCGGTGCAGGTCGGGGAATGGATCGAGGTGCACCTGGAGCATGCCAAGCGTGGCCGGCAGATGGCCTTTGCCACCGTGGTGCTGCGGGTCGGCGAACAGGAAGTGGCCCGGGCCAGCGGCGTCTTCGCCGTCCCAACCGTAGCCCTGTAGCCGCTGCTGAGCCCGCGAAGCTGCGCAAAGGTCCGCAGGACCTTGCTTGGCAATCGCCAGCCAAACCTCTATCGATCTTGAAAGCCCTGCGTCCCTGCGGGCCGTTCGCAGCCTGCGCCAGCGGCTACAGCTGTTTCCAATCCAGGCCGAAACGCGCCAGGTATTTGCGCAGGCGGTCGGCGTCGTTGGGGTTGGCCTTGCCCAGGCGTGACACGCCGAACAGCCGGCGCCCCGCCTCCGACAGGCTGTCGGCGCGGCGGCACTCGGCAATCACTGCCTTGAGTTGCAGGCGGTCGAACAGGTCCAGCTCCACATCGTCGCCCAGCAGTTTCTGCAGTTCGTCCTCTTGGTTCTCCAGCCCCCAGGCGTGGCGCAGGCGCTGGATTTCCTCCTCGACCTGGGCCTGGTCGATGCGTCCGCTGTCGGCCAGGGTGGCCATGCGGGTGATGGAGGCCGACAGCTCGCGGAAGTTGCCCAGCCACGCCGCTTCGCTGGAGCTGGCAAAGGTCAGGTAGCGTCGCCGCGCTTCAAGGTTGAAGCGCACCAGCTGCCCTTGTTCCCGGGCGTGACGCTCCAGCTCGAAATCGATGTTCGGTTCGATGTCTTCGCGGCGCCCCGCCAGCCCCGGAAGGTTGAAGGTCCAGAGGTTGATCCGCGCATACAGGTCCTCGCGGAACAGCCCCTGGGCCACCCGGCCACGCAGGTCGCGGTGGGTGCCGGCGATGATCAGGAAATCGCTCTGCACCTCCTGGTCCGAACCCATGGGAAAGAAGCGCTTCTCCTCGATGGCCTTGAGCAGCATGGCCTGTTCGTCCAGCCCCAGTTCACCGATCTCGTCGAGAAACAGCATGCCGCCATCCGCCGCCCGCAGCAGGCCTTCACGGGCATTCTGGGCGCCGGTGAAGGCGCCCTTGATATGGCCGAACAGTGCCGACATGGCCCCGTCCCCACGCAGGGTGGCGCAGTTGACCTCGACAAAGCGCCCCTGCACCTGGTGCCGGCCACGCTTGAGCTCATAGATGCGCCGGGCCAGGAACGACTTGCCGGCACCGGTGGGGCCGATCAGCAGCATCGGTGCCCTGGAGCGCACGGCGACCCGTTCGATCTGCTCGATGGAGCGGTTGAATGCCGGGTTGCGGGTGGCGATCCCGGACTTGAGGAAGGCCAGGCCCTCCAGGCGCTTGTGGGCAAAACGTGAGGCGATGCGGTCGTAGCGCGACAGGTCGAGGTCGATCAGGGCGTGGGTGCCGGTGGCGTGCTGGTCCGGGTCGCGGCGCCGCGCCGGCGAGGTCTGGATCAGCCGGGCAGGGAGGTAGCGCGCCTCGGTCAGCAGGAACCAGCAGATCTGCGCCACGTGGGTGCCGGTGGTGATGTGCACCAGGTAGTCCTCGCGCTCGGTGTCGAACGGGTAGGCGCTGGTGAAGTCGTGCAGGGCGCCGTACACCTCCTCGAAATCCCAGGGATTGTTCAGGCCCATGGGGTGCAGGCGCACCTCGGTTTCCGGCGACACCTGGCGCACGTCGTTGGCCACCCGTTCGGCCAGGCTGACATCCCGCGCGTCCAGGCCATGGATCAGTTCCAGGCGGTTGATCAGCACATCCTGCTGCTGGCACAGACCGACCGTGGGCCGCCAATGGCTCCAGCGGTTGGCACCCTTGCCGACGCGATCGAGGGTGGAACCGACAAAACCTATGGCGACCGTGGGCTTGTTCGACATGTTTATACCTGGAGATAAAAAACGATAAGCAAAGATATAAAATTATCGAGGCGTTTGTCTTGCCGGATACGTGATGAAAAAATGATAAAAAATAAAAAACCTTATAAATCAATTAGATAAAAAATAATTTGTTGGAAAATCAAAACCTGGCACAGCGGCTGCAATATCTCTGGCAACGAACAAGACAACAGAGCGAGACGCCAAGATGGCCAACTTCCAGCTGTTCAACACCCAACAGGCAAAAGCGCCAGCGAGCACCACCCTGAACGCTTCCAAGGCCGGGGCCTATGCCTACAACGCCAAGCATCGCCTGGCCCAGCTGGCGGTCACCGGTTGCTTGAACTCGACCTTCTACACCTCGCCTGAAGGCCAGTTGGAAGCGGTGCTGCAACTGGTGAGCGAGCTGGACAGCCGCTTCGTCGCCCAGGCCGCCCGTTACGCTCGGCAGCAAGGCCATATGAAGGACATGCCGGCGCTGCTGCTGGCGGCACTGACCGCGCAACGCTCGGCCCTGGTGCCGGAGCTGTTCGCCCAGGTGGTGGACAACGGCAAGATGCTGCGCAACTTCGTGCAGATCCTGCGCAGCGGCGTGACCGGGCGCAAATCCCTGGGTTCGCAGCCCAAGCGCCTGGTGCAGAACTGGTTGAACAGCGCCACCGAGCGCCAGCTGTTGCAGGCCTCGATCGGCAACCAGCCGTCCCTGGCGGACGTGGTGAAGATGGTTCACCCCAAGCCAAGCGAGGCCTGGCGTGAAGCCTTCTTTGCCTGGTTGATCGGCAAGCCGGTGGATGTGCAGGCGCTGCCTGAGTTGACCCGGGACCTGCTGGCGTTTCGCAGCGGAGCGACCCGGGAAGTGCCCCAGGTGCCGTTCCAGTTGCTCGGCAACGAGACACTGAGCGCCGAACAATGGGCCGGGCAGGCCCGCAACATGGGCTGGCAGGGGCTGCGCATGAACCTCAATACCCTGGCGCGCCACGGCGCGTTCCAGGTGCCGGGTTGTACCGAGTACGTGGCGGCGCGGCTGGCGGATGCGGGGGAGGTGGCCAAGGCCCGGGTCTACCCGTACCAGTTGCTGGCGGCCTACCGCATGGCCGGTGACGAGGTGCCGCAGCCGGTCCGCGAGGCGCTGCAGGATGCCCTGGAGCTGTCCCTGGCCAACGTGCCGGCGCTGGCGGGCAACGTGGTGGTCTGCCCGGATGTCTCGGGCTCGATGCACAGCCCGGTCACTGGCTATCGCCAGGGCGCCACCACCGCGGTGCGCTGCATCGATGTGGCGGCACTGGTGGCGGCCGCGGTGTTGCGCAAGCAGCCGGCGGCGCGGGTCATGCCGTTCGAGCGTGGGGTGGTGAACATCCACCTCAACCCGCGGGACAGCGTGATGAGCAATGCGCAGAAGCTGGCGAACATCGGCGGGGGCGGCACCAACTGCTCGGCGCCCCTGGCACAGCTGGCCAATGCCAAGAGCCGCGTGGACACGCTGATCCTGGTCTCGGACAACGAGTCGTGGATCGATGCGCGGCGCCACGGCGCCACGGAAACGATGCGCCAGTGGGAGCGGATCCGGGCCATCAACCCGCAGGCGAAGCTGGTGTGCATCGACATGCAGCCCGGGGCCACGACCCAGGCACCGGACCGCGAGGACATCCTCAACGTCGGCGGCTTCAGTGACGCGGTGTTCGATGTGATCGAGCAGTTCACTGCGGGCAATTACGGTGCGCAGCACTGGGTAAAGGCTATCGAGGCGATGTAACGCTGATCGGTAGAGGATGAAACACACCGTGCGCCGGCCAGCCGGCGCACACCACAGATTTTTTGCTCATTGGCCCTGAATGCCGCTGTGACTACATCCAAAGGCGTCTCAGCAACTCTTGTCAGGGCCGGTGACGGCACGAATGCCAGTGGCTGTACATATTGGTCAAGCCGGTTCGAATCCGGCGATCAGTCACTTCTTTTGTCGTGCCACCTTTTTTGCAGTTTTTGCGACGAATGCTGATGGAACTACATCCAAGGTTCGAGATGCGGGTTCGATTCCCGCCGGTGCCGGAAAACGGCGCCGTGGTTCAATGGTCAGAACGCGAGTGCACCGTTTCATCGACTCCTTGTCGTCGCATCTTTTCCCCCCGCCTCGGCGGGATGGCAGCGAATGCCACGGGTACTACATCGTGTCGCGGGTTCGAACCCCGCCAGCCGCAAGGCTGTAGCTCAGTCGGTAGAGCAAATGTGCCTGTTCCCTTGTCGCTGCCCGCAGGCCCGGCCTGCACCGATTGACCCGGCGAATGCCGGTGGAACTACAGGACAGCGTGGTCGCGGGTTCGAGTCCCGTTCACCGCAAGGTGCTAGCTCAGAGGCAGAGCGCGCTGCATGTTTCACCTCCACTTGTCGCCGTTTGCACCGAACACCGCAATTGCGTAGGAGCTGGCTTGCCAGCGAAGAGACCCCTGAGATCGTCTGCTGCGACCCGGCTCCTGCGCACCCTATTGAACAAGGCCGTATCCGCGGCCACAGGAAAAAGAGTCAACGACATGGAACACAAGACCTACCAATTGCTGGAAGTCGCCAACGGCAAGCCGATCAAGATGTGGACCCAGGGCGTGCCGGTGGAAAACGAAGCCCGCCAGCAATTGATGAACACTGCGAAGATGCCGTTCATCTTCAAGCACCTGGCGGTGATGCCCGACGTGCACCTGGGTAAGGGTTCGACCATCGGTAGCGTGATCCCCACGGTGGGCGCGATCATCCCGGCTGCGGTCGGGGTGGATATCGGCTGCGGAATGATCGCCGCCCGTACTTCGCTGACCGCCTCCGACCTGCCGGATAACCTGGCCGGATTGCGTAGCGCCATCGAGGCGGCGGTGCCTCACGGTCGTACCTCGCCCCGTAGCGGTCGCGATAAGGGCGCCTGGGGCGACGTGCCGAATCAGGCCGACCAGGCCTGGGCTGCGCTGCACCCACGTTTCAAGGCGATCACCGATAAGTACCCGGCCCTGGCCAACAGCAACAACCGCAAGCACCTGGGAACCCTCGGCGGGGGTAACCACTTCATCGAGGTCTGCCTGGATGAGGCCAACCGGGTCTGGTTCATGCTCCACAGCGGTTCCCGTGGCGTAGGTAACGCCATCGGCAACCTGTTCATTCACCTGGCCCAGGCCGATATGCGCCAGCACATCGCCAACCTGCCGGACCGCGACCTGGCCTATTTCGAGGAAGGCAGCCAGCACTTCAACGATTACGTGGAAGCGGTGGCCTGGGCCCAGGATTTCGCCCGGCAGAACCGTGAGCTGATGATGCAACTGGTGATCCAGGCCACCCGCAAGGTGATCAGCAAGCCCTTCGAGGTGGCGCTGGAGGCAGTCAACTGCCACCACAACTACGTGCAGAAGGAGCGCCACTTCGGTGAAGAGGTGCTGGTGACCCGCAAGGGGGCGGTGTCGGCGAAGAAGGGCGAGCTGGGGATCATTCCGGGTTCGATGGGGGCCAAGAGCTTCATTGTCCGCGGATTGGGTAACGAGGAGGCGTTCTGCTCCTGCAGCCACGGCGCGGGGCGTACCATGAGCCGCACCAAGGCCAAGAACACCTTCACCCTGGCCGACCAGATCCGCGCGACCGCCCATGTGGAGTGCCGTAAGGACGAAGCGGTGATCGATGAAATCCCGATGGCCTACAAGGACATCGACCAAGTGATGCACGCCCAGCGCGAGCTGGTGGAAGTGCTGCACACCCTGCGTCAGGTGGTGTGCGTTAAGGGGTAGAGCAATGGACGACATGGATGCATTGATAGCAACCCCGCCCGGCTGGCAGTACCAGCTGAGCGACTACGAAGCCCGCCGCGTGCGGGAGGTGATGGACGAGTTGGACAGGCACAGCGCCTGGCTGGAGCTGAGCCGCTTCGGCAACGGTTTCGTGCGTCAGGCCGCGGTGCGCGGGCTGGCCGCGCAGCCTTCGGCAGAGGCCCTGGTGGCTTTGCTGGAGCGCCTCAACGACTGGGTGCCCCAGGTTCGCCAGGAGGCCGCCGCGGCGGTCGAGGCCTATTGGGTGCCGGAGCATGCCGGGCTGCTGTTGCAGACCCTGGCACCGCTGCTGGCCCTGGCCGGCAAGCAGCGCGCCGACCACGGCGCGACCCTGGAGCGGGCCAGCGCCGTGTTGCAACTGGCCCAGGTGCGCGACCAGGTGCAAGGGGCCTTTGGCACTTGCCGGGGCAAGGCTGCGCGCTTTGTCTTCGAGCTGTTGCTCAAGGGCGTCGAGGACCGACCGGCGCTGCTGGCCATGGCCCTGCGCCACCCGGAGGTCAGCGTGCGGCAGATGGCGGTGGACGCCTGCGCCGAACTGCCCGATGAGCAGGCGCTGCCCTTGCTGGAAGAGGTGATGCGCAGCTGCGGCGCCAGTGTGCGGGTCAAGGCCCTGCGGCTGCTGCTGTCGCGCCTGGCCGATTGTCGCGAGTATCTGGCGCAGGCCCTGCTCGACCCTTCGGGGGCCTTGCGTTGCCTGGCTCACTGGGCCGCGCCGCGCCATGGGCTGGACCCGCGGGCAGTGCTGCTGGCCCGCTTGCAGCAGCCGGCCCCGGGCAACAAGCGCCAGTGGCTGGGGCTACTGGGGTTGGTCAGGGAGCTGCAGGAGCCACAGGCCGATGCCATGGTGCGCCAGGCCCTGGCTTCGCCGGCGCTGAGCGTGCGCCTGCAGGCCCTGCAAACCCTGGGTGAACGTGGCATGGCCGAGCAACTGGCGGCCCTGGACGATGCCTCGGACAAGGTCTTCGACTGCGCCCTGGGCCTGTTGCGCCAGCAGCCGTGGGCGGTATTCGACGAGGCCCTGGAGCAGCGTCTGGACCAGCATTGGCACGATCTGCCCAAGGCGCGACGCTGGGCCATGCTGGCCCTCAAACCGGGCTGGCGTCAGTTGGAGTACCTGCTGTGGCGCCTGGGGCAGGGCGGCAGTGACGCCGCCTATTGGCGTGAGGCCCTGGCGCGCTGGTGCGACAGCCGCTACGGGATGTTCGACCCGGTGACCCCCAAGCCCCTGCGCGAGGCCATGGTGCAACGCTTGCAGGCGATGGAAGCCGCCGGGGAATTACCCGCCGGTTCGGTCCAGCGGCTGTTGTGAGGAAAGGAGAACCGCCATGTTGACCCCGGTTGAAGATGAGCACAGCCAGGCGCTGCGCCAACAGCTGGAAGCGGCGTTTTGCGTGTTCGATTTTGTGCGGCTGGCGGTGGAGCCGGGTGTCGAGGTGAATCAGGCCTTGCATCGCCAGGGCTTGCAGCACCTGTATCAGCACCTGATGGCCAGGCGCCGTGAGGCCTGGAAAAAGCTGCGCCAGGACCCGCGCTACGCCGACGTTGGTGAACCGCAGATGCGCTGGGAACCGGAGCGGGCACTGCCTGAGCGGCTCAGCCCGCAGCAGGTCCGGCAACTGGTTTGCGAAGACCCGGAGCAGCAGGACTGGGCCTTGTACCGGGCGTTTTGCCAGCCACCGTACGGGCTGCATTTCCCGGGTGGGGCCGAGCAGGCCCGCCAGGTGTACGGCCAATGGCTGGACCTGCTGGGGCTCGATCTCCAGCAGCAGCCCCAGGTGATCAACTGGGTGGGCGACCTGGAGCTGGATTGTCAGGCCCCGGCCATGGGCCCGCATTGGCTGCCCTGGAGTGAATATTTCGACGAAGGCCTGGAGTGGTGGGGCGTCTGGTGCCTGACGGTGTGGAACCCCGTGCGCCGGACCCTGAGTGTGCTGGCCGCCAGCGCCACGGATTGAACAAGGAAAAGGATCATGGAACATCTGGAGCGCCATCCCCTGAGCAGCGCCATGCGCGAACGGGTATTGGCCGAGCTGGCGCGGATCGAGCGCGAGCGCAATGTGCAGGTGCTGTATGCCTGCGAATCCGGCAGTCGGGCCTGGGGCTTTGCCTCTACCGACAGCGATTACGATGTGCGTTTCGTCTATGTGGAAAAGCCCGAATGGTTCATCCAGGTGGATGCCGGGCGCGACGTGATCGAGCGGCCCCTGGACGACGAGCTGGACATCAGCGGCTGGGAACTGCGCAAGACCCTGGGGCTGTTGCGCAAGTCCAACCCGACCCTGCTGGAATGGCTGGATTCGCCCCTGGTGTACCGCAGCGAACCGACCGCCGCCGAGCGCCTGCGCGAGCTGGCCGAGGCGTTCTACAGCCCGCCGGCGGCGCGCAACCATTATCTGTCGATGGCCAGGAAGAACTTTCGCGGTTACCTGCAAGGCGACAGCGTGCGCTTCAAGAAGTACTTCTACGTCCTGCGGCCCTTGCTCGCGGTGCGCTGGATCGACCAGGGGCGCGGCCGACCGCCGATGACCTTCGCCGACCTGCTGACCACCGTCGACCATCAGCCACTGCTGGACGAGGTGGCCGAGCTGCTGGTTTTGAAACGCTGCGCCGACGAGTCCGCCTACGGACCGCGACGCCCGGCACTGCACGCCTTTATCGCCGCCGAGCTGGAACGCCCGGTGCCGAAACTGGTGCGTACCCATGAAGACAACGCGTTGCTGGACGCTTACCTGCGGGAAACGGTCCGGCACTACGCCTGAGGAATGTGATGAAACAGGATGTAATCGAACTGGACGGCGCCATCGGCGGCGGCCAGGTACTGCGCAGCGCCCTGAGCCTGTCGATGCTCACCGGCAAGACCCTGCGTATCCATAATATTCGCGCCCGGCGCAGCCGCCCGGGGCTGTTGCGCCAGCACCTGACCGCGGTGCTGGCGGCGGCCCAGGTATGTGGCGCCAGAACCACTGGGGCCGAGCTTGGCTCCCAGGTCCTGAGCTTCGAGCCGGGGCCGATCCGCGGCGGCGACTACCGCTTCGCCATTGGCACCGCCGGCAGTTGCACCCTGGTGCTGCAGACCCTGCTGCCGGCCTTGCTGCGAGCGCCGCAGCCGAGCCGCGTGAGCATCAGCGGCGGCACCCACAACCCCCTGGCGCCGCCGGTGGATTTCCTCCAGCAGGCCTGGCTGCCGCAACTGCGGCGCATGGGCGGGCGGGTGGAACTGCAGCTGCTGCGCCATGGTTTTGTCCCGGCCGGCGGTGGCGAACTGGAGGCCTTTATCCAGCCTTCGGAGCTGCAACCCTTGCATCTTCAAGAGCGCGGAGCATTGCTCGGCAGTCGAGCCTGGGCCTTGAGCGCGGGCCTGCCCGAGCATGTGGCGGAACGCGAGTTGCGCCGGGTGCACGATCGCCTGCAACTGCCTCGCGAGCAGCTCACCCCGGTGCTGCTGGATGAAGAGTACGGCCCGGGCAATGTGCTGCTGCTGGAGTTCGCCTTCGAGCACCTGACCGAGCTGTTTTGCGGTTTCGGCCAGAACAGCCTGCGGGCGGAGAAGGTCGCCGACGGCGCCATCGATCAGGCCCGGGACTGGCTGGACTCCGGTGCCGCAGTGGCGGAACACCTGGCCGATCAACTGTTGCTGCCCATGGCCCTGGCCGGTGGCGGCAGCTTCACCACGCCGTGCATGACCGAGCACCTGCAGAGCAATATCCGGGTGATCGAGGCATTCTTGCCGGTGCGGATCGAGGCGCGGCCACTGAGCGAGCAAGTACTGCAGGTGCAATGCCACGCCCTGTCGTGAAAGGGCTAATGGGCCCGGGTCATCAAGGAGGTTGTCGCCATGTATCACCTGTATGGAAGCCAGGGCACCGGCTCGGCCATCGTCGAGATCGCCCTGGAGTACTGCCAGCTGGCCTACCGCCGCATCGAGGCCGCGCCCTGGGAGGACAGCCCCGGGCGCGAGGCCCTGGCACGGCTCAATCCGCTGTTGCAGATTCCCACCCTGCAACTGCCCGATGGCAGCATCCTCACCGAAAGCGCGGCGATCCTGATCCACCTGGGCCTGGAGTTTCCCGACTCCGGGTTGCTGCCTGTGCCAGCGTCGGCCCGGGCCCAGGTGATCCGCGGCCTGGTGTACATCGCCGCCAACTGCTATTCGGCCATCGGCATCCTCGACTACCCGGAACGCTGGATCAGCGACCCCGACGAACCGCTCAAGGCCCGGGTGCGCGCCGCCGCGGCCGAGCGCCTGTATCGCAGTTGGGGGCTGTTCGCCGAGCAGTTTGCGTCGCGACCATATTTCGGCGGTGCGGCGCCGGGTGCCCTGGATATCCAGGCGGCAGTGGTGTCGCGCTGGTCCGGTGCGCGAGAGCACCTGCGCGATAGCCATCCCGATTTTCTCGCCCTGCTGCAACGCATCGACCGCGAACCGCGCATCTCCGCGGTCCTGGCCCGCCACTGGCCCCCCGCATCCTCGTAGGAGCTGGCTTGCCAGCGAAAGCGACCGCCAGCCGTATGCAGGGCTCAAGGGCCCCTTCGCCGGCAAGCCGGTTCCTACGGTGGGTATTGATATTAATGGGAGCGGGGCACTTTGCCCCGCATCGTAGGAGCTGGCTTGCCAGCGAAAGCATCCGCCAGTCATATGCAGGGCTCGCGGGCCCCTTCGCCGGCAAGCCGGCTCCTACGGTGGGTTTTGATATTGATGGGAGCGGGGCACTCTGCCCCGCGTCGTAGGAGCTGGCTTGCCAGCGAAAGCATCCGCCAGTCATATGCAGGGCTCGCGGGCCCCTTCGCCGGCAAGCCGGCTCCTACGGTGGGTTTTGATATTGATGGGAGAGGGGCACTTTGCCCCGCGTCGTAGGAGCTGGCTTGCCAGCGAAAGCGGCCGCCAGGCGTATGCAGGGCTCGCGGGCTCCTTCGCCGGCAAGCCGGCTCCTGCGGTTAGGAGGCGGGGTGATAGAGAGGTGAATCAGCGGTTGAGTTTCCTGGGGCGAAGCTGGCAGTCTGCGGGCCCGGTTCAGTGTCGGTTTTCTCTCAGGGACGTACTCGATGGATGGCAACACCTGGCTCAAGGCCTTGAACACTCTGCTGACGATTGTGCAGCGCCTGGTGCTGCTCAGTGGCTGGTTTATCGCCGCGCTGGTGCTGGGGTTCACCATCAAGTCCGGGTTGCAGCCCTTTCTGGCGATGTTCCTGGCTTCGCTGTTGGGGGTTGTCGCGTTGGTGGTGCATGAGGGCGGGCATTACCTGGGGGCACGCGGGTGCGCGATGCCGGTGTTGCATGTACGGGTGGCCGCCGTGGAGATCCAGGTGCTGCGGCGCGGCTGGCGGGTGCGCTGGGCACCGCAGCTCAAGCGCAATCGCCTGGGCGGCTATGTGATTGCCGCGAGCAATCTGCAACGGCCACTGCGGCAGCAGTGGATGCTGGTGGTCCTGTGCGGGCCGCTGCTGAATCTGCTGGTGGGTGGCGCTTCCCTGGCGCTTGGGCTGTCCTGGCCCGGGGTGCCGGGGGCCATTGCCCTGGCGTTTGCCGTGATCAATCTGGCCATGGGGGTGGGTAACCTGATGCCTGCCTGGCGGGTATTGCCCAGCGACGGCATGCTCCTGCTGGGCTGGTACCGGCATCGCGACGATCAACGTCCGGAGCTGGCCCAGGCACGCCTGTTGGCCCTGACCGTGGCCGGGGTGCCCAGCGCACAATTGCCGGTGGACGATCTTCAGCGCCTGGCCGAAGGCCCCATGCCCGGGCCCCTGGTCGCATTCGGCTGCCGCCTCAATGCCCGGCAGGACCAGGGCGACTGGCCGGCCGCGGTGCAGATGGAGCAGGAACTGGATCAATTGCTGGCGGCCCGGTCGGCGCAACTGAACGGCATGAGTGGCCTGATCGAGTTGTTGAGGGGCGAGTTGGCGTTCTGCCGCGCTTTGCTGCAGCGTGACGCCGCGCCCCTGAACAACACGCCGATGAGCGCCGAAGTGGATTGGAACGCACCCTGGCTGCGACCGCGCTGCCTGGCCTTGCAAGCCATTCTTGAAGGCGACCGGCAGCGGGGCGAGCACCACCTGCAACAGGCGCTGCAAGCGGCCAATAACAGCGTGGTGCTGTCCCAGGGCAAGAGTGAAGCCCTGCTGGCCGAACAGCTGCGAGCCTTGCCGGCGCCCACCCATCTGTAGGCGCTGGCTTGCCAGCGAAAGCGGCTGCCAGCCTGGCGCAAGGCTCATGGGCCCCTTCGCCGGCAGCCCGGCTTCTGCGGCCTGGGGATGAAAGTAGTCGGTGCAGGAGGACAAAACTCTTATACTCCGGCGCTTTATTTTCCCCACTCCGCCAGAGGAACGCCCCGTGGCCAATGACACCGACCAGGATTTCTACAACCGCGCCGACGCCGTTATCGAGCTGGCCAACTCCCATATCGCTGACAGCAGCCGGGGCAAGGCCAGCGCGTCGCTGATGTACGCCAACTCCCGTTTCAGCGCCTGGGTCAGCGCCTGCGGGTGCCGCAATGCCCAGGAGCTGGCGGCGGCCAAGCAGCAGGCGGTGGATTATTTCGTCGAGGAGTTCCGTC
Source organism: Pseudomonas sp. NFPP25 (assembly GCF_900116505.1). Classification (NCBI taxonomy): domain Bacteria; kingdom Pseudomonadati; phylum Pseudomonadota; class Gammaproteobacteria; order Pseudomonadales; family Pseudomonadaceae; genus Pseudomonas; species Pseudomonas sp. NFPP25. Next base: position 13,721 of record NZ_FPBG01000008.1, on the reverse strand, counting down.
TGATGATGGAAGAGAACCTCACGGACTACATCGAGAACTTCGAGCTGTACATGGGCGCCAAGCAGGACTGAGCACGGCACGTCTTGATCAGCATCTCAAGGCGCGCAACACGCTATGGCTCTATGCCGCCCTCTGTTAGATTCAACCGTTTCTGCGCGCCTGCCTTTGCTCAAATCGCTGTCGTCCGGAATTGCTGTCAACGATCAACGTTCCAGGCCGAGTGTAATGAGCGAATCAACAGATCTACATGGATTGACCGGTGCGCACCGCAAAGCTGTTGCCGAGGAGCTTTGGCATGCCTGGCAAGTGGAGCGGCGGGCCGCTGCGGTGATTACCGGGGTTTCGGGTATTGGCAAAACCGACCGTCTGGTGCGCCCACTGGTTGCCAGGGCGCGGGCTAGAGGAGGGTTGGCGTTGCATGTCGAGGTGCCGCAGGCGGCATTGTCGACCGACGAGGAACTGAAGTCCCTGGTGATTCAGGAACTACGTGACTGCGCTGACGAGCAACTGGTGAGTGTCTGTGAACAGCGTTCAACATTTGCTGAAGTGGCTCGGGAGGTATTCAGGCGCGGCGGGTTACTGGTGGTTGATGAGTTCCAGCGATTGCTGGAACCGGGCTCTGCGTTGCCAATTGCTGCGTGGCGTAATGTCTTCGGCCGCCTGGGAACTCGCGTAGCAGACGAAGGGTGTCTTTGGCTGGTGTCCAATCGTGAGGTCTCTGCCGATTGGACTGAACCGTTCCACCAGGCTTTCCTGACCGCGCCAGCCTCTGTCGATGAGCAGATACAGATGGTCCTGGATGCCTTGGGTACTACCGATCCTGATGGGCAATTTCCCGTGGCCAGGCGTATCGAGGTCGCCAGGCGTCTGGGCGGTAATCCCCGAGCCTTGCGTTTGCTAGGCAACCTCCTGCGTACTCATGTCCTGGATGACATGCTAGGCCCTGCTCAAGCCACGCCCGAGGGTCCGGTTGATCCTGCGTTGGTGGCGGCGCTGGAGCGTCAGTTGGTACGTCGGGCAGCCGAAGGTCTTACCCCAAAGGCGAGTGTGCTACTAGAGGCGTTGACTGTGTTACCCGATCCAGCGCCTTGGGGATTGATCGCTGCAGTCGCCGGATCGGATTCAGCGGGCCTGTCCGAGGAACTCCAGAGTCGCTATCTATTGGGAGCCAAAGGTAGCCGCTACGATATACATCCGGCAGTGCGCGAAACGCTCGGCCCCAAGCTGCGAGCTCAGGAGGTGGCCTTCAGGGAGGCTCATCTACGTGCTGGTCGGTGGCATGCCAGGGCTCTGGGGCTCGCGCTGAATCGATCAACTCGCGATGCCGATATTGCCTTGCGACTTTCAGGTGCCCGTTTTCATTTGCTTCAGGCCAATGCGCCAGATGAGCTGAATACTTCGCTGCTTCCGCTTCAGGAATATATTGTTTCAACGTTCGGCTGGTCCGCCCGAACGCCCACCAGCACGTACGAGCGCGATGGAGTTATCTCTCTGCTTGAGGCTTTTTTGATCAAGCCTGGGCCTGCTGCCGTCGAATTTACCTACGCGAAGTTATTGAGGGCGCGCGACTTGCCTGGAGACGCGGCTCTGGCGCTGCCCCATGCGCAACGATCAATGCAGGATCAGGACTTCAGTCATCCATGGGTACTCTGGATAAAGCTCGTCCGATCAGTTGAGGGGAGTGAGGCTGCGGTGGTGGCTGCCCAAACCGCAGTAAAGAAGGTTGCCCCAGAAAAGAATCTGTTCTCGGTTTATCAGTTCCTAGGGGCATGCCTAGCTAATCTGGGCAGGCCGGCCCAAGCGGTTGGTATTCTTGTTGCCGGAGCTGCTATTGCAAAGGGGAGTGAACAGCGTCTGGCCGAGCAGGCCATATTTTGTGCTGCGTCGACAGGAGATTTGCAGTTATTGCAGAAAGTCAGGGAAGACATTTCTCAGTGTGGAAACTTTGTTCTCCAGGTGGCATTAGCCGATGTGATTGTGCTTGAGCAGAAAGGTTTGTGGGCGCAAGCAGCAGCATTGGCTGCTGGGCTACGAGTTGAGTATCCCCACTATATCCATCTTTGTAATCACGAAGTTGTGAGCCATCTTGGGGCTGCCAATCCAGAGGCGGCGCAGAATGCTATGGCGAAGTACCCAAACACCTTCCGTGCGGAAGCGCGTAGTGGTATTCAATGGTTGATCAGCATGGTGGCAACCCAATGTAATGACTACGCCACAGCAGCGAAACACTACTCAATCTACACCGATGGTACGACTGCCCCGGCCACCCTCAATGGCGTCCAAGCGGCTTTGTTGCGGGAGTGGGACCACCGTATCGGCACAACCGGTGAAGCCAATCCCGGTTTGGTGGCTCCTATTCTCCCCAAAGCCCTGACAGGCCTTGAGCAAGACATGTGTCGCCCGCAGTTCGGTCCACCGGTGCTGCCGCAGCATCATGCCAGCACGCATTCAGTGACTCAGTCGAAAAGCAATGCGCTGTCGGTACTGGCCATAGCCACGGAATGGCAGTCCGGCCGGGGAGGCCTGAGTACCCTCAATCGAAATCTCTGTCTGGCCTTTGTTCGCCAAGGTGCGCGAGTGGTATGCGTGGTTGAGCCGGGTTCAGGCCCGTCTATTAACGAGGAGGGAGTCACGGTATTTGCTCCCATCTCGACGCCTGGTCAGGAGCCCCACGAAGCATTGACTCGGCGCCCCGAACTGCCTGCGGGCTTCACTCCAGACATCATTATTGGCCATGGGCGTGTCACCGGCCCGGCTGCGAGTGTTTTGGCAACGGACCACTTTCCCCAAGCGCGGCGCCTGCACTTTGTGCACATGGCGCCCGATGAAATCGAGTGGCTGAAAGGGGGGCGCGAGGATGATGCCGGTCAGCGTGCCGAAGAGCGCACGCGCATCGAGCTGGAACTGGCACGCAACGCTGCTCGTGTGGTCACTATCGGTCCACGGTTGCAGGGGCGTTTCCTGCGGGATCTGGATGCCGAGGGTTTGCCGTCTCCTGTCAGGCTGGACCCCGGCTTTGATCGCCAGAGTGGCGTGCCGCGCCAGCCCCCATTGGGCCAGCCATGGGCGGTGCTGACTATGGGGCGTATGGAAGACGCCAATATCAAAGGGTTGGATATCGCTGCTCAGGCCATGGGAAAGGTTGTTCGCAAGGCGCGAGTTGCACAAAACCTGGAACTGATAGTCCGAGGCGCGCCGAAGGGTTCTGGCGACGAAACCCGAGAGCAAATCCTTGAGTGGGCGGCGGCGCCAGGCCTGGAAGTGTTGGTACGGCCTTACACCGTCGATCCCACGAGATTGGAGGCCGACCTGCGCCGGGCCAGCCTGCTTTTGATGCCATCCAGAGCCGAGGGGTTCGGACTGGTAGGGCTCGAAGCGATCATTGCCGGCACACCTGTATTGATTTCCGAAGAAAGTGGATTGGGGCAGTTGCTCAAGGAAATTCTCTCCAAGGAGCAGGCGGCGCGACATGTTGTGCCCATTACCCGTGACGTGGCGGTAGATGCTGAGTCTTGGGCCAATGCGATTGAAGCAGCGTTGATGGACCGTGAGTCGACGTTCAAGAGGGCGGAAGAGCTGGCAATGACCCTTTCGGAGCAACGGACCTGGAGTTCAGCGATAGCTGGCCTGATCGCCGAACTTGAGTTGCCTTTGAACGCCAAGGCATGACTTCTGACTCGGTGAAGTCAGTGCGCAAAGACCGAGGTGGCATGACTGGTGCCAGTGCGGTACTCGCCGGCCTGATGCAGGCCTATCGCCTCGGCGTGCAGACAACCCTGGGCTGTACCTGGCTGCAAATGGAGTGCCGAAGGGCCTTCAGGAGGCTGTCGACGTCAGGCGGTGCCGACGGTTTTCAGTCTTACCTGGCTCTGATGATTCACGAGTGTGGCGGGATAGGACTGAGCCCATTCGTCAAACGTGGACCATGGTTTCCCGAGGGCACGAAAAATGCCAGCGGCATCACTCTTTGTTCAAGGGACCCTGCATCCGGTCGATAAGCTCTGAATGCCTATTGATATGGAGTTCGTCATGGCCTTGCTACCGGTTCGTCTGTCTCATCGTTTGACCCTCGGCAGTGTGTTGCTGTTGCTGTTCACGGCGCTGGCGGTATTTGCCGTGATGACCTTACGGGGGCAGCCCAAAGTGGTGGAGGCAAGCTCGGCACTGATCGAGCAGACCGGCAGCGCCATCGTTCGCCAGCTGGCGTTGCAGTTGGCGGGCATCGAAGGGGTGACCGCGAGCATGGCCCACCTGCTGGAAGGGCTGCCCAAGGAGCAGGCGCTGGTCATGGCTACCCTGCCCAAGGTGATCGACCATGAAGGCGACAAGGCGATCGCCGGGGGCGGCATCTGGCCAGAACCCAATGCCTTCACCCCCGGCGTGGAGCGCCGCAGTTTCTTCTGGGCCCGCAGCGATGCCGGGCCCCTGGCGTTCTCCGATGACTACAACGCCGCCGGCAGCGCCGGTTATCACCATGAAGCCTGGTACACCGGCGCCCGCAACAGCGCGCCGGGCCGTTGCCTGTGGTCCGAGGCCTACCAGGACCCGGTGACCCAGGTGCCGATGACCACCTGCAGCGTGCCCTATCGCCAGGACGGTGCCTTTGCCGGGGTCGCCACCATCGACCTGCGCCTGGACGACCTGGCGCGCTTCCTCAAGGAGCAGGGGGCGGTCACCGGCGGCTATGCCTTCGCCCTGGACCAGGCCGGCAACGTGCTGTATTTCCCTGATGCCCAGGCCGGCGGCGGGGGCCAGATGCTCAGCTTCGACGCCCTGAGCAAGCAGCAACCCTGGTTGCTTCCGGTGGCCGAGGCCCTGGCCAAGCCGGCACCGACCGGGCAGGTGCGCAGCCTGGACCTGGACGAGGACGGGCGCTTGCAGGAAGCGGCGCGGGTCAGCCTGTTCAGCATGCCCGGCAGCGGCTGGACCATCGGCCTGGTGACCCCGGAGCAGAAGGTCACCGGCCTGGCCCGGGCCATGACCACCGAGATCCTGCTGTTCCTCCTGCCGTTGCTGGCGCTGCTGCTGTTCTTTGCCTGGCTGGCCGGGCACAAGCTGATTGCCCAACTGGAAGAAACCACCCGGCAGATCGATGCCCTGGGCAGTGGCCAGGCCAGCGACAACGCCGAGCTGCACGTGGCCCGGGCCGACGAGATCGGCGCCTTGCGCGCCGCGGTGAACCGCTATGCCGGGCAGTTGCGGCAAATGCTGCAGAAGATCGCCAGCGAAGCCCGGCAGTTGCAGAACGAAGCCGCGCGCCTGGGTCAACTCAGCAGCACCCTGGCCCAGCGTGCCGAGCAGCAGCGCCAGGAGAACACCCAGTTGGCCACGGCCATCACCGAGATGTCCTCCAGTGCCCTGGAAGTGGCGCAGAACACCAACAATTGCGCCGACACCGCGCGCCAGTCCCTGGTGGTGGTGCAGGAGGGCCAGCACAAGGTCGATGCCAACAGCCAGTCGATCCAGCAGTTGTCCGCGGAAATGGCCGAGGCGGCGGCAGTGATCCAGCGCCTGGAGCAGGACAGCCAGCAGGTCGGCGCGGTGCTGGATGTGATCAAGGCGATCTCCGAGCAGACCAACCTGCTGGCGCTGAACGCCGCCATCGAAGCGGCCCGGGCCGGGGAGCAGGGCCGGGGCTTTGCCGTGGTGGCGGACGAAGTGCGGACCCTGGCCGGCCGCACCCAGACCTCGGCCAACGAGATCAGCGGCATGATCAACGACTTGCAGCAGGCCTCGCGTCAGGCGGTGCAGGCGATCCAGGCCGGCGAAACACGAACCCGCCAGGCGGTGGGCGAGGCGTCCGGTGCATCGGATGCGCTGTCCAGCACGGTGACCAGCTTCGACGATATTTCCCAGCGGGCGCAGCAGATTGCCGTGGCGGCCCAGCAGCAGAGCTACGTGACCCAGGAGATCAACGAACTGGCGGTGCGCATCCACGGCATCAGCGAGGACAACGCCCGGGACGCCCAGGCCCTGGACAAGGTCAGCGAGGCCATGCAGGCCCTGTCCGGGCGCTTGTCGAACCTCAGCCAGGGCCATCACTGAGGCATTGTCTGCCCGGGCCGTCGGTGGCCCGGGCGGGTTTCAGTCCCCCCGGGCCGCATTCGCCGGCCCGTATCAGATCTGGCTGTACATCATCAGCTTGAAGTTCAGCAACAGCCCCAACGACACCCAGCCGAGCCCCAGCAGGCCATTGATCAACGGCTTGCCGGGAGCCACGCGCGTGGCCAGGAAGCGGGCGATGGCGGCGCCGATCAGCGCGCCGGGAAAGTCGAACAGATAGAACAGCCAGCCCAAGGCGCCTTCCGGGGAACTGATCCACAGGCAGAACAGTTGCAGGTGCGCGGCCAGGGCCAGGGCCACCCCGGTGAACAGCGCCGGCGTGGGCCGGGTGCACAACAGCAGGCCGAGAATCAGCCCCTGGGGCAGCCAGTAGGCGGCGAAGTTCTCCCAGAAATAATCTATCGGTTGCCAGGCCCGGACGATTGCCAGGGACAGCCCCCAGAGCAACGCGGCGGCAGCGGGCAGGTGATTCAGGGAGAGCAGGCGCAGGGAGCTGGAAGACATGCAGGATCTCGCTAATGAAGTTGTGGATCAGCCGGGCTGATGGTCGGGGAGGGCGCTCTGGCTGCACAGCTCATGCACCACCTGGCGCAACCAGCGATGGGCCGGGTCGGCCTCCATGCGCGGGTGCCAGAGCAGGGAGATGGTCATTTCCGGCAGGGGCACCGGCAGGCTGAAACCGTGCAGGCCGTGCCGCAGGTTGCTGGTGTGGCGCTCGGGCACCATGGCGATCAGGTCCGAACCCCGGGCCAGGGCCAGGGCGGCGGAAAAACCGCTGACCAGGGTGACGATCTGTCGTTCCAGGCCCAGGGCTTTCAGGGCCTCGTCCATGCGCCCATGAGCATGGCCCTGGTGGGCGGCGAGGATATGTTCGCCAGCCACGTAGGCATCCAGGCTTACCGGCCCCCGGCTCAAGGGGTGACCGGCGCGGACCACGCCGATAAAACGATCGCGAAACAGCGCCCGGGTGCGCAACTCGGGGCTGGTGTCGGCGTCGATCACCGCGGTTTCCAGGTCGACGCTGGCATCGCGCAGGGGCTGGCTGTCGCGGTCCAGCTTGGGTACGAAATGCACCCGCACCCCGGGCGCTTCAGCCCGCAGTCGACTGACCAGCGCCGGGCCGAAATTCTCGACGAAACCATCACGGCTGCGCAGGGTGAAGGTGCGCTGCAGGCGGCCAAGGTCGATCTGCTCGGCCGGGCGCAGGGCGGCCTGGGCGTCTGCCACCAGTTGGCCGATGCGCTGGCGCAGCTCCAGGGCCCGAGGGGTGGGCACCAGGCCGCGCCCGGCGCGCACCAGCAGCGGGTCGCCGGTGGCCTGGCGCAGGCGGGCCAGCGCCCGGCTCATGGCCGAGGGGCTCAGATGCAGGCGCTGGGCAGCCCGCGCCACGCTGCCTTCGGCCAGCAGTACGTCCAGGGTCAGCAGCAGGTTCAGATCGGGAGTCGACATCGGCGCAATTTAGCACGCAGGCAGCTGGCATGGCGTTGAATGCATCAATTAACTGCAAAGGCTGCGCCTTCCGCCTGGTCACGGCTGGCCCTAGGCTGGCGGGCATCACCTTGCCGGAGCCTGTGCGATGCCCATTCCCGAGTCCCAAGCCACCCCCCAGGAAGCCCTGGCGCCCCGTGCGCGTCGGGCCCTGGCCAGCCTGTCGCTGGCGATGCTGATGCCGTCCCTGGACACCAGCATCGCCAATGCCGCGCTGCCGAGCCTGGCCCAGACCCTTGAGGCGTCGTTCCAGCAGGTGCAATGGATTGTCCTGGCCTACCTGCTGGCCATCACCACCCTGATCGCCAGCGCCGGGCGCCTGGGGGACCAGTGGGGCCGGCGCCGGGCGCTGCTGGCGGGGATCGCCCTGTTCACCCTGGCCTCGCTGTGCTGCGGCCTGGCCCCGGGCCTGGGCTGGCTGCTGGCGGCCCGCACGCTGCAGGGCCTGGGGGCGGCGGTAATGCTGGCCCTGAGCATGGCCCTGGTGGGTGACGCGCTGCCCAAGGCCCGCACCGGGGCCGCGATGGGCTGGCTGGGCAGTATGTCGGCCCTGGGCACCACCCTGGGCCCGGCCCTCGGCGGCCTGATACTGGCCAGCGTCGGCTGGCGCTGGATGTTCCTGGTCAATGTGCCCCTGGGGTTGGTGGCGCTGTTACTGGCCTGGCGTTGCCTGCCACCGGACCGGCCTGTGGCGTCGGCCAGTGCCTTCGATGTGCCGGGCAGCCTGCTGCTGGCCTTGAGCCTGGGCGCCTATGCCCTGGCCCTGACCCTGGGGCACAACTTGCTGGCGCCGTTGAACCTGGGCCTGCTGGTGGCCAGCGTGGTCGGGGTCGCGCTCTTGGTGCGTGTCGAGCGCCGGGCCGCCGCGCCGCTGTTCCAGCCGGCCCTGCTGCGCCGTCCACAACTGCGCAGCAGCCTGTGGCTGAGCCTGCTGGTGTCGACGGTGATCATGACCACCCTGGTGGTGGGGCCGTTCTACCTGGCCAGGGGGCTGGGGCTCGGGAGCCTGGCAGTGGGCCTGAGCCTGTCCCTGGGGCCGCTGGTGGCGACCCTGTGCGGCGCCCCCGCCGGGCGTCTGGTGGACCGTTACGGTGCCCGGCCGCTGTCCCGGCTCGGCCTGCTGGGGTTGTGTGGCGGCCTGGGCCTGCTGGCGCTGCTGCCCCGGAGCCTGGGGCTGGCAGGCTACCTGCTGCCGCTGGCCCTGGTCACCGCCAGCTACGCGCTGTTCCAGACGGCCAACAACAGCCTGGTGATGCGTGATGTGGCGCCGCAGCAGCGTGGGCTGACGGCGGGGTTGCTGAGCCTGTCGCGCAACCTCGGGCTGATCAGTGGCGCGGCGGCCATGGGCGCACTGTTCGCCTGGGGCTCGGGGCCGCAGGCCGGCGTCGAGGCAGTGTCCCGCGGCATGCACTGGACCTTTGGCGTAGCGGCGCTGCTGATGCTGCTGGCCTTGCTCAGCGCCGGGCGCAACCGGCTGTCCGAGGAGGCCGGCTCGCCCTTCATCAGTCGTCTGCTGGCGCACAAACCCACCTACATGATCCTCGACGACCACGAGATCGAGGACAACTGAACGCAGGACCGCATCGACAAGAACGGTAGCAAGCGCACCCTGTTCAACTGGGCGATGGGCGCCTACATGAGCTACCAGTGGAGCCATGGGCCGCGCTTCGAGGACAGCCATGTGCAGAACTGTGCGATGTCCGGCAACGATCAGTACCTCAAGCACCGTTCGGTCAAGCAGCTGTTCTACGACTTTTCCTGTTCCAACTATCCGTTCTTCGTGCTGGATACCCGTACCCAGCGCTTTGTCGATGATGCGCCCGGCGCCCTGCAGGACAACCACCTGCTGGGCCGACCCTCACTGCACCCGGCCGAACCCGGCCAGTTGGATCGCTTGTGCGCCTGGTGACAGCAAGCAGGACGATAGCGTCAACGACCAGCCGGAGCGGCTGCAACTGATGCCCTGGTAGCGGGGCTGGCCCTGGGCGCACCTGCTCTAGTGGCCTGTCACATGGAGTTGGTGCAGATGGCTCACCCGCCCGAGAAACATCATCTGGCGCATGTACATCGCCACGAGCAGGGCCAGGGCGCTAAAGCCGTTGAACCAGGGATGCTGGACCATGGACAGCGCCCCACAGGCGCTGAAGCCGATTTCGATCAGGGCCAGGGCGATACAGCCGGTCAACAGGTTCTGGCAGAGGCTGACCTCCGCCATCGCCTTGACCAGGGTCTTGCCGGCGCCGTCATCTGCCTGGATGACTTCATCCAGTTGCCTGGTCACCGCCTTCCACCTGGCGAAGCTGGAGGATGCCGGGGCATCTGCCAGGCCTACCAGCGCCGCCAGGAACCTGCAGCGGTTCAGCGTAGCGATGGATAGCCAGTCCCAGAGCGGGGCGAAGCCGGTGAAGACGATACCGGACACGTAGCTGAGGATGATCAGCACGAACAACAGGGCGCCGCCGAGAATATCGGGGGGTTGCAGCTGTTCGTGGGGGTACTTGAAGGCCAGGACGATCCAGAACGCCATGCCCGGGCAGATCCGCGCAATCAGGTCGTAATAGACGCTGGGAATGAGATTGAGGATCGAGGTGAGCCCGCTGCCGCCCTCGCTCTTGCCAGGCTCTTTCTTGCCCTTGTCTGCTTCGCACATGGCGCTCTCCCTTGCCCAGGAACTCCTGGCTCCTAACTCTTAGTTCAAGGGGGGAGCGTTGTCCACGGAACGGGCTGGACAAGCACTTTCAGTGCTGCCAGGGCAGGGGGGCGCCTCGAACACACGGTCGGGCGAACACAGGGCCTGGGTGCCCTGTGTCCCTTTGCCGGTCAGTACCCAGGGGCGGCTTACAGCCCCAGTTCCAGCGCCAGCAGGTCCGCCAGTGGCTGGCGGCGGCGGATCAGTTTCGGCTGGCCGTTCTCGAACAGCACCTCCGGCAGCAGCGGGCGGCTGTTGTAGTTGGAGGACATGCTGGCGCCATAGGCGCCGGTGTCGTGCAGTACCAGCAGGTCGCCGACCCGAGCCAGGGGCAGGGGGCGCGGGGTCAGGCATTCGTCGTCCTGGGTGAAGATGTCGCCGGACTCGCACAGCGGGCCGCCGACCACGGTCAGCTGTTGCGGGCGCTCCACCGGGTGGCCGGCGGCGTCCAGCAGGCTCATGCCGTGGTAGGCGCCGTACATGGCCGGGCGCATCAGGTCGTTGAACCCGGTGTCCACCAGCACGAAGTGATGCTGGCCGGCGGTCTTCACCACCCGCACTTCGCTGACCAGGCAGCCGGCCTCGGCCACCAGGAAGCGCCCCGGTTCGATCTCCATGCGCACGCCGTGGCCCAGGTAGGCCTCGATCTCCTGGCGCGCCACTTTCCAGGCATTGGCGTAACGCTGCACGTCCACCGGGGTGTCGCCCTCGCGGTAGGGGGTGGACAGGCCGCCGCCGATGGAGAAGGCCTCGAGGTCGTGGTCCAGGGATTTCACCGCCGCCACCATGGCTGCGCCCACCTGTTCCAGGTGGTCGTAGTCGACCCCGGAGCCGATGTGCATGTGCAGGCCCACCAGGTGCAGGCCATGCTGGCGGATCACTGCCAGGGCTTCGCTCATCTGGTCGTGCCAGATGCCGTGCTTGCTGTTTTCGCCACCGGTGTTGGTCTTGCGGCTGTGGCCGTGGCCGAAGCCCGGGTTGATCCGCAGCCAGACCCGGTGCCCCGGGGATTTCTCCCCCAACTGGCGGAGCATGTCGATGGAGCCGGCGTTGACTTCCACCTGCAGTTCCACCACCCGGGCCAGGGTGGCCTCGTCGAACAGGTCGCAGGTGAAGACGATGCCGGCATCCACCGGGCTGAAGCCGGCCAGCAGGGCGCGTTCGATTTCCCCCAGGGACACCGCATCGACCCGTACCCCGGCCTCGCGGATCAGGCGCAGCAGGTGCAGGTTGGACGAGGCCTTCTGGGCGTAGCGCACCACGTCGAACGCCTGCAACTGGGCGATGCGCGCCTGGATGGTGGCAGCGTCATAGCACCACAGTGGAGTGCCGTACTGGCGGGCGGCGGCGACAAGTTGAGCGGGGGAAAATGGAATGGCCATGGCGAATGCAATCTGTGATCAGTGGGAATGGAGGCAGCATGCCCGTTGGTGGCTATTCAAGAAAATATCTATTCTTTGCCAATATATTCATATCTGATATGGATTGGTTGATTAAGCGAGTTTCCCGCCATGGACATCTCCCTGCGGCACATCGAAGTGTTCCGCGCCATCATGCAGGCCGGCAGCGTCACCGGCGCCGCGCGCCTGCTGTTTACTTCGCAGCCCACCGTGAGTCGCGAGCTGGCCCGGCTGGAAACGCTTTCCGGCTTGCGCCTGTTCGATCGTGAAGGCGGGCGCCTGCTGCCCACGGCCCAGGCCCTGCTGTTGCTGGAGGAAGTCGAGCGGGCCTATGTGGGGCTGGAGCGGATCAACAGCGTGGCCCAGTCGATCCGCCGCTTCGAGCACGGCCAGTTGAGCCTGAGCTGCCTGCCGCTGTTCTCCCAGACCCTGCTGCCGCCGGTGTGCAAGCAGTTCCAGGCGCAGCACCCGGGCATCGGCCTGAGCATCACCGCCCAGGAATCGCCGCTGTTGGAAGAGGCCCTGAGCGCCCAGCGCCATGACCTGGGCCTGACCGAAAGCGAGCACCTGCCCCGGGGCACCCAGGGCGAACTGCTGTTCTGCGCCGACATGGTCTGCATCCTCGCGGACGACCATCCGCTGCTGGCCAGGCCACGGCTGGCGCTTGTGGATTTTCGCGGCCAGGACTTCATCAACCTCTCGGGCCTGGATATCTACCGCCAGACCCTGGATGAGCATTTTCGCCAGGCCGGGGTGGATCGCCGGATAGTGGTGGAAACCACCAACGCAGCTTCGGTGTGCGCCATGGTGCGCCAGCGGCTCGGGGTGGCGATCATCAATCCCTTGAGTGCCATGGAAGAGGCCGGGCGCGGCCTGGCGATCCGACCGTTGCAGCTGTCGGTGCCCTATCGGGTGATGCTGATCCGCCCGGATTACCGGCCCTCGTCGAGTTTTGTCGAGGGTTTCAGTGAAGCCCTGCGCACCCAGGCCAAGGCACTGCAAGAGCAGGTCGGGCGGATAGTGCAGGGAGGGCAAGGGGTGAATCGCTCAGGCTGATGGGGGGCGTGGCCCAATGTTCAGCTTGTTGGTGAAGAGGGCGCGCTGGCGTTTCAGGGAAACATGTCCCTCTCGTATGGCGGCAGACAGTTACCGAGGATAGCCCTGCGGTCGGCCGATCTTGTGGCAAGCCTCAGGTGCAGGCCCGGACCGTAGCGACTCAACCCCCTGACCAGTTCTGGAGTCAAATAAAATGCCTATTGCCATTCACGCACGCAACAACACCGCCGCTGCGCAGCAAGTCGCCATCAGGAATACCGCCCAGGGCAACAACCTGGCCAACGTCAACATACCTGCCCAGGGCAACGTGGTTCTTTATGTCCTGCAAGCGGATGCCAGTGCCGACCTGTATCTGATCTGCAATGCCAATGCTGCCCAGGCTGCCCAGTTGAGCGTCGTCTACCAGGGCCATAGCAGTGTGGTTCAAGACAGCGACTGGGCCCGCCAATGGACAGTCGATGGTGCCGTGGATGGCGTACAGCTGGACCTGGCATAGCGGGAAAAACTCGCTGGCAAAGACCATCCTGCGCACGCCTTCCCCGTAGGAGCCAGCTTGCTGGCGAAAGCGATCCTGCGCACGCCTTGCCTGTAGGAGCCAGCTTGCTGGCGAAGGCGCTCTCACGGGCGCCTTCGCTGGCAAGCCAGCTCCTACAAGGAGGGCGGTTTTGTGCGGAGGTTAGCGCTCGATCGCCAGGGCCACGCCCTGGCCGCCGCCGATGCACAGGGTCGCCAGGCCCTTTTTGGCATCACGCTTGATCATTTCATGCAGCAGGGTCACCAGCACCCGGCAGCCCGATGCACCAATCGGGTGGCCGATGGCGATCGCACCGCCGTTGACGTTGACCTTGCTGGCGTCCCATTCCAGTTCCTTGGCCACCGACAGCGACTGCGCGGCGAAGGCTTCGTTGGCTTCGATCAGGTCCAGTTGGTCCAGGGTCCAGCCGGCCTTGTCCAGGCAGCGGCGGGTGGCCGAGACCGGGCCGATGCCCATGATCGCCGGGTCGACGCCGGCGTTGGCGTAGGCG
>NZ_FPBG01000016.1:0-2558 GCF_900116505.1 Pseudomonas sp. NFPP25 | reverse complement strand
CTTGAGCTCTTAGTGGCGCAGCTAACGCATTAAGTTGACCGCCTGGGGAGTACGGCCGCAAGGTTAAAACTCAAATGAATTGACGGGGGCCCGCACAAGCGGTGGAGCATGTGGTTTAATTCGAAGCAACGCGAAGAACCTTACCAGGCCTTGACATCCAATGAACTTTCTAGAGATAGATTGGTGCCTTCGGGAACATTGAGACAGGTGCTGCATGGCTGTCGTCAGCTCGTGTCGTGAGATGTTGGGTTAAGTCCCGTAACGAGCGCAACCCTTGTCCTTAGTTACCAGCACGTTATGGTGGGCACTCTAAGGAGACTGCCGGTGACAAACCGGAGGAAGGTGGGGATGACGTCAAGTCATCATGGCCCTTACGGCCTGGGCTACACACGTGCTACAATGGTCGGTACAAAGGGTTGCCAAGCCGCGAGGTGGAGCTAATCCCATAAAACCGATCGTAGTCCGGATCGCAGTCTGCAACTCGACTGCGTGAAGTCGGAATCGCTAGTAATCGCGAATCAGAATGTCGCGGTGAATACGTTCCCGGGCCTTGTACACACCGCCCGTCACACCATGGGAGTGGGTTGCACCAGAAGTAGCTAGTCTAACCTTCGGGAGGACGGTTACCACGGTGTGATTCATGACTGGGGTGAAGTCGTAACAAGGTAGCCGTAGGGGAACCTGCGGCTGGATCACCTCCTTAATCGACGACATCAGCTGCTTCATAAGCTCCCACACGAATTGCTTGATTCATTGAAGAAGACGATAGAAGCAGCTTTAAGCTCCAAGCTGATAGCTCCAAGCTAACAGTTACAAGCTCGAAATTGGGTCTGTAGCTCAGTTGGTTAGAGCGCACCCCTGATAAGGGTGAGGTCGGCAGTTCGAATCTGCCCAGACCCACCAATTTTGTTATGGGGCCATAGCTCAGCTGGGAGAGCGCCTGCCTTGCACGCAGGAGGTCAGCGGTTCGATCCCGCTTGGCTCCACCATAAACTGCTTCTGAAAGCTTAGAAATGAGCATTCACTTTGAATGTTGATTTCTAGTCTTTTGATTAGATCGTTCTTTAAAAATTTGGGTATGTGATAGAAAGATAGACTGAACGTTACTTTCACTGGTAACGGATCAGGCTAAGGTAAAATTTGTGAGTTCTCTTTTAATTAAGAATGCAAATTTTCGGCGAATGTCGTCTTCATAGTATAACCAGATTGCTTGGGGTTATATGGTCAAGTGAAGAAGCGCATACGGTGGATGCCTTGGCAGTCAGAGGCGATGAAAGACGTGGTAGCCTGCGATAAGCTTCGGGGAGTCGGCAAACAGACTTTGATCCGGAGATCTCTGAATGGGGGAACCCAGCCATCATAAGATGGTTATCTTGTACTGAATACATAGGTGCAAGAGGCGAACCAGGGGAACTGAAACATCTAAGTACCCTGAGGAAAAGAAATCAACCGAGATTCCCTTAGTAGTGGCGAGCGAACGGGGACTAGCCCTTAAGTGGCTTTGAGATTAGCGGAACGCTCTGGAAAGTGCGGCCATAGTGGGTGATAGCCCTGTACGCGAAAATCTCTTAGTCATGAAATCGAGTAGGACGGGGCACGAGAAACCTTGTCTGAATATGGGGGGACCATCCTCCAAGGCTAAATACTACTGACTGACCGATAGTGAACTAGTACCGTGAGGGAAAGGCGAAAAGAACCCCGGAGAGGGGAGTGAAATAGATCCTGAAACCGTATGCGTACAAGCAGTGGGAGCAGACTTTGTTCTGTGACTGCGTACCTTTTGTATAATGGGTCAGCGACTTATTTTCAGTGGCAAGCTTAACCGAATAGGGGAGGCGTAGCGAAAGCGAGTCTTAATAGGGCGTCTAGTCGCTGGGAATAGACCCGAAACCGGGCGATCTATCCATGGGCAGGTTGAAGGTTAGGTAACACTGACTGGAGGACCGAACCGACTACCGTTGAAAAGTTAGCGGATGACCTGTGGATCGGAGTGAAAGGCTAATCAAGCTCGGAGATAGCTGGTTCTCCTCGAAAGCTATTTAGGTAGCGCCTCATGTATCACTGTAGGGGGTAGAGCACTGTTTCGGCTAGGGGGTCATCCCGACTTACCAAACCGATGCAAACTCCGAATACCTACAAGTGCCGAGCATGGGAGACACACGGCGGGTGCTAACGTCCGTCGTGAAAAGGGAAACAACCCAGACCGTCAGCTAAGGTCCCAAAGTTATGGTTAAGTGGGAAACGATGTGGGAAGGCTTAGACAGCTAGGAGGTTGGCTTAGAAGCAGCCACCCTTTAAAGAAAGCGTAATAGCTCACTAGTCGAGTCGGCCTGCGCGGAAGATGTAACGGGGCTCAAACCATACACCGAAGCTACGGGTATCACGTAAGTGATGCGGTAGAGGAGCGTTCTGTAAGCCTGTGAAGGTGAGTTGAGAAGCTTGCTGGAGGTATCAGAAGTGCGAATGCTGACATGAGTAACGACAATGGGTGTGAAAAACACCCACGCCGAAAGACCAAGGTTTCCTGCGCAACGTTAATCGACGCAGGGTTAGTCGGT
>NZ_FPBG01000002.1:459843-1081461 GCF_900116505.1 Pseudomonas sp. NFPP25 | reverse complement strand
CTCATTTGCTGTCAAGTGATTTTTTTAAGAAGTTTTCAAAGTTTCCTTTTTAACTTCAACCACTTGCGCTTCCGATCTCTCGTTAGCGGGAGGCGAATTCTACAGCGTTACACGCTGCTGTCAACACCTCTTTTCAACCGCTTTCGACCGAGAGGATCGAGAGGATCGAATCGTTAATAAGGCGAAAACTGACTGCCTTACCAACTGCTTCTGGCTTCGATGAACTGAAGCGTAACCGCTGTCGAAAACTGCGTAACTCATTGAATCTCAAGGAGTTTTCCGTTTCGACTGCGCCGGAAGTGGGGCGAATTATAGACCTGTAGAATCTGCCGTCAAGGGTTAATTTGCATTTTCTATGATCAGCCGCAAAACAGCCCATTCGCAGCTTCTATATAGAGGCGTAAAAAAGACCATGCGCACTATATTGCTCATCCGTGATTAGTTGAGCATCATGTTCCAGGTGCCCCTCCCCCAACACTCTGGATGACCCCTTGCATGAATGACCAACCGCGCAGCCTTGCCTCGACCCTGTTTCCGGTGGGGCTGCTGCTTATTGCCATGGCCTCGATTCAATCAGGAGCCTCACTGGCCAAGAGCATGTTCCCAATCGTTGGCGCACAAGGAACCACAACCCTGCGGCTGATTTTCGCCAGCATCATCATGCTGCTTCTATTAAGACCCTGGCGCGCCAAGTTCACCACCAACACCCTGCGCACCGTGATCATCTACGGCATGGCCCTGGGCGGCATGAACTTCCTCTTCTATATGTCCCTCAGGAGTGTCCCTCTGGGCATCGCCGTCGCCCTCGAGTTCACAGGCCCCCTCGCAGTAGCCATCTATGCGTCACGCAAGGCCATAGACTTCCTGTGGATCGCTCTGGCTATCGTCGGGCTGCTACTGCTTATTCCCACCGGAGCCACAGAAACAGCCATCGACCTGGTCGGTGCAGGTTATGCACTGGGGGCCGGGGTCTGCTGGGCGCTGTACATACTCTTCGGACAGAAGGCCGGAGCCGAGAACGGCATTCAGACCGCCGCCCTGGGCGTCATGATTGCTGCTCTCTTTGTTGCACCCATAGGCATAGTCCATGCCGGCGCCGCACTACTGACTCCCTCCCTGATCCCGGTTGCCCTGGGAGTCGCCATCTTGTCCACAGCCCTCCCCTATAGCCTGGAGATGGTTGCCCTGACTCGCATGCCAGCCCGGACCTTCGGCACCCTGATGAGTATCGAGCCCGCTTTCGGCGCGCTTTCGGGCCTGTTGTTCCTCCACGAGTACCTGTCCCTGTCCCAGTGGACGGCAATCGCCTGCATCATCCTGGCTTCCGTAGGCGCCACCATGACCATGCGCCGCGAGACCAAACCAATAGTTGCAGTTGATTGAGATTCAACTCTGGTAATTGGTGCTCATTTAGGCCATGTTTAGCCGGCTACTCAACGTCGCCCAGGGAGTTGCCGGACAGGGATATCGCACACGCAAAAGACGACAGGTAATGCAGTCACACTCGGACGCCAGATCCGGGGCTAGCGATAAGGACGGGGATGAAACGATTTTTGATACTGTTGGCCGTACTTGCAATTGCAGGCTGCGCGGCGACCGCGAAAACCGAAGTCAAACGGGGCAAGAAAGGACTCCACATCAACTGCTCGGGTTTATCTTCTTCCTGGGAAAAGTGCTACACCAAGGCGACTGAGTCCTGCGGCCCCAAAGGCTACAAGGTCATCGCCAAGTCCGGTGATGCCGTGGAAGACCCAGGCGACTACCCCTTCGGCCTGAACCCTGCCGGCTACACCAGCCGCAGCATGATCGTCATCTGCAAATAGCCTTGCCGGTCAACTTGCGGGCAGCCGCTCCAGCTGCCCGATGATCTGCTCATGGCTGGACGCCAGTACCTGATGCTGAATGGCGGGGTTCACCAGCATTCGCGCTACCACCAACGCGCCAACGCACTGGGACAGGATCGACCAGGCCAGGCTTTCGCTGCCCAGAGTCTGCGCCCAAGCCTGGTGCAAGCGGCAGATCCAGTCCTGCGCCTCCTGCCGCACCTCTAGGCTCCCCCGGGCAATCTCCGCACCCAATGCCGGCAGTGCGCAGCCAGCACCCGGCTGTTGCAGATGCGCCACGCTCAAGTACTGCTTCAGGCAGCGACGCAACTTCTCCTGATTCTGCTGCCCCTCCCCGCCCAGGCGCGCCAGGCTCTGGCTCAACTCGCGCTCGACAATCGAGCTGAACAATTCGTCCTTGGAGGTGAAGTGGCTATAGAAAGCCCCGCCACTCAGGCCAATGGCTTTCATCAAGGCATCCACCCCCACAGTGGAAAAACCTTCGCTCTTGGCCTGCGCCGCGCTGCTTTGCAGCAGACGCTCGCGGGTTTCCTGCTTGTGACTGGCTGAATAACGCATTCCCTGACGGGCTCCCAAGTTTTCTTGACGACGGAAAAATCATAGCATAACGTTCGTTTAGTTAACGATCGTTTACCAAAGAGCGAACCTCCCATGACTGCAACCTTGAACAAGAACAAAGTCGTACTGGTAGTGGGTGCCGGCGACGCGACCGGCGGTGCCATTGCCAAGCGTTTCGCCGCCGAAGGCTTTATTGCCTGCATGACCCGCCGCAGCGCGGACAAACTGCAACCCCTGGTGGACGCCATCCAGCAGTCCGGCGGCCAGGCCCATGGTTTTGGCTGTGATGCACGCAAAGAGGAAGACGTGATCGCGCTGATCGAGCAGATCGAAACCCAGATCGGCCCTATCGAGGCCTTTGTCTTCAATATTGGCGCCAATGTGCCCTGCAGCATTCTTGAAGAAACCGCACGCAAGTATTTCAAGATCTGGGAAATGGCCTGCTTTTCGGGCTTTCTCAATGCCCGGGAAGTGGCCAAGCGCATGGCCAAACGCCAACGCGGCACTATTCTGTTCACCGGCGCCACCGCAGGCGTACGCGGTGCCGCCGGCTTTGCCGCCTTCGCCGGGGCCAAGCACGGCATTCGCGCCCTGGCCCAGAGCATGGCGCGGGAACTGGGCCCCCTGAACATCCATGTCGGCCATGTCATCGTCGACGGTGCCATCGACACCGATTTCATCCGTACCAGCTTTCCCGAAAAATACGCCCTCAAGGACCAGGACGGCATCCTCAACCCCGAGCATATCGCCGAAAACTACTGGTACCTGCACAGCCAGCCCCGGGACGCCTGGACCTTCGAGCTGGACCTGCGCCCGTGGAACGAACGCTGGTAAGGCCTTCTCCAATAACAACAATCAAGGAGTCTGAAACATGAGCAAAAAGGTGGAGTTCTTCTTCGACCTGGGCAGCCCGACCTCATACCTGGCCTATACCCAACTGCCAAAAATCTGCGCCGAAACCGATAGCCAGCTGGTGTATCAGCCCATGCTGCTGGGCGGGGTCTTCAAGACCACCGGCAACGCTTCCCCCATCAGTGTTCCCGCCAAGGGCCGGTACATGCTGCACGACCTGGCGCGCTTTGCCCGGCGCTATGGGGTGGAGCTCAACTTCAATCCGCACTTTCCCATCAATACCCTGCTGCTGATGCGCGCCACCACCGGGGTTCAACTGCGCCTGCCGGAACGTTTCGGCGAATTCCTCGACTGCCTGTTCCGTGCGCTCTGGGTGGACAAACGCAACCTCAACGACCCGGCCACCATCACCCAGGTCCTGGAGCAAGGTGGCTTCGACCCGCAGCAGATCCTCGACCTGAGCAATGACGAAGAGGTCAAGGCCGCCCTCAAGGACAAGACCGAACAGGCGTTGCAAAAAGGTGTGTTCGGCGCGCCCAGCATGTTCGTGGGAGACGAACTGTTCTTTGGCCAGGACCGCCTGGATTTCGTCCGCGAAGCCTTGAACGCGCCGTAACCTGCCCTGTCCCTGGCAGCGGCCGCGCCATTGCCAGGAGCCCATCGCGTGACGTCACCCGCCTTGCGCGGGTGACATCTTTCCTCAGATAGCCGCAGTACGAACCTGCAACCACTCCAGGGCCGGGCCCTCCAGCAGCGGGCTGAGGCGCCGGCGGACTTCGGCGTGATAGCCGTTGAACCATTCGCGCTCATCCTCGGTGAGCAGCGATGGCTCCAGGCAACGGGTATCGATCGGGCACAGGGTGAGGGTTTCGAAGTTCAGAAACTCACCGAACTCGGTCTTGCCCGCCTCACGGTTGAGCGCCAGGTTCTCGATTCGTACGCCCCAGCGGCCAGGGCGGTAGGTCCCGGGTTCGATCGAAGTGATCATCCCCGGTTGCATCGCAGTCTGCGGCGTCGCTGCGGCCTGATAGGCAATCACCTGCGGGCCTTCGTGAACGTTGAGAAAATAACCGACGCCATGCCCGGTGCCGTGCCCGTAGTCCACACCCTCGGCCCAGATCGGCGCCCGGGCGATGGCATCCAGCAACGGCGACAGAATGCCCCGCGGAAACTGCGCCCGGGACAGCGCGATAACGCCCTTGAGCACCCGGGTGCAATCGCACTTCTGCTCGGCACTCGGCGTCCCCACCGGCACCATGCGCGTGATATCGGTGGTGCCCCCCAGGTACTGGCCGCCGGAATCGATCAGCAACAGGCCATCACCCTCGATCACCGCATGCTCTTCGGGCGTGGCGTGGTAATGGGGCATGGCGCCGTTGGCGTTGAACGCTGCAATGGTATTGAAGCTTAGCGAGACATAACCCGGGCGCTGCTCACGGGCGGCCGTCAGGCGCTCATCAATGGTCAGCTCGGTAATGCGCTCACGCCCCAGGGCGCTGTCCAGCCAGGCGAAGAATTCGCAGAGCGCCGCACCATCCTGCTCCATGGCCTGGCGAATGTGCTCGGCGTCCGCCAGGCTCTTGCGCGACTTGGCCAGGGTGGTGGGGTTGAGCCCCTCCAGCAGCTTCACCCCGGGGTTCAGGTGCTCCAGCAAGCCCGCGGTGACGCGCGCCGGGTCGATCTGCAACGCTACGCCTTCCGGCACTGCCTGCAAGGCCGCGGACACCTCTGAATAGTCGCACAGGCTGACGCCATCCACCTCCAGTTGCGCGCGCAATGCCTCATCGACCTTGCTCAAGGCCACGAACAAGGTCGCCTGCTGCTGGCTGATCAGGGCAAAGGAGACAAACACCGGATTGAAGGACACATCGGCGCCGCGCAGGTTGAACAGCCAGGCAATGTCATCGAGGGTAGCGATGAAATGCCAGTCGGCGCCGCGCTCCTTGAGGGTTGCGCGCAACGCCGCAAGCTTCTCGACCCGGCTCTGGGTGGCCTGGGGCGGCAGATGCTGATAGACCGGTTGATCGGGCAATGACGGACGGTCGTTCCAGGCTTCCTGTAGCAGGTCGATATCGGTACGCAGGCTGGCCCCGCGTTCCTGCAGCTTGCTGCCCAGGGTACGGGCCGAAGCGAAGGCCATGACCGCGCCGTCCACCGCCACCACCGCACCTTGCGGGGTCTGCTCGGCCAGCCAGTCCAGGGGCCCGGGCTGGCCCGGTTGCAACTTCACCAGTTCGATGCCGCTGCCCTTGAGTTCCTTGGTGGCCTGCTCCCAGTAACGGCTGTCGGCCCATACGCCGGCAAAGTCAGCGGTCACGATCAAGGTCCCGACCGACCCATGAAACCCCGACAGCCACTGGCGCCCTTGCCAGTAGCCCGGCAGGTATTCCGACAGGTGCGGGTCGGCCGAGGGCACCAGCAAGGCGTGAATGCCTTCGCGGCTCATCAGCTGACGGACATGCGCCAAGCGCTGGGGGACCACTCCATTGGTCGAAGGCTGGGTACTCATTGTGTCTCCTTAACCGGCTTAATCATTGTTATGGAAGATCGAAGTCACTCGACCCTCAAGGTTGTGTTGTGGCCCAGAACGCAGGGGCTGAGGCGGTCGCCGCCTGGATCAGTTGAGCGGCGCGATCCACATCCTGTTCGCAGGTGAAACGCCCGAGGCTCAAGCGGATGGTCCGCGCGGCCTGCCCGGCATCATGCCCCAGCGCCAGCAATACATGGGAAGGCGCATTGCTTGCCGAGTTGCAGGCCGAAGTCGCGGAAAAGGCCAGGGCCGCGCCCAACGCCGCCCCATCAAAACCTCCCTCGGTGAAGGTCAGGCTCAGGGTGTGGGGAATGCGCTGGGTGACACTGCCATTCAAGCGCAGGCCGGCGATACCCGCCAGTTGCTCCAGCAGGCGCCCGCGCAGACGCACGATGGCGGCGGTTTCTTCCTCGAACAGTTCGCCGGCCAGGGCGAAGGCGGCGCCCATGGCCGCGATCTGGTGGGTGGCCAGGGTTCCGGAGCGCAAGCCGCCCTCATGGCCGCCGCCATGAATCTGCGCCTGCACGTGTTGCTGCGCCCGCGGCCCGACATACAGCGCGCCGATGCCCTTGGGGCCATATAGCTTATGGGCCGAGAACGACATCAGGTCCACCGGCCACCGGGCCAGATCGATGGCCACCTTGCCCGCACCCTGGGCGGCATCCACATGCAACAGGGCGCCACGCTCACGCACCACCTGGCCAATGGCCGGAATGTCGTTGAGGGTGCCCAGTTCGTTGTTCACCAGCATCAGCGACACCAGGAAGGTGTCGTCGCGCAGGGCTTCGCTGACCGCTTGCGCGGTGATCAGGCCATCGGCATCCGGCACCAGGTAGGTCACTGCGACCCCGGCCTCCTGCAGTTGCCGGGCGGTGTCGAGCACCGCCTTGTGTTCGATCTGGCTGGTGATGACATGGCCGCCGCTCACGCCCCGGGCCTGCATCACCCCCTTGAGGGCCAGGTTGTTGGATTCGGTAGCGCCGGAGGTCCAGACAATCTGCTCGGGCTGCGCGCCGACCAGTTGTGCCACTTGTTGCCGGGCGCGCTCGACGTAACCCCGCGCTTCCCGGCCAAAGACGTGTGAACTGGACGCCGGATTGCCGAAATGGGCGTTGAAACCCAGGCACTCCAGCATGACCTGAATGACTCGCTCATCCACCGGCGTGGTGGCGGCGTAGTCGAAATAAAGAGGACGCTTGTTCATGACTGAAAACCCGCAGAGCTTGTTCCAGGGTCGGCATATGCTGGCAAAAAGGCGAGGCAGCCATGCGCCGTGCTTAGGCGGCGCGGCAAATGCTGGCCTTGAGCAATACCCGATCGGATGCAGTTAAAGAAGAACATCTTCGTTTAAAAGTGCGTAGGAACGCTCCTGCATCGCAGCTTACAGGCTCGAGGCAGCGCCATGAAGCGCCGTTCAACTCATCTTTTCGAACAACAGCGGTGCGAGGGAAAGCACCAGCAAGGCGGCCATCAACAAATTGAACAGGCGCAACCAGCGCGGGTTGCGCAACACATTGCGCAGCAGGCTGCCGCACGCAGCCCAGAGGCTCACCGTGGGCGCATTGATCAGCGCGAACACCGCGGCAATCACCAGCACATTGGTGAAGTAGCCCTGCAACGGGGTGTAGGTACTGATGGCCCCCACTGCCATGACCCAGGCCTTGGGATTGACCCACTGGAACGCTGCGGCGCCCCAATAGCCCAGCGGCCGGCCGTGGTGCTGCTGCTCATCGGACAGCGGCCCGGAACGGGCAATCTTCCACGCCAGGTACAGAAGGTACGCTGCGCCAACGTAGCGCAGCACGCTGTACAGCAGCGGGTAGGCCTCGAACACCGCCCCCAGGCCCAGGCCGACCGCCAGCACCAGGACAAAGAAGCCGCAGCTGATGCCGAGGATGTGGGGAATGGAACGGTTGAAGCCGAAGTTCACCCCCGAGGCCAGCAACATGGTGTTGTTGGGACCGGGCGTGATGGAAGTGACCAGGGCAAACAGGGCGAAGGCCAACAGCAGGTCAGGGGAAAGGCTCATGGGGGCAAGATCCGGGGCAGGTCGATCAGGCCTCGACCCTAACCCAGCCTCAGACTGAAACCCACGGACAGTTGCTGAAAACTTGGACCAGTACAGTTCTTCTCAACTGGCAGGTTGATGGCGACTGATATTGCGCTGTGCACTCATTTCACCCTGGCTGTCGAAGCTCGCCGGGCGGCCCAGCAACTCGGCCTTTTTCTGCTGGTATTCATCGAAGGACAAACCGCGCCGGTTCAACGCCTCCATAGCCAGCTCCCGGGTTTCCTGCGCGGTATAGGGCCGCAACTCCGGTGCACCGGGGCTGGCACAACCGGCCAGCACACTGGAAACCAACAACAGCAAGACAGCAGAGAAAGCCTTCATGGCGAGCACCTGGGGCGGGTTGCGAACAATGGACACAGGCTACTCGCGCGCCATCAGCGGCAAAAATCACCCTGCTCGATAGTGGCTATCGATCGTTCCAAGGCCAGAGGGCTGAGCACCTTTATATTCCATAAAACTCTATAAATATGGAAACAAGCTCTTTTGAGGAATAACAACAAGCCTTTATAACAGTCCCATCTCGCCCGCCAACTGTTGCCAGAGCAACTGTTGACCAGGCAACAGCCGATCAACAAAACAGCGGTTGGGCAACAGCACCCGGCAACTGCAGATCAGCGCAAAACCGCGCCGTACAAGGGCTGCAAGTCTTTGGTACAGCTCTTGCTCCAGAGCCCGGGACCTGCCACTGCTCGTTGAGCCACTGTTTAAAAAGGAACTGATCATGTCCCGCCCCTTGAACGTCGTAGCCCTTTCCGGTGGAACCTGGCGCCCATCGCGCACCCTGGTGCTGACCCAGGCCCTGCTGGCTGAACTGTCCGGGCACCTGTCCTTCAACGCCCACCTGATCGAACTGGGGGATATCGCCCGCCCGGTGGGTGCCGCCCTGTCGCGCCAGGAACTGCCGGCCGAGGTTGAAGCCGAACTCCAGGCCATCGAGAACGCCGACCTGCTGATCGTCGCCGCCCCGGTGTATCGCGGTTCCTATCCCGGCCTGCTCAAGCACCTGTTCGACCTGATCGATCTCAATGCCCTGATCGACACCCCGGTGCTGCTGGCCGCGACGGGTGGCAGCGAACGCCATGCCCTGGTTCTGGATCACCAGCTACGCCCACTGTTCAGTTTCTTCCAGGCCCTGACCTTGCCGATCGGCGTGTACGCCACCGAGGCCGACTTCAGCAATTACCAGATCACCAGCGACCTGCTCAAAGCGCGCATCCAGCTCGCCGCCGAACGGGCCGCGCCGCTGTTTCGCGCCCACCCGACCCACCTGCTGAAAATCGCCTGAGGAACTGTCATGGATGTGTTCTGGTTTCTTCCGACCCACGGCGACGGCCATTTCCTCGGCACTGCCCAGGGCGCGCGCCCGGTCACCCTCAACTACCTCAAGCAAGTGGCGCAGGCCGCGGACAGCCTGGGCTATCACGGTGTGCTGATTCCCACCGGGCGCTCCTGCGAAGACTCCTGGGTGATCGCCTCGGCCCTGGTGCCCCTGACCGAACGCCTGCGCTACCTGGTGGCGATCCGCCCGGGGATCATCTCCCCCACGGTTTCCGCGCGCATGGCCGCGACCCTGGACCGGCTGTCCAACGGCCGCCTGCTGATCAACGTGGTCACCGGCGGCGACCCGGACGAAAACCGCGGCGACGGCAGCTTCCTCAGCCACAGCGAACGCTATGAAGTCACTGACGAATTCCTGCAGATCTGGCGTCGGGTGCTGCAAGGCGAAGCCGTGGACTTCGAAGGCAAGCACCTGCATGTGCAGAACGCCAAGGCGCTCTACCCGCCCGTGCAGAAGCCCTACCCGCCGCTGTACTTCGGCGGTTCCTCCGAGGCCGCTCATGAACTGGCGGCGGACCAGGTGGATGTCTACCTGACCTGGGGCGAGCCACCGGCGGCGGTGGCGCAGAAACTGGCCGACGTACGCGAACGTGCAGCGCGCAAGGGCCGCACGGTGAAGTTCGGCATCCGCCTGCATGTGATCGTGCGTGAGACCGAGGACGAGGCCTGGAAAGCCGCGGACAAGCTGATCGAGCACATCAGCGACGACACCATCGCCGCCGCCCAGCAGTCCTTTTCCCGCTTCGACTCCGAAGGCCAGCGGCGCATGGCAGCGCTGCACGGCGGGCGCCGCGACCAGTTGCAGATCGCCCCCAACCTCTGGGCCGGGGTCGGCCTGGTGCGCGGTGGCGCCGGTACCGCCCTGGTGGGCAACCCGCAGCAAGTGGCCGAGCGCATCAAGGAGTACGCGGACCTGGGAATCGAGAGCTTCATTTTCTCCGGCTACCCGCACCTGGAAGAAGCCTATCGCTTCGCCGAGCTGGTGTTCCCGCTGCTGCCGGAGCCCTATGCCAGCCTGGCCGGCCGCGGTGTCACCAACCTCACCGGGCCGTTCGGCGAAATGATCGCCAACGACGTGTTGCCCAACAGCCGCTGAAATCCCCAATGCTGTTGCAGGAGCCGGCTTGCCGGCGAAGGCGATCTTCCGGCCCGCTTCGCTGGCAAGCCAGTTCCTGCAGCTCGCAGCACCTTTTCCCGGCCGCCACAACGGCCACGAACGAGGAACACCGCGTGACTGCCAAACCGCAAAGCGCCCTGTTGTCCCCCCTGCAGACCGCCCGCCAACTGGCCGCCGAGTTTGCCCTGACCGCCGTCGAACGCGACGAGCGCGGCGGCACCCCCAAGGCCGAGCGTGACGCGCTGCGCCAAAGCGGCCTGCTGGCCCTGAGCATTCCCAGCCAGTTCGGCGGGCTCGGCGCGCCCTGGAGCGAGACGCTGAACATCGTCCGCGAATTCGCCCGGGTCGACAGCTCCATCGCCCATGTCTTCGGCTTCCACCACCTGATGCTGGCCACCGTGCGCCTGTTTGCCAAACCCGAACAGTGGCAACCCTGGTTCGAACAGACCGCACGCAAGAACTGGTTCTGGGGCAACGCCCTGAACCCACTGGACACCCGCACCGTGGTCCGGAACCTGGGGGGCTGGCGCGAGTTTTCCGGCAAGAAGAGCTTCTGCTCCGGTGCCAGCGACTCGGAAATGCTCATTGCCTCGGCAGTGGATGAAAGCAATGGCGGCAAGTTGCTGATCGCCGCGATCCCCAGCGGCCGCAGCGGCATCACCCTGCACCACGACTGGAACAACATCGGCCAGCGCCAGACCGATAGCGGCAGCGCCACCTTCGAACGGGTACGGGTGGAGGAGTCGGAACTGCTGCTGGACCCCGGCCCGCTGAGCACACCATTCGCCTGCCTGCGCCCGCTGATCGCCCAACTGACCTTCACCCACATGTTCCTCGGCATCGCCGAAGGCGCCTTCGAAGAAGCCCGGCAGTACACCCTCGGCGAAACCCGGGTCTGGCATAAGTCCAGCGCCCAAGACGTGCGCCAGGACCCCTACATACTCAGCCACTACGGCGAATTCTGGGTCGCCCTGGAAGGCATCCGCCTGCTGGTGGAGCGGGCCGCCGCGCTGCTGGACCAGGCCTGGGCCAAGGGCCCGGCCCTTAGCGCCGAAGAGCGCGGGCACCTGGCCACGGCCATCGCCACCGCCAAGGTCGCCGCCAGCCGCCAGGGCCTGGAGCTGTGCAGCCGCCTGTTCGAAGTCACCGGCGCGCGCTCGACCCACGCCTCCCTGGGCCTGGACCGGCACTGGCGCAACCTGCGCACCCAGACCCTGCACGACCCGCTGGACTACAAGCTTCATGAGCTGGGCGACTGGGCGCTGAACCAGTCCCTGCCAACCCCGACTTTCTACTCCTAGCCTTCTGTTCGACGGAGAGTGCCGATGCAGCTTCTGACCCTACCCCCTTCGCCCGCCCTGGCGACCTCGATCCGCGCCACCGCCCAGGTGTTCGAGGACCCGAAATCCCAGGCCCTGCTGGCGCACCTGCAACAGGTGGCACCGAGCGAAGCCAGCGTGCTGATCATTGGCGAAACCGGGACCGGCAAGGAGCTGGTGGCGCGCCATATCCACAACCTCAGTGCCCGGCGCAACCGACCGTTCGTGGCGGTGAACTGCGGTGCCTTCTCCGAATCCCTGGTGGAGGCGGAACTGTTCGGCCATGAGAAAGGCGCCTTTACCGGCGCCCTCAGCGCCAAGGCCGGGTGGTTCGAAGAGGCCGACGGCGGCACCCTGTTCCTCGACGAGATCGGCGACCTGCCCATGGCCATCCAGGTCAAGCTGCTGCGGGTGCTGCAGGAGCGCGAAGTGGTGCGCCTGGGTTCGCGCAAGAGCATTCCCATCGATGTGCGCGTACTGGCCGCCACCAACGTGCAACTGGAAAAGGCCATCAACGCCGGGCATTTTCGCGAAGACCTGTATTACCGCCTGGACGTGGTCAGCCTGGAACTGAGCCCGCTGCGCGAGCGCCCCGGCGACATCCTGCCGCTGACCCGGCACTTCATCGAGGCCTACAGCCAGCGCCTGGGCTACGGCAGCATCAGCATCAGCCCCGAGGCCGAGCACAAGCTCAAGAGCTACAGTTGGCCGGGCAACATCCGCGAGTTGGAAAACGTCATCCACCACACCCTGCTGATCTGCCGCAACGGGGTGATCCAGCGCGACGACCTGCGCCTGTCGAACATGCGCATCGAACGCGCCGACGACAGCCACCCGAGCCACGACGACTCCGCCGAGGCCCTGCTGGAACGGGCCTTTGAAAAACTCTTCGCCGAACAGGCCGGGGCCCTGCACGAAAAGGTCGAGGATGCCTTGCTGCGCGCGGCCTACCGCTTCAGCCACTACAACCAGGTGCACACCGCCAACCTGCTGGGCCTGAGCCGCAACGTCACCCGGACCCGGCTGATCAAGATCGGCGAACTGGCGGTGAACAAGCGGCGCCCGATCGATGCGCCCAACGAGCGCACCCTGCAACTGTCGATCTAGCCCGGCAGGTCGCAGTGCAAGGCATTGTCGTGGCTACGGGCGATGCTGCTGCGCACCTGGAATGAACCGAAGGTCACGGTCTTGGCCTGGTGGGCGAGGATCAACTGCCAGAAATCCTGCTCGCCGTTCTCGAAGCGCCGGAACGCCGCTTCGCCGGCTTCCCGGGATTGCCATTGCAGGTAATTGAGCACCCGCCGGCCATCGTCGCTGGCCTGCACGCTGGCACTCAGAAAACCGCCATAGCCCTGGGCCAAGCGCTCGGTCTGCTCGGCCAGGGCCGATACCAGGGCCTGTTGCTGATGGGGCTCGATCTCGAACTCGATCAATTGGGTAAAGCTGCGGGTCTTTTCAAAGGCGCTCATGGATCACTCTCCACTGGGGGCAAACAGAATATTGCTGTTGAATGCGCCGCAGGGTAAAACCTCTAGTTAAGTCAAGGTCAAGCGTATTTTTCCTCCCGAGGTCCACTGATGATCGAACCCGACTCCCGTCATAAAGAGCTGAGCGTCGGCCAACTGTCGGCCCGCAGTGGCGTAGCCGTCACCGCGCTGCATTTCTACGAAACCAAGGGCCTGATCCACAGCCATCGCAACGCGGGCAACCAGCGCCGCTACCCACGTTCGGTGCTGCGCCGGGTGTCGCTGATCAAGGTGGCCCAGCGCCTGGGCATTCCCCTGGCAGAGATCGGCCAGGCCCTGGCGACCCTGCCCGCCGACCGCGCGCCTACTGCCGCGGACTGGCAGCGCCTGTCGGAACAGTGGAGCCGCGAACTGGACGAACGCATCCGCCAACTGAGCCTGCTGCGCGAGCGGCTGAACCAGTGCATTGGCTGTGGCTGCCTGTCCATGGAAGGGTGCCCGCTGCGCAACTATGGAGATGCCCTGGGAGACGCCGGCCCGGGCGCCCGCCTGCTGGAGCCCGACGCCGCCACCGACACCCCGTAGCCGGCTTCCCTCGCAGGAACCGGCTTACCGGCCAAGGCTGACTCTCGGGCCTCTTCGCTGGCAAGCCAGCTCCTACAGCCACATCGCCTTCATACCCGTAGGAGCCGGCTTGCCGGCGAAGGCGATCTCACGGGTCTCTTCCCTCGCAAGCCGGATTCCCGCTCAGCGCTGACAGGTAAGAAAGCCTGTGGAGCATCGTAAGTAAAAACGTCCCTATGCTAATGTCGCGTCCTGCTTCCTACGACGAGCTCCGCTTCCATGCCAAGGACTGCCACTTTCGAAAAGCCACGCTGGCTGCGCGATCTGCTGCGTTTTCTCCCACTGAAAAGCCAGTTCGTACTGTCCGGTAACGTCCGTGACCTGCAGGCCAGTGAGGTCGCCCCCGGGGTCATCACCCCCCAGCCTTTCAACCTCAACCTGCGCGATGAACTGCTGGCAGCCGGCTATGCCCAGGTGCTGAGCTGGGATCCCCTAGGCGGCCTCAGGGTTTTGCTGGCCCCCGGCAGCGAGCCGGCCCAGGCCGATAACCTGCTGCGCGAGCTGGGCCTGACCCCGGTGGACGGGGCCGCGCCGGCCGGCCTCGACCTGTTGTCGGCGACCTTGCCGCGCCTGGTGGAGCGCCAGGGCGCGCCCCTGGCCCTGATTGTCGACTTTGCATCACGCCTGGTGATCCGCAATGACGCCCTGAGCGCCGCAGAACACCAGCTGTTCACCCAGGCCCTGGTGCTGTCCCACCAGGCCCGCAGCCGCCCGGCTGGGGAGCTGCGCACGCCGTTCTTCAACAGCATTCTCTGGGTGGTGGAAAAGGAAGGCGACCTGCCCGACTGGATGCTGATCGACAACCCACGCCTGCGGCCCATTCCCGTGTCCAAACCCGACCAGCAGGCCCGCCAGGCCCTGGCTCCGGCACTGTTGCGCGGCCTGCCCGGCGCCCAGGAGGCCAGCGAAGAAAGCCGCGACAGCGCGGTGCGGGCCTTCGTCGAAAACACCGAGGGCCTGCTGCTGCTCGACCTCAACGCGATCGTCCAGCTGGCCCGGGTCGAAGGCCTGGCCATGGAACGCATCGGCGATGCCGTACGCCGCTATAAAGTCGGGGTCACCGAAGACCCCTGGCTGAAGATCGACCGCCAGCGCATCCGCCAGGCCGACGGCTTCATTCGCCAGCGGGTCAAGGGCCAGGGCCACGCCGTGACCCACATGCTGGATATCGTCAAGCGCGCCATGACCGGGGTCGGCGCCAGCCGCAAGGGCAACCGGCCCCGGGGCGTGGCCTTTCTTGCCGGGCCCACCGGGGTCGGCAAGACCGAACTGGCCAAGACCATCACCAGCCTGCTGTTTGGCGATGAAAGCGCGTACATCCGCTTCGATATGTCGGAATTCAGCGCCGAACACGCGGACCAGCGCCTGGTAGGCGCGCCACCCGGCTATGTCGGCTACGACGTGGGCGGCGAACTGACCAACGCGATCCGCGAAAAACCCTTCAGCGTGGTGCTGTTCGACGAGATCGAAAAGGCTCACCCGCGGATCCTCGACAAGTTCCTGCAGATCCTTGATGACGGTGTGCTTACCTCAGGCCGGGGCGACCGGGTGTACTTCTCCGAGGCGCTGATCGTCTTCACCTCCAACCTGGGCATCTACCGCCAGGGCGACAACGGCGAGCGAGTCGCCAACGTCCAGCCCGGCGAAGCCTTCGAAGCGGTGCAAGGCAAGGTCCAGGGCGAGATCGAGCGCTATTTCAAACTGGTGCTCAACCGCCCGGAAATCCTCAACCGGATCGGCGAGAACATCATCGTCTTCGACTTCATCCGCCCGGACATCGCCGAGCAGATCTTCCAGCAGATGGTCGGCAATATCCTCGCCGACCTGGCGGCCCAGGCCCTGCATGTGCAGCTCGATGACGACTCGCTGCACAACCTGCGCCAGCTGTGCCTGCAGGACCTGTCCAACGGTGGCCGGGGCATTCGCAACCAGTTGGAGGCGCACCTGCTCAACCCCCTGGCCCGGGCCCTGTTCGACCAGGATGCGCAGCCCGGCCAATCCTTCGAAATCCGCCAACTGCAGGCCGGCGGCCTGCAACTGCTTGCCCGCGCCTCGTGAACATCAGCCTGTCGCGGGTGCACTTCCCGGTCACCACCCTGGGGCCGGGGCAGCGCCTGGGCCTATGGTTCCAGGGGTGCAGCATCCGCTGTGCAGGCTGCATTTCCGCGGACACCTGGGGGCCGGGCAAGCACCCCTTGCCGTTGGCCCAGGTGCTGGACGACCTGCAACCCTGGCTGGCCCGGGCCGAAGGCATCACCCTGTCCGGCGGCGAGCCCTTCGACCAGCCCGAGGCGCTGCTGGCCCTGCTTCGAGGCCTGCGCGAGCGCACCGGGGTCGACATCCTGGTCTACAGCGGCCACTCCCTGGAAACCCTGCAACCGCTATTGCAACAAGCCGAAGGCCTGCTGGATGCATTGATCTGCGACCCCTTCGAGCAACAACAGGCGCAAACGCTGGTCCTACGGGGCAGCGACAACCAGCGCCTGATCTTCTTGACCGAGCTGGGCCGCCAGCGTCTGTCCACCTACCAGCGCCCGCTGCACCACGAAGACCGCGCGCTGGATGTGATGTTCGACGACGACGGCAGTGTCTGGATGGCTGGAATTCCCCGGCGTGACGACGTGCTGCGTCTGCGCGACCTGCTGCACGACCAGGGCCACCAACTCCAGATCAGCGCCCACACCTCACGCCGCCGTTAACCGGAACCGCTACCGATGATACGTTTTTGCCCCAATTGCCAGACTGAACGCCCACTGGCCGAAATTTTCTGTGAAGGCCAGGTAGACAACCGGGCCTGCGGCTGGGAACTTTCCGCCGAAGCGATTCATCCCGAAGGCTGGCGCCCACAACCGGTCATCACCCTCGAAGCGCTTGAGCCGCAGCCACCGGTCGCGGCGGACAGCGGCTCCCCCTTGCTCTGCGGCAACGGTCATGCCATGGCGGACGGCGACTTGATGTGCCTGGTCTGCGGCGCCGACCCGCTCGCCCCGGAGCAACAGCCACCCGCAGCGCCCCCAGCCGCCGACAGTGAAACCGTGATCGAAGGCTGGCGCCTGCTGCGCCAGATCAGCAGCGGCGGCGTGCGCGAGCGCTTTATCGCCGAGCACCGGGAAACCGCGCACCGGGCGGTGCTGACCCTGTACCAGGCCGGCGCCGAACCCGACCCGTCGGTGTACGAAGCCCTCAAGCGCCTGCCCCGGGAACACGTGCCGGAAATCATCCTCACCGGCCGCTGGGACGAGCGCGCCTTCGAAGTGGCTGAAGAACTCACCGGCGGCACCCTGGCCGACCTGGGGATCGTGGTCAGCGACAGGACCGCGGTGCAGCACATCGTCCGTGAACTGGGCCAGGCCCTGCATGCCTTCAGCGAAGCCGGCCTGCGCCACCGCGACCTGCGCCCGGCGACCTTGCTGGTGCGCAGCCGCGAGCCCCTGGACCTGGTGATCAGCGGCTTCGGTTCGGCGCGGCTGTCGGAGTTCGACCTGGACATCGTCTCGCCCCTGGAAACCAGCCGCTACATGGCCCCCGAAGCCATTGCCGGGGGCGTGGCCGCAGCCTCCGACTGGTGGAGCCTGGGGATGATCCTGCTGGAACAACTGACCCAGGGAGAATGCTTCGCCGGCATCAATGCCAACGCCTACCTGATTCACATTCTGGCCAACGGCGTGCTGCTGCCGGACGACCTCGACCCGCGCCTGGAACTGCTGCTGCGCGGCCTGCTGGCCCGGGACCGCCACCAGCGCTGGCAATGGCCCCAGGTGCAGGCCTGGCTCCAGGGCGAAAGCCCCAGCGTCCCGGCCTCGGTCGCCAGTGAAGAGGACGCCGAGGAAGGCGCCAGCATCGCCCTGGGCAGCCGGCGCTTTCGCCGGCCAGGGCCGTTCGCCCTGGCTGCCGCCGAAGTCGAACACTGGCCCCAGGCCCTGGATCATCTGCTGCGCGGGGTGATCGTCACCTGGGCCGAACAGGCCGGTTTGCCCGCACGGCAGCTGGCGGGCCTGCGCCAGGTGGCCCAGCACGAAGGGCTGGACGATGACACCCGGCTGATGCTCGCCTTGAAACTGCTGAACCCGGAAATGCCCCTGATCCAGCGCGGCGAGATTGTCACCCCCGGCTGGTTGCTGGAGCATCCCCTGGACGGTTACCGCTTGATCAGCGGCCCGGCCCCGGACCTGCTGGAACGCCTGGAGACCGAGCACTGGCTGTCGCGGCTCAAGCTGCGGGCCGAACAGGTACGCCAGCGCGCCCAGCACCAGGCCATCGAACTGGACGAGGACCAGCTGCGCATCTACCTGCTCTCCAGCTCCCGCGCCCGTCTGGCCGCACAGTGGGAAGAACGCCAGCGCCTGCTGCCGGACAGCGAGCACAACGGCATCCTGTCCCTGGCGGACCGCCGCTCCATCAGCGAAGAAGACCTGATCGTGCTGCTCAGCGCCGCCATCGGGCAGTTCCGCTCGGTGGACGCGATCCTCGAAGAAGCCGCCACCCTGGCCCGCGAAGCCGTGGTCCTGAGCTTCGATGCGGCCAGTGCGCGTGCCCTGCTGGGGCTGCCGCGCCCGGCCTTGTACCGTGAAGTCGATGAGCGCATCAGCGGCTTCGCCCGTTGTGGCGTGCCGAGCGTCGATGAATGGGCCGAGCAGTTCCGCCTGGAACGGCGCATGCCCCTGGCCAGGGCCCTGGTGCTGCTGGCCATCGGCGCCGAGCAGTGGCTGGAGCCGCAAAAGCAGCACTACGTGTCGCAGATCCTCGACTTCTTCGAGAAGAAGGTCGCCAGCGTGGTGCTGCGCGGCCCGCTGGTGCGCATGAGCATCGGCAAGACCACCGCCCGGGTCGACCTCAACGAATTGCACAGTGAGCGCAGCCCGGCCCCGGCGCTGCTGGATCACCTGGTGGCGCGCAACGCCCAGCCCATCAGCCTCGACCCGGCGTGCTTCGCCGAAAACCCGCAGCTGGATGCACGGCTCAACAGCCTGTACCGCCAGAGTTCGCTGTACAAGCGCGACACCGGGATCGATGGCCTGTACCTGGGCTTCCCTTTCCTCCTGACCCGGGACGCGCGTGGCACCACTCGCACTCGCATCGCGCCGTTGCTGCTGTGGCCGGTCAAGCTGCTGCTGGAAGTCGGCAGCCGCGGCAAGGTGGCCCTGGTCTTCGACAGCGAGCGTGAAGAGGTGCGCCTCAATCCGGGGCTCGACACCTTGCTGGGCATCGATGCCGCCAAGCTCTGGCGCAAGGCCGCCGATGAACTGCTGGGGCGTTCGGCGCTCAAGGCCGCCGACGTGATGGACGCCTTCGGCATGCTGGCCACGGCCAGCTCCCGGGTGCTCGGCAGCCTGCCACCGCCGAGCACCGAAGTGCAGCCCTACCAGGATCAACTGGCCTGTGCCGCCGTGCTGTTCCATGTGGCCTTCATGGGCCAGGCCATCGGCGAGGACCTGCGCCAGCTCAAGGCCCTGCCCCCCGGCGGCACCGGCCTGGAAACCGCCCTGCGCCTGAACCCCGTGGAGCCCGACAGCGGCGACAGCGCTGCCACCGCGCTCGCGCCTGAACTGCAGCGCTTCTTTACCGTGGCCAGCGACCCCTCCCAGGAAGCCGCGGTGCTCCAGGCCCGACAGGCCCCCGGGCTGCTGGTGGAAGGTCCGCCCGGCACCGGCAAGAGCCAGACCATCGTCAACATGGTGGCCGACGCCATCGGCCGCCAGCGCAGCCTGCTGATCGTCTGCCAGAAGCACGCCGCCCTGGAAGTGGTGCACAAGCGCCTGGTGGCCGAAGGCCTGGGCAACCGGGTGGTGATGCTCAACGACATCAACCGTGACCGCGAACCGGTGATCCGCAGTGTCCGCGAACAGCTTGAGGCCCTGTTCAAGGACGATGCCGTCCAGCAACCCTGGCTGCACCAGCGTGAACGCCTGGCGGCACGCATCGAAGCCCTGGAGGGCGAACTGGATCGCTTCCACCAGAGCCTGCACCGCATCGATGAACACTGTGGCTTGAGCTACCGCCAGTTGATCGGCGAGCTGATCGGCCTGGAACAGGGGCCCGCGGCCCTGGATGTCCCGGTATTGCGCCAGCACCTGGCGGCCCTGGACATCGCCAGCCTGACCCGCCTGGAAGAGGCCTGCGCGCCGCTGATCCGCCTGTGGCTGCCGGCCCGCTATGAACACAGCGCCCTGGCCCAGCTCCAGCCCTTCCCCACCGACGCCGCCACGGTGCAAGCGTTCAACCAGGGCTTCGAGCGCCTGCTGAGCTGCGAGGAGCAGCGCCTGGAAACCCTGCAGGCACACCCGGCCGACTTCGAAGTCGACGACCCGGCGCCCTACCGCGCCTGGCTCGACCAGCACCTGCACAGCCTGCTGGGCCTGGACGATGAGCGTCGCCAACGGCTGGCACGCTGGCTCCCGCTGTTTCGTGGCAGCAACGGCCAGGCCGCAGAAGGCGACGGGCTGATCCAGGCCCTGCAGGCACTGGCTCAACAACTGGAACAGTGCGACGCCACCGCTTACCAGGCCGACCTGGCGCCGGGCCTCAGCGCCCTGCCCGCGGCCCAACTGCGCACCCTGCAGCAACGCGCCCGCGCCGTTATCCAGGGTCGCTCCTGGCTGGCGCGGCTCAACCCGCTGCGCCTGATCCGCCAGCGCCAGTTGCTGGCCTTCCTCGCCGAACAGGGCGCCGCGGCCCAGCCGCAGCGCCTGCCGGAACTGCTGGCGGCGGCCCTGCTGGAAAGCCAGTGGCGGCCCTTGCGCGCGCAGTTGCAACACCTGCATCAGCAACTGAGCCTTGCACAAATCGCCAGCGATTGCGGCCCGGGCCTGCTGCCGCAGGTACGCCAGGACCTCGGGCAACTGCAAGAAATGCGCGCCCTGGCCATGACCCTGGCGCAAGCCCCCCGGGTGGAGCAGTTGGATGCGGTGGTACTGACCGGCGAGCGGCGCTCTCTGGACAGCCTGCTGGCCGGCTACGACGCCGCGTTTATCCGCCACAGCGTGCGCCAGGACAGCCTGAATGCCCTGCAGCGCCTGGATCAGTGGCTGCAACCCGAGCTGCTGGGCCAACTGCGCCAGCGCGTGGAGCACAACCAGGGCAATCAGTCGGCCCTCAACCGCCTGCGCGACGCCTTGCCGACCCTGAGCGCCTACCAGGCTTTCCGGGCCCGGGCCGGCCAGCTGTCGCCGGCGGACCTGGAGTTGCTGGTAGTCCTGCGCGATTACCAGGACGCGCTCGACGCCATTCCCGCCGAGCAACTGGAAGCCGTGGTGCGGCGCATGCTCAACCGCGAAGCACGGCTGGGCTGGAAGCGCCAGATCGAACAACGCCAACCCGAACTGATGCTGGAGCACAGCGAAACCGCGGCGAAGATCGCCAGCCTGGGCGAAGCCGACACCCAGATGCGCAACCTCAACCGTCAGTTGCTCAGTGAAGGCATCGAGCTGTCGCGCCTGGGCACCCGCAAACAGTGGGAGGACGTCACCCGCCTCACCGGGCGTCGTTCGCGACGCTTGCGCGAGTTCATGGAAATGGGCGCCAGCCTGGGGCTGATGAGCCTGCGCCCGGTGTGGCTGATGAACCCGGACGTAGCCAGCCGGGTGCTGCCGCTCAAGCCCGGGCTGTTCGATACGGTGATCTACGACGAAGCCTCGCAGATGCCGGTGGAGTTCGCCCTGCCGACCCTGTACCGGGGCCGGGTCACGGTGGTCAGCGGCGACGAGAAGCAGATGCCGCCCACCGCCTTCTTCTCCAGCCGGGTGGAAAGCGACGAAGCCGAACTGTTCGATGGCGACCAGCCGGACGCCGATGCCGACGAGGAACAACGGGAGGCCTTCGAAGACACCTGGAACCGCCGCGAAATCAAGGACTGCCCGGACCTGCTGCAACTGGCTCGCAGCTCGCTACCCTCCACCACCCTGCAGATCCACTACCGCTCGGCCTACCGCGAGCTGATCGGTTTCTCCAACGCCTCGTTCTACGGCAACCGCCTGAGCATCCCGGTACGCCATCCCCAGGCCAATATCCTCGCCATCAAGCCGCTGGAGCTGATCCGCGTGGACGGCGTCTACCAGCAGCAGGTCAACCCCGACGAGGCCGAACGGGTGGTGGACTACCTGGCCGAGCTCTGGCAGGCGCCCTACGCCGAACGCCCCTCGGTGGGCGTGGTGACCTTCAACCGCAAGCAGGCCGACCTGATCGAAGAGCGCCTGGAGCTGCGCGCCGAGCAGGACCCGGCGTTTCGTGCGGCCTACAGCCAGGAGCGCGAACGCAGCGAGGACGGCGAGGACATGTCGGTGTTCGTCAAGAACGTCGAGAACGTCCAGGGCGATGAGCGCGACATCATCGTGTTCTCCTCGACCTTCGGGCGTAACAGCCAGGGCAGCTTCCGCCGCAACTTCGGGGTCCTGGGGCAGACCGGCGGCGAGCGCCGGCTCAATGTGGCGGTGACCCGGGCCCGGCGCAAAGTGGTGATGATCACCTCGATGCCGATTGCCGATATCTCCGACATGCTCACCACCCAGCGCCCGCCCGCCAGCCCGCGGGACTACCTGCAAGGCTACCTGGAGTACGCCCGCGCCCTGTCGGCCGGGGAGTTTGCCAGCGGCCACAGCCTGCTGGGGCGCCTGGTCACCGAGCGCCAGGATGCAAAGGTCCAGCACAACGCCCACAGCGACGGCTTCACCCAGGCGGTGGCGGCGTACATCCGCACCCTGGGCTGGAGCCCGGTCAGCGCCAACGAAGGGGATGCCTTCGGCCTGGACTTTGCCATCGAGCACCCCGATACCGGGCTCTACGCCCTGGGCATCGAATGCGATACCCCGCGCCACGGCCTCCTGGCCCGCGCTCGCTCCCGGGAAATCTGGCGCCCTTCGGTGCTGCGCCGGGCCATTCCCCACCTGCACCGGGTCTCGTCGCAGGCCTGGTACCACGACCCGCAAAGCGAGCGCGCTCGCCTGCAGGCCGCCATCGAGCAGGCCCTGCAGCCGCTGGCCGGTGCCGATTCGGTGACGCAGCCCCAAGCCCTGGCAGACACGGAGCAAACCCCATGAGCGGCCCGAAAGTGGTGCGTATCGTCACCCGTGAAGAAATCCTGGAGATCTGCGCCGGTCACCTGCGGCGCCTGGAACAGGCGATTGCCCGCTGGGAAACACAAGCCCAGCGCCTGGGGCAACTGACCGAACAGGAACGGGCCGCCACCCACGAGCGGTTCAAACAGTTGCGCCAATTGATCGAGGCCGATCGCCTGCAGGACCTGCAAAAGCAGGTACCGATCGAGATCGAGTTCCTCAAGGACGATCTGCAACAACGGGAAAACCGCGCCGTGCAGCAAGCCACGCAACAGCGCCAACTGGCCCGCCGCCAGCGGGAAAACGCCGCCACCCTGTTGGGCGCCCTGCAAGGCAAGCCGCTCGCAGCCCAATTGCTGGAGCCGTTGCGGGCGATTGCCGATGGGCAGCCGGTGCCGGCTGTGGAGTCGATCCTGGCCCAGGGTTTCGCTAGCCTGGGGGCGGCAGTCGAAGAACAGGGCCTGAGCGAGGCCCAGCAGCATCTGGCCCGGCGCCTGCAAGGCGAAACCCCAACCCAGACCCTGGCGCAGTGGCGCGCCGCCCATGAGCAAGCGGAACCCAGACTGGAACGCATCGAGCAGCACATTGCCCAGTTGCTGACCCTCGATGATCAGGCCAGCGCCGAACCCTACCTGGCCAAGTTGCGCCAGATAGATGCAGAAACCCGCGTGCAGCAGCGCAACCTGCTGCTGGACAGCCTGGTGCTGGAGCTGGCCCAGGCCACCCGCGACAGCCAGGAGCGCCGCGCGCGCCTGGCTCGCCTTGAGGAACTGGCCAGCGAAGTGGCGACCTTGTGCCCCGCAACCGCCGAGAACGAGCTGGCCCAGGCCGGCCAATGCAGCCTGGCCCATATGGCGCCAGTGGACGGGCTGATTGCCCGTTTCAGTGCGCTGATCGAAGCCGAGCTGCAACAACGCGCCGCCCTGGCCCGCCGCCAGGCGGTACTCGAAGGGCTGGCCAGCCTGGGCTACGAAGTTCGCGAGGGCATGGCCACCGCCTGGGCCCAGGACGGCAGGGTGGTGCTGCGCAAGGGCGCCACTCCGGGGTATGGCGTGGAGGTGGGCGGCAATGCCGACAACGGCCGGTTGCAGGTACGCGCGGTAGCCCTCAGCGCCCAGCGCGATACCCAGCG
Source organism: Pseudomonas sp. NFPP25 (assembly GCF_900116505.1). Lineage (NCBI taxonomy): Bacteria > Pseudomonadati > Pseudomonadota > Gammaproteobacteria > Pseudomonadales > Pseudomonadaceae > Pseudomonas > Pseudomonas sp. NFPP25. Next base: position 1,057,560 of record NZ_FPBG01000002.1, on the reverse strand, counting down.
CGACAAAGACATCGAGACCATCTGGTGCGGCGAGTTCCAGCGGCTGCAAGCCCTGCTGGCGGCCCGGGGCGACGACCTGAGCATCGAGAAAGCCCTGGCCGTAGGGGCGGTGCCGCTCAGGGAGGTGCTGCTGGACGACACCCGGCAGCAATACCGGGAGCAGGCGCAACAGCGCACCTGACCCGCCTCGCCCTGTGGGAGCCGGCTTGCCAGCGAAGGCGGTCTCGCGGGCCTCTTCGCTGGCAAGCCAGCTCCTACAATCCGCCTCCCCGTAGGAGCCGGCTTGCCGGCGAAGGCGATCTCGCGGGCCCGTTCGCTGGCAAGCCAGCTCCTACAGGGGGGCAGATGCTCAGAAGCCGGGGGCGATCTGGCCTTTGTAGCGGGTCAGGATGAACTGGCGCACGGCGTCGGAGTTCAGCGCCTTGGCCAGTTTCTGGATCCGCGGGTCGTTGATGTTGTCCGGGCGCGCCACCAGAAATTCGATGTACAGGTCCTTGCCCTTCTCCACGATCAAGGCGCTGTTGGTATCGATCCCGGCTTCCAGGGCGTAGTTGGCGAAGACAAACGCCAGGTCCACCTGGCTTACCGAGCGGGCCAGCAAGGCGCCTTCCAGTTCACGGATCTTCAGGTGCTTGGGGTTCTCGACAATATCGCGCTGGGTGGCCAGGGTGTTGCTCGGGTCCTTGAGCTTGATCAGCCCCGCTTCATCCAACAGCACCAGGGCCCGGCCGGTGTTCACCGGGTCGTTGGGAATCGAAACGCTGGCCCCGTCCTTGAGCTCGGCGATGCTCTTGATCCTGGTGGAATAGGCGCCGAACGGTTCGATGTGCACCCCCACCACGGGCACCAGGTCGGTGTGCCGGGTCTTGTTGAAGTCATCGAGGAACGGCCGGTACTGGTAGTAGTTGGCGTCGAGGTTCTTCAGCGCCAGCTGCTGGTTGGGCTGGATGAAGTCGGTGAACACCTTGATCTGCAGGTCCACGCCTTCCTTGGCCAGTTGCGGTTTGACGAATTCGAGGATCTCGGCGTGGGGCACCGGGGTCGCGCCCACCAGCAGCTTTTCGTTGGCGTTGACGCTCAGGGACAGTACGGCGGCCAATACGGCCAGGGTCTTCTTCATGGGTTGCTCCTAAGGCAGAGGCAGGCAGCCGTCGTGGGGCGCACGTGGGGCCGTGTTTCGGGTTGGGTTCGAAGAAATCGCTTCAACGGCGGCTGTAGTGCGCCACCAGGCGGTCACCGGTCATCTGCAGGGCCTGCACCAGCACCAGCAGCAGGACCACGGTGACCACCATCACATCGGTCTGGAAACGCTGGTAGCCGTAGCGGATCGCCAGGTCGCCCAGGCCGCCGCCACCGATCACCCCGGCCATGGCGGTGTAGTCCACCAGCACGATGGCGGTCACCGTGACCGCCGCCAGCAGACCGCCCCGGGCTTCGGGCAGCAAGGTGTGGCGAATGATCTGCCAGGTGCTGCCGCCCATGGCCTGGGTCGCTTCCACCACCCCGCGGTCCACTTCCCGCAGGGCGGTTTCCACCAGCCGGGCAAAGAACGGCGTGCAGCCCACCACCAGCGGCGGGATAGTGCCCGGCACGCCAAGCGAGGTGCCCACCAGCAAGGTGGTCAGGGGAATCAGCACGATCAGCAAGATGATGAAGGGCAAGGAGCGCAGCATGTTGACCAGCACCGACAGCACCCGATACAGGCCCACCGCTTCATGCAACTGGCGCTTGCCGGTGAGAAACAGCAGCACGCCCAGGGGCAGCCCCAGCAGCACGGTAAAACCCAGGGCCGCGCCGAGCATGCTCAGGGTATCGACGCAGGCCTGGGCGATATCGGCCCAGTAAATGTTCTTGAACAGTTCGGCCATGGTTCAGGACCAGTCATGGCGCGGTGGCTTGATGTCGTTGAGCAGCCAGTTGCCCACCACGTGGTATTTCCAGCGCACCGGGTCGTGCAGGGTATGCACCCGGGCGTTACGCCAGTGGCGGTCGAAGTTGTGGCGCTTGAGGGTGGAACGGGTGCCCCCCAGTTCGAACAGTTTATTGCTGGCCTCGATGGCGATTTCGGTGGTCAGCACCTTGGCCTTGGCCACCGCCAGGGAGGCCCGGGCCACATTGTCTTCATCGGGTGCCGGGCGGGCCGCGTCCAGGGCCAGGCCGGCCCGCTCCAGCAGGGCCTCGGCGGCTTCCAGGCGAATGTCCAGGGCCCCCACCTGGATGATGGTCAGCGGGTCTTCACTGGCCTTCTCCACCCCGGCATCGATCCACGGCCGGGCATGCTCACGCACGAAGGCGATGGTGTCGCGCAGCGCCGCCCGGGCAATCCCGGCGTCGATGGCGGCCGTGGTCAGCTGGGCGAAGGGCCCGGCCAGGGTCGGGCTTTCGTAAGAACGGTAGGTGGGAAACAGGTTGAAGGCCGGCACCTTGAGGTCCTGGGCCAGTACGGTGCCACTGGAGGTGGTGCGCTGGCCGATGCTGTCCCAGTCGTCGATCACCGCCAGCCCCTCGCTGCCCCGGGGCACGAAGGCCAGCTGGCCCCTGCCCTGCTCGTCCAGGGCCAGCACTGCCAGCCAATGGGCATACAGCGAACCGGTGCAGTAGCCCTTGCGGCCATTGATCACATAACCGTCACCCGAGCGGCGGACAGTGGCCTGGATGTCCTGGACGTTCTTGCCGCCGGTTTCCGACAACGCATTGGCAAAGCGATGGCCTTGCAGGGCCAGGGCGAAAAAGTGCGCCTGTTGCTCCGGCGTGCCCTGCAGGCGGATGTCTTCCAGCAGGCAGTAGTGGTTCTGCGGGATCTGCCCCAGGGACGGGTCGGCAGCGGAAATGATCGCGATGACCTCGGCCAGCACCGCATAGGACACCTGGGCGCCGCCGAATTCGCGAGGCACACTGATGCCCCACAAGCCACTGTTGGAGTACAGGTCGACCACCTGCGCCGGTACTTCCCGGGTACGGTCGCGCTCGGCGTCCTGCTCCAGCAGGATCGCGGCCACTTGCCGGGCCACGGCCAGGGCTTCGGCGCCATCGCGGATCACATGGGCAGCGGGAGTGTGCAGGGGATAAACGGCAGATTCAGGCAATGCAGGCATACGGCGCTCTCGGGCGAATGAAGGTGACTGCCGCTCATTGCAGCTTCTGTGCCTAAAGCCTGCCCCCATGAATTCAAGGACTTGTGTGGTTATTTCGCCCCTGCATCAGGCCCTCTACCGGGCAGATTGCTGGAACGCTGTTGATGGGCCAACAGTAGGCCAGTGTTGCCTGGACGACACCTCGTCGGCCCGTGCCAGGCAGGCAAGGGCCCGGGTATAGAGTGAAGCCTGCTCCACGCGGCGTCAGCGTCGCCCCCAACAACAAGATCAAGGAGAAACCCTGATGAGCGTCAATCCCATTCCCGAAGGTTTCAGCGGCGTCACCCCCTACCTGGGCATCCAGCGCGCCGCCGAGGCCATCGAGTTCTACAAGAAGGCCTTCGACGCGGTGCAGATCATGCGCCTGGACATGCCCGACGGCAGGGTCGGCCATGCCGAACTGCGCATCGGCGGTTCGGCCATCATGCTCGGCAGCCCTTGCGAACAAACCCCGATGGGCAGCCCGGAAGCCCACAAGACGTCGGTCGGGCTGCACCTGTATGTGGAAGATGTCGACAGCCGCTTTGCCCAGGCGATCGCCGCGGGCGGCACCGAAGTGTCGGCGGTCAAGGACCAGTTCTACGGAGATCGCAGCGGCAGCCTGCGCGACCCTTTCGGGCATGTGTGGTTCCTCGCCAGCCGCAAGGAGGAACTGAGCGCCGAGGAAATCGGCCGGCGGGCCCGGGAAATGTTCCAGCAACAGGCTGGCTGAGCCTGCCCCTGTAGGAGCCGGCTTGCCGGCGAAGGCGTCTCGCGGCCCCGTTCGCGGGCAAGCCTGCTCCTACGGGGCCTTGGGCATTGGCCAAACCAGTCAAGCAGCGGCTTTCACGAGGGTTTCGCAGCTTCGTAACATTTACTTTCATATCGCCTTTCGGGATTTACGATTCTCATTCGTCTTAATTAGATGCAGCAGGCCGCGTTGGCCCAGGCTATGCCCGGCGCTTTTTGTCCCGGGCCCGGTCCCGGGTTCCAGTGCCGCTCCATTCCTCGAATCAAGACGCCCATTCAATGTCGAAGAAGTCCCGTTCAAAAATCTGGTTTCTGGTGCACAGCTGGCTGGCCCTGCCCATCTGGTTCTTTGTGCTGATTGTCTGCGTCACCGGCACCCTGGCGGTGGTCAGCCAGGAGATCGTGTGGCTGGCCAACCCCGACGTGCGCGCCAGCAAGCCCAGCGATGACGCACAACCGCTGAATTACGACCAGATCGTCCAGGCCATCAAGCGCGCCGAACCCCAGACCCGGGTGGACACCATCGTCACCCCGGATGAAAGCCACTTCGCCCTGAGTGTCAGTGTCAGCTACCCGGACGGCCGCTCGCCGACGCTCTACGTCAACCCCTACACCGGGGTGATCCAGGGCACCAGCCCGCAGTTCGATTTCCAGGGCTTCACCCGCGCCCTGCACGGCTGGTGGCTGGTGCCCTTCACCAACGGCTACAGCTGGGGCTGGTACCTGGTGTCCTTGCTGGGCCTGCCCATGCTGGTGTCGCTGATCACCGGGCTGGTGGTCTACAAGAAGTTCTGGAAAGGCTTTCTCAAGCCGACCCTGCGCCTGCGCCATGGCGCACGGATCTTCTGGGGTGATTTCCATCGCCTGAGCGGTATCTGGTCAATCTGGTTCATCGCGGTGATCTCCATCACCGGCACCTGGTTCATGATCGAAGCGATTCTTTCGGACAACCACATCAGTATCTCCAGCGAACCCGTGGTCCCGGTGATCGCCCGTGAACAAGTGCCGACCACGGGCGATGGCAGCCCGGCGCCGATGATCGGCCTGGACCAGGCCATCGGCATTGCCACACAGAAAATCCCCGGCTTCGACATCAGCTTCGTCAGCCTGCCGAGCAACGCCTACAGCCACCTGTATGTCGGCGGCCGCGGCTGGTATCCGCTGATGTACCAGACCGCCAACATCAACCCCTATACCGGCTCCCTGGACACCTCGCACCTGCTGGCAGACCGCAACACCCTGGAGTTCGTCACCGAATCCATGCGCCCGTTGCACACCGGTGATTTCGGCGGCCTCTGGATCAAGCTGATCTGGTTCTTCTTCGGCCTGGTGCTGAGCATGATGGTCCTCAGCGGCCTGCTGATCTGGACCAAGCGCACCGCCCTGGCCACCGCCAACGCCCTCAAGCGCGAAGAAAAGGCCGCCCGGGCGCGCCCCGCCAGCAAACCCGCCCAGGCACCCGCCCCGGCCATGAGCGCCGAAACCTCGGAGAGCACCCTGTGAGCCAGACCAGCACCGCCGCCGCGCCTTCGAACCTGAGCCGGCTCTGGCACAAGTGGCGCTTTCACCTGAACATCCTGCTGTTGCTGATTCCCCTGGGCTTCATGCCCAAATACTTCGCCGACGTTGCCCTGTTTCGCGGCGAAAGCGGCCTGGGTGAACGGGAGATCGGCGAAATCCAGGTCGGCCCCTGGAGCCTGCGCCTGGCGGAAATGCGCAACGAAGCGCCACGCAGCGATGGCCCCGCCGGTTACCTGAAAAGCTTCAACGCCGCCCTGTGCCAGGCCTGCATCGAGCCGGTCAAGGCCACCTACCTGCGCATCGGCAAGCCCCGCAGCCTGCGGGCCGCCGGGGTGATTTTCTTCGGCAGCCCGTACCGCATGGGCGCCAGCCTGCCCATCCCGGAAAAGACCAAGGCCGATTCCGAGCTGTGGATCACCATGGAAGGCTGGGACGGCAGCATGCACCAGGCATCCATTCCCCTGAGCCAGGCGTCACCCGCCACCGTGGCCTGGCTCGAAAAACAAGGAGGCAAACGATGAGTTGCGCAGTATCCCCACGACGCCTTGGCGCCCTGGCCCTGTTGTTGCTGGGCGGCGCCTTCAGCCAAAGCGCCCTGGCCCACAACCCGATGTGCGAGTGCAAGGCCATAGACGCCGAGCAGATCCGCTGCACCGGTGGTTTTTCCGATGGCAGCGGCGCCCCGGGGGTGACCCTGGACGTGATCGGCTACGACGAAACCATCCTGATGCCGGGCAAGCTGGGAGCCGACTCGACCCTGACCTTCAAGAAACCTTCCAGCGAGTTCTACGTACTCTTCGATGCGGGCCCCGGCCACGTGGTCGAGATCGACCAAGCGGATATCGAGGCCCCATGACTCCTGCCACCACCCAGGTTGTGCGCCCCGCCGGCGCCGGCCATGAAACCCTCTATGTGCTGTTGCTGTGTGCACTGATTCTGAGTGTGGCTGCCACCGTGGTGCTGTGGCGCGGCGAAGAAACCGCGACCGGCAATGTCGCCAGCCACCAGCTGGACGCGCGCCGCGACCTCAGCGCCGGCGAGCAGGGCATCTATGCCGACCTGCGGGTGACCCTCGACGAAATCCACCTGCTGCGCGCCGAAAGCCAGGACCTGCCGACCCCCGAGGAACTGGCCGGCGAAGGCTTCGCACCCTTCGCCCAGGACGCCAGCTCGGTGAGCCGCGGTGGCCATATCTGGACAGTGCAGAACCAGGCCTACCTGGGTCTGAGCCAGAACCCGCAAGTGGCCGGCTCCTTTCTGATGCGCATCGACGCCGAAGATGACACCCAGGTGGATATCTGGCTCAACCGCGCCCCTTCCGCCGCCCTGCCCGCTGACCTGGGCGACGAACCACTGGCCGCCGCCGGCTGGCAACAGGTGGTGGCGCAATTCGATGCCGGAGTGACCCGCCAGCATCGCCACTGATCATTCGCATTCACCCGAGAGAAGACCGCTTGCCCATGCCTATTTCATCTCAACGCCGCCCCTTTCTGCAGGTGCTGCTGGTCAGTCTGCTGGCCCTGATGCTCAGCCCCCTGGCCAGCGCCGACCCGGCCAAGCGCCTGCGCATCGGCATCACCCTGCACCCCTACTACAGCTACGTGGCCAATATCGTCGGTGACAAGGCCGAGGTGGTGCCGCTGATTCCCGCCGGCTTCAACCCCCACGCCTACGAACCCCGGGCCGAGGACATCAAGCGCATCGGCACCCTGGACGTGATAGTGCTCAACGGCGTGGGCCACGATGACTTCGCCGACCGCATGATCGCCGCCAGCGAGCGCCCGGACATCCCGGTGATCGAAGCCAACGAAAACGTGCCGCTGCTGGCCGCCACCGGCGTCGCCGCCCGGGGCGCCGGCAAAGTGGTCAACCCGCACACCTTCCTCTCCATCAGCGCCTCCATCGCCCAGGTCAACAACATCGCCCGGGAGCTGGGCAAGATGGACCCGGCCAACGCCAAGACCTACACCCAGAACGCCCGGGCCTACGGCAAGCGCATGCGGCAGATGCGCGCCGACGCCCTGGCCAAGCTGACCCAGGCGCCCAATGCCGACCTGCGGGTGGCCACGGTGCATGCAGCCTACGACTACCTGTTGCGCGAGTTCGGCCTGCAAGTCACCGCGGTGGTGGAGCCGGCCCACGGCATCGAACCCAGCCCCAGCCAGTTGAAGAAGACCATCGACCAACTGCGCGAGCTGGACGTCAAGGTGATCTTCTCGGAGATGGACTTCCCCTCCACCTACGTCGACACCATCCAGCGTGAATCCGGGGTCAAGCTCTACCCGCTGTCACACATTTCCTACGGCGACTACAGCGCCGACAAGTACGAGAAGGAAATGAAGGGCAACCTCGACACCGTGGTCCGGGCCATCCAGGAGGCCGGGGCATGACCGCCATCGAGACCCTGCTGCGGGGCCCGGCCATCGAGTTCGACCAGGTCAGCCTGACCCTGGGCCGCACCACCATCCTCGATCGCGTCGCCTTCCAGGTGCAGCCCGGCAGCGTGCACGCACTGGTGGGCCCCAACGGCGGCGGCAAGAGTTCGCTGATCAAGACCCTGCTGGGGCAGATGCCGCACCAGGGCCAATTGCGCCTGCAATGGCCGGATGCGCCCGGCACCATCGGCTACGTGCCCCAGGCCCTGGAGTTCGACCGTGGCCTACCGATGACCGTGGACGATTTCATGGCTGCCATGTGCCAGCGCCGCCCGGCCTTTCTCGGCCTCAGCCGGCATTACGCCCAGGCCATAGGCGAGGCCCTGGAACGGGTCGGCATGCAAGACAAGCGCAAACGGCGCATGGGCGCTCTGTCCGGCGGTGAACGCCAGCGGGTGCTGCTGGCCCAGGGCCTGATCCCGGCCCCGCAACTGCTGGTATTGGACGAACCGATGTCGGCCCTGGACGAGGCCGGGATCCAGGTCTTCGAACGACTGCTCCACGACTGGCGCCAGAGCGGCATCACCCTGTTGTGGATCGAGCACGACCTGGAGGCCGTGGGCCGCCTGGCGGACCGGGTCACCGGCCTCAACCGTCGGGTGCTGTTCGACGGCCCGGCGCAGCAGACCCTGACCCCGGAGCGCCTGCTCAGCCTGTTCTCCACCCATCCACGAGCCGCCGGGAGCGCCGCCTGATGACCTATGAAGCTTTTCGCCTGATGGTCCAGGGCTGGGCTTCGGCCGGCTACCTGCCCGAAGCCCTGGCCTACGGGTTCGTGGTCAATGCGCTGCTGGCCGGGCTGCTGATCGGCCCGGTGCTGGGCGGCCTGGGTACCCTGGTGGTGGTCAAGCGCTTCGCCTTCTTCTCCGAAGCGGTAGGCCACGCGGCCCTCACCGGAGTGGCCATCGGCATCCTCCTGGGCGAGCCCTACACCGGTCCCTACGGCAGCCTGTTCGGCTACTGCCTGCTGTTCGGCATCCTCCTCAACTACCTGCGCAACCGCACCGGGCTGGCTCCGGACACCCTGATTGGCGTCTTCCTCTCGGTGTCCCTGGCCCTGGGCGCCAGTCTGCTGCTGATCCTGGCCGGCAAGATCAATGTGCACATTCTTGAAAACGTGCTGTTCGGCTCGGTGCTCACGGTCAACGGCAACGACCTCTTGGTGCTGTTGATCGTCGGTGCCCTGGTGCTGGGCCTGAGCCTGCCGCTGTACAACCGCATCATGCTGGCCAGCTTCAACCCACAGCTGGCGGCCGTGCGCGGCGTCGCCGTCAAGACCCTGGACTACCTGTTCGTGATCCTGGTGACCCTGATCACCGTGGCCGCGGTCAAAGTCATCGGCGCCATCCTGGTAGGCGCCTTGCTGGTGATTCCGGCCGCCGCGGCACGCCTGCTGAGCCAGTCGCTCAAGGGCTTCTTCTGGATCTCGGTGAGCATCGCCACCGTCAGCACCCTGTGCGGCATCCTGCTACCCATCGTCTTCGACCTGCCGGTGCCCTCCGGCGCGGCAATCATCCTGGTGGCCGGCGTGGCCTTCGCCCTGGCCGCCATCGCTCGCGGCACTGTCCCCAGCCTGAAAGGGAATATCGGATAAATGCACAGTTCATTGCCTCACCTGTCACTGCGTCGCCTGACCCTGGCCCTGGCCCTCGGCGGCCTGATCAGTACTCCGGCCCTGGCCGAGCGCGACCACTTCGAACCGATGCGCGTGGTCGCCAACCACGGCATGGGCAACACCGCGCTGCACAGCGCCACCTCAAGCAAATCACCGACGGTGCTGGCTTCCCTGCCGGTGACTTTCGGCCTGGGGCAGATCCTGCTGCAGGGTACCGACATCAAGCTGGAACGGGCCGCCCCGGCCAACCTGCCGGGCTCGCGGCAGACTGCCTATTTCACCGGGCGTGGCGCTCCGGCCCTGGCCAAGCTGGCACTCAATGCCGACGCAGTGATCGGCCTGCGCTCGATCTGGCCGGACGACCCGCTGTACCCCAACGCCCGGCGCAGCAACATCCGCATCGTCGAGATCGACGCTGCACGCCCGGTGGACGGCGCCCTGCCCGGGGTGGCCCTGCAACCTGGCAAGAGCGACGGGCTCAACGCCCAGCCCTGGCTGTCCAGCAACAACCTGGGGCGCATGGCCGACGTGCTGGCGGCGGACCTCGCGCGGCTGGCGCCCGAAGCCAAACCGCAGATCGAAAGCAACCTGGCAGGCCTCAAACAGCGCCTGCTGAAACTCAGCGCCGACAGCGAAGCGCGCCTGGCGGAGGCCGACAACCTCAGCGTGCTGAGCCTCTCCGAGCACTTCGGGTACCTGGTCAGTGGCCTGAACCTGGAACTGCTGGAAGTGGACGCCCGGGCGGACAACGAATGGACCCCCGAGGCCCTGAAAAAGCTGCAAGCCCGGCTCAAGGACAACGATGTGGCCCTGGTCCTGCACCACCGCCAGCCGTCCGATGCACTGAAAGCCGCCATCAGCGCCGGCGGCAGCCAGCTACTGGTGCTGGAAACCGACAGCGCCGACCCGCTCGCCGAACTGGAAGGCAACCTGCAGAAAGTCACCCAGGCCCTGAGTCTGTAGCCGCTGCCGCAGGCTGCGAACGGCTGTGCAGGAGACGCTGCTCTTGAGATCGCTGAAGGTCCTGCGGACCTTGGCGCAGCTTCGCCATGGCTCGGCAGCGCCTACAGTCGGGGTCAGGGGGCCGGGGCCGCTTACATATTCCCTCAAGATCGCGCGCATTTTCCGGTGCTAGTCTGCGCTTCGCCAAAAGCCCAGAGAAGAAGCCCGCGCCATGAGCGACTACGTAAAACTCAACAAGACCAACTGGGACGAACGCGCGCCCCTGCATGCCGCCTCGGCGGACTACGCGGTGCAGCGTTTTGTCGACGAAACCGGCTATCTGTCCGACGTGGTGCAGTTCGACCGGCCCTTGCTGGGGGATATCCGAGGCCTGCGCGGGGTGCATCTGCAATGCCATATCGGCACCGACACCCTGTCCCTGGCCCGCCTCGGCGCGCAGATGAGCGGCGTGGATTTTTCCCCGGCGTCCCTGGCGGAAGCCCGGACCCTGGCCCGACGCTGCAATACGCCTATCGACTACCACGAGTCCGACGTGTTCCTGGCCACCGAGGTACTGCCCCAAGGCAACTTCGATCTGGTCTACACCGGCATCGGCGCCCTGTGCTGGCTGCCGAGCATCGAGCGCTGGGCGCAGACCGTCGGCGCCCTGCTCAAGCCCGGTGGCCGGCTGTTCATCCGCGAAGGCCACCCGATGCTCTGGGCCATCAACGAAGATCACCACGACTCATTGCGGGTGGAACTGCCCTACTTCGAAACCCGCGAGCCTCTGGTCTGGGACGACGAAAACACCTACGTGGAAACCGACAGCCCCCTCAAGGCCACCATGACCCACGAATGGAACCATGGCCTGGGAGAGATCATCAGCGCCTTGCTGGCCCAGGGCCTGGACATCACGGGACTGGTGGAGCACCAGAGCATCCCCTGGGAAGCCCTGCCCGGGCAAATGGTGGTGGATGAACGCGGCGAATGGCGACTCAAGGAAGCGCCATGGCGCCTGCCACTGAGCTACACCTTGCAGGCCGTCAAGCGCGGGGGCTGATCGCCCGGCGTGAAAAACCGCCAAGCTCAAGAAGGCAGCGCCTCTGTAGCCGCTGCCGCAGGCTGCGAACGGCTCCGCAGGAGGCGCTGCCCTTGAGATCGCTGAAGGTCCTGCGGCCCTTTGCGCAGCTTCGCCATAGCTCAGCAGCGGCTACAGAACAATCTTGATCCGGGATCTTTGTAGCCGCTGCCGCAGGCTGCGAACGGCTCCGTAGGAGGCGCTGCTCTTGAGATCGCTGAAGGTCCTGCGGCCCTTTGCGCAGCCTCGCAGGCTCGGCAGCGGCTACAGGTCAGCCGGCGACGGCCTGCTGGTCCATCTTCTGGCGCAGGCTCAGGGGACGCATGTCGGTCCAGACTTCTTCGATGTAGGCCAGGCAGTCCTTCTTGAAACCGCTCTTGCCCACAGTGCGCCAGCCCTGGGGCACGGCCTTGTAGTCGGGCCAGATCGAGTATTGCTCTTCATGGTTGACCACCACCTGGAACAGGATGTCCTCACGGTCGAATACTGAAGTCATTGCTTGTCTCCATCACTGATAAGGTTCGCCGCGCTCAGCGCACGGCGGTTGTGTAGAAGGAACGAAACGGCGGGGCAAAAAATTAGAGGCTGGCCACTGCCGCCGCTACGGCTTTGCTGAAGATCTGGGCCACCTGGTCGATCTGCGCTGCGGTGATTACCAGCGGCGGCAGGAAACGCACCACGGCGCCGTGGCGCCCGCCCAGCTCCAGGATCAGCCCGCGCTTGAGGCATTCGCGCTGCACCAGCGGTGCCAGGCGCGCATGCTGGGGTGGATGGCCCTGGGCATCCGGCACGCCGGCCGGGTCCACCAGCTCCACCCCGAGCATCAGGCCACGACCACGGATATCCCCCAGTTGCGGGAAGTCGCGCTGCAGGATCAGCAGGTGCTCGCGCAAGCGCTCGCCCATGGTCGCCGCGTGCTCGGGCACCCGGTGTTCCTTGAGGTAGCGCATCACCGCGGAACCGGTGGCCATGGCCATCTGATTGCCGCGGAAGGTGCCGGCGTGGGCACCCGGCTGCCAGGTGTCGAGCCAGTCGCGATAGACCATCACCGCCAGCGGCAGGCTGCCGCCGATGGCCTTGGACATCACCACCACATCGGGAATGATCCCCGCGTGCTCAAAGGCGAACATCTTGCCGGTGCGACCGAAGCCGCTCTGGATTTCATCGACGATCAATGCCACCCCGGCCTTCTCGGTGATGCGGCGCACACCTTGCAGCCATTCCAGGTCGGCCGGGATCACCCCACCCTCGCCCTGCACCGCCTCGACAATCACTGCTGCTGGCAGGGCCACCCCGGCTTCCGGATCGGTGAGCAGGTTTTCCAGGTAATGCAGGTTGACCTTGACCCCTTCGGCGCCCCCCAGCCCGAACGGGCAGCGGTAGTCATAGGGGAACGGCAGGAACTGCACGCCGTTGTTCAGCAGCCCGGCCAGGGCGCGCTTGGGCCCCAGGCTGCCCATCAGGCTCAGCGCACCCTGGCTCATGCCGTGGTAACCGCCCTGGAACGACAGCACGGTGCTGCGCCCGGTAGCGGTGCGCGTAAGCTTCAGCGCGGCTTCCACGGCATCGGTGCCGGTGGGGCCGCAGAACTGGATCCTGGCCTCGCCAGCCAGGGCCTCGGGCAACAGGCCGAACAGGTCCTGGACGAACTGGTCCTTGACCGGGGTGGTCAGGTCCAGGGTCAACAGCGGCAACTCATCGGCCAGCACCTGCTGGATCGCGGCGATCACCACCGGGTGATTGTGGCCCAGGGCCAAAGTCCCGGCACCGGCCAGGCAATCGATGAAACGCCGGCCCTCGACGTCTTCGACGTGAATGCCGCTGGCCCGCTTCAGGGCCAGGGGAATGCGCCGTGGATAACTGCGGGCATTGGATTCCTGGCGGCTCTGGCGGGCCAGCAGGGGCGACTCGTCGAACTGGTAAAGCGTCTCTTGCGGGGCGGCGCCAAGGCCCACCGGCGAATCTTCCATCAGGCTGGTAACGGCTGACATGTCTCGAACCCTCACGCTGCAATTTGAGCAAAACGGCCACCGGCCGGATGCGCAGCCCAAGCGCGGGCGCGCACTGACAGGTTTTCCTGTTCTAAAAACGCTTCAGCGCGGTGGGGATTTACACCCCGGGGCGAGGAAATTGCACATGCCGCCCCGTAGGAGCCAGCTTGCTGGCGAAGGCGGTCTCAAGGGCCCCTTCACTGGCAAGCCAGCTCCTACAGTGGACGGTGATGGGTCAGGCGCGGTGGGCTGGCAGGGTCAGCTCGACTCGCAGGCCATCGGGGCGGCTGTCGAAATTCAGCTCGCAACCACAACGCTGGACGATGGCCTGGACAATCGCCAGGCCCAGGCCACAGCCACTGCTCTGGCTGTCGCGCCAGAAGCGCTGGGTCAGGTGCTGCAAGTCTTGCGCGGGAATGCCCGAGCCATGGTCGCGGACCTGGAAACGCACCCGGGCGCCGACTGTCTCCAGGTTCAGCTCCACCGGGCATTCTTCAGGGGTGTGGCGCAGTGCGTTGTCCAGCAAGTTGCGCAAGGCAGCGATGGCCAGGGTCGAGGGCATTTCCACCGCAGCCTCGCCGGCCTTGCCGTGCATATGCAGCTTGACCCGGGCCCGAGCGCCCACGGCGGCGTCCTGGATCGCCAGGCGCGCCACCTGTTCGGCAGTACAGTGCACGCCGTCGTCGAACGACAGGCTGCCCTCGACCCGAGCCAGCAACAGCAGCTGCTCCAGGGTCCGGTGCATGCGGTCGGCGCCCTCCTCGGCCCGGGCCAGGGACTGATCCCGGGCCGCACCTTCGGTCATGCGTGCCACTTGCAGGTGGGTCTTGATCGCGGTCAGCGGGCTGCGCAATTCGTGGGCGGCGTCACCGGTCAGGCGCCGTTCGCGCTCGATGGTCTTGGCAATGCGCTGGAACAGCTGGTTCTGGGTTTCCAGCAGCGGCCGCAGCTCGCTGGGCATGGGCTGGATCTGCAACGGTTCCAGGGAGTCGGCGCTGCGGCGCATCAGCGCGTCACGAATCCGGTTCAGCGGGGCCAGGCTCTGGCCGATGCCCAGCCACAGCAGCCACAGGCAGCCGAGCAAGGCCACGCCCACCGGCACCGAAGCCGCCAGCAGCACCGACATGTTCAGGGCTTCGCGCTCGACCTGGCGATCCGCGGTGGTGATGCGCATGTCGCCGCGCACCAGGGTGAAGGTGCGCCAGGGCGCGCCGTCGATCATCTGGTCGTGAAAGCCCAGCTTCTCGGCTTCCAGCGGGTGCTCCGGAGTGCTGTGGCTGCGGGCCAGGATCTGCCCGCGCAGGGAACTGACCTGGCAGGCCATGCCGCCGGGGATGGTCAGGGCTGCGCTGTTGATCTGGTTGCTCGGGCCATGGGACGGCAGCGCCGGCATCTGCTCCAGCAGCCCGGCGACCATGCGCGCCGAAGCGACCAGGCGCTGGTCCAGGGAAAACATCATCTGGTTGCGCAGGTCACTGAGCATCCAGGCCGCGGCCAGGGCCCAGATCAGGATGAAGGCAGCGCCCAGGGTCATGCTCAGGCGCAGGCGCAGGCTTCTCACTTAGCGGTTCTCCTCACCGTCGGCCGGGCCCAGGCGATAGCCGAGGCCGCGCACGGTTTCGACGATGCCGTTGCCGAGTTTGCGCCGCAGGTGGTGGATGTGCACATTCAGCGCGTTGCTCTCCAGCTCATCGTTGAAACCGTAGACGCTGTCCTTGAGTTGCTCGCTGGACAGCACCCGGCCACGGTTGTGCAGCAGCGCCTGGAGCAGGGATTGCTCGCGCCGCGAGAGGTCCACCGGTTGGCCGCCGAGCAGGGTTTCCCGGGTGCTCGGGTCATAGGTCAAGCGCCCGTGCTCGATCAGGTTGACGCTGCGCCCCGCCACCCGGCGCAACAGGGTGTGCAGGCGCGCCGCCAGTTCCCGCAGGTCGAAGGGCTTGAGCAGGTAATCGTCGGCACCGGCCTGCAAGCCATCGACCCGGTCGGTCACCGAGTCGCGGGCGGTGAGGATCAGCACCGGAATCTCCAAGCCCTGCTGGCGCTGCTGCTTGAGCAGCTTCAAACCGTCTTCATCCGGCAGGCCAAGATCCAGTACCATCACGTCGAAATCGGCCACGCCGAGCATGGCCCGCGCTGCCGAAGCGGTGGCCACATGCTCGACCGTCAGGCCCTGGGCCGTGAGGCCGGCGACTATCCCGCTGGCAATCAGCTCATCATCTTCACAGACAAGTACGTGCATGGTCGGTCCTGTACAAAGGCGTTGATTAAGCGGGCTGCGGATTAAGCGGACATTATGCCCGCCGTTTCCTGGCCACAAGCCAAGTATGGTTAATCATCGGTTAATCAGGACCGGCCATTGTGCTCGCAACTTGCACCGGTTTAAGGCTTGGCCATGCGTCGATTGTTTCTCCTGTTGTTCATGCTCTTCACCACACTGGCGCACGCCGGCAACAACCCGTTCGAGGTCAAGCCCGACTTCCTGCCGGTGGGCAAGGCCTTCGTCTTCACCTCCGAGCGCCTGCCTTCAGGGGAAACCCAGCTGTTCTGGCAGATCGCCGACGGCTACTACCTGTATCAGAAGCGCCTGAAATTCGACGGCGTGGCGCCAGAGCTGCAACCCACCCTGCCGGCCGGTGAAGACCACAGCGACGAATTCTTCGGCCAGCAGACGGTGTATCGCCAGGGCCTGGAAGTGAAGCTGCCGGCCGCCGCCAGCGGCAAGGTCAAGCTGGGCTGGCAAGGCTGCGCCGACGCCGGCCTGTGCTACCCGCCGCAAACCCTGGAAGTGGACCTGGGCGGTGCGCCGGCAGTGGCCGCCAGCAACGTCGCGACCACCAGCAATGGCTCGGCCCAGGACCAGTTGCTGGCCAATGACCTGCAACACAAATCCTGGGGCCTGGGCCTGCTGGCCTTCTTCGGTTTCGGCCTGCTGCTGGCCTTCGCCCCCTGCTCGCTGCCGATGCTGCCGATTCTGGCCGGCATGGTGGTGGGCAGCGGCGCCAGCCCGCGCCGGGGCCTGGCCCTGGCCTCAAGCTATGTGCTGTGCATGGCCCTGGTGTATGCCGGCATGGGGGTAATCGCCGCCCTTTTGGGCAGCAACCTGCAAGCCTGGCTGCAACAACCCTGGGTCCTGGGCAGCTTCGCCGCGCTGTTCGTGCTGCTGTCGCTGCCGATGTTCGGCTTCTTCGAGCTGCAGATGCCGGCCCTGCTGCGCGACCGCCTGGAAGGCGCCAGCCGCCAGCGCCAGGGCGGCAGCCTGATTGGCTGCGGCATTCTCGGCGCGCTGTCGGCCCTGTTGGTGGGCCCGTGCATGACCGCGCCACTGGCCGGCGGCCTGCTGTACATCGCCCAGACCGGCAACGCGCTGTTTGGCGGCCTGGCACTGTTCGCCCTGGGCCTGGGCATCGGCCTGCCGCTGTTGCTGCTGGTGACCCTGGGCAACCGCTTCCTGCCCAAGCCCGGCCCGTGGATGAACCTGCTCAAGGGTGTATTCGGCATCCTGTTCCTGGGCACCGCCATCTACATGCTGCGCCCGGTACTGAACCCCGGCCTGTGGATGGGGCTGTGGGGCGCCCTGGCCCTGGTGGTGGCCTACTGCGCCTGGCAGCAACGGGCGATTGCCGGCCGCTTGCTGCACCTGTTCGGTGCCGGCGCGCTGCTGTTCGCGGCCTGGGGCGGCATGCTGCTGGTGGGTGCCGCCGGTGGCGGCGACGACCTGTGGCGGCCGCTTAAGGTCTACAGCGGTGGCCCGGTGGCCAATAGCGTCACGGCCCATGATGCCTTCACCACGGTGAAGTCCCCCGCCGAGCTGCAAGGCGCCCTGGACAGCGCCCGGGCCCAGGGCCAGTGGGTGCTGCTGGACTACTACGCCGACTGGTGCGTGTCCTGCAAGATCATGGAGAAAACCGTGTTCGGCCAGCCTCAGGTGCTGGAGGCCCTGAAGGATGTGCGCCTGCTGCGCCTGGACGTGACCCTGGACAACGCCGACGGCCGCGAACTCCTGAGCCGCTACAAGGTGCCGGGGCCACCGAGCATGCTGTGGATCGGCCCGGACGGCAGTGAACGCCGCAGCCAGCGCATCACCGGCGAAGTGGATGCCAACGCCTTCCTGCAACGCTGGACCCAGACCCGGGAAGCCCGTTGATGCTGACCTTTACCATCGGCACCTTTGCCATCGCCCTCAACCACCTGCTGCTGATCAGTGCCCTGGCCCTGGCCACCCTGGTGGGCTGGCGCGTGGCCAAGCGCGGCGGTGACAACCCCGAATCCGTGCTGTTCAGCCTGTTCCTTTTGGGCATGCTCGCCGCCCGGGTCAGTTTCGTGCTCGCTTACTGGAAGCACTACCAGCACGACCTGTGGATGATCATCGACCTGCGCGACGGCGGCTTCCTGGCCTGGCCGGGGGTGATCGTCATGCTCCTGGCGGCCCTGGCCTGGGGCTGGAAACGCCCGGCGCTGCGCCGCCCATTGGGTGCCGGGGTGGCCAGCGGCCTGGCCTTCTGGCTGCTGGCGACCCTGGCCCTGACCCTCTACGACCAGGGCACGCGCCTGCCGGAAGTGGCCCTGCGCAACGCCGCCGGCGAAACCGTGCAACTCACCGACTACCAGGGTGGCCCGCTGGTGATCAACCTCTGGGCCACCTGGTGCCCACCGTGCCGGCGGGAGATGCCAGTGCTGGAGAGAGCCCAGCAGCAACGCCCGGACCTGACCTTCCTGTTCGTCAACCAGGCCGAAAGCATGCAAAGCGTCAGCACCTTCCTGGCCACCCAGGACCTGAACCTGAACAACGTGCTGTTCGACGGCAGTGGCCGCCTGGGCAAAGCCGTGGGCTCCATGGCCCTGCCGACTACGCTGTTCTATAGCGCCGATGGCCGCCTGCTGGGCAGCCACCTGGGGGAACTCTCGGAAGCCAGCCTGGCCCGGGCCCTGGAAAACTTCGACGGCGCCCACCCGACCTCGGTCGCCCCTTCAAGGAAACTGCCATGCCCTTCATCCGCCACTTGCTGAGCCTGTCTCTGGGCGCGGCGTTGCTCAACGCCCCACTGCTACAGGCCGAGGAACTGCCTGCGCCCATCCGCAAGATCGAAGAAAAAGGTGCCAAGATCATCGGCAGCTTCGACGCCCCGGACGGCCTCAAGGGCTACGCCGCGCAGTACCAGAACCGCGGCATGACCCTGTACCTCACCCCTGACGGCAAGCACGTGTTGCTGGGCAACCTCTACGATGCAGACGGCAAGGACCTGAGCGCCGAACCGTTGCAGAAACTGGTCTACGCGCCCATGGCCAAGGAAGTCTGGGGTAACCTGGAAAAGAGCAACTGGATCGCAGACGGCAAGGCCGATGCACCACGCATCGTCTACCTGTTCAGCGACCCCAACTGCCCCTACTGCAACATGTTCTGGGAACAGGCGCGGCCCTGGGTCAAGGCTGGCAAAGTGCAGTTGCGGCATATCATGGTGGGCATCATCCGCGAAGACAGCCCGGGCAAATCCGCCGCCCTGCTGGCCGCCAAGGACCCGCAGCAGGCCCTGCAGGATCACGAAAAGGCCGGCAAGGGCAGCGCCCTCAAGCCGCTGGCCAGCATTCCCGCAGCGGTGCAGGCCAAGCTCGACGCCAACATGAAACTGATGGAAGAGCTGGAGCTGTCGGCGACCCCGGCGATCTTCTACCTCGACGACAAGGGCGAGTTGCAACAGCAGCAAGGCGCCCCGGCCCCGGGCAAACTGACCCAGATCCTCGGCCCCAAATAACCCCGCCCCTTCCCCGTAGGAGCCGGCTTGCCGGCGAAAGCGTCCGTCAGGCGGGCGCCCGGCTTGCGGGCCTCTTCGCTGGCAAGCCAGCTCCTACAACGCGTATCCCACCCGTAGGAGCCGGCTTGCCGGCGAAAACGCCCGTCAGGCGGGCACCTGGCTTGCGGGCCTCTTCGCTGGCAAGCCAGCTCCTACAACGCGTATCCCCACCCGTAGGAGCCGGCTTGCCGGCGAAAGCGCCCGTCAGGCGGGCACCTGGCTTGCAGGCCTCTTCGTTGGCAAGCCAGCTCCTACGGCAAGAGAGTCAGGCTTCAGCCGTTGCGCTGTAAAAACGCCAACAAGGCCCGGGTCACGAACTCCGGGTTTTCCCGGCTGGAAATATGCCCCGCGTCAGGAACCAGCTGGTATGGGCAGCCAATGCGTTCGGCCATCTCGAGGGTTTCCGCAGGTGGTCGCGGCTTGTCCTGATCACCACACAGCAGCAAGGTGTTCGGCCCATCCAGGTGCTGCAGCTGATCCAGCACATCCGCCCGGCTGAAAGTGATGCGCCCCATGGGAATCACGCTCTGGCGCAGGCGCTCGGCCGGCAGTGCCGCGAGGCTGGCACGAAAATCCTGGAACAGCGCCGACTGCCGATCGATCCCCGGACGGAAGAAGATCGGCACCACGATATCCAGCAGCGGCTCGGCGATCAGGCCGCTGTCCTCGATCTGCTGGAACAGGGAAAAGTAATACTGCCGGGTCGGCGCAGGCTCGGCGCCCAGGTAAGTGTCCATCAGCACCAGGCCGTCGATGCGCTGCGGCGCCGCCAGGGCCAGGCGCGCGCCCCACATGCCCCCCACCGACAAGCCCACCAGGGTTACTCGCTCGATCTGCAAATGGTCGAGCAAGGCCAGCATCTGCCGCGCCACATCATCCAGCGACGCGGTGCCCTCAGGCAGCGCCCCGGACTGGCCATGGCCCCACAGGTCCACGGCGATCACCCGATACTGCGCCGACAGCGCCTCGATCTGCGGCGCCCACATGCCGGTGTCCCACAAATAACTGCCGGCCAGGAACACCACCGGCCCCTGGCCCTGGTCGAGGTAGTGCAACGGTTGTCCATCGATGGTTGCGAAAGGCATGGGCTAGCTCCTGCAAGGAAATGACGAAAAAGGTCCGACAGACTGTGCCGTGAAAAAAGCCCAGTCAATCGGACCCGTCCGACAAAACGTATCAGGAGATGCCCGGATTCAACGCCCGCGCTGACAGTCGAGCAAGGCTTCGACCACGGCCCTGGCCATTTCCACGGAATGCACCATGGACCAGATCAGCCCGCGCTCCAGGCCGCTGCCCTGCTGGGTGATTTCATCGCACACCTCCTCGGCACATTTGAGCAGCAGCGCCACATGCACCAGGGCTTCTTCGGCGCTGACGCCTTCGCGCACGCTGTACAGCGAGTCGGGGGAAACGGGTTTGGCTTGGGTCGTGAGCTGGAACAGCGCGGGGTCCAGCGGTTGCCGGGCCAGGGCCACGCGCAGGGTGGTGTTGGCGGCCTTGAGGGCGGGATCGCGATAGGACGAGGGGGGATCGGGGACGAGCTTTTTCATGGTCAAACTCCTGGTAATGACAAGGAGCCGACACCGTTCGCTTGCACACGAATAAGGTGGCAGCCGTACGCGGGTGTGCAAGACCGAGTTACCAGAACCCCGGCAGATCCGAAGATCTCCCGCGCACGGCCGCCATAACATGGCGAACATGAAAACGCTCAGGCATGACTGAGCGTTTATGCGTCTGGTAAAGGTCGGACTTGCACATCCGAGCCATCGATTGGGCGATGGCTCCAGCACCCTAGCCCGCCCACCAGGCGCATTCAAGCGGCCCGCAGTTTCTCGGAAATGCCTTACAAAAGAAAGCGACTAAACGCCATCCCAGCGACCTTTCAACCGGCTTGCCGGCGAAGGCGTCCGTCAGTTTGGCGCATGGCTTGTGGGCCTCTTCGCTGGCAAGCCAGCTCCTACAGAGGGCGTGTCCGCCTTAGGGCTGGGCCTCAACGGTATTCTTCCGGCGCTTCGCGTTCGAGGATTTCCTCCAGGTCGCTCAGGTCACCGCGCTCCTTGAGAATGCCGCTGACCTGGTCGATCCACGCTTGCTCCGAGGCAATCCCCGCCCAGGACTGGCTGCCAAACCCGTGATACGGCCGGTCGTCGAAGGTGCTGATCAGCAACTGGTTGAAGCGCCCGGTGTCCAGCTTGTTGCGCTGGATTTGCACTTGCAGCGCCCCCAGCACCTTCTGCTGCTCTTGCGGGTTGGGGCGATAGCGGTAGAGCCGCGGCGAGCTGAGCACCAGAAACTCCGGCGGCAGGTTTTCATCGATGGCCGCCTGCAGGCGGTAATGGCCATCGAGAATCAGATAGCAGCTCAGACCGGTGACGTACCACAGCAGGATCGGCGGCAAGCTGCCTTCGCGGGCTTTTTTGCGCCACCACTTCAAGCGCCCGGAATGCGGGTCCACGGCATGCAGGCCGACTACTGCGCCACCGTACTCCCCCAACCCGACCCAGCGCGCCGTACCGGCCTGTTGGTTGTCGAGGATGTTACGACCATAGATCGCCCACTGCGGCATATGGCTCAGGGCGTCTTCACCGCCCTTGAAGTACCAGGCTTCGGTGCCGCTGAGCAGCGGCCGCATCGGTTTCTGCGATGCCGGGCGCAGGGCCCGCACCAGCCAGTAGCCGGGGTAAAAGAAGTCCGGCTGGTGCTGCATCAATTGCTCGACGAAGAAGCGGCTCCAGGCCTTGAGGCGCAGCGCCGGGTCGAGGCGCGCCTGTTGTTCCACCTGAGGCGAGTCGATGGGGCCCACCAGGGTTTGCGGCAGTTGCTCCGGCAGGTGATTGCGCACCAGCCATACGCCATACAGGCAGCGGGACATGGTGCCCCAGAGCAGGGTCTGGTCGCCGAGCACCAACTGCATACGGCTGTTGTTGCCACTGAGCAGGCACAGGTTGGGCTTGCCGCTGGCCGGGCGTTTGACGTCCACGCCGAGGCCGTTCCAGTGGCCGGCCAAATCCTCGATATCACGCCAGAAAATCTGTTCCACGATTGTCCCTAATCCTTGATCAATGACCGGCCCTGCGGCGGGCAGGCGCGACTATAGCAGAGGGCTGGAGGGCCCATTCGCCTGTAGGAGCTGGCTTGCCAGCGAAGGCGGCCAGCGCCTTACCCATGGCGGCCAATGACCGCGTCTACTTCGTCTGCCAACCCTTGCCCGCCCAGGCACTGACGCACCTCGTCGCACCACTGCGACTCCGGCTCATTGCCGGCCCAGGCCGGGGTAGCGCTGCGGTACTGCGGCCGGTCATCGAACGCCTGGATCAGCACCCGGTTGAGGTTCTCGGTGCTCAGGGCCGGGTTGCGCGGCACCGCGTCGCCGCGCTTGCGCAGTGAATCCATGACCCGTTGCTGATGCTCCAGGCTCGGTGCGAAGCCGCGCTCGCGGGTGGCGCTAAGGACGATGAATGATGGCGCGAGGTTTTCCGCGATGGCCGCCTGCAAACGGTAATGGCCGTCGATCACCACGTAGGACGCCAACCCGCCGACGTACCACAGCAGGATCGGCGGCAGGCTGCCTTCGCGGGCCTTCTTGCGCCACCACTTCAGGCGCCCGGCCTCGGGGTCGACACGGTGCAGGCCGATGAGCTTGCCGCCGCCATGCCACCAGTCGATCCACTCCAGGGTCTGGGGTTGCAGGTTGTCGAGAAAATCCTCGCCGTACAGGTGCCAGTTGGGCACATGGGTCAAAGGGTCGATCACCGAGGTGAAGCGCCAGTGGTCCAGGCCGCTCGCGGTGCTGGAGGGCTCCGGCAGCAGGCCCTGTTCCAGCCAGAAACCGGGGGTGAGGAAGTGCCGGGCGCTTTCACTGAGACGGCTGACGAAATAGCGGCTCCAGGCCTTGATCCGCAGCTCGGGCGCCAGGGCGGCGTGCTGCTCCACGGTGGGTGAGTCGATGGGTGCCAGCAACCGGCATTCGGCGCCGTCCGCCAGCGGGTTGCGCACCAGCCAGACGCCGCAGTGGTCACGGGCCAGGGTGGCCCAGAACAACGGCGTGTCGTGGTGCATCAGCTTGATCCGGGCATTCGCGCCGGTGCGCAGGTACAACGGCGGTCTGTTCGTGGGGCCCGGTTCGACCTCAACACCGAGGCCACTCCAGTTGCCCAGGGAATCTTCGATGTCGCGCCAGTAGAGCTGTTCTGCCATGGTTCCGGTCCTTGAATGAAAACGCCCGGCGCAGGTGCTTGGACCTGGGCCGGGCGCGATCATAGCAGAGGACCTGCGGGCCTCTTCGCCCGTAGGAGCTGGCTTGCCAGCGAAGGCGTCGACCAGGACGATGCAAGGCTTGCGGGCCTCTTCGCCGGCAAGCCGGCTCCTACGCCAAATGTCGGTCCTCCTGCTGCGCGAACAACGCCCCACCGCTCATCCGTCGATCACAGCCCCTCCAGCTCGGCCATCAGATCACTCAGCCGGTCGACCTTCTCCTCGCTGATCTCACTCCCGGCCAAACCGTCGATGTACGCGGCCAGCTCCTGCACCGTGCTGCATTCGAACATGGCTCGCAGCGGCACGTTGCGTTGCAGGGTCTTCTGTACCCGTGAAGCGATCTGGGTCGCCAGCAGGGAATGCCCGCCCAACTCGAAGAAGTTGTCGCGTACCCCCACCCGTTCGACCTTGAGCACCTCGGCCCAGATGTCCGCCAGGGTTTGCTCCAGTTCATTGCCCGGCGCTTGATAGTCCTGGCTCTGCAGCTGGCCGATTTCCAGGGCCGGAAGGGCCTTGCGATCGAGCTTGCCGTTGGCGTTGAGCGGCAGGCGCTCCAGCCACAGCCAGTGCAGCGGCACCATGTATTCCGGCAGTTCGGCACGCAGCCGCGGTTTCATCCGCTCCAGGCGTTCGCTCGGGCTCAGGCTTGAGTCACCGGCGACCAGATACCCCACCAGATGCTTGCCGTTGACCCCTTCCTGCACCCCCACGGCGGCATCGCGCAATTCCGGCTGTTCATGCAGGCGCGCTTCGATCTCGCCCAGTTCGATGCGATAGCCACGGATCTTCACCTGATGGTCGATCCGGCCGACGTATTCCAATACGCCGTCGCTGCGCCGGCGCGCCAGGTCGCCGGTGCGGTACAGGCGTTCGCCCGCAGCACCGAACGGATGGGGCACGAAGGCCAGCGCGGTACGCAACGGGTCGCTGACGTAGCCACGGCCAACACCGGTGCCGGCCACGCACAACTCGCCGACGGCGCCCAGGGGAACCAGCTCCTGGGCTTCGTCCATCAGGTACAGCCGGTTGTTGTCGGTGGGCGTACCGATGGGCAGGTAGGCGCCCCGGGTCGAAGCCATATCGACACGGAAGAAGGCCACGTCATCGGAGCACTCCGCCGGGCCGTAGGCGTTGACCAGGCCGATCTGTGGATAACGCAGCAGCCACTGGTGCGCCAGCTCGGGCGGCATGGCCTCGCCGGTGGGCAGCATCCAGCGCAGGCCATCGAGGGCGATGGCGTCCTGGGCGAGCATGCCCTGGATCAGCGACGGCACGCTCTCCAGCACCGTGATGCCCTGCTCCTGGACGTGAACCAACAGGCCCTGGGGATCGTGGGCGATGGTGTTGGGCACGATGTCCACCCGAGCGCCGAACAGCGGCGCGGCGAGGAACTGCCAGACCGAAATGTCGAAGCTCTGGGACGCGGTCTGGGCGATCACGTCGGCTTCGCTTAAGTGCAGGTACGGCACCTTGCTCAGCTGGTTGTTGAGCATGCCGCGCTGCTCCACCATCACGCCCTTGGGCAGGCCGGTGGAACCGGAGGTGTAGATCACATAGGCCAGGTTGTCCGGCGCGCTGTAGCGGCCCGGGTTGTGCTCGGCATGCCCGGCGGCTTGCAGCTCTTCCCAGACCAGCAGCCGCGGACGCCCGGCACAGCCGAACTCGTCCAGCAGGGCCTGGGCCTGTTCGCGGCAGGCCGCGGTGCAGACCAGGATCGGCGTGCGGCTGAGCTCGATGATACGGCCCAGGCGCTGGCCCGGCAGGCCCGGGTCCAGGGGCAGGTAGCCGGCCCCGGCCTTGAAGCTGCCGATGATCATGCCCAAGAGTTCCAGGCCGCGCTCGGCCAGCAAGGCCACCGGCTGATCAAAGCCCACGCCGTTGGCGATCAAGGCATGACCCAAGCGGTTGCTGTAGCGGTTCAACTCGGCATAGCTGTAACGCTGGTCCAGGCAGCTGGCGGCGATGCGTTGCGGATGGGCCGCCACCTGGGCTTCAAACAGCTCCACGTAGCTGCGCTCCAGCGGGTACTCATGCTGGCTCTGGTTGCAGCCGGCCAGCAGGAAGTCCTGCTCCTCTTCACCTAGCAGCGGCAGTTCGGCCATGTCGCCATGGAAGCCCTGCATCAGGGCCAGCAGCAGGCGCTTGAACTCGCCGAGCATGCGCTCGATGGTCGCCTGCTCGAAGTAGCGCTGGTCGTAGGACAGGTGCAGGCCCAGGTCATCCCCCGGGTAGCACACGGCAGTAATCGGGAAGTTGGTGTGGGTGCGGCCGGAATCCGAACTGGCGTTCAGGCTCTGGGCACGGTCCAGCACCGAGACTTCCACCGGCGCGTTCTCGAACACGAACAGGCTGTCGAACAGCGGCTGGCCCTTGGGCAGTTCGCTGGTTTCCTGGATCGCCACCAGCGGCAGGTACTCGTATTCGCGCAGCTGCATGTTGCTGTCGAGCAAGCCGCTGAGCCACTGGCGCACGCTGCAGCGCTCACCGTCCTGGGGCAGCTTGACCCGCAGGGCAATACTGTTGATGAACAGGCCGACGGTGCGTTGCATCTCCGGCATTTCCACCGGGCGCCCGGCCACGGTAACGCCGAACAGTACGTCGCGATCGCCGCTCATGCGCCGCAGCACCAGGGCCCAGGCCGCCTGGGCGAAGGTGTTGATGGTGAGCTGGTGCTGCTGCGCCAGTTCCCGCAGTTGCGCACCATCCCGGGCATCCAGGCGGGTGTAGCAGTCGCCGACGATCATGCCGCCGCTGTCACCGGCGTGTTCCCGCAGGAACGGCCGGTCGCTGGGGATCGGCGTGGTGCGTTCAAAGCCCTCAAGGTTCTGTCGCCACCACTGCCGCGCCTCGGACAGGCTCTGGTGCTGCAACCAGCCGATGTAGTCGCGGTACCGCGGCGGCACCGCCAGCTGTGCCTCGCGGCCTTCGCCCAGGGCGGTATAGATCTCGAAGAAGTCGTTCATCAGCAAGGAGCGGCACCAGGCATCGATGAGGATGTGGTGGTTGCTCATCATGAACCAGTAACGGGCCGCACCGACGCGGATCAGCCGCAGGTGGAACGGCGCCTGGTTGAGCAGATCGAAACCGGCCTCGCGCTCCTGTTTATGCAGGGTTTGCAGCTTGGCTTCCTGCTCGGCCTCGGGTACCGCGCTCCAGTCGAGGAATTCGATCGGGGTGCGGCCCGGCTTGTGGATAACTTGCAGCATGTCTTCGCCGACGTTCCAGCAAAAAGACGCGCGCAAGGCTTCGTGGCGCGCCACCACCGCCTGCCAGGCCTGGGCGAAACGCTCCGGGTCCAGTTCGCTGTTGATGCGGTAGCGGTCCTGCATGTAGTAGAGGCCGGTGCCCGGCTCCAGCAGGGTGTGCAACAGCATGCCCTCCTGCATCGGGGTCAGCGGGTAGACATCCTCGATCTGCACAGCCGGCACCGGCAGGCCATCGAGCTGGGCCTGGGTCAGGCGCGCCAGGGGGAAGTCCGACGGCGTCAGGCCACCGGCATCGTCCTTCAGGCAATGGGCGATCAGGCTGTGCAGCTCGCCCAGGTAGGCGTCCGCCAGCTCGCCGATCAGCTCGGCGTCGAAACGTTCGCTGCTGTAGGTCCAGCGCAGCACCAGCTCGCCGCCATACACCTGGCTGTCGATGCTCAGTTCGTTGGGCAACGGTGCTTCCGGTGCGTGGGCCGGGCCGACGGATTCATCCAGCGGGCGCAGCAAGGCGTCGGCGCCGAAGCTCTGGTCGAACTGCCCCAGGTAGTTGAAGGTCACCGGCGCCAGCGGCAGCGCTGCCAGGGCCTCGCGGCAGCTTTCATCCGCCAGGTAGCGCAGCACGCCGTAACCCAGGCCCTTGTGCGGCACGGCCCGCAGTTGTTCCTTGATGGCCTTGATCGAGGCGCCCTGCCCGGCCGCTTCTTCCACCTGCAACGGCGTCAGGCGCAGCGGATAGGCGCTGGTGAACCAACCCACGGTGCGAGTCAGGTCGATCTCGTCGAACAGCGCCTCGCGGCCGTGGCCTTCCAGTTGCACCAGGGCCGAAGGCTGCCCGCTCCAGCGACACAGCACCCGGGCCAGGGCGGTCAGCAGCAGGTCGTTGACCTGGGTGCGGTAGGCCGCTGGAGCCTGTTGCAGCAACTGACGGGTGCGCTCGGCATCCAGGGTCACGCTGTGGCTTTGAGCCTGTTGATGCTGCTGGCTGCCAGTGGCCTTGAGCCCCGGCAGTTGCGCGGCCGGGCCGGCCAATTGCTGCTGCCACCAGCCGAGCTCTTCACGCAGGGACTCGCTGCCGGCATAGGCTTGCAGGCGGCTCGACCAGTCCCGCAGGGCACTGGTCTTGGCCGGCAGCTTCAGGGCCTGCCCGGCTTGCAACTGACGATAGGCGTTTTGCAGATCTTCCAGCAGCACGCGCCAGGACACACCGTCCACCACCAGGTGGTGGATGGTCAGCAACAGGCGTTGCTCGCCTTCAGGGCCGTCCACCAGCACCGCCCGCAGCAGCGGCCCGTGTTCCAGGTCGAGGCTGCGCTGGGCATCGGCGAACAGTGCCTCGCAGGTGGCCATGGACGGCACCCGCACCTGCCAGAGCAAGGGAGCATCGGACAACGGCAGGTACTCGGCGCGCCATTGCCCGCCTGCCTGCCCACCTGCCTGAGAGAAACGCAGGCGCAAGGCGTCGTGCTGCTCCAGCACCGCCAGCAGCGCTTGCTCCAGCAACGACCCATCCAGGGTGCCCAGCGGTTCCAGCAACAAGGCCTGGTTCCAGTGCTGCGGCTGGGGAATGCGGCTGTCGAAGAACCAGTGCTGGATCGGCGTCAGCGACGCTTCGCCACTGAGCTGGCCCTGCTCGGCGCTGACGCGCTGAGTGTGGCTGGCGACCCGCGCCAGGGTCTGCACGGTCTGGTGCTGGAACAGGTCCCGCGGGGTGAAGTGAATCCCCAACTGGCGGGCACGGCTGACCACCTGGATCGACAGGATCGAGTCGCCCCCCAGTTCGAAGAAATTGTCGTTGAGGCCCACTTGCTGCACGTTCAGCACTTCGCCCCAGACCCCGGCCAGGGTCTGTTCCAGCTCATTGCTCGGCGCCACGTACTGCTGGCGATTGAGCTCCGGGTCCGGCAATGGCAGGGCTCGGCGATCGAGCTTGCCGTTGGCGGTCAACGGCATGCTGCCGAGCAGGATCAGGTGGGTCGGCACCATGTAGTCCGGCAGCTGGGTTTTCAGCTGCTGCTTGAGGGCTTCACGCAGGTTGGCCTGCTGCACCTCGTTGTGCTCGGCCACCTCGGTCACCAGATACCCGGCCAGTTGCTTGCCGGCCGGGGTGTCGAGAGCCAGCACCACCGCTTCACGCACGGCCGGATGATCCAGCAGACGGGTTTCGATCTCCCCCAGTTCAATGCGGAAACCGCGAATCTTCACCTGATGGTCGACCCGGCCGATGTACTCCAGCTGACCGTCGGCGCACTGGCGTACCAGGTCCCCGGTGCGGTACAGGCGCCCGCCATCGGTGGCGAACGGATCGGCGACAAAACGCTCGGCACTCATCCCCGGACGACGGTGATAACCCTGGGCCAGACCGGCGCCGCCGACATACAGCTCACCGGTCGCCCCTTGGGGCACCAGCGCCAGATCGGCATCGAGAATGTAAGCCACCCGGGCCCCGACGATGCGGCCGATCGGCACGCTGGCCACGCCGTCCGCCAATTGCTCCGGCGCCAGGCTGGCCAAGGGCATGACCACGGTTTCGGTGGGGCCGTAGGCGTTGAAGAACAGGCTCGGCTGGAAGGCCGCACGGATGCGCTGCAGGTGTTCGCCGGTCAGGGCCTCGCCGCCTGTGATGCACATGCGCACCGGCAGGGTCTGCTGCTGGGTCGCCAGATGCTGGGCCAACTGGCTGCCGTAGCTCGGGGTGAAACCGAGGATGCTGATGCGATGCTGACGAATCAGCTGGCAGATTTCCTCGGCGTCCCACTGGCCCTGGGCCCGCAGTACCACCTGGGCGCCGCTGAGCAGCGGCACCAGCAAGCGCTCGGTGGCGGCGTCGAAGTTGATGGAATAGAAGTGCAGCTCGCAGTCGTCCGGGCGCATGCCGAAGCGGCGGATCACCGCCTGGCAGTGCATGGCGATTTCCCCGTGGGACACCACCACGCCCTTGGGCTGGCCGGTGGAACCGGAGGTGTAGATCAGATACGCCTGATGCTGGGGCAGGCTGATGAAGGGCAATTCGCCCGCCGGGTAGTCGGCCAGCAGCGCACCGTCCTCTTCCAGGCACCAGCGGCCGACTCCGGCCGGCAGCTCGCCCAGGGCGGCGAACATCCGCGCATCGCTGAGGAGCAGGCCGATGCCGCTGTCTTCGATCATGTAGTGCAGGCGGTCCAGGGGGTATTCCGGGTCCAGGGGCACGTAGGCGCCACCGGCCTTGAGGATCGCCAGCAGGCCGACGACCATTTCCAGGGAACGCTCCAGGGCCAGACCAACCCGCACTTGCGGGCCCACGCCACGCTCGCGAAGCATCCAGGCCAGGCGGTTGGCGCGGCTGTCCAGTTCGCTGTAGCTCAGGGTCTGCCCGGCGAAGGTCAGGGCCGGTGCGTCCTTGCGGGCCAGGGCCTGTTCGCTGAACAGGTGGTGGATGCACTGGTCCAGACGTTGCTCGCCGGGCTCGACGCTCAAACTGTCCAGCAGGTGCTGCTGTTCATCGGCCTGCAGCAGGGGCAATTCGCACAGACGCCGTTGCGGGTCGTCGATCAGGGCCTGCAGCAGATTGCGCCAATGGCCGGCCATGCGCGCAATGCGCGGCTCGTCGAACAGGTCGGTGCTGTAGGTCAGGCAACAGCCCAGGCGCTGGTCCAGGTCGGTGACTTCCAGGTTGAGGTCGAACTTGGTGGCCCGGGCATCGTTGACCAGGTATTCCACGGTCATGCCCGCCAACTGCCGGCTTTGCTGGAATTCCCAGCGCTGGACGTTGCACATCACCTGGAACAGCGGGTTGTAGGCGGTGCTGCGCGGCGGTTGCAAGGCTTCCACCAGATGATCGAACGGCAGGTCCTGGTGGGACTGGCCCTCGATCACGGTGTGGCGTACCTGCTCCAGCAACTGGCCGACGCTCATCTGCCCGTCGAGCTGGCAACGCAGCACCTGGGTATTGAGGAAGGCGCCGATCAGCCCTTCGCTTTCCGGGCGGATGCGGTTGGCCACCGGCGCACCGATGCGCAGGTCGCTCTGGCCGCTGTAGCGGTACAGCAGCAGCGACAACGCGGCGGTCATGGTCATGAACAGGGTCAGGCCGTGCTCGGCATTGAAGGCCCGCACCCGGGCCGCCAGCTCGTCGCTCAAGTCGAAGCGGTACAGCTCGCCCTGGTGGCTTTGCACCGCGGGCCGTGGCCGGTCGCTGGGCAGTTCCAGCAAGGGGTGTTCGCGGCCCAGTTGCGCGGTCCAGTAGTCCAGCTGGCGCTGGCGCTCGCCGGATTCCAGCCACTGGCGCTGCCACACGCTGTAGTCCAGGTACTGCACCGGCAGCGGTTCCAGGGGCGATTCGCGGTCGTCGAGGAAGGCTTCGTACAGCGCGCCCAGCTCGCGGGCGAAGATGTCCATGGCCCAGCCTTCGGTGACGATATGGTGCAGGGTCAGGACGAAGTAATGCTCCTGCTCGCCGGCCTTGACCAGGCAGGCGCGCAGCAAGGGGCCGGTCTCCAGGTCGAAGGGCTGGTGCGCTTCGCTGTCCGCCAATTGTTGCAGGCGCTGCTGACGCGCATCCGGGGCCAGGGCCGAGAAGTCCTTCCAGGCCATGCGCAGGCCGGTGTCGGCATGCACCTGCTGGTGGGCCACGCCATTGACGCTGGGGAAGGTGGTGCGCAGGGTTTCGTGGCGCAGGATCAGCGCCTGCAACGCCGCCTCGAAGCGGCCCACGTCGAGCACCCCGGACAGCCGCGCCATGCCGCCGACGTTGTAGGCCGGGCTGTCGGGCTCCATCTGCCAGAGGAACCACATGCGCTGCTGGGAATAGGACAGCGGCACCGGCTGGCTGCGGTCTACCCGGGCAATCGGCGGTTGCTGGTTGCGCGCGCCGGACTCCTGGATCAGCAGCACCTGTTCGGCAAAGGCCCCCAGTTCACTGGCTTCGAACAGCGCTCGCAGCGGCAGTTCGACGTCGCAGGCCTGGCGGGTGCGGGAAATGATCTGGGTCGCCAGCAGGGAATGCCCGCCCAGGGCGAAGAAGTCGTCCTTGAGGCCGATGCGTGGCTGGCCCAGCACTTCGCGCCATATAGCCGCGATCTGCTGTTCCAGTTCGGTGCTCGGTTCGACGTGCTCGCGCACCTGCCATTGCGGCTCCGGCAGGGCCCGGCGGTCGAGCTTGCCACTGGGGCTCAGGGGCATGGCGTCCAGCCGCAGCAGTTGCGCCGGCACCATGTATTCCGGCAGCTCGGCGGCCAGGGCAGTTTTCAGCCGGGCGCTTTGCTGCTGTTCATCTTCATCGTGCGCATTGGGCGTGTAGTAGCCGATCAACTGCGGGCCGGCGACGGTATCGCGCACCAGCACCGCGGCCTGGGCCACGCCGTCCTGGGCCAGCAGCCGCGCTTCGATTTCCTGCGGCTCGACCCGAAAGCCCCGCAGCTTGACCTGCTGGTCGAGGCGACCGAGGTATTCCAGCACGCCGTCGGCGCACCAGCGTACGCGGTCACCGGTGCGGTACAGGCGCGCGCCCTCCTCACTCAGGGGGTCGACCACAAAGCGTTCGGCGGTCAGCGCCGGGCGTCCCAGGTAACCCCGGGCCAGGCCCTGGCCGCTGATGCACAGCTCACCCGGAACTCCTGCCGGCAACGGATTGAGGTCCGCGTCCAGCACCCGGCACACCACGTTGCCCAGGGGCCGGCCAATGGGCGAACGCTCGCCGTCATCGACTGAACACTGCCAATGGGTGACGTTGATCGCGGTTTCGGTCGGGCCATAGCGGTTGTGCAGTTGCGCATTGGGCAACTGCTGCAACAGGCGATTGCGCAGCTCGGCCGGCAGGGCTTCGCCACCGGAGAACACCCGGCGCAGGCTGTGGCATTCGGCGCTCAGCGGCTCATCGACGAACAACTGCAACAGCGGCGGTACGAAGTGCAGCGTGGTGACGCCGTACTCCTGCACCAGCTGGGCGATGCGATGGGGATCGCGGTGCTCGCCGGGGGCGGCGATCAGCAGGCGGCAGCCGGTGATCAACGGCCAGAAGCACTCCCACACCGACACGTCGAAGCTGATGGGAGCCTTCTGCATCAGCACATCGTCGGCCTGCAACTGGTAGCTGTCCTGCATCCATTGCAGGCGCTCCATCAACGCGCGATGGGTGTTGCCGACGCCCTTGGGCTGGCCGGTGGAACCGGAGGTGTAGATCACGTAGGCCAGGTGTTCGCCGTGCAGGTGCAGGCCCGGCGCGTGGCTCGGCCAGCTGTCGAGCTTGAGGCTGTCCATGGCGATGGCGCTGACACCCGGGGCTTCGGGCATCCGGCCCAGCAGATGGGTCTGGGTCAGCAGCAGGCCCACGCCGCTGTCTTCGAGCATGTAGGCCAGGCGTTCGGCAGGGTAGTCCGGGTCCAGGGGCACGTAGGCGCCACCGGCC
The DNA here is from genome assembly GCF_900116505.1 of Pseudomonas sp. NFPP25. Taxonomy (NCBI): domain Bacteria; kingdom Pseudomonadati; phylum Pseudomonadota; class Gammaproteobacteria; order Pseudomonadales; family Pseudomonadaceae; genus Pseudomonas; species Pseudomonas sp. NFPP25. Next base: position 1,024,481 of record NZ_FPBG01000002.1, on the reverse strand, counting down.
TTGATGATTGCCAGAAGGCCGATCAGCAGTTGCGGCGAACGTTCGGCGGCGATGGCCACGCACACGTCCGGGCCGACACCCTTGTCCCGCAGGTAATGGGCCAGGCGGTTGGCCTGGGCATGCAGTTCGGCAAAGCCCAGTTGCCCGCCGTCCCAGACCAGCGCGGTGCGTTCCGGGCTCTGGCGCAGTTGTTCGTGCAGGCGCTCCGGCAGCCACTGCTCGGCCGGCGCGCAGGGGGCCACGCTCCATTGCTGCAGTTGGGCCGCTTCGGCGTTGCCGAGCAACGGCAAGTCGCCCAGGGCGCAGTCCGGTTGCAGGCAGGCATGCTCCAGCAGGCTGATGAAATGCCCGGCCAGACGCTGGATGCTGGCCGCGTCGAACAGCTCGTCGGCGTAGTCGAAGGCCAGGCTCAGGCGGCCGTTGCGGTCCTCTTCGCTGTGCAGTTGCAGGTCGAACTTGGCCTCGCGGCTGTGCCACGGCAGCTCTTCGGCCAGCAGCCCCGGCAGACGGCGCAAGGCACTGAGGTCGCGCTGCTGGTGGTTGAACATGACCTGGAACAGGCCCTGCTCACGGGCTTCGGGAAAGGCTTCGAGCAATTGTTCGAAAGGCAGGTCCTGGTGGGCCTGGGCTTCCAGGGCGGTGCGGCGGGTCTGCTGCAGCAGGTCGGCGAAGGACTGGCGCGAATCCAACTGCCCGCGCAATACCTGGGTGTTGATGAAAAAGCCCAGCAGGCCCTGGGTCTCCAGGCGCGGGCGGTTGGCGTTGGGCACACCGATGCGGATATCGCCCTGCCCGCTGTAGCGGTGCAGCAGGGTCTGGAACGCCGCCAGCAACAGCATGAACGGCGTGGCCTGCCGAGCCTGGGCGGTCTGGCGCACGGCTTCACTGAGGCTCGCGCTCAGGCGCAGGTCATGGCGCGCGGCGCTGTGGCGGACCTGGGCCGAACGCGGGTGGTCGGTGGCGAGGTTCAACACCGGGGCTTCGTCCGCCAACTGCTGTTTCCAGTAGTCCAGCTGGCGCTGGCCTTCGCCCTGGGCCAGCCACTGGCGCTGCCAGCTGCCGTAGTCGGCGTATTGCAGGGCCAGGGGCGCCAGCTCCAGGCTCTGGCCCTGGGCCGCGGCGGCATAGAGCCGCGAGAACTCGTCGATCAGCACATTCAGCGACCAGCCGTCGGCGATGATGTGGTGCAGGGTCAGCAGCAGTTGGTGTTCTTCGTCATCCAGGCGCACCAGGGTCGCCCAGTACAGCGGCCCCTTCTCCAGATCGAACTGGGTCCGGGCCTCGTCTTCGCGGATCTGCCGCGCCCGGGCTTCACGCTCGGCCGGTGGCAGGTCGCTGATATCGATCACCTGCAGGTTGAATTCGCCGGCGGCATCCACCTGTTGCAGGGCCTGGCCGTCACGCTCGAAGAAGCGCGTGCGCAGCGCTTCGTGGCGCTGGATCAGTTGCTGGAAGCTGGCGCGCAGGGCCTCTTCATCCAGCTCGCCACGCAAGCGCAGGCCGCCGGGAATGTTGTAGGCGCTGCTCTGCGGGTCCAGTTGCCAGGTGATCCACAGGCGGTTCTGCGCCAGGGATTGGGGCAGCGGCTGCTGGCGCGACAGGGCGTTGATGCTGCCCTGGGCCACGCCGCCGTCCTGTTGCAGGCGCGCCACGGCAGCGCTGAAGGCACCCAGGGTCGGAGCCTCGAACAGCAGGCGCAAGCCCAGTTCCAGCCCCAGCTCTTCACGCAGGCGGGCGATCACCTGGGTAGCGGCAATCGAGTTGCCCCCCAGGAGGAAGAAGTGATCGTCGGCGGCCACTGAAGCGCATTGCAGTTGCTCCTGCCAAATGCGCCCGATCAGGGTTTGCAGCGCGTCACCGGCGTTGTCTGCGGCGTCAGCCGTTGCGCTGCCGGCCTGCGGGAACAGCGCGTAGTAATCCAGGCTGCCATCGGCCAGCCGCGTGCGGCAGGCGGAACGCTGCAACTTGCCGCTGGAGGTTTTCGGCAGGGCCCCGGGGTTGAGCAGCACCACCACGCTCGGCGCTTCCTGGCAGGCTTCGGCCACCGCCTGGCGGATGGCCTTGATCAGCGCCTCGGGGGGCAGGATCTTCTGCACGCTGCGGCTGATTTCCGCGGCGATGCCGATGCCTTCCTGGCCCTGCTCGGTGACCGCAAACGCCGCTACCCGGCCCTTGCGCACCACTTCCACCTCGCGCTCGATGGTCTTTTCGATGTCCTGGGGGTAGAGGTTGTGCCCGCGCACGATCAGCAGGTCCTTCAGGCGCCCGGTGATGAACAGCTCGCCATCGCGGATAAAGCCCAGGTCACCGGTGCGCAACCAGGTACGACCGGCATGCTGGACGAAGGTCTTGGCGGTGGCTTCAGGATTGCGCCAGTAGCCATGGGCAATGCTCGGCCCGGCGGCCCAGACTTCGCCAATACGGTTGTCAGGCAATTCGCCCAGTTGCTGCGGATCCATCACCAGCACGGCGTGTTCCGGCTGGCTGAAGCCGCAGCTCATCATCGCGCTGCCCTGCCCCGGCTCGGCGCGGTTCTGCGCCAGGGCCTGGTCGTCCAGGTGCAGGGCCGGGATGCCCTGGCCGCGCACGCCACCGGCCACGAACAGGGTGGCTTCGGCCAGGCCGTAGGAGGCGAGGAAGTTTTCATGGCTGAAACCGCAGGCGCTGAACTTCTCGGCGAAACGCTCCAGGGTGTCCAGGCGGATCGGCTCGGACCCCGAATAGGCCACGCGCCAGCCGCTGAGGTCGAGGCGCTCCAGGGCCGACTCGCTGACCCGTTCGCTGCACAGGCGGTAGGCGAAATCCGGGCCGCCGCTGATGGTGCCGCCGTATTCGCTGATCGCTTCCAGCCAGCGTACGGGCCGCGCCAGGAAGTAGGCCGGTGACATCAGCACACAGGGCACGCCGCTGAAAATCGGTTGCAGCAGGCCGCCAATCAAGCCCATGTCGTGGTACAGCGGCAGCCAGCTGACGATCACGTCGTCCGGGTTGAGGTCGATACCGAAGCCGCGACGGATCAGCAGTTCGTTGGCCACCAGGTTGCCATGGCTGACCTGCACGCCTTTGGGCAGCGCGGTGGAGCCCGAGGTGTATTGCAGGAAGGCGATGTCGTCGCCCTGCAGCGCCACGGCCTGCCAGTCTTCGGCCAGCCCGGCTTGCAGGGTGTCCACACACAGCAGTTGCGGCGCGCCTGGGGCCTTGAGTTCGTCCATCTGCAACAGTGAATCCCGCAGCCCGGCGCTGGTCAGCAGCAACCGTGGCTCGGCGTCGGCCATGATGGAAATCAGGCGCTCCTGGTGATGACGACGGGTGGATTCCGGCGGATAGGCCGGCACCGCGATCACCCCGGCGTACAGGCAACCGAAGAACGCCGCGACGTAGTCCGGGCCGCTGGGAAACAGCAATACCGCGCGATCGCCGAATTCGGCGTTGGCTTGCAGAGCCGCAGCAATGGTGCGCGCACGAAGGTCCAGGTCCAGGTAACTGAGGACCACGCTCTGATCCTGCTCTTCGGCGAGAAAGCGCAACGCCACTTGATCAGGTGCCAGGACTGCCCGGCGTTGAAGGGCTTGGGCCAGGGTGCTGGGGAGTTCGAACGCGTCCGTCATGGGGTTTCCTGCCAGGATTGTGCTTGCAATGGAGAGCGGGCCCTGCTCTCCCATAACTTTAATAACTATCTATAAATCAAATAGTTATAAGAAAGTCGTGGGCATCCGGAGGGCGCCGTGGCCGGGTCTGCTACCCGGAATCTTTCTCCAATGAGAACGGATGACGTCTTGAAATAATTAGTCCGCATCCTGCCCTTCAAGGCCTGATCCAGCCCACTGACGAGCAGCCGTTCGCAATCTGCACTGACAGAGAGCATTAGTTCTTTTTCTCAATTGACAATCATTATCATTCAGCCTAATTTGTCGCTCGATGTGTAGGACGGGTCAGATTTTTCTGACGTCCCACTAACCTCTTTGCAACAAGGTGATTTCCATGACGGAACAAGTATCCACAAGCAGGTGCGATTCACCGTTACTCCAGGCTTTTGTCGACAACCGTCTGATCCTGGTGAAGATTGCAGCCCGCATTACCGGCTGCCGATCCCGGGCTGAAGACGTGGTTCAAGATGCGTTTTTCCGCCTGCAGTCGGCGCCGCAGATCACCTCCTCGTTCAAGGCCCAGCTCAGTTACCTGTTCCAGATCGTGCGCAACCTGGCCATCGACCACTACCGCAAGCAGGCGCTGGAACAGAAGTACTCGGGTACTGAAGAGGAAGGCTTGAATGTGGTTATTCATGGCGCTTCACCTGAAACCTCCCACATGAACTTTTCCACCCTGGAAAACATCGCCGAAGCCCTGACCGAGCTGCCCAGCCGCACGCGCTACGCCTTCGAGATGTACCGCCTGCATGGCGTCCCGCAAAAGGACATCGCCAAGGAGCTGGGGGTATCGCCGACCCTGGTCAACTTCATGATTCGCGATGCCCTGGTGCATTGCCGCAAAGTCTCGGGCAACCGCCCCGATACCTTCGCCCGTCGCTGACTGGCGCCCTGCATGACCCGGCTTGAAGGGTGCCTACACCTCAAGCAGGCCACTGCGGCCAAGCACCAGTAACGCTGCACGTTTATGCAACAGATCGAACTCCTGCTGGCAGAACCGACAACGGTCATGCGCAGCACAGGGCGGCGCGTGGGCGCCTGGCGCCGGCCGCTGCGCACCTGGCGGGTCCAGATACAGGGCATGTACCTGGGCCGACAGCCAGAAAGCCAGCCGATCCTGGCGCGCCGCCTCGGCTGCCTGGGCATCCACCGGCACGGGCGCCTGCCCCCGGCCCCGCAGAGACTCGAACAGCCTTTGGCGGGCGATGACTTCATCGATTCCCTTGAGCTGGCTAGTGGGCAGGGCTGCAACATTCAGCGGATCAACAGGGGACATGGCAGCGCTCACCGTCGGTTGGGCATTCAACCAAGTGACGTGGGCCGCCGCCGGAAATTTAGCCCGTCGCGGGTCGGGCCGGTCGCTGCGTGATGTCAGGCGTGGGGCACGCTCATCACCACAATGCGATAGGGATCGAAGATCTTGTGCATCTGGCCGTTGTCCCGCAGTTTTTGCAGGAGCCCGGAAAAGTCTTCGGCCGTGATCGGCGCCTTGGGCCGGATCAGGGCGTAATGGTGGTAGACCTGATCGATGCGTTCGGAAACCAGCAACTGCTCCGTGCTTTCGGCATTGCGCGCCAGGAAGTCGCTGAGGTAGGAGCGGGTCACCAGGGCGATGTCCGCCCTGCCCCGCAGGACCATCAGCAGGTTGCTGTCGTGGGAATAGGTCAGGGTGGCGTTGTAGGTGTCGGCCAGGAACTTGGGGTCGGCGTTGAACTGGGCGAAGGCGTAGTGATAACCGCTGAACAGAGCCAGGCGCTTGCCCTTCAGGTTGGCGAAATAGTCCTGCTGGCGCCCGCCCTGACGCTGGGCGACGAAAATTTCCGCGTCTTCCAGGCCCATGTCGACACTGGTGTGGGCAATGTTCTGCCAGCCCCAGGCCGGGTTCTCGAAGATCGCCAGGTCCACCCGGCCCTGCTCGAAATCGCGGAAACGCCGGGGAATCGAGGTGGGCACCAGGACGAACTGATAGTCGCTCTGGGACTGGTTGAGGGCTTCCACCAGTTGCGGCAGCAAACCGGTGTCGGCACCGGTTTCTGGACGGACGGTATAAGGCGGGAAATGCGCCGCCGCGACCCGCACCAGCTGCGCCGAGGAGGCCGGACAGACCCAAAGTGTTGCCAGCGCCAGCAAGAGCATTCGCAAGGCTGACCGCAGCGGCAAGGACATCAAGGCAACACACCTCAAGGAAATGAAAATGAATGAGCTAAAGCTAGGCGTTTTCAGCCACTTCGACAACGTTGCCACGCACAATTAGCCAGCCGCTCAATGATCCTTGAGCACCAGCAGCAGGGCCTCCTGGGCCAGCTGTTCCAGAGTCATGCTGCCCTCGGCACGAAACCAGGTGGTGGTCCAGGACAGGGCGCCGGTGAGAAAGCGCCGGGTAATGAACACATCGCCCTTGATGAACCCCGCCTCCTTGGCCTCCCCCAGCACCTGCAGCCAGATCTGTTCGTAGATATCGCGCAGCGCCAGGACGGCTGCCTGGCCTTCCGGGGACAGTGAGCGCCACTCGTACACCAGCACCGCCATGGCTTCACCGCTGCCGCCCATGATCGACTGCAGTTCACAGCGGATCAGCGCCAGCACCCGTTCGCGCACGCTGCCGGCCTCGGCCAGTTCAGCGCGCATCAAGGCGGTGTTGTAGTGGATGGTTTCCTGCATCACCGCCCGCAGGATGTCGTCCTTGCTCTTGAAGTGATGAAAGATGCTGCCCGACTGGATGCCCACCGCGCTGGCCAGGTCACGCACGGTGGTGCGCTCGTAACCCTTGTTGCGAAACAGGTGCGCTGCGGTTTGCAGCAGCTTGCCCCGGGCGCTCTCGGGGTCGGTCACCTGGCCACTGGCGATCAGCTCGCGTACTACCTGCAGGGCTTTTTGCTCGTCCACCGGTGTTCTCCTACCTTCACGTCATCAATAGCTCAGCGTAACCCGGCAAATCCGGGCGCGGCGCGCGCAATTTAAGCCTCTGCCGGTTACCAAGCAAGCGCTTGGCCAGAAGAATAGGCCAACGTATTTACAAACCAAGCGCTTGCTTGGTAGCCTCCTCGCAGTTCTTCATTCGAGAGCCCTGTCATGACCAAGACCGTAAGAATCGGCTGCGCCAGTGCCTTCTGGGGCGACACCAGCAGCGCCGCAGCGCAGTTGGTGCAAGGCGGCCGCCTAGACTACCTGGTGTTCGACTATCTGGCAGAGATCACCCTGTCGATCATGGCCGGGGCGCGCATGAAGGACCCGACGGCGGGCTACGCCACGGATTTCGTCGAGGTGCTCAAACCCTTGCTGGGCTCGATCCGCGAACAGGGCATCCGGGTCATCAGCAACGCCGGCGGGGTCAACCCGCAGGCCTGTGCCAGTGCCTTGCAGGCCGCCTGCGAACAGGCCGGGGTGGCGCTGAAGATCGCCGTGCTGCTGGGGGACGACCTGCAACCGCAGTTCAAGCAGTTGAGCGACGCCGCCATTGTGGAGATGTTCAGCGGCGCGCCCCTGCCGCCAATGTGCGTCTCCACCAATGCCTACCTCGGTGCCCCCGGCATCGTCGAAGCGCTGCGCCTGGGGGCGGATATCGTGATCACCGGCCGCGGCGTCGACAGCGCGGTGGTCAGCGCCGCCCTGGTCCACGAGTTCAACTGGTCCTGGCAGGATTACGACCGCCTGGCCCAGGCCGCCCTGGCCGGGCACATCATCGAATGTGGCGCGCAGTGCACCGGCGGCAATTTCACCGACTGGCGCCAGGTGCCGGACTACGAACATATCGGCTTCCCCATCGTCGAGGTCGGCGCTGACGGCCAGTTTGTGGTCGGCAAGGCACCCGGTACCGGAGGGCTGGTGAGCCCGCTGACGGTGGGCGAACAACTGCTGTACGAAATTGGCAACCCCAGGGCTTATCTGCTTCCGGATGTGGTGTGCGATTTCTCTCAGGTGGAACTGCGGCAACAGGGCCCGGAAAGGGTTCATGTACAGGGTGCCAGGGGCCTGCCCCCCAGCCACCAGTACAAGGTCAGCGCCACCTACCCGGACGGCTTCCGCTGCACCGCCAGTTGCCTGATGGCCGGGATCGACGCGGTCGCCAAGGCGCACCGGGTCAGCCAGGCGATCATCGACAAGACCAGCGAGATGTTCGCCCAGCGCGGCTGGGGGCCCTACAGCGAAGTGAACATCGAACTGCTGGGCAGCGAGGCCACCTACGGCCCCCATGGCCAGCGCCAGGACAGCCGCGAGGTGGTGATCAAGCTGGCGGTGCGCCACCCGAACAAGGCGGCGCTGGTGCTGTTCTCCCGGGAAATCGCCCAGGCCGCCACCGGCATGGCCCCGGGGCTCACCGGCATCGTCGGTGGCCGGCCGACGGTGTACCCGGTGATCCGCCTGTTCTCCTTCCTGCTGGACAAGGACGCCTGCCGGCTGGAGATCGACCTTGCCAGCCAGCGTCACCCTTGCGCCCTGCCGCACACCGACCGCCTGGACCCGGCAGCCCTGCCCGCCCCCCATTCCCTGCCCGCCCCCCGCGGCCGCGCCGATGCCAGCGTGGCGCTGGTGAAGCTGGCGGTGGCACGCTCCGGCGACAAGGGCAACCACAGCAATATCGGGGTCATGGCGCGCCACCCCGACTACCTGCCGTGGATCGCCGAAGCCCTGACCCCCGAGGTGCTGGTGGACTGGATGGGCCATGTGCTGGACCCGGTGCATGGCCGGGTCCAGCGTTGGTACCTGCCGGGTACCCATAGCCTCAACTTCCTGCTGGAGAACGCCCTGGGCGGCGGCGGCGTCGCCAGCCTGCGCATCGACCCGCAAGGCAAGGCCTTTGCCCAGCAGTTGCTGGAAATCCAGATCCCGGTGCCGCAGAGCATCGCCGACGCCGTCAATTAAAGGAGCTGCCGTGGTGTACGACTCGATTTTCAAAGCGCAATTGTTCGCCGGCCAGACCATCATCGTCACCGGCGGCGGCAGCGGTATCGGCCGCTGCACTGCCCACGAACTGGCGGCCCTGGGGGCCCAGGTGCTGCTGGTGGGGCGCAAGGCGGAAAAACTGCAGAAGGTCGCCGGCGAAATTGCCGAGGACGGCGGCAAGGCCGACTGGCAGGCCTGCGACATCCGCGACGAGGAAGCGGTCAAGGCCCTGGTGGCCCGGCTGATGGAGCGCTTTGGTCCGATCCATGGCCTGGTGAACAATGCCGGCGGCCAGTACCCGGCGCCCCTGGCCTCGATCAACCAGAAGGGTTTCGAAACCGTGCTGCGCACCAATCTGGTGGGCGGCTTCCTCATGGCCCGGGAAGTGTTCAACCAGTCCATGAGCCGCCACGGCGGCAGCATCGTCAACATGCTCGCCGACATGTGGGGCGGCATGCCCGGCATGGGCCACTCCGGTGCGGCGCGCTCCGGGATGGACAATTTCACCAAGACCGCCGCCTACGAATGGGGGCACGCCGGGGTGCGGGTCAACGCGGTGGCGCCGGGCTGGATCGCCTCCAGCGGCATGGACACCTATGAAGGCGCGTTCAAGGCAGTGATCCCCACCCTGCGTGAACACGTGCCGCTCAAGCGCATCGGCAGCGAATCGGAAGTCAGCGCCGCCATCGTTTTCTTGCTCAGCCCCGGCGCGGCCTTCATCAGCGGCAGCACCCTGCGCATCGACGGCGCCGCCAGCCTGGGCAGCCGTGCCTGGCCCCTGGGCAAGGCACGCAACAGCGAGTCCTACAACGGCTTCCATCGCGCCTACCTGCCCGACGTACTCAAGGGCGAGGAATAAGCCATGCCGGTGATCCAGTCCCAACTCGACCCCCACGGTCCGCAGTTCGCACAAAACCGCGCAGCCATGCTGACGGGCCTGCAACAGTTGCAGGAACTGCAGCAGAACCTGCTGGCCAAGGCCGCCGAAGCCAAGGCCAAGTTCGACCGGCGCGGCCAACTGCTGCCCCGCGAACGCCTCAACCTGCTGCTGGACCCGGGCGCGCCGTTTCTCGAGCTGGCCAGCCTGGCCGGCTACAAGCTGCACGACGACAAGGACGGTACCCAGGCCGGCGGCGGCCTGATTGCCGGCATCGGCTATGTGTGCGGCGTGCGCATGCTGGTGGTGGCCAACAACTGCGCGATCAAGGGCGGGACTATCTCCCCCAGCGGCCTGAAGAAATCCCTGCGCCTGCAACAGATCGCCATGGAGAACAAACTGCCAGTGGTGACCCTGGCGCAAAGCGGTGGCGCCAACCTCAACTACGCTGCGGAAATCTTCGTCGAAGGTGCACGCAGCTTCGCCAATCAGGCGCGGATGTCGGCCATGGGCCTGCCGCAGATCACCGTGGTCCACGGCTCGGCCACCGCCGGCGGCGCCTACCAGCCCGGGCTCTCGGACTACGTGGTGGTGGTGCGTGGCGAGGCCAAGCTGTTTCTCGCCGGCCCGCCGCTGCTCAAGGCCGCCACCGGTGAAGTGGCCACCGATGAAGAACTGGGGGGCGCCGAGATGCACGCCCAGGTGGCCGGCACCGCCGAATACCTGGCGGAAAACGACGCCGACGGCATCCGCATCGTCCGCGAGATCGTCAGCCTGTTGCCGTGGAACGCCCGACTGCCAGTGCAGCCCGCCAGGACCTGGAACGAGCCGCTGTATCCCATCGACGAGTTGCTCGGGCTGATTCCCGACGATCCGAAGAAGCCCTACGACGCCCGGGAAATCATCGCCCGCCTGGCAGACGGCTCGCAGTTCCTGGAGTTCAAGGGCGAGTTCGATGCCCAGACCCTCTGCGGCCACTTGCAGATCCAGGGCCGGCCCTGCGGCTTTATCGGCAACAACGGCCCGATCACGCCCCAGGGCGCGAGCAAGGCCGCGCAATTCATACAGCTCTGTGACCAGAGCCAGACCCCGCTGCTGTTCTTCCACAACACCACCGGCTTCATGGTGGGCACCGAATCCGAGCAGCAGGGGGTGATCAAGCACGGGGCGAAGATGATCCAGGCGGTGGCCAATGCCCGAGTGCCGAAGCTGACCATCGTGGTCGGTGGCTCCTACGGCGCCGGCAACTATGCGATGTGCGGCCGTGGCCTGGACCCGCGCTTCATCTTCGCCTGGCCCAACAGCCGCACCGCGGTGATGGGCGGCGCCCAGGCCGGCAAGGTGCTGCGCATCGTCACCGAGGCCAAGCATGCGAAGAACGGCCAGGAAGCCGACCCGAAGATGCTCGACATGCTGGAACAGGTCACCGCGCAGAAGCTCGACAGCCAGTCCACGGCGCTCTACGGCAGCGCCAACCTGTGGGACGACGGGCTGATCGACCCGCGCGATACCCGCACTCTGCTGGGCTACCTGCTGGACATCTGCCATGAGGCGCAGGTGCGCGAGCTGGCGCCCAACAGCTTTGGCGTGGCTCGGTTTTGATAGGACATTTCGCGGTCTGACCCCACTTGAGGAGAACAACAATGATCTTCACCCAGGAACACGAAGAACTGCGGCGCACGGTGCGCCAATTTGTAGACCGCGAGATCAACCCCCACGTCGAGGAATGGGAAAAGGCCGGGCGCTTTCCCATCCACGAGATTTTCCGCAAGGCCGGTGAACTGGGCCTGCTGGGCATCTCCAAGCCGGAAAAATTCGGCGGCATGGGCCTGGACTACAGCTACTCCATCGTCGCCGCCGAGGAGTTCGGCACCATCCATTGCGGTGGCATTCCCATGTCCATCGGCGTGCAGACCGACATGTGCACCCCGGCCCTGGCGCGCTTCGGCTCCGATGAACTGCGCGACGAGTTTCTGCGGCCGGCCATCACGGGCGAGCAGGTCGGCTGCATCGGCGTCTCCGAAGTCGGCGCCGGTTCCGATGTGGCCGGGCTCAAGACCCACGCCCGCAAGGACGGCGACGACTACGTGATCAACGGCAGCAAGATGTGGATCACCAACTCCCCCAGCGCCGACTTCATCTGCCTGCTGGCCAACACTTCGGACGACAAGCCCCACGTCAACAAGTCGCTGATCATGGTGCCGATGAACACCCCGGGCATCAGCCTCAGCTCGCATCTGGACAAGCTCGGCATGCGCAGCTCGGAAACCGCCCAGGTGTTCTTCGACAATGTGCGAGTGCCTCAACGCAACCGCATCGGCCACGAAGGCGCCGGTTTCATGATGCAGATGCTGCAGTTCCAGGAAGAACGGCTGTTCGGCGCGGCGAACATGATCAAGGGCCTGGAGTACTGCGTGGACAGCACCATCGAGTACTGCAAGGAGCGCAAGACCTTCGGCAGCCCGCTGATCGACAACCAGGTGATCCACTTCCGCCTGGCCGAGCTGTCCACCGAGATCGAATGCCTGCGGGCCCTGGTCTACCAGGCCACCGAACAGTATGTACGCGGCCAGGACGTGACCCGGCTGGCTTCCATGGCCAAGCTCAAGGCCGGGCGCCTGGGCCGCGAGGTCAGCGACAGTTGCCTGCAATACTGGGGCGGCATGGGCTTCATGTGGGACAACCCGGTGGCCCGGGCCTATCGCGATGTGCGCCTGGTGTCCATCGGCGGCGGTGCCGACGAGATCATGCTGGGGATCATCTGCAAGCTCATGGGCATCCTGCCGGGGAAAAAGAAATGAACCCGCTCCCTGCCTGCCAGACCCTGCTGCTGGAGCCGCGCAACGGCGTGCTGTTCATCAGCCTCAATCGCCCGCAAAACCGCAATGCCATGAGCCTGCAGATGGTCGCCGAACTGCGCACGGTGATGGCCGCGGTCCGTGACCGGCGCAGCATCCGTGCCCTGGTGCTGCGCGGCACCGGCGAGCACTTCTGTGCCGGTGGCGACCTCAAGGACATGGCCGGCGCCCGTGCCCATGGCAGCGCCGCCTACCGTGAACTGAACCGCGCCTTCGGCGCCCTGCTGGAAGAAGCGCAGCACCTGCCCCAGGTGCTGGTGTGTGTGCTGCAGGGCGCGGTGCTGGGGGGCGGTTTCGGCCTGGCCTGTGTCAGCGACATCGCCATCGCCGAGCACTCGGCCCAGTTCAGCATGCCGGAAACCAGCCTGGGCCTGCTGCCCGCGCAAATTGCCCCGTTCGTGGTGCAGCGCATCGGCCTGGCCCAGGCCCGGCGCCTGGCCCTGACCGCCGCCCGTTTCGATGGCGCCCAAGCCCAGCGCCTGGGCCTGGTGCACTTTGTCGAGAACGATGCCAAGGCCCTGCAGGAACGCCTGGAGCAGCAGCTTTCCCTGGTGCTGCGCTGCGCCCCGGGGGCCAACGCGGCGACCAAGGCCTTGCTCCTGGCGAGTGTCGACCAACCGCAGGGGCCATTGCTGGACCAGGCCGCCAACGACTTCGCCAATGCAGTCCTGGGTGAGGAAGGGGTCGAGGGCACCCTGGCCTTCGTGCAGAAACGCAAACCGGCCTGGGCCAACTGAGCCCTTGTAGGAGCCGGCTTGCCGGCGAACGCCCCCCACCGATTCCCGGGAGCCTGTATGCCCAATTTCAACAAGATCCTGATCGCCAACCGTGGCGAAATCGCCTGCCGCATCCAGCGTACCGCCCAGGCCCTGGGCTATCGCACCGTGGCCGTGTTCAGCGATGCCGATGCCGAGGCCTTGCATGTGCAACTGGCTGACGAAGCGGTGCATATCGGCCCGTCCGCGGTACAGCAGTCCTACCTCGACGGCGCCGCGCTGCTGGAAGCGGCACGGCGCACCGGTGCCGACGCCATTCACCCGGGCTACGGCTTTCTTTCGGAAAATGCCGAGTTCGCCGCCGCCTGTGAAAGCGCCGGCCTGGTGTTCATCGGCCCCAGCGCTGCCGCCATCGAGCTGATGGGCAGCAAGCGTCGCTCGAAGATCGCCATGCTCGAAGCCGGCGTGCCGTGCATCCAGGGCTATCAGGGGGCGGAACAGGACGACGCCACCTTGCAGCGCGAAGCCCAGCGCATCGGCTATCCGCTGATGATCAAGGCCAGCGCCGGCGGTGGCGGGCGTGGCATGCGCCTGGTACACCAAGCCGGCCAGTTGCTGGAGCAGATCCGCACGGCCCGCTCCGAAGCCCTGCACGCCTTCGGCAGCGACGAACTGATCCTGGAGCAGGCGCTGATCGAGCCCCGGCACGTGGAGGTGCAGCTGTTCGGCGACGAGCATGGCCAGTTGATCTACCTGGGTGAGCGGGATTGCTCGATCCAGCGCCGCCATCAGAAGGTCATCGAAGAGGCGCCCTGCCCGGTCATGACCCCGGAGCTGCGCCAGGCCATGGGCGAGGCAGCGCTCAAGGCCGGGCGGGCGGTGAACTATGTGGGCGCCGGTACCGTGGAATTCCTCCTGGATGCGAGCGGGCAGTTCTATTTCCTGGAGATGAATACCCGGCTGCAGGTGGAGCACCCGGTCACCGAACTGGTAACGGGCCTGGACCTGGTGGCCCTGCAACTGCAAGTGGCGGCCGGCGAGCCGCTGCCCCTGGGCCAGGAGCAGGTGCGCCTCGACGGCCACGCCATTGAAGTGCGGCTGTATGCCGAGGACCCGGCACAGAACTTCCTGCCGCAGACCGGCCAGATCCTGCGCTGGGAGCCGGCACCGGGGATCCGCACCGACCATGGCTTGCAGGAAGGCCAATGGGTCAGCCCGTTCTACGACCCGATGCTGGGCAAGCTGATCGCCCACGGTGCTACCCGCGAAGAGGCGCGGCGCAAGCTGCTGCGTGGCGTCGAGGATTGCGTGCTGCTGGGGCTGGAAAGCAACCGCCGGCTGCTGGCCAACCTGCTGCGCCACCCGGTGTTCGCCAGCGGCCACTTCAGCACCGCCTTCATTGCCGAGCATTTTGCCCAGGACCCGAGCCTGCAACCCCAGGAGCCCACTGCCGAGGAACTGGCCATCGCCGCTGCGCTCTTCCACCACCACAGCGCCAGCGCCCATGGCCCGGCGCTCAATGCCTGGAGCAACAACGCCGGGGTGCCCCTGGACTACCGGCTCGGGGTGCAGGACCGGCAATGGTCGCTGCACCTGAACGCACTGCCCTCGGGCGCTGTGCAGGTGCGCCAGGGCGATGGGCTGCTGGAGCTCAAGGTGCGCAGCGCCGATGGCCGGCGGGCCAGCCTGGAGATCAACGGCATTCGCCGCCCGTGCGCCTATCGGCTGGAGGGCGGGGAGCTGTGGCTGAGCAACGCCAAGGGCAGCCTGCACCTGGTGGATCGTACCCATGCCCCGGCCCAGGGCCAGAACACTGCCTCCAGCGGTACGCTCAAGGCGCCCATGGACGGGGCGATCGTCGATGTACTGGTCAGTGAGGGCATGCACGTAAGCAAGGGCCAATTGCTGCTGGTGCTGGAGGCGATGAAGATGGAGCACCCGCTCAAGGCCGGGATCGACGGGGTGATCACCCGGGTCCAGGTCAACCTCGGGGACCAGGTGAAAAACCGCCAGGTACTGGTGGAGGTGGAGTAGCCCGGGCACCTTCCAGCAGATCCAGGCAGACGGGGCATCGGTCGGGACGATGCCCCCTCGATGCGCTCAAGCAGCCGTCCCCCTAGGCGGATGCCTCGGCTTTGGCTACGCTCAAGCCTCTTCAGGATGTTTCAAGGCTGGAATTCGTGATGCCCCACTGGCTGGTAATAGATCTGGAAGCCACGACGGATGAAGGGGGCTGGCCGGTGAGCGAGATGGAAATCATTGAGATCGGCGCCACCCTGGTCAACCGTCAGGGCCGGGAACAGGACCACTTCCAGCGTTTCGTCCGCCCCTTGCGGCGCCCCATGCTGACGCCGTTCTGCCGCGAACTGACCCACATCACCCAGGCCAATATCGACAGCGCCGCGCCCCTGAGCGAGGTCTGGGGCCTGTTCGAGCGCTGGCTCGGCCAGCATCAGCCGCGCCTGGAAGGCTGGGCCAGCTGGGGCGACTACGACCGCAAGCAGTTGCAGCTGGAATGGCACAACCAACAGCTGCACAGCCTGCTCAATGAGGTGCCGCACATGAACCTCAAGCAGCGCTTCGCCAAGGCCCGGCGCCTGGAGCGGCCCCTGGGGCTCAATGCAGCCCTGCAACTGGCCGGCATGCAGTTTACCGGCCAGCAGCATCGGGCCCTGGAAGATGCGCGCAATACAGCACGCTTATTACCGCTGATTCTTCCTTGACGGCGGCAGGTGACGGCCCTGAAGGCCTTGTGCATACTGGCCACCCTTTTTGACCCTTTCTTGAGGAATCGCCCATGTTTAAAGTCAACGAGTACTTCGACGGCACCGTCAAGTCGATTGCCTTCGGCACGGCCGAAGGCCCAGCCACCATTGGCGTCATGGCCCCGGGCGAATACGAGTTCGGCACCGCACAACGGGAAATCATGCACGTGGTCTCCGGCGCCCTGACCGTGCGCCTGCCAGACAGCGCAGACTGGGAAACCTTCCCGGCCGGTAGCCAGTTCAACGTTCCGGCCAACAGCAAGTTCCAGCTCAAAGTCGCGGTGGACACCGCCTACCTGTGCGAATACCGCGGCTGATCGAGCATCGCGGCGTTACCCAGGAATAAAAAATGCCCGTCTCCCAGGAGACGGGCATTTTTCGAGGTGGCACCGGTTATTCGATAACCGTCACCGCCATCCCTACCTGCAAGCGACCGTTGCCATCATTGACCAGGTTCTGGCCGAACATCGCCCCATCGGCCTGGGCCCGGTACTTCTGCAAGGTGGCCAGAGGTTCGCGGTCGGCACTGCGCTCGCCGGTCTGCGGATCGATGGTGGTGAGAATGCAGCGCGAGCATGGCTTGACCACACGGAACTCGACATCGCCGATACGCACGCGCTTCCAGTCGTCCTCGGCAAAGGCCGCACTGCCCTCGACCACCAGGTTCGGTCGGAACCGCAGCATCTCCAGGGGCCGGCCCACGCGAGCGACCAGGTCATCCAGGGAGGCCTGGCCAATCAGCAGCAGGGGAAAACCATCGGCGAAGGCCACCTGGTCATCGTCCCTGCCATAACCGGCGGCGGTGCTCCGTGCCCGCTGCGCAGGAACCTGCACCAGGCGGCTGGGCTTGCCGATGAATTCGCTGACCCAGGCCGCGGCTTCGTCCCCCGCATCGGGAACCCGCAAGGTGTCCTGCCAGATGGTCACGCCGCGCAACGGTGCATCCGCACCCGGCAGCGCTACTTCAAGGGTGGAGTGGCCTGGGGCGCTCAGGGTCAGGCCACCCTGGTCATTCCACAAGGCCGACAGCTGACTCATCCGCGCTACGGCGCGCTGGGTCAGAAAACGCCCGCTGGCCTCATCCACCAACATCCAGCGGCGATCCCCTTGCAGCCCGAGCTTGTCCAGGCCGATCTGTTGCAGGGTTTCGCCCCTGGCGGATTTCAACGGGTATCGGTAAAGCGCGCTAAGACGCATGTCCAGCTCCCTGTATGGGCAAAAGCGCTCACCCTATACCAGCATTTAGCCGAAACAAAGGAGCGCCGGCGCAGGGCCCGTGTCAGGCGTCGGCTTCGTCCAGCATCAGCCGTTGGCGGACCACGTCCACCAGCTTGTCCGGCTGGAACTTGGACAGGAAGTTGTCGCAACCGACCTTCTTCACCATCGATTCGTTGAAGCTGCCGGACAAGGAGGTGTGCAGCACCACATAAAGCCCGCGCAAACGCGGATCGTTGCGGATCTCGGTGGTCAGGCGGTAGCCGTCCATTTCCGGCATTTCCGCATCGGTGAACACCATCAGCAGCTTGTCGGTCATCACCACGTCGGTGTCGGCCCAGGCCTTGAGCATGTTCAGGGCCTTGAGGCCATCACTGGCGATGTGCATCTTGACCCCGAGCTGGCCGAGGGTGTCGCGCAATTGCGAGAGGGCCACGTTGGAGTCGTCCACCAGCAGCACTTCGCGGCCACGGGCACGCTCCAGCACCGGATCTTCCAGCTTGTCCCGGGAAACCTTGGCGTTGTAGGGCACGATTTCCGCCAGGACCTTTTCCACGTCGATGATTTCCACCAACTGGTCATCGACCTTGCTGATGGCGGTCAGGTAATGCTGGCGCCCGGCGCTGGTGGGCGGCGGCATGATGGCTTCCCAGTTCATGTTGACGATGCGGTCCACGCCACCGACCAGGAACGCCTGCACCGAGCGGTTGTACTCGGTAACGATGATGGTGCTGTTGGGGCCCGGGACCAGCGGGCGCATGCCAATGGCCTGGGACAGATCGATGACCGGCAGGGTCTGCCCGCGCAGATTGACCACCCCACAGACAAAGGGATGGCGCTGAGGCATCAGCGTCAGCTTCGGCAGTTGCAGCACTTCCTGGACCTTGAACACGTTGATCGCGAACAGTTGCCGACCGGCCAGGCGGAACATGAGGATTTCCAGGCGATTCTCACCCACCAGTTGCGTGCGTTGATCTACCGTGTCGAGAATGCCGGCCATTAATGACTCCTGGGCTTGTTCTGATGAATTCACTAAAGACAGATATCGGCCGGGTCTGCCGTATCTTGACCCGCATGCAAATTGCCACACAAAGCCATTGATGTCACATTAACATCATGCTTTACTGGCGCGGTCAATTCAGCACCACCCTCTGCGCCGGCCAGACCTCTATTTCGGTGCAAGGTTCCCGTGCCTAGGGGAATCCCCTATCAACAATCAGGACCAGCCTGATATTCGCGATATCCAATAGCCATTAATGTGACGCCATTCTCATTGCATGAACGGAGTCAGGCTTTTGTTTTTGATCGCAGAAAGGTGGCTTGGCCCCCTTTCAAGCCCCACTACCCTCGCTCATCCTGCCCCAGCGCGCTTGCGCCGCCTTGCTGTGGCCGGCATGCGCGCACGGACCGGGTTCGAGGCCACTCGACTCGCTCGGCAGGCTGCGACCGCAGGCAAGCATTCAGCTATAACGTCAATCCAGCTGCACCTATCGCGTCCAACTTGCAAACCGTTCAGCCAACGCCCTATCAAGCCATCGGACACGCAGTCATGGAGATAAGCATGCTAAAGGACGGCCACGAGTGCGCCACACCGCTGCCCGAGTTCCTGCTTGAAGCCCAGGCCCTGCTGGCCAGATCGGAAGACTGCCTGAGCCACCTGCACCTGATCAGAAACGATGAAGAAGCCATCAACTGCCTGCTCGCCAGCCTGCTGAGCCTGGCCCAGGCCGCGGCCCGCCACGCAGTCAGCCCGCTGGCCGAATTCTCCCTGCATATTCATGGCGTGCTAAAGCGCACCCCCCATCCCCTGGACCTCAACGATCCGATCCTCGATGCCTTGAAGAGCTGCCTGACGCTGATGGCCTGGCAACTGGAACTGATCGACCCGCGCAACGGCCAGCTCAATCTGGACGACAGCGAACAAGTCATGCTGATCGAAGAACTGACAGAGCAAGTGGGACAAAACTGTAACTGCACATATCCATCTTGCAGCCACTGAAGTTGTATTTATCCGGCGGGGCAGCGGATAAAACTCTCGCCAATCACCGCCCTACTGCACAACATCGACAAAATATCGGGCCAACTGCCAAGCACCCGGTCGTTATTGATTAATTCATACCCAAGAGCGACATCAATCACTCCATAAAGCCAACTAGCAAGGTCACCGGGACTTGCTGTTCAACGCGCTGTGCATGCGGGCAAACCCGCTCCCCAGCACACTTTGCGCGATGTTCGGGCGCACGTGGCGCCAATGGTACCGACGTACCGCTACCCTCCAGTTCCTGACTCTGAAGTCCTATATGACTGAGCGTATAAACGCGACCGACGGTATCTTCGGTGGTATTATGCGGCGCATAAACGGACACAGTTAATGGCACATTGATTCCAATGGCGGCAGTTACTACTCAGCCTGTACAACACGAACAGACAGCGTTGATTGAAACCGGGTATTCAAAGAGCACCGTTTCCCAAACAAGCCTCGTCATCCATACTTGACCGGGCTCTTCGCAGCGAACATCCATTGGCTCCATCCGCTATGTACGCCAGCCTCAAGTCATTCTTCTCTTGGCCCCCCTCCCGTGATCACCTGCGCTGGCTCAGCCTGTTGCTGTGCTCCTGCTCGACCCTGGCCAGTGTGCTGGTCTACTGGTTGGGCCGGCCTCTGCCTCTGGGGTTGCTGGTCATCAACGTGGCGGCGCTGGCCTGCATCTGGATGCAATACGGTTATTCGCGCAAATCCATCCGCTTCCAGCCCCAGGAACTCGCCGAACGCCTGCTGGAGGTCAAGGAAAACGAACGGCACCGTCTGAGCCGAGAACTGCATGACGACATCGGCCAACTGCTGACCGCCGCCAAGCTGCAGACCGACTGGCTCAAGCGCCGCCTGCCGGACGAGCTGCAAGAACATTGCGCGGTGCTGGGCACCACCCTGGAAGAGACCCTGGCCAAGGTGCGGGACGTCTCCGCCATCCTCAACCCGCGGCAACTGGCCAGCCTCGGGCTGGAAGCCAGCCTGCGCGCCCACCTGCTCAAGACCCTGGAAAACACCTCGGTGCACTGGAGCCTGGAGTGCCACCAGCGCCTGGCGGGCATTCCCGAGGAAATGGCCGTCGCAGCGTTTCGTATCACCCAGGAAGCAGTGACCAACATCCTGCGCCACGCCCAGGCGAAAAACCTGCTGGTACGCCTGCAACGACTGCCCGAAGGCCTGTCGCTGTTCATCAGCGATGATGGCCAGGGTTTCGCCCCGGCCAGCGACCCGGGCGCCCAGGGCCAGCGCGGCATGGCCGGAATGCAGGAACGAATCAGTCAGTTGGGCGGCCTGTTGAAGGTCACCAGCGAGGCCGACCAAGGCACACAGATCGAAGCACTCTTTCCCTGGGCCCCTCGCACTCTGGAGCGGGCCAGCACGAATAAGGTTTTACATTGACCTGTAATTTACTCTTGGTGGATGACCACTCGCTCATCAGGGCTGGCGTGCGTGCCCTGGTCATGGACATTCCCGGATACGCGGTGATCGGTGAAGCGGATGACGGCTCGTTCCTGCTGGAAATGGTCGAAAGGCTGCATCCGGACATCATCCTGCTGGACCTGTCGATGAAACACACCGGCGGCCTCGACGCCCTGCGCCGGCTCAAGGCGCTCCACCCGCAGAGCAAGGTGCTGATCCTGTCGATGCACACCGACCCGGCCCTGATCATGCAGGCCCTGGAATGCGGCGCCCACGGCTACCTGCTCAAGGACACCACCGCCACAGAACTCGAGCACGCCCTCCAGGCCCTGCGCAACAATGAACGCTACCTGAGCCCGGCCATCGCCCACACGGTGATCAACCAGGCCCTGACCCGGGCTCAGAAGCAACCTCCGCCACCGGAGCAGAACCACAACCTGACGGCCCGCCAGCTGGAGATCCTGCGGTTGATCGTGCGCGGCAAATCCACCCGGGAGATCGCCCTGGGCCTGGGCCTGAGCATCAAGACCGTGGAAACCCACCGCTCGCAGATCATGAAGCGCCTGCAGATCTTCGACGTTGCCGGGCTGGTGCTGTTCGCCGTGCGCGAACGCATCATCAGCCTCGACGACTGACTCAGCGGGCGCCTCCCAGCAGCGGCGAATCCTCGGGCAGATGCACCCGCAACGCGCCAGGACGGGCGGTGAAACGCAAGGTATCGCCCTGCAGCGGCTCGCCGTCGAGGTTGATGTCCAGGCCTCGGGACGCCTTGATCTCGACCCAGGGCAGGCGTGCCCGGACAAACAGATTGTCGATCCCCAACCCGCCCGCCAGCAGGTTCTTCAGCGTGCCGACCAGTTCCTGGGGCGCCGGCAGGATGCTGATATCCAGCAAGCCGTCATCGGCCAGGGCCCCCGGGCACAACTCATGCCCGCCGCCCGCTTGACGGCCGTTGCCGATGCCCAGGGCCAGAAGTTCGCCATGCCAGTGGAAACCCGGCCCCTGCAACTCGCCATAGGCCGCGCTCAGCTCGGCAAAACGTGACAGACCGGTGAACAGGTAGGCCGCGCCCCCCAGGACCTTCTTCAAATCCTCCGAGGTGTTGGCGGTGACCTGGCTGCCAAAGCCGCCCGTGGCCATGTTGAGGAACATCTGCCCGCCGACCTCCCCCAGGTCGATCGCCCGCGCCGGCACATCCAGCAGGTCCAGGGCCGCCGCCGGGGTCAGCGGCACGCCCGCAGCCCGGGCAAAGTCGTTGGCCGTGCCCAGCGGCAACAGCACCAGGCTGGCCGGGGCGTCGGCATTGGCCAGGGCTTCGGCGATGTCCCGCAGGGTGCCGTCGCCGCCGCCGGCAATCAGCCGGGTATGGCCGGCAGCCAATGCCTCCTGCACCAGGCGCTGGGCATCCCCCGCCTCCCAGGTCAGGCGCACCTGCAAGTCCCAGCCGGCGGCGCGCCGGGCCTCGACGGCCGCGCGCACCTCCTCGTTGAGGGCCTGTTTGCCGTGCAGTATCAACAATGCCTTGCGCTCACTCATCAGCCCTGACTCCGGTTATGGATTCCATGAAGGATGTTGACCCTGCCGCCCGCCGAAAAAGTCTGTCGTCGGAATTTATTTTTTTGCCGGAAGCAGTCTGGCCATGGCCCCCCGGCAATCCGGCAGCTTAGCCGCAGGGAGGCAGGGATTCGTCCGGCACGGTTCGGCTTTCAATTAGCGGGTCGCTGTTTCATGAGCTTTACTGACCCTGTCGTTTAAATGAGGAAGTGCAGGTCATCACCTTGACCGGCGCCGGGGGCCCCACCTGAATACGCAGAGGGCCCGGTTTTCCCACTTGAATGCCGACCACGCCTGGGGATGAAGGGACGTGGCTTTTTTCGGTGCCGGGACCAGACGACGGGAAGTCGCAAACATTGCGAACTTCCTCGCGATCTCTCCAGTCAACCGGTGTGCCTTAGGTCGAGGGAATTGATCTTATGCGGTTGCAACCTGTAGACAGCCTGTTACTGACTCGCCCCAGCATGGTCGAGTACTTCCTGTTCGGCATCCGTGTGGTTCATGGGCTGACTGCAATCCTTCCCGGGCTGCTGCTGATCCTGCTGTCCAACAACAGCCAGGAAGCCTTGAAAAGCGACCTGACCCTGCTGGTGTTCTTCGCCCTCATCAGCGTGCTGATCTTCCAGGCCCTGGGGGTGTACGCCGAATCCATCTTCAGCAACCAGCTGCGCTTCCAGCTGACCCTCTTCGCCTGGGCCTCGTCCTTTTGCGTGCTGCTGTTCATGCATCACTCGATGCAGATGTTCAACACCATCGGCAACCCCGAGCTGTTCGGCTGGTTTGCCGGCAGCTTCGTGCTGTTCGGCATCGAGCGCCTGGTGCTGCTGACCCTGTTCCAGCAGTTGATGCAGCGCGGCGTGTTCCTGCAGAACGCGGTGATTCTCGGCGCCACGGAAAACGGCCAGCGCCTGGCCGAATACCTGGCACAACATCAGGACATCCGCTCCGGAGTGACCGGTTTCATCGACGACCGCATCGGCCGCCTGCCCAAGACCCTGTGCAACCTGCCGCTGCTGGGCAACTCCAGCGACCTGGAACGGCTGATCCGCGAGGAAAAGGTTACCCAGGTCCTGGTGGCGCTGCCCTGGTCGGCGGAAAACCGCATGGCCTATGTCATCCGCGAGCTGCGAAGGCTGCCGGTGAACGTGCTGCTGGTGCCCGACATGGTGGCCTTCCGGCACGCCCACAACCGCATCACCGAAGTCGCCAACCTGCCGATGTTCAACGCCTCCGAAGTGCCGTTGCGGGGCTGGTCGCCGTTCTTCAAGCGCCTGGAAGACATGGTGCTGTCGAGCATCGCCCTGGTGCTGCTGTCACCGGTGATGCTGCTGGTGGCACTGGCGATCAAGCTGGACTCCAGCGGCCCGGTGCTGTTCAAGCAGAAGCGCTACGGCTACAACAACCGGCTGATCGAGGTCTACAAGTTCCGCTCGATGCACCAGCACATGGCCGACGCCCATGCCGAAAAGCAGACCACCCGGGGCGACCCGCGCATCACCCGGGTCGGGCGCTTCATTCGCAAGACCAGCCTCGATGAACTACCCCAGCTGTTCAATGTGTTCGGCGGCAGCATGTCCATGGTCGGGCCGCGCCCCCATGCCACCGCGACCAAGGCCGCCGGCATTCTCTTCGAAGAGGCGGTCAAGGAGTACACCTCGCGCCACCGGGTCAAGCCGGGGATCACCGGCCTGGCGCAGATCAACGGCTATCGGGGCGAAACCGATACCCTGGAAAAAATCGAGAAACGTGTCGAGTTCGACCTGGAATACATTGAAAACTGGTCGGTCTGGTTCGACCTGTACATCCTCTTCCGCACTGTTCCATCCGTGATCATGACCCGCGAGGCCTTCTGAATGAGCACACTCATTCCCTGCATCATTGCTGGCGGCGCCGGCACCCGCCTGTGGCCGGTATCCCGCGAGGCGATGCCCAAGCCCTTCATGCGCCTGCCAGACGGCGAAAGCCTGCTGCAGAAAACCTTCGTGCGCGCCACCGCGCTCAAGGACGTCGGCCGCCTGTTGACGGTGACCAACCGCGAGGTGTTCTTTCGCACCCTCGACGACTATCGCCTGCTGAACAAGGCCAAAGTGGAGCTGGACTTCATCCTTGAGCCGTTCGGGCGCAACACCGCACCGGCCATCGCTGCCGCCGCCCTGCACGTGAGCCGCCTGTATGGCGATGATGCACAGCTGCTGGTGCTGCCCGCCGACCACCTGATCAAGGATGTGCAGGCATTCGCCAACGCCGTGGACAGCGCCCGGCAATTGGCCGAGCAAGGCTGGCTGGTGACCTTTGGCCTGGTGCCCACCCACGCCGAGACCGGCTTTGGCTATATCGAGAAAGGCCAGGGCCTGAACAAGGACAGCTTCCAGGTCAGCCGCTTCGTCGAGAAACCCGACGCCGCCACCGCCCAGCGTTATGTCGATGGCGGCCTGCACCTGTGGAACGGCGGGATGTTCTGCATGCGTGCCGACGTGATCCTGCAGGAACTGCGCGAGTTCGTGCCCGAGGTGGTCAGCGCCGTCGAACACTGCCTGGAGCAGAGCCACCGCAAGGAGGGCAAGCACGAACTGCAAGTGGAGCTGGATGGCGACAGCTTTGCCCAGGCCCCGGACATCTCCATCGACTACGCGGTGATGGAGCGCTCGAAGAAAGTCGCCGTGGTGCCCTGCCAGCTGGGCTGGAGCGACATCGGCTCCTGGCAGGCAGTGCGCGAGCTGACCCCGGCGGACGAACATGGCAACCAGTGCAACGGCGAGACCGTGCTGCACGATGTCAGCAACTGCTATATCGACTCGCGCAAGCGCCTGGTGGGCGGGGTCGGGCTGAACAACCTGATCATCATCGACACTCCGGACGCCCTGCTGGTAGCCGACGGCAACCGCAGCCAGGACGTCAAGCTGATCGCCCAGGAACTCAAGCGCCTGGGCCACGACGCCTACAAGCTGCACCGCACCGTGACCCGTCCCTGGGGCACCTACACCGTGCTCGAGGAAGGGCCGCGCTTCAAGATCAAACGCATCATGGTCAAGCCCAATGCCTCGCTGTCGCTGCAGATGCACCACCACCGCAGCGAACACTGGATCGTGGTCAGCGGCATGGCCCTGGTCACCAATGGCGAGGACGAGTTCCTGCTCAATACCAATGAGTCCACCTTCATCAAGCCCGGCCGCACTCACCGCCTGGTCAATCCCGGGGTGATCGACCTGGTGATGATCGAAGTGCAGAGCGGGGAGTACCTCGGCGAAGACGACATTGTGCGCTTCAACGACATTTACGGGCGGGCTCCCGCCGAAGCCGCCAAGACCTGAACTGACGCTCCAAGCAGCAATCTGGCCCGACAGGGAGTTGTGACTATGCACGCCAGGAAGACCGCTCGATGAAAAGACTCCTGCTGATTTCCAGTGTTCTCATGCTCTGCGCCTGCTCCATTCCGGCAAAGGTGGAGCTGCCGCCCAGCCAGGACCTGGAGGCCGCCCATCGGGCCGGTGATGCCCTGGCCGGCCAACCGTTGCCGCCCCAGCGGATTCGCCCGGGGGACACCCTGCGCATCGTCCGCAACACTGGTGAGGCGCCATCGATCTCGGCATTCACCGCCAACTCGATCTACGAACTGACGCTGTTCACCGTGCTCAACGATGGCACCTTCGCCTACCCCTATGCCGGGCAGGTCAAGGCCGCGGGGCTGACTCCGCAGCAACTGACCCAGGTCCTGGAAAACAAGCTGAAGAACATCTACCAGGACTCGGCACTGACCGTGAACATCAACCAGGCACCGGGCAACACCGTGTTCGTCGGCGGCTCGGTACGCAACCCGGCGTCCCTGCCGGTGACCGTGACCACCACCCTGGAGCAGGCCATAGTCGGCGCCGGGGGCCTCTTGAACGTGGGCGACAGCCGCAATATCGCCCTGCTGCGCGAGGGCGAGGACGGCCGCTACAAGACCTATTTCTTCGACTACCGCAAATTCATGATCGCCGGCAACGCCGGCGCCGCCCCGGTGCTGCTGCAACGCGGCGACGTGGTGTTCGTGCCCAAGTCCAGCGTCGGCAACGGCATTGAATGGGTGGATGTGTACCTCAACCAGTTGATTCCGTTCACCAAGTCGATCGGCATCGGGGCGAGTTACGAAATCAATCGCCAGTCGGCCAACTGATCGCCAAGGACAGCACTCATGATCAATATCCGTTCCTTTCGCGATCTGCTGCGGTTGTTCTTCATCTTCAAGCGCGAGGTCAAGATCACCGTCCTGGTGACCTTCGTCATCATCCTGCTGGGGGCCTTCCTGCTGCCCAATCGCTTCGAGTCCACCGCCCTGCTGCTGGTCAAGCCGGGGCGCGACACCAGCACCCTGCCGATCGAGATCGCCGATCGCCAGGCTGTGGTGATTCCCAGCGCCCAGCGTGATCCGATCATCGATGAGGAGCGCATCCTCGGCGGCGAGCCCATCGCCCGCAAAGTGGCGGAAAAGTACCTCGACGACCTGTCCCGCCAGCCCCAGCCAAGTGGTGCCCTGGCCACCCTCAAGAACGCCGTAAAGGGCGCGGTGGAAGGCATCGTCGACCTGCTGCGCGGGGCCCTGCAACTGGTGGGCCTGGTGGAGAAGCAGACCCCGGTGGAACGCCTGACCGAACGCATGTTGAAAAGCTTCAGCGTGACCCACGCCGCAGGCTCCTCGGTGATGGAAGTGAGCTTTACCTGGAACGACCCCAAAGTGGCCCAGACAGTGGTCAAGAGCTGGATCGAGCAGTACCAGCAGGAACGCGCGCAAACCCTCGGGCGCAAAAGCCTGTACGCCTTCTATGAAACCGAAAGTGGCGCCACCAACCAGCGCATCCTCGGCTACAAGAAGCAGATCGCCGACTACCTGAACCAACTGGGGGCGGTGAGCATCGAGGAGCGCCTGAACGATATCTCGCGCAACCTCAACAACCTCAAGGGCGAACACCTCAATACCACCCGAGCAGTGGCGTCCACTCGCAGCGGCCTGGAGACCATCCAGAAGCAGCTCAACAGCATGAAGAAAGAAATCAGCATCGGCCGCCAGATGAGCCTCAACCCGGACCGCCAGGACCTGCAGCAGCGGATCAACGCCAAGCAGATCGAGCGTCAGGAAATGCTCCGTACCTTCAAGGAAGGCGCCCCTCCGGTCCGCGCCATGGATGCGGCAATCGCCAACCTGCAAGCCTTGCTGAAATCGGAAAGCGGCACTGTGCAACGCAGCGAAAACCTGGCCCCGAACCCGGTCTATACCCGCCTGCAGAACAGCTTCGCCGACCAGCAGGCCAGCCTCAGCCGCCTGCAGACCCAGGCCGCCCAACAGGAAACCCAGTTGCTCAAGCTCGAACAGGAACGGCGCCAGGCGCTGGCCGTGGAACCTGAACTGGCACGCCTGCAACGGGAACTGAGCGCGGCGGAGAAAAGCTTCGCGCTGTACAGCGACAGCACCGAGAAAGCCCGCATCGACCGCGAGCTGGACCAGAGCCAGATCAGCAACATCGCGGTGATCGAAGAAGCCACCTTCAAACCCAGCCGGGTCTTTCCCAAGAGCCTGAGCATGCTGCTCGCCGCCATCCCCCTGAGCCTGGCGGTGGGCCTGCTGGCGCTGTACTTCTTCTATCTGCTGGACCAGCGCATCCATGACGGCGACCAGATCGAGGAGCGCTTCGGGGTCAAGGTCTGGACCAGCCTGCAGGACCTCGACAGCCACCTGCCGCAACGCAACAGCGCCTTCACCGCCAGCCTCTACCGCCTGTACGGCATCCTGCCCCTCAAGCAAGTGGCGCTGCAGGGGCTGGTGATCGGCCTGACCTCGGCACGCCGCGGCGAAGGCGTGAGCTTCGTCACCGCGCACCTGCGCGACCTGCTCCAGGAGCGCGGGCACGTGGTGCGGGTCAATGGCGCCCCCAACGCGGTGCCCGGCGAAATCGTCCTGCTGGAAGCCTCGGGCTTCTTCTCCAACCAGGAAGCCTTCGTCAGCCTGCGCGAGGCCGACCTGATCGCCCTGATCGTCGAAGCCGAAACCACCACGGTGCCCGTGCTGCAAAACGCCCTGTCGATTCTCACCACCGCCTTCAAGCGGGTCGACGGCATCATCATCAACCGCCGGCGCTTCGGCATCCCGGAGAACGTGCTGAACTTCCTGGCGCGGATCAGGAGCCCCCACTGATGCACATTGCCCTGCTGGCACCCATGCCTCCCGAGCAGAACGGCATTGCCGACTACGCCGCGCACCTGCGCGCCGCGCTGGAAGGCCTGGGGCTGAAAGTCAGCACGCCCCTGGCCGGGCTGGGCAACGACCCGCAACGCGCCATCGAGCGGGTGGCGCACAGTGACTGGCAGGGGATCGACCTGGTGCACGCCGAGCTGGGCGGTGGCCGGCTGGCGGAGTTTCATGCCCTCAAGGCGTTGCGCGAGCGTTTCCCCAGCCTGCCGCTGAGCGCCACGGTGCACGACCCCGAACGCCTGGTCTGGCGCCGGGCCAGCCTGCCCTGGCCGCTGTCCCTGGCCACGCGGCTGCCCTCACCGCTGCCACAGATCGCCACGGTACTGACCGACCCCTTGTGCCTGCACGAAGAAAAGCAGCTGGCCCGCAGCCTCACCCGGCTGATCACCCTGACCCACGCCGGCGGCGCCTGCCTGCGCCAGCGCATGGGGTTGCGTGCGGAGCAGATGGTGGTGATCCCCCACGGCAACCTGGCCATTCCCGCCCGGCCGCTGCCGCCGCTGAGCCCGTTGAGGCTGCTGTATTTCGGCTTCATCTACCGCGGCAAGGGCATCGAGGATCTGCTGGATGCACTGGCCATGGCCTTCGCCCAGCAACCGGCAATGCGCGAGCGCATGCGCCTGACCCTGGCCGGGGGCAGTGAACCGGAAATGGCCTTCGGCAGCGCCGGCAGCTACCTCGACCAGTTGCGCCAGCACATCCAGCGCCTGAACCTGCAGGACAGCATCGACTGGCAACTGGACCTGCCGGCCACGGACATTCCCAAGGTGATCCAGGCCCACCACGTGATGGTCCTGCCCTACCGCGAGTCGAGCAAGCTCAAGCTCCTGGGCACGCTACGGGGGACCAGCGGCGCCCTGTCCTGGGCGGTGGCCTGCGGCCGCGGCGCCATCACCTCCGACGCCCGCTCCTTCGCCGAAGAGGTGGCCCAGGACAACGGCGTGATCTTTCCCCAGGGCAACGTCGCCGCCCTGGCCGCCGAACTCAGCCACTTGTGCGCCAGCCCGGAACGGGTGGAGCGCTGGGCCGAGCACGCTGCGGTGATCGGCTCCCGGCGGGTCTGGAGCCATACCGCCGAGCGCTTTGCCCGGGTGTTCAGCGATGCCTGTGGAGGCCCGGCCCATGCCTATGCGACGTAGCTCGGCGATTGCCCTGCTGGTGCTCGCCTGCCTGTCCTGGAACGCCCTGGCGGATACCACCCTGCGCGCGCCGCGAGCGGTGGTGTGGAAGGATTTTCTCGGGGTCAACGCGCAGTTCCAGTACTTCACCCCCGGCGTCTACCAGAAGCAGATGGACCGGCTCGATGCCCTGGGCCTGAGCTGGGTCCGCCTGGCCATTCACTGGGCCATGATCGAACCCAGCGAGAATGACCTGCAGCTGGACACCCTGGACGCCGCGATGAACGCCATGCAGGGTCGCCAGTACCGGGTCCTGGCCTACATGGTGGGTTCGGCGCCCTTCGCCGCCAACGTGCCCAGCGGCTCGCCCCCTTCCGACCAGTACCCGCCCAAGGACTTCAACGTCTTCGCCCAGCGCATGAAAATGCTCGCCCAGCGTTATCCCCAGGTGAACACCTGGCAGGTGTGGAACGAACCCAACATCGTCTGGCTGCCCAAGGAAGACCCCGACGCCTACGACCAGTTGCTCACGACCACCACCAGCGCCATTCGCGCGGCGATTCCCGACAAGCCTGTAGCGACCGCGGGCATGGCCTACTACAGCCAGATGCGCAGCACCCCGGGGCTGATGCTCGAAGACCTGCTGCAACAGGGCCTGGGCACGGAAAACCTGATTGCCGCCTACCACCCCTATTCCGAGCTCCCGGAAGGCGACGATGCCGCGGCCCAGGATTTCCTCGTACGCGGCAACTTCCTCAACAACGCGCTGCACAGCCAGGGCGTGCAACAGGTCTGGGCCACCGAGTGGGGCTGGTCGAGCTACACCAGCGGAGCCCGGGAAATGCAGGCGATGATCGGCGTCAACGGCCAGGCCGACTACACCCTGCGCCGCCTGGCCCTGATGGCGGCCATGGACTACCAGCGGATCTTCCTGTTCAACCTCAGCGACCTGGATGCCCGCGCCAGCAACCGCGACCAGTCCTACGGGCTGGTGGACCTGGCCGG
This sequence comes from Pseudomonas sp. NFPP25, assembly GCF_900116505.1. Classification (NCBI taxonomy): domain Bacteria; kingdom Pseudomonadati; phylum Pseudomonadota; class Gammaproteobacteria; order Pseudomonadales; family Pseudomonadaceae; genus Pseudomonas; species Pseudomonas sp. NFPP25. Next base: position 994,165 of record NZ_FPBG01000002.1, on the reverse strand, counting down.
CGAACCCAAGCCGGTCTACAACGCCCTCAAGTATTTTCTCGACACCACCGGGCCGAGCCTGGCCCCGGCTGATCCCCCCGGCCTGAGCAACGCCCCGAGCGACTTGTACAGCATCGCCTGGACCCGGCCCGACGGCTCCCACGTCTGGATGTTCTGGAGCGCCAGCGGCGCCAGCCTGCAGGTTCCCGGGCTCAATGCGGCCACGCTGCATGATCCGCTGACCGGCACCCGTACCGAGCTGAGCGGGCAAGCGGGCCTGAGCGTGCCGTTGAAAACCAGCCTGCAACTGTTGGTGTGGTGAGCATGAAAATCCTCTGGACCCTGCCCTACCTGCCCTGGCCCGCCACCAGCGGCGGCAAGACCCGGCAATACCACCTGCTGCGGGCCCTGGCCGCCCGCGGGCACCGCATCACCTTGCTGGTGCAATCGAAAACCCCGTTGGACGACGCCACCCGCGCGGCCCTGGAGCCCTGGCTGGAACGCCTGATCGTGCTGCCGCGGCGGCCGTTGCGCAGCCTCAAGACCCTGTTCTCGGTGCTGTTCGCGCCCTACCCCATGCTGGCCGACGTCAACGGTTTGGCCGCGCCGCTGCAACAGCGTTTTCGCGAGCTGTTGGAGGAACCCTGGGACGTGATCCAGATCGAGCACAGCTACAGCTTCCAGCCCTTCGAACAGCCGCTCAAGCAATTGCAGCGCCCGTTCATCCTCACCGAACACAACGTCGAGTCGGCCCTCGGTGCCGCCAGCTACGACCGCCTGCCGGCCTGGTCGAAACCCTTTACCCGTTACGACCAATGGCGCTACCGGCGCTGGGAACGCCGGGTGTTCCAGCAGGCGGCCCGGGTCATCGCGGTGACCGAACAGGACGCCCTGACCCTGGCCCGGCTGAGTGGCAAACCGGCCGCGGTGGTGGTCAACGGCGTGGACTGCGGGCACTACGCCGCGGTGCAACCGGACCTTGGCAGCCAGCGCCTGCTGTTTATCGGCAACTACGAATACAGCCCCAACCTGGATGCGGTGCAATGGGCCCTGGAAGAGATACTGCCGCGCCTGTGGGCCATCAACCCCGAGGTGCACTTCGCCATCTGCGGCTACGCCCTGCCGGACAGTTTCCGCCAGCGCTGGACCGACCCGCGCATCGAGTGGCAGGGTTTTGTCCCCGACCTGCGGGACCTGCAACGGCGCTCGGCGCTGTTCTTCGCCCCGCTGCGCCAGGGCGGCGGTTCCAAGCTCAAGGTCCTGGAGGCCATGGCCGCCGGCCTGCCGGTAGTCACCACGGCCCAAGGCAGCTCCGGGCTGCAGGTAGAGAACGGCCAGCATTACCTGGGCAGCGAAGACCCCGGGGCCCTGGCGCAGATTCTCGCCCAGGCCCTGGCCGACCCCGAGCGCCTGCAACGCATCGGCGCCGCCGGGCGCGACTACGTGCTGGCCCACCATGACTGGACCGCCGCCGCGGCCCAGCTGGAAGCGGTCTATCACCAACTCCCCTCTGACAAAGAAGAAGTGTCCGTATGCGCATAGGTCTGGATTACCGCCCCGCCGCGGGCTACAGCAACAGTGGTATCGGCCGGCAGAACCTGGCACTGGAAGACGCCCTGCGCGCCAATCCGCAGGTCAGCCTGCAATTGTTTGGCGTCGCCCCGGAAGACCATCCGCTGCGCCGCCGGGTGCATTGCCCCAGGTGGGGCGCACCACTGCAGGGGGTGCATCGCCTGCCGAACCGGCTGCGCTTCGAGGGCGGTTTTCTGCCCGGGGCCCTGCGTGAGGCCGAGGTGGAGCTGTACATCTGCAACTTCAACATGGGCCTGCCCCTGGGCAGGAAACCTAAGAACCTGCGCTATGTATTGCAACTGCATGACCTGTTCCAACTGACCCTGACCAACAGCCACGGATCGCGGCTCAAGGAGCGGGTCTATGGCCTCACCGACAAGCTCTCCATCGGCCATTCGGTAAAGCAGGCGGACCGCATCTGGACACCTTCGCAGTACACCGCCGACGAACTGGTGAAGCTCTTTCCCCAGGCCCGGGACAAGGTCCGGGTGCTGCCCAACCTGGTTACCGGTTTCCAGGGCGAACCCGCCGACATCCGCGACCTGCAACTGCCCGAGCGCTACTGGCTGGCGGTGGGCACCCGCGAGCCGCGCAAGAACATTCCCTGGTTCGTCGCCGCCTGGCAGGCCGCGCGCCAGCAATCCCCGGACGTACCGGAACTGGTGCTGATCGGCGCACCGGAACACCTGCCCAGCGAGCTGCGCGCCGTGCATGGCCTGCACTTTCTCAGCGACCTCAGCGACAGCCAGTTGCATGGGGTGTACCGCCAGGCCCAGCGCCTGTGGCAGCCCTCCTACGCCGAGGGCTTCGGCCTGCCGGTGATCGAGGCCCTGAGTGTCGGCACTCCGGTGGCGGTGGCCAGCGGCTCGGCCCTGGACGAGATCACCCCGGCGGGCAGCCCGCGCTTCTCGCCCACCGACAGCGCCGCGCTGAGCCAGTTGATGGTGCAACTGGCCAGCGCCCCGCCGGAAGACCCCGCCCCCCTCAAGGCCTGGGCGGCCGGCTACGCCGAGGATGCCTATCGCCAGCGCTTCAATGAATTGCTCGAGGAGCTCAAGTAATGCCCATCGCCCTGCCGCTGGCGCTGATCTTCGGCCTGGTTTTCGGCGTGCTGATCTGGTTGCTGCCAGCGCTCAAGGTGCTGGTGCTGATGGTCGGCATCGCAGCGGCGGTGACCGTGGTCCGCCAGCCCATGCGCGGGCTGCTGCTGTTCGCGGTACTGGCGACCTTCCTGCCCTATTCGACGGTGCAGATCGGCCTGCGCACCACCGTCTCCGAAGCCCTGCTGCTGTTGGTCTGGGCCAGCATCCTGGCCCAGGGGCTGTTCTCCAACCTGCCCCGGCCGCCCAGGCTGCTGCGTACCGAGAAGCTGCTGCTGGCCCTGATGGCCTTCAGTGCCCTGCCCTTCATCATCGGCCAGGTGACGGTGAACGCCGATGGCAATGGCCCGGTGAACTGGGTCCGCTGGTTGCTCAACCTCTCGGCGCTGTTTCTGGTGCGACGCCTGTTGCAGCAAGCCAAGGCCCGGGAGCAACTGGTCTGTGGCCTGTTGCTGGGGACCCTGCTGCTCCTGCTGCTGTCGATCCCGGTGTTTCTGAAGAACGGCAGCGCCACGGCCATGACCCCGATCCTCGAAAAGCTCGGCTACGGCGGCATCGCGGTACTGGGCGACAGCCTCAGCGCCCTGGCCAATCGCATGGGCTCGCCGTGGATGCACCCCAACGTCACTGGCGGCGCCATGGCCCTGCTGCTGCCCCTGGCCTTCTGTTTCGGCCTGACCCGCAGCGGCTGGCAGCGTAAACTCGGCCTGGCGGTGGCCTTGCTGGGGGCCGCCGGGCTGCTGCTCTCCGGTTCTCGCGGAGCCTTGCTCAGCCTGCTGATCGTGCTGATCTGGATGGCCCGCCAGCGGGTGCCCTACACCGGACGCATGCTGATGGGTGGCTTCGTTCTCGGGGCCTTGCTGCTGATGTCCTATCCGCCCTTGCAGGACCGCCTGCTGACCCTGTTCACCTCCAACGATGCCAGCACCAGCGTGCGGGTCGACGAGTACTCGCACTTCCCCGCCGCCATGGCGATGTTCCCCTTCGGCATCGGCTTCAAGGTCGACCCACCCGTGCCCGGCACCGGCCTGTGGGGGATTTCCAACCTGTGGCTGAACTACATCTACAAGATCGGCGTGCCCGGCATGCTGCTGTTCGTCGCGGTGATCTGGAGCTGGTGGCGGGAAACCCGGGTTCCCGGGGTGGCCATCCAGTTGAATCGGGACAACGCCCTCTGGCTGGGCAGCGGGGCCGGCCTCAGCGCCGCACTGATCAGCGGCCTGTTCGACCATTACTTCAGCTTCACCCAGGTGTTGATCGCCCTGTTCTGGCTGCTGCTGGGCCTGAACCTGCATGAAGCCAGACGCCTGCGACTCAAGGCCGGCGCTGCGGCGCCCAGGGTTACTCCAGACTCCCCACCCTCAGGAATCCAGCCATGAAACATCGCCTCTTCCACTCGCAGAACCTGAAACAGGCCTTGCCTGACTATGCGCAGAAAATGGGGGTGAGCCTTGCAGAACTGGAGGCGGCCTATCAGTGGATGCTGGAGAACGATGTCGTGTTCGAGCAACCGCTCAAGGGCAACGTGCTGACCTACATCAGCTACCTGAACATCGAATCGAAGATCGAGCCGCCCCTGCCCCGGCGCTTCTACAAACTGCTGGGCCGCGAACTCAAGGGGGCGCTGATTCCCATGTACGGAATCAACTGGCCGACCCTGCGCGACCGCATGCTGCGGGTCTGGGAGCAGATCTACAACATCCTCATCTGCAAGATCCCCAGCCACACCCTGCGCCTGTTCTGGCTGCGCCTTGGCGGCGCGAAGATCGGCAAGGGCTCCACAGTGTGGCGCAATACCGAGGTGCTGGGTGTCGACAGCCTGCGCATCGGCCAGGACAGTACCGTGGCCTGGCACTGCCAGTTGGACGCCCGGGGCGGGCTGATCATTGGCGACCATGTGACCATCGCCTCCCATGTGCTGATCATCGCCGGTGGCCACGACCTCAAGGAGCCGGAATTCTGGGCGGTAGGCGGGCCGATCTACATCCATGACTACGCCTGGATCGCCAGCCGCGCCCTGCTGTCGTTTGGCGCCGAGATCGGCGAAGGCGCGGTGGTCGGCGGGCAGACCGTGGTGTCCAAGCCGGTACCGCCCTACGCCATCGTCAGCGGGCCGGACGCGGCGATCAAGGGCGAGCGCTGCCGCAACCTCAACTACAAAGTGGGCGGCAAAGGCCTGTTCACTTTGTTCCACTAAGCCCGGCCCATGTTCGGCGCGACGCTGTGGTTGACCCTGGCCACCCTGACCGGGCTGGCCGCCGGCTTTGCCCGGGAATGGCTGCTGGTGGCGGCCTGGGGCGCCGGTGGCCAGAGCGATGGTTTCCTGGTGGCGATGTTCCTGCCCGAGGCCCTGCGCATGGCCCTGGCTGCGGGCCTGCTGAGCGCCGCCGCGCTGCCGCTGTACCAGCAGCGCTCGGCCGGGGAGCAACAGGCCTGGCTCAGTGCCCTGGCCCCCCGCCTGTTGCTGTGTGGGCTGCTGCTGGCGCTGCTGCTGAGCCTCGGCGCGCCGCTGTGGGTACGCCTGATCGGCCCCGGCCTGGGCAGCGACGGTTATGCCCTGGCCAGCGGCGGCCTGCACTGGCTGGCCTGGTGCGCGCCGGGGTTCATTCTCCACGGCCTGTTCTGCGTCCCTCTGCAGGCTCGCGCCCGCTTTGTCCTGGCGGGCCTGGGCTCGCTGCTGTTCAACCTGCCGCCAGTGATCTACCTGGCGAGCCTGCACCATGCCGCCACCCCCACCGGGCTGGCCGCGGCCTGTGTGCTCGGCAGCCTGCTGATGCCAACGGTGCTGTTGCCGAGCCTGCTGCGCGATGGCTGGCGGCCCTGGCGCATGCAGGCCGCGCCCGGGGCCGGGCGCGAGTTGCTGCAACGCATCGGCCCGCTGCTGAGCAGCAACCTCGCCAGCCAGGGCCTGGCCCTGCTGGAGCGCATGGCGGCCTCATTGCTGGGTGAAGGGGCGGTTACCTGGATCAACCTGGCGCGCAAGCTGATCAACCTGCCGCTGATCGCCCTGATGAGCCTCAACCAGGTGCTGCTCGGGCTGATGAGCGGCAGCTCCGGCGAACAGCGCCTGGACCTGCTGCGCAAAGGCCTGAGCAGCGCCACCCTGCTGACCATTCCTGCAGTGGTCGGGCTGATTGGCGCCGCCGCCGCGCTGGTGCACCTGCTGCTGCCCAATCAAGCGGCGGACAGCCCCTTGCCGGAGCTCTTGGCCTGGTTCTCGGTACCGCTGATGTTCGGCGCCTGGAACGCCCTGCTGGCGCGCTACGCCTATGCCGCCGGCGACACCCGCATGCCGCTCAATTGCGAACTGGCCGGCAGCCTGCTCAATGCCCTGCTGCTGGCGGCGCTGCCGTATTTCCTCGGTTTGATCGGCATCGCCCTGGCGGCGATCTGCGGAGTGATCCTCACCGGCCTGCTGCTGATGCGCCGCCAGCAGTTGCTGGGGCTGGTGCCTTGGCGCAGTCATTGGCTGATCGGCCTGGGTGGCATGGCCCTGGCGGCGCTGTTCCTGCATCCGCTGACCTCGATCTGGTGGCAACTGGGCCTGAGCAGCGCCTGCGGCCTGCTGCTGTTGCTGATCCTCGCGGCCTGGCTGCGGCCCTGGCGCCAGAACCTGACCTGAACCGGAGGCTTGGACAATGTCGACACTGCGCGTGGCCTGTGTGATTCCCACCTACAACGGTTGCCAGGACCTGGCGCGGCTGCTGGATTCCCTGGAAATCCAGAGCGCGCCCTTCGATACCCTGATCGTCGACTCCAGCTCCAGCGACGGCACCTACGAGCTGGCGCTGGCACGCTGCGCCAATGTGCTGCGCATCGACAGCCGCGACTTCAACCACGGCGGCACCCGGCAACTGATGGTGGAGCGCAACGCCGATTATGACCTCTATGTGTTCATGACCCAGGATGCCTACCTGGAGGATGCCGAAGGTCTCGCCCGCATCGTCGCGCCCTTCGCCGACCCGCAAGTGGGAGCAGTATGCGGTCGCCAGTTGCCGCACCTCGATGCCAGCCCCCTGGCCAGCCATGCGCGGTTGTTCAACTACCCGCCGACTTCCCAGGTGAAAAGCCTGGCCGATGTGCCGGCACTGGGGATCAAGACCGCCTTCATGTCCAACTCGTTTTCCGCCTACCGGCGCGAGGCGCTGATGCAGGTCGGCGGCTTTCCCAACCACGTGATCCTGTCCGAAGACATGTATGTGGGCGCGAAGATGCTGCTGGCCGGCTGGAAGGTTGCCTATGAAGGCAGCGCCTGCTGCCGCCACTCCCATAACTACAGCCTCAAGGAAGAGTTCCGCCGCTACTTCGACATTGGCGTATTCCATGCCCGGGAACCCTGGATCCGCCAGGCCTTCGGTGGCGCCGGTGGCGAAGGCCTGCGCTACGTCCAGTCCGAACTGCGCTTCCTCGGCCCCGGACGCCTGGGGCAGTGGCCCGGGTCGCTGCTGCGCAACGCAGTGAAGCTCTTCGCCTACAAACTCAGCCAGCAGGAGCGCTACCTGCCCCTGGGCCTGAAAAGAAAGCTCGGCATGTACAAGCGCTATTGGGACAGCCCCTATGCCTGAACCGAGCCCCCAGGCCTAAAGTGAATTTTCTGACCGAAGAAAGAGAATCACCTGAATTGACCCTGCGGGGCCAATCAGTGACTGTGCATGTCAGGCACTGACGCCTCATACAAGGAAGTGCACCGTCATGAAAGACAAGGAGTTTTATCCGCAAGCGCGATCACCGCTCAAGCATCTGCAGGGCCAGCCCTGGGGGGCCACCCGCTCCCCCCGGGAGCTCGACCTGCCTCTTTCCTCGCAGCCGCTGCCGAGTCATTGTCGGCACCTGTCGTGGCTCAAGCGCCTGGCCAGGGCGGTACTGGCCGCTGCACTGCTGGCGGGCCTGGTGACCTGGGGTTTGCACAGCCGCTTCGGCCTGTTGCTGCTGTTGCTGCTGCGCTAAACCGCTCGGCGCGGGCCGGTGGCAGCCGGGCCCGCGCTGCCGGGGTCAATCCAGCACTTCACTCAGGGGAATGAAGTTGACCCGATCGCCCTGCACCAGGGTCCGCCCTTCAAGCACCTCCACCAGCCCTTCGGCCCAGGCCGCACTGCACAACACGCCCGAGCTCTGGTTGCGGTAGATAATCGCCTGCCCGTTCTCCAGGCGCCCCCGCAGGTATTCGCGGCGATTGCCGGGCTGGGGCCAGGCAAAACCCGCCGGCACCTGGAAGCTCAGAGGCTGCACCTGCTGCACGCCCTGGCGACGCAACAGGTAGGGGCGCGCCAGCAGGGCGAAGGTCACCAGGGTCGATGCCGGATTGCCGGGCAGGCCGATCACCGGCACGCCGCGAAAATGGCCGAAGGTCAACGGCTTGCCGGGCTTGATCGCCAGCTTCCACAGGGCCAGCTCGCCCTCTTCGCGCAGGGCGATGCCCAGGAAGTCCGCCTCTCCCACCGAGACACCACCGGTGGACAGGATCAGGTCGACCTCCCCCAGTTCCGCTAGGCGCTGGCGGGTCGCGGCCAGATCGTCAGGGAGGATTCCCGCATCCAGCACCTCACAGCCCAGGCGCTGCAACCAACTGCACAGCACCACCCGGTTACTGTTGTAGATCTGGCCCGGCCCCAGGGGCTGGCCAGGTTCCACCAATTCGTCACCGGTGGACAGCACCGCCACCCGGACCCGGCGCACCACTTCAAGCTCGGCGCACCCCAGGGAGGCAGCCAGGCCTTGCTCGATCGGCCCCAGGCGAGTGCCAGCCGCGAGCACCTGCTCGCCCACCGTAGTTTCCTGGCCCTGAGGGCGAATGTTCTGACCCAGTTGCAGAGGTTCGCTAAACAGCACGCGCTGATCGTCCTGGACCTGGGCGTTTTCCTGCATCTCGACGCAGTCCGCCCCGGCCGGCACCGGCGCACCGGTGAAAATCCGCGCGCAGGTCCCGGGCTGCAGTGGCTCAGGCGCCTGACCGGCAAAGATCCGCTGACTGACCGGCAGGGGTTCCCCCCGCCAGTCCTCCAGGCGCAGGGCGTAACCGTCCATGGCGCTGTTGGGCCAGGGCGGCAGGTCCAGGCTGGAGATCAGCGCCTCGGCCAGCACCCGGCCCTGAGCCGCCGCCAACGGCAAGCGCTCACGCTCGAGGATGGGGGCCGAACCGGCCATCGCCAACAGGCGCTCCAATGCCTCTTCCACCGGCATCAGGGCGCCCTGCTTGCCCGGCTTACCCGCGGGATTCACAGGGTGCCGCCTGTTTCAGGTGAGGAACGAAATTGCACGGCCGGTGCCGCGAATCCAGCTGTTCGGCGAGGATGCCGTCCCAGCCGGTGCGCACCGCATTGGTGGAACCCGGCAGGCAGCACACCAGGGTGCCATTGGCCAGCCCTGCCAGTGCCCGGGATTGCACAGTGGAGGTGCCGATATCGGCGACCGATATCTGCCGGAACAGTTCGCCAAAGCCGTCGACCTGCTTGTCCAGCAGGCAGGCCACGGCTTCCGGGGTGCTGTCACGGCCAGTGAAGCCGGTACCGCCGGTGATCAGCACCACCTGCACCACGTCGTCGGCAATCCAGGTCGCGACCTGGGCGCGGATCTTGTACAGATCGTCCTTGAGCAGCACCCGTGCCGCCAGACGATGGCCGGCGGCGCCCAGGCGCTCGACAAAGACCTGCCCGGAGGTGTCGGTTTCCAGGGTGCGGGTATCACTGACAGTCAGTACCGCAATGTTCAGCGGCGCAAAAGGTACATCAGCCTTGGCTTTCATAGGCTCGATCCAAAGGTAGGAGAAACAGCCCGTTGTTATATCACAGCGCTCCGGCCTGCCGCCGCTGTGGCCTCGGCAATAGCCCCCAGTGGGTAGACGCTGTTGCGAACTCGGCTAATCTGCCGCGGCGAACGCCTGCGATCTGCCCGGCAACGTGGCAGAATGTCCCTGGCCAAGGAACTTGCAGACGTTGTATACGTCTGAAGACCAGCACTCAAAAGTACTCATTTCGGAGACACACAATGACTCAACGGACCCTCGCCACTCTCATGCTCGCACTGGGCCTGGCCACTCTCGCCGGTTGCGCCTCGCCGACAGTGATCACCTTGAATGACGGTCGCGAAATCCAGGCCGTCGATACCCCTAAATACGACAAGGATTCCGGTTTCTACGAGTTTGAACAGCTGGACGGCAAGCAGACTCGCATCAACAAGGATCAGGTCCGTACCGTCAAAGAGCTGTAAGCCTGACGGTTGTCGACCTGAAAACAATAAAACCCGCCTGGTGCGGGTTTTATTGTTTCTGCGCCTGGGGTATTCACCACTGCAGGCTGATGCGGCTCGCGAACTCGCGTTCCTGCCCGCTCAACGGGTCGATGAAACGCAGCCCCTGGGCCAGCAGCTTCAGCGGCCGGGCATAGTCGTCCTCGATGTCCTTGAGCACCTCGGGATAAAAGGGATCGTTGCAGATCGCCGCTCCCAGGGCATTCATATGCACCCGCAGTTGGTGCTTCTTGCCCGTGACCGGGTACAGGGCGTAACGCCACAGCTCGCCGTGTTTCTCCCTGACCTCGATGGCTGTTTCGGTATTGCTTGGCCCCTGCGCTTCTTGCATGCGGAAGAAGGGCTCACCGTCCACCAGCCGGCTCTTGTGCAGCAGCGGGAAGTTCAACTGCGGCAAGGCAGCGGCAATCGCCTCGTAGCGTTTTTCTATCTTGCGGGTGGGAAACAGCGCCTGATAGGCCGAGCGACTGTCTGGGTTCGCGGAGAACAGCACCAGCCCAGCCGTATGCCGGTCGATACGATGCAGGGGCACCAGGTGCGGGTTGCCCAGGCGCCGGATCAAGCGCCGCAGCAACGTCTGCTCGACGTACTCTCCTGCCGGGGTCACCGGCAGAAAGTGCGGCTTGTCCGCCACCACCAGATGCTCATCGGCGTAGAGGATGGTTTCCTCGACCGGAATCACCTTTTCATCCGGCACCTCGCGAAAGTAGTGAATCCTCAAGCCTTCGCGATAGGCCAGCTCCAGACTGATGGGCTGGCCCTGCCCGTCCAGCACCCGGCCACGGGCGATACGGTCCAGCCACTGTTCGCGGCTGATGGCCTTGAAGTGATCACACAGGCAATCCAGCACCGTCGCCCAGGAGCCCGGGGGCAGGTACAGGGTACTGGCCTGATGCTGTGCAGCGGAAAAAGGTGAGGATGACATACAAAAAGCTCGAAGGATCAATGCAGGGCGGCATTATCCAACAGCCGCCACAAGGAACCTAGGAACAGTTTCCGAGGTTTCAGGCGCAGGACTGCTTGGCCTGGGCCGCGGCCTCGGTGAACTCCTTGAGCCAGCGCAGTACATCCACCGCCTCCCAGCGGCCCGGATCGTAGAGGGCGTACAACAGCCCCTGGTAACCCACCACATCCAGTTGCCGGTGGTAGCCCGCACGCTGGAACAAGGCTTCGATCTCGGCAAAGCAGGTGTTGAAGTGCAGCTTGTTGAAGGGCGTCTTGCCTTCGGTGACCAGCCCGTCCAGGCGCAGCTCAAGCACCGCTTCACGCACCACATCGGTGGGCATGCTGTTCACGCTGTTTTTCAGTTGTTCGACATTGACCATCATCTATTCCTTTAACGGTTTGAAGCGTCCACCACACTCATCAGGGCTGCTTGCGCCCCACATAACTGACCACCCACAACACCACGCCCCAGATCTCGATCGAGCCCAGGTCATCCAGAACGATGGAGGGGATTGAAGGGCGCGCCGCCTTGAGCAGCAAGCCGCCACGAGGATCGGGCGCCAGCAGGCGCAGCGAGTATTCGCTGGCGCCCTGGGCCCGAACCACCAGGTACTGGTCGACCGCCGGAGTGGCCGAGCGGTCGACGATCAACCGGTCACCGGGGTAGATGCCGAACCCCAGCAGGTTGTCATCGTCCACCAGCAGGCCATGGATCTGCGGCGCGCCCAGGCCCAGGGTCCGGTCGAGGGAAAAACCGCTGCCGCTGGGACCATCGGCCAACGCGGCAGGCTCGCTGTCACCCAGCGGCGCAAAGCGGGCTGGCATCGGTTGCGAGCGTTCGGTACCGGTCAGGAAAGTGAGAGACATGGCGAGACTCCTCGATAGCTGTATATGCATACAGTAAACCAATCGAGAGCTCTCGCCAATGAATTCGCACGATGAGCGACGGGCGGAAACCCTGCCCGCCCCCCTGGTGCATCAGCGCAGGAAGGCCACCACTTGCTCGGCGTCGAAGGGCCAGCCCAGCTCGGCGCCGGTATCCACCCGGCGCAGTACCGGGATGCGCAGGCCGTAGCTGTCGAACAGTTGCTGGCTGTCGGCGATATCCACCAGTTCGACCATCAGGCCGTGTTCCACCAGGGGCATCAGCTCGGCCTCGGCCAGTTCGCACAGGTGGCATCCAAGGGTGCCGAACAATTGGCATTCAGGGGGCATGACTGGGCAACCAAAAAAGAACAGGTGCCTATTCTAGGCCCGAGAGAAAAAGCCGTCGACCAAGCGCCCTCAGAGAATGAAACGGACCCGGCGACTGGCCATGATCAACAGCGGCGCAACGCCAAAGGCCAGCAGCAGGACCAGCCCGGCCATGCCGTTGCCATAGGCCATGCCCAGGGACAAGGCGCCGAAGATGAACCAGGGATGCACGTAATACACCGCCGAAGACAGCTTGGCCGCGAAGTTGCTGTGGGAGGCCCGGAAGTACACCTGGGGCAACAGGAACAGGGCCGGGGCAATAACCAGCAATGAGGCGAGGAAGTCGAAGTTCTGCTCTACATCGGCGCGCAGGGCGAAGTTCAGTGCCGCCTCGGCCAGGATCAGCCCCAACCCCAGCGCTAGCCAGCAGCACACCCCGCGCCGGCTGAGCCGCTCTGCCAAGCGATGCCGGGCACAAAGAAAGCCGATGGCCATGAACGGGAAGCCCATGAACAGGAAATTGCGCGCGGTGTAGTCGTTCTGATTGAAGTGCTGGAGAAAGCCGTTGGGCAGTTCGTAGTAGACCCGCGCGTACTGCAGGCCCAGACCGATGAGGAACGCCGTCAGGGCCAGGCCGATCAGCGCACTTGAACGCCAGCGACGCAGCACCAGCAGCATCGCTGCGCCGCCGAGCATGCCCACCAGGTACCAGAGGTGGAAATAGCCGATCAGCAGCTTCTTCACGACCCCCAGCACCCCGCCCAGGCTGGCGATCGTGCTCGGGTCGATGTACTGCGGGCTGTAGACCAGCATCCAGAACAGGTAGAGCAGAAGGCCGCGCTTGAACCACTGGGCGAAGGAGTGGCCGCTCTCCAGGGTCTGGAAGAGGTAGTAGCCGTTGATGATGAAGAACGTCGGCACCGCCACCCGGAACAGGCCGTTGCACAGCAAGTAGCCGACCCAGGTGTAATTGCCCCCCAGCAGCTTGCAGTGCAGCGCCACCACCATCACCGCCAGCAGAACTTTCAGCGCGTCGAGGTTTGCGTTGAGCACTTTCGGCATCGATGGCTACCCGAGTAAGCAGGAAGGACCGGACGACTACACCGGATCGTAGTGTTTGCGCCGGGGGGCGGTACTGAACCGGCGCTTGCAGTAGGCCGTGGCACGATCGAGGATCGGCTTTTCATAAAAGTGATAGCCAACCCAGCCATAGCAGACCACCGCCGTCATCATCAGCACGATGAAGGCCAGGTTATCCACATAGCTCTCGGGCCAGGCGCCGATCACCTGCCAGGCCCGGCCGACGACCCCCAGCACCAGTAAGTGGGATAGATAGATGGTGTAGGACATATCACCGGTGGCTGTAAGAAACCCTGGCATACGGATCAGTTGCCGCCGCTCCAGCAAGGCCAGGGACAGGGTCAGGGTACCGAAGGTCAGGCCCACCGCGAGCATCCTCGGCAAGCCCTCGGTGAAGAACAGCTGGTAGGCGTAGATCAGCGGAAACCCCACCAGCAGAGCCGCCGCCAGCGCGACCCAGACCAGCGCCGTCGGCACCCTGGCGCTATGGGGCCCGTAGAAGAACAGCGCCAGGGCACTGCCGGCAATGAACTCCAGGGCGTAGGGATGGAGGATGATCTTCAGCACCGGGGAATAGTCCTGCCAGTTCTGCAGCAGGTTGAACAGCACCAGCGCCACCGCCCACAGCAGCAGGATCAGCGGCAGGCGCTTTTCCTTGAAGAACAGGAACAGGGTGAACATCAGGTAGAACCACAGCTCGAACAGCAGCGACCAGGCCACCATCACCAGCAGCACCCGGTCATTGGGCAGCAGCAGGAAGGACATCCACAGGTTGGAGCCGCCGTGGGAGCTGTTCACCAGCGCCGGCTGCCACAGATACACCCCCAGGGTGATGAAGAAATACAGCCAGTAGGTGGGGTAAATCCGGGACAGGCGGTTGAACAGGAAGCGCTGGGTCTCGACGGTTTTCTGAAAGCGCCCACGACTGACGATGACCATCACGAAGCCGCTGATGACAAAGAACAGGTCGACCCCGAGCTGGAAGAAATTCAGCATGACCGGCAGCAGGATGTCACCGCCCGAATACTTGATTTCCACCGACATCATGTGGAACAGCACCACGCCCAACACCGCGGCGCCCCGCAACCCTTGCAGTGAATACAGACGCTCCATACACCTCTCCGACACCTCACTGGCAGGGTCCTGTGGATAACCCCGTCACCCGGGCACCGCCTTTATCGACAATTTCTGAGCATAGCGAAGGCTCATGAATATGAGACATTCTCGACAAACAATGACCTGAATCAGCGTCACTCTCTGCGGCCCGGGTAATCCTCGCGCCTTTTTTTGCCTCTAGGCTTTGCCTTGCCCGCCCCCTGTCCGGAGATGCCCGTTGTTTGCCAATCTGCTGATCATTCTTGCCTCCTCGCTGGTGGTGATTGCGTTGTTCCGGCGCCTGAGCCTGCCCCCGGTGCTGGGCTATCTGTCGGTGGGCCTGATGGTCGGCCCCACCGCACTGGACTGGGTCAACGACAGTGAGGACCTGCCCGACCTGGCAGAACTGGGGGTGGTATTCCTGCTGTTCTCCCTGGGCCTGGAGTTCTCCTTGTCGAAGATGCTTGCCCTGCGCCACGTGGTGTTTGGCCTGGGCAGCCTGCAAGTGCTGTGCACCGGCTTGATCCTCGGGGTCCTCCTGGCCCTGTTCGGCATGCCCCTGACCGCAGCGCTGATGCTCGGCACCGGGCTGGCCCTGTCCTCCACCGCCATCGTCAGCAAGGAACTGACCAGCCTTGGCGAGATCTTCAGCAGCCACGGGCAGAACGCCATTGGCGTGCTGCTGTTCCAGGACGTGGTGGCGGTGCTGTTGCTGACCCTGGTGCCGGTCTTCGCCGGCAGCAGCGAGCACGCCTGGTACTGGGCCCTGCCGGCGACCCTGGGCAAGACCGTGGTGCTGTTCGTCGGCCTGCTGCTGGCCAGCCGCTGGCTGTTGCCGCGGCTGTTCCATGAAGTGGCCGCTTCGCACTCCGCCGAACTCTTTGTGCTGCTGGCCCTGGTGATCGTCCTGCTCACCGCCTGGCTCACCCACCTGCTGGGCCTGTCACCGGCCCTGGGGGCCTTCCTCGCCGGCATGCTGCTGGGGGAAAGCCATTACCGGCATCAGATCGAGGCCGACATCCGCCCGTTCCGCGACATTCTGCTGGGGCTGTTCTTCGTCAGCATCGGCATGCTCATCGACCTGCAACTGTTCATCGACCATGCCCTGCTGATCACCGGCCTGACCCTGGCCCTGCTGCTGATCAAGGGTTCGGTGGTGGCGACCCTGCTCAAGCTGCGCGGCAGCGATGGCGAAACCGCCTGGCGCAGCGGCCTGGCCCTGGCCCAGGGCGGTGAATTCTGCTTCGCCCTGATGGCGCAGATGCAGCTCAGCCAGATGATCCCGCCCGACATCAGCAGCCTGCTGCTGGCCGCCACCTTCTGCTCGATGCTGGTAACCCCGCTGTTGCTGCGAGCGGCGCCGGTCATCACCGCCCGCCTGCACCGCAAGCCCAACCAGGCCGCGCAACTGGAGGAAATCAGCGCGCAGAACGCCGAGCTGCAAGGCCATGTACTGATTTGCGGGTATGGCCGGGTCGGCCAGTCCATTGGCCGCTTCCTGCGCCACGAGCAACTGCGCTACATCGCCCTGGACGATGATCCGGTGCGGGTCCAGGAAGCGTCTGCGGGAGAAAGCTGCGTGCACTACGGCGACTGCCGGCGCGGCGACCTCCTGGCCGCAGTCGGCCTGGAACGGGCGCGGCTGCTGGTGATCGCAGTGGACAAGAGCGATATCGCGCTGACGGTGCTCAAGGCGGCGCGCCGCCTGGACCGCACGGTGCCGATCCTGGTGCGCACCCGCGATGACAGCCAGTTGGCGGAACTCAAGGCCGCCGGCGCCAACGAAGTGGTGCCCGAACTGCTGGAGTCGAGCCTGATGCTCGCCTCCCATGCCCTGATCATGCTCGGCCTGCCGGAGCAGCGAGTGCAGCGCACCGTGGATGAAGTGCGCCACAGCCGCTACCAACTGTTGCACGGCTTCTATCACGGCACCCAGAACAGCGCCCAGGACAACCGCGAACCGCCGGCGGTGCAGATGCACGCCGTCAGCCTCGACGCCGATGCCCACGCCTGCAACCGACCATTGCAGGAGTTGGGCCTGGAGGCACTGGGCGTTGATATACGCGGGGTGCAACGCAATGGCAACGACCTGCCGCTGAACCCCAGCCCGCGCCTGCAAGCCGGCGACCGGGTGCTGGTGTCCGGCCCGCAGGCGGCCATCGAGGCTTGCGAAGCACGCCTGCAAGCCGGTTGAAGCCACCCAGACCAAACCCCGGGCGGCGAGCGCCCAGGGTCATCAATAGCAGGGGCGTCGTCTCAGTCCTGGCTCACCGCGCCGATCTTGTGCAGCGACAGGTCGGCGCCGTAGTACTCCTGTTCCTGGGTCAGGCGCAGCCCGCAGACCGCCTTGATCACCCCATACACGGCCAGGCCGCCCAGCAGCGCCACCGCCACCCCGAGGCCGGTGCCGATCAACTGGCTGACCAGGCTGACCCCACCCAGGCCGCCCAGGGCACTCTGGCCAAAGATCCCGCAGGCAATGCCGCCCCATACACCGCACAGGCCATGCAACGGCCAGACCCCGAGCACGTCGTCGATCTTCCATTGGCTCTGCGCGGCGATGAAGCACCAGACGAACAGCGCTCCGGCAATGGCGCCGGTGATCAAGGCGCCCACCGGGTGCATCAGGTCCGAGCCGGCGCAGATCGCCACCAGCCCGGCCAGCGGGCCGTTATGCAGGAAGCCCGGGTCGTTGCGGCCGACGATCAGCGCCGCCACCGTACCGCCCACCATGGCCATCAGCGAGTTCACCGCCACCAGCCCGCTGACGCCCTGCAAGGTCTGGGCGCTCATGACGTTGAAGCCGAACCAGCCGACAATCAGGATCCACGAGCCCAGGGCCAGGAACGGAATGCTCGACGGCGCGAACGCCACCAGCTTGCCGTCGCGATAGCGGCCATTGCGCGGCCCCAGCAACAGCACCGCGGCCAGGGCCAGCCAGCCTCCCATGGCGTGCACCACCACCGAGCCGGCAAAGTCATGGAAGCCGGCACCAAAGCGCTGCTGCAACCAGGCCTGCACCCCTAAGTTGCCGTTCCACACCAGCCCTTCGAAAAACGGGTAGACAAAGGCCACGATCAGCACCGTGGCGCACAATTGCGGCACAAAACGCGCGCGCTCGGCGATGCCACCGGAGATAATCGCCGGGATCGCCGCGGCGAAGGTCAGCAGGAAGAAGAACTTCACCAGGCCGTAGCCGTGATCGGCACTGATCACCGCCGCCGGTTGCAGGAAGCTCACGCCGTAGGAGATCCAATAGCCTATAAAGAAATAGGCCAGGGTCGAGACGGCGAAGTCGCTGAGGATCTTCGACAGCGCATTGACCTGGTTCTTCTGCCGGACGGTGCCGACTTCGAGGAAGGCAAAGCCGGCGTGCATGGCCAGGACCATGACCGCCCCGATCAGGATGAACAGGGTGTTGGAACCGTGGACCAGGGTGTCCACAGCGCTTTGCAGATTTTCCATGGAGTAGGCAGATCCGAAATCGGCCAGCCGTTCCCTGGCAGGGCGCCCCGCTCCTTGCACCAAGTTGGCTCCCGGGCGCGCCATTGCACGCATTCGGTGAACCGTTTTGGCGCGCCGGGGGCGGCACGACAAACCACGGGGTGAGGACTGACCTGAGGTTATGGTTTTCTTGGCCAGGGTTTACGCGGGCTACAGCGCGACCCTCGCTCGTTTTCGGCGCAGGCCCGGGGCCTGGCGCACCAGGACAAAGCAAAAG
The DNA here is from genome assembly GCF_900116505.1 of Pseudomonas sp. NFPP25. Lineage (NCBI taxonomy): Bacteria > Pseudomonadati > Pseudomonadota > Gammaproteobacteria > Pseudomonadales > Pseudomonadaceae > Pseudomonas > Pseudomonas sp. NFPP25. The sequence continues at coordinate 976,234 of NZ_FPBG01000002.1, read as the reverse complement.
CTGTACCAGACAATTGCAGTGAACCTTCGCCCAGGGCTCACACTCATAGCTCACACAAGCAACTAACGGAGATGGAACCATGGCCAGCAAAACGGCAAAGACGGCTCAAGAAGTACTGATGGCGGATTTTCAGGCACTGGTCAGTGACACGGAGCGTCTGCTGGAACACACCGCGACCCTGGCCGGCGACCAGGCCGACGAGTTGCGCGAGCAGATTCACGACAGCCTGCTCAAGGCCCGGGAGACCCTGCAACTGACCGAAGACTCCCTGCGCCAGCGGGGCCAGGCAGCGGTCACCGCCGCCGAGGACTATGTGCAGAGCAACCCTTGGCAATCGGTGGGCATCGCCGCCGGCGTGGGCTTCCTGATCGGCCTCCTGGCGACGCGGCGCTGATATGGCTATCGGCGAATCCACTTCGTCCGGCAGCGGCCCGAGCGCGTCTTCGCGGCGCCTGGGGGCGGCGGTCCTGGGGCTGCTGCACAGCCATGTCGAGCTGTTCGGCATCGAGTTGCAGGAGCAGAAAGCACGCACCGTGAGCCTGCTGCTATTCGCCGGGCTGGCCCTGGTGTTCGCCCTGCTGTTGCTGGTGGGGCTGTCGGCACTGGTGCTGATCCTGTTGTGGGACAGCTATCGCCTGGCTGGAATCATCGGCCTGTGCGTGTTCTACACCCTGGCGGCGATCTTCTGCGGATTGCGCCTCAAGGCAGCGATCTTCGATGAATCCTCACCTTTCCACGCCACCCTCGAAGAGTTGGCCAATGATCGGGAGCGCCTCCTGCCATGAAACTGCCTGAAGTCCCGCAGAACACTTCACGCCGGGAAATGCGCAAGGTACTGATCCGCCTGCGCATGGAAATGCACCGCCAGGAAATCCGCCACGAGTCCCAGCAACTGCTGCAACCCCTGCAACGGGTCCGCGGCCTGGGGCAGAGCTGGCAGGAAGGCTTGGGCATCAAGCACGCCCCGCTCTGGGGCGTGGCAGTGGTGACGCTCCTGGGCTTCATCACCGGCAAGGGTGCCAAGAGCGGCGGTGCCGGCGGCCTCACACGCCTGGTTCGCCTGGGTACCACGCTGGTGCCGCTGATCAAGCTGGTGATGCAAGGCTCCTCGCGCAAATCCTGAGCGGCGCTATCTGGCTGCATTCTTGCTAAGCAACCCGGATCGGCCCCTTTACCCAGGGGCCGGTTCGTGGCCGCCTCCCCGTCAGCCACGGCCCTACTCCACCCAGACTCTTGTAAGGAGGCCCTGTGATCGACGGGCAACCGCTCGCCTGCTTCCAGCCCTTCATCGACACCGCCACCGGGCGTATCGCCGGGGTCGAAGCCCTGGGCCGCCTGCGCCAGGACAATGGCCAACTGGCGTCCGTGGGGCCGCTGTTCGCCGATCCTCGAACCCCCTCCAGCGCCCTGCGCCGCCTTGACCGGCTGATCCGCGACGACGCCCTGCGGCGCCTGCACGAGGCACCCGCGGACTGGTTCCTGAGCCTGAACATTTCCCCCCGATGGATCAGCCGCCTGCGCCCCGGGCAGCCCTTGCCCAGCCTCAAGCAATTGCAGCAGAACCGCGTAGACCCGCGGCGCATCGTGTTCGAGATCACTGAACTGGGGGGCAACAGCCAACGCCTCAGCGAAGTGGTGGCGCGCTACCGCCAGGCCGGGGCACGGATCGCCATCGACGACTTCGGCGCCGGCTACTCGCAACTGGACCGGGTGCTGGCCCTGCAACCGGACATCCTCAAGCTCGACATGCGCCTGTTCCAGGCCGCGGCCCGGGGTGGCCCCAGCAGCGACGTGGTCAAGGCCCTGGCGCAGATGGCGGAGAAGACCGGCTGCTGGATCATCGCCGAAGGTGTGGAAACCGAAGCCGAACTGGATTTCGCCCTGGAGTGCGGCTCGCGCTATGTACAGGGCTTCCTGTTTGCCCAGGCCGAGCAACAGTTTTACCCCAGCGATGCCTTCGTCCAGCCCTTCGCCCGCCTGCGCGAGCGCTACGTGCGGCACAAGCTGGCCGAACGCAACCGGCTGATGCGCATGCGCCTGCAACTGGCCGAACTGATGAACCTGCTGCAGGCCTGGGCCCAGGCCCAGGCGCCCATCAGCCAACTGCCCCGGGTCGAGGCCTTTCCCTGGCTACTGCGCTTCTATCAGTGCGACCGCCATGGCACCCAACTGACCCCGAACCTGGAATGGCGCCACAACAGCTGGCAGGCCGACAGCAGCTACGTTGGCCACAACTGGTCCTGGCGCCCGTACTTCTATCACCTGCTGGCCGAAGGCTGGGAGGAGCGACGCCTGACCCTGTCCAACACCTACCGCGACGCCACCAGCAACCAGTATTGCCTGACCGCCGGGCAGTTTTTCGACAACGGCCAGCGCCTGCTGCTGATCGACATCGACGCGGCCGGCCTGTAACCCTGTCCCGTTTGCCGGCGAACGCAGCGCCACGATGGATGCACGAACTGCGGGCCCTTTCGCCGGCAAGCCGCTCCTACAGGTGGGCCGCAGGCCATGCCATTTCCGTGCAGGAGCTGGCTTGCCAGCGAAGGCGTCGACACAAGCGCAGACCATGCGCCTCTTGCGGCCACGCCCGAGAAACCGGAAGCTCTGCCCTTCAGTTTTTTTCGGAGAGACCCGCCTTGGATTGGCAGACCCTGCTCAACCGCGAACGCCTCGGAAAGCCAGTGCACAGCCCGGAAGAACTCGGCCGTAGCCCTTTCCACAAAGACCACGACCGCATCATCTTCTCCGGTGCCTTCCGCCGCCTAGGGCGCAAGACCCAGGTGCACCCGGTGTCCAGCAACGACCATATCCACACCCGCCTGACCCACTCCCTGGAAGTCAGCTGTGTCGGTCGTTCCCTGGGCATGCGCGTCGGCGAGACCCTGCGCAGCGCCCTGCCCGATTGGTGTGAGCCCAGCGACCTGGGGATGGTGGTGCAATCGGCCTGCCTGGCCCACGACATCGGCAACCCGCCCTTCGGCCACTCCGGGGAAGACGCCATCCGCCACTGGTTCCAGCAAGCCGCCGGGCGGGGCTGGCTGGATGCGATGAGCGAGGCCGAACGCCAGGACTTCCTCAACTTCGAAGGCAACGCCCAGGGCTTCCGGGTGCTCACCCAGCTCGAATACCACCAGTTCGATGGCGGCACCCGGCTCACCTACGCCACCCTCGGCACCTACCTCAAGTACCCCTGGACCGCGCGCCATGCCGACTCCCTGGGCTACAAGAAGCATAAGTTCGGCTGCTACCAGAGCGAGCTGCCGCTGCTGGAACAGATCGCCCACAAGCTGGGCCTGCCCCAGCTGGAAGACCAGCGCTGGGCCCGGCACCCGCTGGTGTACCTGATGGAAGCGGCGGACGACATCTGCTACGCCCTGATCGACCTTGAGGACGGCCTGGAGATGGACCTGCTGGAGTACGCCGAAGTCGAGGCGCTGCTACTCGGCCTGGTGGGCGACGACCTGCCGGAAACCTATCGCCAGCTGGGCCCCAGCGATTCGCGCCGGCGACGCCTGGCGATCCTGCGGGGCAAGGCCATCGAGCACCTGACCAACGCCGCCGCCCGGGCCTTTGTCGAACAGCAGGACGCCCTGCTGGCCGGCACCCTGCACGGCGACCTGGTGGAGCACATGCATGGTCCGGCCAAGCGTTGCGTACTCAATGCCAAGGATGTGGCGCGACGCAAGATCTTCCAGGACAAGCGCAAGACCCTGCACGAGATCGGCGCCTACACCACCCTGGAGATCCTGCTGAACTCCTTCTGCGGCGCGGCGCTGGAACAGCACGGCGGCAAGACCCCCTCGTTCAAGAACCGGCGGATCCTCGATCTGCTGGGCAATAACGCGCCGGACCCGAACTGGCCGTTGCATACCTCGTTCCTGCGCATGATCGATTTCATCGCCGGCATGACCGACAGCTATGCCAGTGAGATGGCCCGGGAAATGACCGGGCGCTCCAGCCCGCAATAACCGTCATTCATCAAGTGCCCGGCCACTGTGCCAGGCACTTGATATGACCTGCGACATCCAATCTGCAACTAAGGGAATCCCCTAGCCAGAGTATCGCTATATAGTTTTCTATACGTTGATAATTTCGCCGGCGATACCACCAGAAACTATGGGTGCAGTGCAGAATTCTCACCACCAAGACATCTAAGGATATCCCCTAGCAACAACAGCCCGATCAAACAAGAACAACAATAGAGCAACTACTCAAACAGAAAGAGCAAGTAGCCGAAACACTTGGCGCTCGCAAGTTGATATACGAACTGACGATTACAGAATTAAACATCCAGTTAGCCATTCAACCAAACATCCTACCTTTGAATAATTCACCCGAGCGCCACACCCCTTGCCAATCAGGGCTGACAAGCAAATTCCGTTAGCCCTCTATGTATTTACAATTTACGTACAAATAGCCTTTTGGGTTTCGGATAGTCTCGATTTCACAGGCTATCCCCCCCGCTGACCACCCCCGGAAAAATTAATTTTGCGCTGCGCTGTAACGTTTCCACTGCAACTCACTCAACCCTTTTGTCATACCTGAATTTGCACTAACCCATCCGGCACTTACTCAGGAACTGTCACTTCCGAGCACTTGAGCACTGAACCTCAGATATAGATATCGAAGGTATTTAGCGTTCACAGGGCAGAACTAAAAGCGACGCCACTAGTTGAGCCTCATACCCGGCTTTCCGAGTGTCTGTCACTTCGTCTTATTACAGTAAGGATGCCAAGTGCCCTATTCATTACGCACTGACCGCTCCCTTCTCCCCCACACCAGCACTTGGTGCCTGGGACTGCTGCTGGGCCTGACGTACCTGACGCCGGCCCTGGCCGATAACCTGCAACCGGGCCAGGAAGCCCTGCGCCTGCAGCAACAACAGCAACGGGACCTGCAACAACTGCAACTGGAACAGCGCCAGCGGCAGATGCAGCGCGGCAGTTTCAGCAGCACCCCGGCGGCCCCCAGCCAACCTGCGCAGACTGCCAGCGACGAGCGCTGCTGGCCCCTGAGCGGCACCCGCATCGGCGGCGTCAGCCTGTTCGACAAGGCCCGGCTCAATGACTACATCAAGCCGTATGTCGCGCCGTGCATGGGGGCCAACCAGATCAACCAGCTGCTGGCGGCCATCACTCGCCTCTATGTAGAGGCCGGCTACATCGCCAGCCGCCCTTACCTGGCCAGCACTCCGGCGGCCGGGCACAGCCTGGATATCCTGGTAGAGGAAGGCTACGTCGAAGCCATCGAACTGGCCGACCAGAGCCTGCCGGTGTCCCTGCGCGGCGCTTTCCCGGGCATGCTCGGCAAGCCCCTGTACCTGCGGGACCTGGAGCAGGGCCTGGATCAACTGAACCGCCTGCGCTCCCTGGACCTGACCGCCGACATCGCCCCCGGCAGCCAGCCCGGGGCCTCGCGGATCATCCTGCGCTCGCGCAGCAGCGCCGCACGCTGGGGCCTGGGCCTGGGGGTGGACAACCTGGGCAGCGCCGGCACCGGGCGTGACAGGCAGTCGATCAACCTCAACCTCGACAGCCCGTTGCAGATCAACGATGCGCTGAACCTGAACTACAGCGACACCCTCAACCACGGCCCGCGCTACAGCCGCAGCAGCAGCCTGTTCTACTCGGTGCCCTACGGCTACTGGACCTACAGCCTGTTCGCCAGCCATGCCGAATACCGCGCGCCGCTCAAGCTGCCCCGCACCACCTTGTACAACAGCGGGCGTACCGACATGGTCAGCGGCCGCGCCGACCGGGTGCTGTGGCGCGACCAGAGCCACCAGCTCAGCGCCAACCTGCAACTGGCCTACAAGGACGTGGACAGCTACCTGCAGAAGGCCCACCTGCAGATCCAGAGCCCGACCCTGACCGTGGCCGAAGCCGGGCTCAACCTGTTCTGGCTCGACAGCGCAGTGTGGAACCTGGATGTCAATTACGCCCAGGGCCTGACCTGGTTCGGCGCCGACCGCGACTCGCAGCAGGTACAGCGCAACCTGCCCCAGGCGCAGTTCCGCAAGTACCGCGCCGGCCTCAGCCAGTGGCGCAACGGCCAGTTGGGCACCCAGCGCTGGCAGTGGCAGAGCCAGCTCTCGGCGCAGTACAGCCCGGACCCGCTGCCGGCCATCGAACAACTGCTGGGCACCGACGATTCGGCGGTGCGCGGCTATCGCATCAACAGTGCTTCCGGCGCCATTGGCGCGGTATGGCGCAACACCCTGCGCCTGCCGCTCGACAGCGACCTGCCGGTCAAGATCACCCCGCGCCTGGGCCTGGACAACGGCTGGATCAAGGCCGAGCACGGCGCCCGGAGCCGGCAGCTGAGCGGTGCCAGCTTGGGGCTCAACCTGAGCTGGAAAAAACTCCAGGTCGACCTGGACTACCAACGCAGCCTCAACACCCCAGAAGGTTTCCGAACGGAGCCGGAAGTCTGGCTGGCCAGGTTCAGCCTGCAGATTTGACCCGACCGCCGATTAGCCTGAATCAACCGACGAACCTGAGCATCACGCGCCGTTGCCCCCTTAGAAAGCAACGCCCGGCTCACCCCACTCAGAACGAGGTTCTCATGCCTGACAACACTCACAGGTTCCACCTTTCGCCCCAGGGCACATTGCGCTGGACCATCGCCGGCCTGCTGCTGGTCTCCCATCTGCCCCTGGCCCTGGCCGGCGGGATCACCGTGGCCGAGGGGCCCGGCGGCATCCCCCAACTGCAAAACCAGGGTGGCGTACCCATCGTCAACATCGTCGCGCCCAATGCCGGCGGCCTGTCCCACAACCAGTTCCTGGACTACAACGTCGGGCAACAGGGCGTGGTACTGAACAACGCCTTGCAGGCCGGGCAGTCGCAACTGGCCGGGCAACTGGCGGCCAACCAGCAGTTCCACGGCCAGGCGGCCAGCGTGATCCTCAACGAGGTGATCAGCCGCAATGCCTCGCAACTCAATGGTGCCCAGGAGATCTTCGGCCGCGCCGCCGACTTCGTGCTGGCCAACCCCAATGGCATCTCGGTCAATGGCGGCAGCTTCATCAACACCCCCAATGCCAGCCTGGTGGTGGGCCGCCCGGAACTCCAGGACGGCAAGCTGCAAGGGCTCAACACCCAGGATGCCCACGGCCAGTTGGCTATCCAGGGCGGTGGCCTGCGCAACGCAGAGGGTTCGATCAATCTGATCGCCCCGCGCATCGACAGCCAGGGTGCCCTCAAGGCCCGGGACCAGTTGAATGTCACCGTCGGTCGCAACCAGCTGGACTACCCCAGCGGCCAGGTGCGTAACGTCGACCCGGCAAGCCGCACCCAGGAGCAGCGCATCGACGCCAGCCTGTTCGGTGCCATGCAGGCCGGGCGGATCAATATCGTCAGCACCGCCGAAGGTGCCGGGGTGCGTGTCGGCGCCGTCCAGGTGGACGGCCGCGACGGGGTCAAGCTGAGTTCCGCCGGTGACCTGGACATCCGTGGCCAGGCCGTGGACAACAGCCTCGACGCGATCCGTGCCGGGGTCAGCAGCCAGGGCGACATCGAGCTGCACGGAGCCAAGGACCTGACCCTGGCCGCCACCGATGTCAGTGGCCGCAACGTCAAGCTCGACGCCGGGCGCAACCTGACCCTGAGCAGCATCGAAAGCCGCAAGCTCCAGGAAAAACGCCAGCAATGGGAAAACAGCACCATCGGCATCACCTGGGAAACCTACGACAGTACCCACACCGACAGCGACAGCCGCCAGCACGGTAACAAGGTCGTCGCCCGGCAGGATGCCGAGCTGAATTCCGGCGCCAGCACCCAGATCCAGGGCAGCAGCGTCGAGGCCGGCAATCGCCTGAGCGCCCAAAGCGGCGGCGACCTGCGCCTGACCGCTGCCACCGAGACCCACACCCAGCGTGACCAGGGCCAGCATCGCAAGCACCTGTGGAAGGAAAACTGGGACAACGCCAGCAGCGAGCAGCGCACCGTCACCAGCCAGCTCAAGAGCGGCAAGCAGCTGGAACTGACCAGCCAGCAGACACTGCAACTGCAGGGCGCCGAGCTGCACAGCCAGGGCGACATCCTGCTGAGCGCCAAGGACGTCGACATCACCAGCGCCAGCCGCCAGCAGAGCCAGAGCAACCAGCGCTACTCCGGCGACCTGGTGGGCGGTGGCTTCTTCGGCAAGAACGCCGACGGCGACCAGGGCAAGACCCAGAACCAGGGCAGCAAGGTCAACGCCGACGGCAAGCTGATCGTGCGCGCCGACAGCGTACGCATCAGCGGCAGCCAGGCCCGCGGCGGCACCGAGGCCAGCGTCATCAGTGACAAGGGCGCGCTGACCATCGACGGCGTGCGGGACACGTCCCACAGCAACAACCACAGCAAGGACAGCAAGTTCTTCGGCATTGCCAAGGACGAGAGCCGCCAGCAGAACAAGGGCAGCACCACGGTCGGCAGCCAGTTGCGCTCGGACAGCAACCTCAAGTTGCAGAGCGCCGAGGACCTGACCGTCAGCGGCTCCCAGGTCGCCGCAGCAGGGGCACTGGACGCCAGCGCCAAGGGCACGATCAAGGTCGCGGCCGCCGAAGACACCCAGCACGACAGCAGCAGCACCCAGAAGCGCGGCTTCGACGCCTACGCCAAGGAAAATGCACCGGGCACCGGCCAATACCGGGCCGGGGTGCGCTACCAGGATCAGCAGCGCAACGACAGCAGCGACAGCACCCGGCAACAGGCCTCCAGCCTCACCGGCGGCACCCTGGCGGTCACTGCCGGCGAAGATCTCAAGGTGCAAGGCAGCGACCTTGCGGCCACGGCCGGCGATGCCAGCCTGAGCGGCAAGCATGTGCAGTTGCTGGCCGCGGACAACACAACCGAGAAGCACAGCGACAGCACCACCACCGGCGGCGGCTTCTATTACACCGGCGGCCTGGACCGGGCCGGCAACGGCGTGGAAGTGGCGCACAACAGCAGCCAGGACAGCAGCAGCAAGAGCACCGCGCAAACCAGCAACATCGGCGCCAGCGGCAACCTGACCATCAACGCCGGCAACCGCCTGACCACCGAAGGGGCCCAGGTCAAGGCTGGCGGTACCTTGCAGGTCAACGCCGGCGAGGTGGTGAACAAGGCCGCCCGCAACAGCGAAACCAGCCACCACCAGGACAACAACTGGGCAGTGGATGTCGGCGCCAACGTCGAATACAAGGGCATCACCCGGCCGATCGAGAAGGCCATCCAGGGCGTGGCCCAACGCAAGTTCCATCAACCGGGAGTACTCGATGCCCTGGAACAGCCCAACGTCGGGCTGGACGTGGACGTCAGCCACCAGAACCGCCAGCTGGACAGCAGCAGCGGCACCGCGATGGTCAGCCAGTTGAGCGGTGGCCAGGTCGAGGTCAAGGTCAAAGGCCAACTGCAGGACCAGGGCACCCAGTACCGTGCCACTGATGGCGCGGTGAAAATCAGCGCCGACAGCCTGCTGGCCAGCGCCGCCAGCAACAGCACCAGCAGCAGCGAACAGGCCCTGGATGCCAAGGCCGGCGTGCGGGTCTACACCAATACCGGCGAGGACCTGAACATCCGCGGCAGCGGCGCCGGTGGCAGCAGTACCGTCACCAGCAGCAAGGACCAGGCCCAGGTCGGCAGCTACAACGCCAGCCAGGGCGTGGACATCCAGCTGGCCGGCGACGGGCGCTTCGAAGGCAGCCAGTTCAACGGCGGCCAGGGTGGCGTGACGCTCAAGAGCGGCGGTGAACTGGCGCTGAACCAGGCCAATGACCGCCAGAGCAGCAGCAACTCCAGCCTGCGTGGCGACGCCTCGCTGACCCTGGGCACCACCCCGGGCAGCAACGGCAGCAACCTCAACCTGGGTGCAGGTGTCCAGCTGGACCACAAGAGCCTGGAGCAGCAGGACAGCCAGGCGCGGGTTGCCAGCATCCAGGGCCAGGGCCCGGTGCAGCTCGACAGCGGCGCCAACCTGACGCTGCAAGGCACGCAGATCGGCAACGCGGCACGGCCTACCGGCGATATCCGCCTGGGCGCTGGCGGCAAACTGGACCTGCAAGCCGCCGTGGACACCCACACCAGCCAGGGCAGCAACCTGGGTGGCGGGCTCACCGCCGGTGCCAGTAAAACCAGCAGCGAGCAAAGCAGCGGCAAGAGCGCCAACCTCAGCGCCAACTTCAACATTGGCCGGGTCTCTGAAAACGACCAGAGCCAGCGCGGCGCGCAACTCTACAGCCAGGGCCAGGTCCTGCTGGGCAGCGCCGCCACCGGCGACGACGCGATTCACTTGCAGGGCACCCGGATCGATGCCGGCAAGGTCGTCCTGGATGCGGCCCAGGGCGGCATCTTCCAGGAGTCGGCGCACTCTACCCAGGCCCATGACAACTGGGGCCTGACCCTGGGCGCCGGTGGCAGCATGGGCAAGACCACCCTGGCCGATGCCAGCGAGCACGACTCGCCGAAAATCGACCACGGGATCAACGCCCGGGCCAAGATCGACGTCGACCAGCGCCAGAGCACCACCCAGCACAACAGCCTGATCAAGGCCGACCAGGTGGTCCTCAACAGCGCCGGCAACGTGCATCTGGCCGGGGCCAACATCGACGCGCAACGGGTCGACGGAGCCATCGGTGGCCGCCTCGACATCGAAAGCCGCCAGGACCGCCTGCGCAGCACCCAGGTCAATATCGACGCCAAGCTGGAGGTGGCGAAGAACCAGCCCGGGCTGGTGGACAAGCTGGCCAAGCCGGCCGGCCCGCTCAAGGACGACCTGAAGGCCAAGGCCGAGAAAGGCTTCGACAAGCACCGCGAGAAACTGGAGAACGCCGTGGACAAGGGCGTCGACAAACTCGGCTCGGCCAAGGACAGCGTGGTCGCCCAGGCCAGCAACGCCAAGGAGCGCCTGGGCGAGAAGCTCAGCCGCAGCGGCAGCTACGACGTCAACCCCGAGCCCCGTGGCGCCTTTGGCAACGGTGTGGACAAGGCCAAGAGCTACCTGGCCGACAAGGCCGACGCCGTGGGCAATGGCTTCTCCAGCCTCAAGGAACGCTTCTGGCCGAAAACCAGCGACAGCTACTCGGTCAGCGAGAAGAACACCACCGGCAGCAAGGTGGCCAACACCGCTGAAGGCGTACTGTTCGGCGACAAGAGCGGCAACACCTCCTACACCCCGACCTTGAACCTGGGCTTGAGCCATGCTGGCAAGGACAGTGTGGAGCAGGCCTCGGGCATCCTTGGCCAGCAAGGGGTGAACCTGCGGGTCAGCGGTGAAACCACGCTCACCGGTGCACGCATCGGTGCCAGCGAGGGCCGGGTCGACCTGGGGGGCTCCAAGGTCACCAGCAACGCCCTGGCCGGCTCGGACTACCGTGTCGACGCCGGGCTCAACCTGTCCAAGTCACCGGTCAACCTGGCCCTGGGCGCCGGTAGCGAGCTGACCCGCAAACAGGACGAGGCCACCAGCAAGGACCAGGTGTTCAACCTCGGCCCGCTGCGTGTCGGCGGCCACAGCAACAGCCAGCTGCTGCAAGCCGGTATCGATCAGAAAACGCCATGAGGTCATGGCCGCCCTCCTTCCTGGGAGGGCGGCCTGGGTGCCCCACCCTGTTGAACTTCCATTAGATGCCACCCGCCTGTAATCCCTCCCCTTATTCTGTGTAAGGCGCTTCCGAGATTGCGTCTAACCGCACTTTCGCCACTTTTCCCCTCCACCAGCTGGGCTAACGTTCGGGCTTTCCATTGGTCGGCTGGAGGCCTGTATGGGCTCGGTACTAATCATTGATGATCATCCCGTGGTGCGCATGGCCATTCGTATCCTGCTGGAGCACGAGGGGTATTCGATCGTTGGTGAAACCGATAACGGCGTCGATGCACTGCAAATGGTCCGTGATTGCGAACCGGACCTGGTCATCCTCGATATCTGCATTCCCAAGCTGGACGGGCTGGAGCTGCTGGAGCGCCTCGGCAACATGCCGAGGCGCTCGCGGATCCTGGTCCTGACCGCCCAGTCCGCTGCCCTGTTCGCCAACCGCTGCATGCGCGCCGGGGCTTGCGGCTACGTCTGCAAACAGGAGGACATGAGCGAGCTGCTCAGCGCCATCAAGGCGATCTGCAGCGGCTACAACTACTTCCCCAGCCTGGCCCTGCAGGTTGACCGCAACACCCTTGGCTCGCCGCTGGAGTTGGCGCAGTTCAACTCACTCAATGACCGGGAATTGATGGTCCTGCAGCTGTTCGCCATGGGCCAGACCAACAAGGAAATTGCCGCCGGCATGTTTCTCAGCAACAAGACCGTCAGCACCTACAAGAAACGCATCATGCAGAAACTGGCGACCACTTCGATGAGTGAACTGGTGGACATGGCCAAGCGTAACGCATTGATATGAACCGCCAGCCAGCCTCTTCCCCGATGCGCCGGGTACCCTGGCCATGACCCCGGCCCTGCTGCCTATGGGCGTCGTTGCCCTGCTGTTGCTGTCGATGGCGGCCGGGCTGGGCCTGGCCTGCCTGTACCGGCAACTGCGCCAACACCGGCAACAGGTCCAGGCGCTGCAACAGACGGTGGCAACCCTGAGCACCAGCCTGCAGCAGGCCGAGCGGGCCAACCGCCTGAAAGGCCAGTTCCTCGGCCACCTTGGCCATGAGATCCGCACACCACTGAACGCCTTCATCGGCCTCCTGGAGCTGGTGCTGCAACGCACCGAGGACGGCTCAGCCAACCGTGGTTCCCTGGAGCTGGCCCTGGGTGCCGCCAGTGACCTGCGGGAGCTGCTCGGCGACCTGCTGGACATCAGCCGGATCGAGTCCGGGCAACTGCAACTGAACCCGGCCTGGACCTGCCTGAGCCACAGCGCCGAGGCAGTGCTGGGGGTGTTCCAGGCCCTGGCCCGGCAGAAGAACCTGGACCTGAGCCTGGAATTCCAGGCCCCGCCCCCCGAACCCCAGGTACTGGTAGATGGCCTGCGTTTCAAGCAGATCCTGACCAACCTGTTGAGCAATGCCCTCAAGTTCACCCGACAGGGCAAGGTGCAGGTCAAGCTGCAATTGCTGCCGGCGGCGCGCCCCGGGCACTTCGACCTGCTGCTGCGGGTGCTGGACACCGGCATCGGCATTCCCCCACAGGAGCGCCAGCGCCTGTTGCAGCCCTTCGCCCAGGTGGAACCGACCAGCCAGTCGCCACGGGACAGCAGTGGCCTCGGCCTGCCCATCAGCCATCAGCTTTGCCTGCAGATGGGGGGCAGCCTGAGCCTGCACGGCCGCACGGGCCCCGGATGCGAAGTGCAGGTCAGGCTGACCTTGCCCGGCCGCACGGCCGTCGCCCCCAGGCCCGTCGCCGCCACGCCGGCTGCTGCCCAACTGCCGCTGGATGTGCTGCTGGCAGACGATCACCCTGCCAGCCTGACCTTGCTGCAAGGGCAACTGGAGCACCTCGGGCACCGGGTCACCTGCGCCGGGAACGGGTTGCAGGCCTATCAGCTATGGCACGAGGGCGACTTCGACCTGCTGATCGTCGACTGCAACATGCCCTTGATGAATGGCTACCAACTGGCCGAGGCCATACGCCGCAGCGAAGGCTCCGGGCCGGCGGTCAACCTGATCGGCTGCAGCGCCAGCAACGACCCGCAGACGCATCAGCGTGGCCTGGATGCCGGCATGCACGATTGCCTGTGCAAGCCCTTGGGGCTGGAGTTGCTGGGCTCACGCCTGGCGACGCTGCACCCCCTGCCAAGGCCTGACAGTTTCAGCATCGAGGCCTTGTTCACCCTGACCCATGGCAAGCCGCAGCTTGTCCGGAGCATGCTGGAAAAACTGTCGCAGTGTTGCCGTGAGGATCGCCACCTGCTGGGGAGGATCCCGCCCGACGATTTCACCGCCCTGCTGGAGCTGGCCCACAAGATCAGGGGCTCGGCGCTGATGGTCCGGGCCACCCCCTTGCAGAACTGCTGTGAAAACCTGGAGCGGGCTTGCCTGGAACGGGCCGGGGCTACCGTCATCAGCACCGCTGTGCGCGCCCTGGACCTGGCCCTGATACGCCTTGCCCAATCCCTGCACCGACACCTCGAAGGCCAGGCTCAATCGCAACCTGCGCTGCCCCGCGAAGCAACCCGGCCTGCCTCTTGCCAGGAAAATAGCAAAAGGCCAGTATTGCCTCGCCGTCAGCCACACCCATGAAACCCGTAGCGACGGTTTCCTCGACACCCTCGGCCCCCGGTAAAGCCAAGGCAGGCAATGCCAGCCTTAACTATGCTTGGGTCCTGAGCCATGCCTCGTGTGCCTTTGGAGTGAATTGGAATGCTGAGCACCCCTGCCTTAGCACAACGCCGCTTTCCTCTGCATATCCATATCAGTGCAATGTTCACCTTGCTGTTGCTCCTGACGGGTGTAGTGCTGGGCCTCTACAACTACCAGCAGACCACGCGGCTGATCCTCGACAGCAGCGAAAAGCTTTTCCAGCGCATCGAGCTGGATGTACGCAGCGACGTCAAGGCCACCTACGATCCCATGCGCCATCTGCTCAGCCTGCTGGCGGGCTCGCCGGCGGCCCAGGCGGCGAACCTGGAAGACCGGCTGACCCTGCTGCGGCCTTTCAGCCAGGCCCTGCTGGACAACCCGGACCTGGCTTCGCTGTACCTGGGCTACGCCAATGGCGATTTCTTCATGGTGCGGCCACTGCGCATTCCGCAGATCCGCGAAAGGCGCCAGGCCCCGCAGAACAGCGCCTACGAGGTGTGGAGCATCGAACGCGACTCGCGCACCGGCCAAGTCCATTCCCAATCGCTGTTCTATGACCCCGCGCTGGTATTGATCGACCGCCTGGAGCACCCCGACGAGCGCTACGACCCACGTAACCGCGACTGGTTCTCCAGCGCCCGGGGCGACGCCGACCAGATCACTACCCGCCCCTATGTGTTCTTTTCCACCCAGAACGTCGGCACCACCCTGGCCCGGCACAGCGGCAAGATGGCCGTGATCGCCGCCGACCTGACCCTGGAACAGCTGTCCTCGACCCTGGCCAAGCACCGCGTCACACCCTCCACCGAAGTTGCCCTGCTGGATGACCAGGGCAACGTCGTGGCCTACCCGGACAGCCAGAAGCTGCTGCCGGAACAACGCAGTGCGCGGCTGGTCAAGGCGAACGACCTGAGCCCGGCGCTCGCTGCCCTGATGCGTGGCCAGACCGAAGGCGGCCATCTGCAGGCCCAGGGGCGCAGCTGGATTGTCGCCAGCGGCCATATCGCCGAGGGTGGCCCCGGCGGCTTGCAGCTGGCGCTGCTGGTGCCCGAGGACGAACTTCTGGCCGACGCCTATCGCCTGCGCTGGCAAGGCGCGCTGATTACCCTCACCACCCTGCTGCTGTGCCTGCCCCTTGGTTGGCTGATCTCCCGGGTCCTGGTACGGCCGCTACACGCCCTGGTGCAGGAGGCCGACGCGATCCGCAGTTTCGATTTCGACTATCCGGTTTCCCGGCGTTCACCGGTGCTGGAGGTTGATCAACTGAGCATCTCGATGGCGCGGATGAAAGACACCCTGGCGAGCTTTTTCGAGATCAACGCCAGCCTGTCCGCCGAAACCCGTTTCGACCCGCTGCTGCAACGGGTGCTGTTCGAGACCGTAAAGATCGCCCAGGCCCAGGCCGGCCTGATCTACCTCTGTGAAAGCAAGGGCACGCGCCTGGAGCCCCATGGGCTGATCATCGATGGCCAGCCCCAGGACATGACGCAGTTCCCCATCGGCTCCCGGGAACTGGCGGACAGCCGGACTCCCGAGTGGCTGAGCCAACTGACCCACAACGACAGCGTGGTCACCACCCTGGGATTCGATCAGGCCGCGGACCTGCAGAGCGTGTTGCTGGCCCTCGACAGCCCCAGTGCGCACCTGGTGGGCATCCGCCTGCGCAACCGGCACAACGAAACCATAGGCATGCTCCTGCTGTTCCTGGTGGACAGCGGCGCCGAGGCCGACCTGGACAAACTCAGCCCGGACCGCATCGCCTTTATCCAGGCCGTGTCCGCCACCGCCGCCCTGTGCATCGAGAGCCAGCGCCTGCAGAACAAGCAGAAACAGTTGCTGGATGCCTTTATCCAGTTGCTGGCCGGGGCCATCGACGCCAAGAGCCCCTACACCGGCGGCCACTGCCAGCGGGTACCGGCCTTGACCCTGATGCTGGCCGAGGCGGCCGCCGCCAGCCAGGACCCGCGATTCGCTGCCTACCAGCCCGGCGAGGACGAGTGGGAAGCCTTGCACATCGCCGCCTGGCTGCACGACTGCGGCAAGGTCACCACCCCGGAATACGTGGTGGACAAAGCCACCAAGCTGGAAACCCTGAACAACCGCATCCACGAAATCCGCACCCGCTTCGAGGTGCTCAAGCGCGACGCCTGGATCGACTACTGGCGCGCCCTGGCCCTGGGCGGCGACGAACAGCCTCTTGCCGCCGAGCGCGAGGCCCGGCTGCTGGCCCTGGACGATGACTTCACCTTTGTCGCCCGCTGCAACATGGGCACCGAATTCATGGCCGAGGCCGATCAGCAGCGCCTGCAGCGCATCGCCCAACGCACCTGGAGCCGGACCCTGGACGATCGCCTGGGGGTTTCCTGGGAGGAGAACCAGCGCCAGGAACGCACCCCGGCGCCGAGCCTGCCGGTGCTGGAACCGCTACTGGCGGACAAGCCCGAACACCTGCTGGAGCGCAGCGCCACGGAAGTCATGGCGGCGGACAACCCCTGGGGCTTCAAACTGCAGGTGCCCAGCCACAAGTACAACCGTGGTGAGCTGTACAACCTGAGCATTGCCCGGGGCACGCTGACGGCCGAAGAACGCTATGTGATCAATCACCACATCGTGCAGACCATCATCATGCTCGAGCACCTGCCCTTCCCCAGCCACTTGCAGAACGTGGCGGAGATCGCCGGCGGCCACCACGAGAAGATGGACGGCACCGGCTACCCCAAGCAGCTCAAGCGCGAACAGATGAGCCTGCCCGCGCGGATGATGGCCATCGCCGACATCTTCGAGGCCCTGACGGCGGCAGACCGCCCCTACAAAAGGGGCAAGACCCTGAGCGAGGCGCTGAACATCATGGCCATGATGTGCCGCGATGCCCATATCGATCCCGAGCTGTTCGAACTGTTCATCCAGCAGCGGATCTACCAGCGCTACGCGGAGCGTTTCCTGACGCCCCAACAGGTCGACCCGGTGGACCAGGATTCACTGCTCAAGAAGGCGGGCTTGAGCACCTGAGGGCTTCAGCAGTCGCTCAGGCGCAGAAAGATCGCCGCCAGTTGCTCGATTCCCGCCTGGTCGGCAACACCGAAGCGCGCCAGCTTCGGGCTGTCCAGGTCGAGCACGCCGATCAACCTGCCGTCCTTGACCAGCGGCACCACCAGCTCGCTGTTGGAGGCGCTGTCACAGGCAATGTGCCCGGCAAAGGCGTGCACATCTTCCACCCGCTGGGTCTGCAGAGTCGCCGCCGCGGTACCGCAGACGCCGCGGCCAAACGGAATCCGCACGCAGGCGATCTGCCCCTGGAACGGCCCGAGCACCAGCTCCTGGTTGCGGTTGAGGTAGAACCCCGCCCAGTTCAGATCCTCCAGCTGGCTATAGAGGAAGGCTGAGAACTGCGCGGCGTTGGCGATGAAATCACGCTCATCGGCCAGCAGCGACTCCAACTGCGCGCACAGCAGTCCGTAACCGTCCAGGCCTTGGCCGGCGCTTTGCAAATCGATCATGCTTTTTGCTCCAACAACTGCAGGCCCACCCAATAGCGGGCAAATTGATAGGCACAACGGCCATTGCGGTTGCCCCGGCCGGTGGCCCAGCGTACCGCGAGGATGTCCAGTTCTTCGTCACGCTGCCAGTCGAGGCCGGCCTTGCGCGCCAGTTCGCCGATCCAGTGCTCCACCACGTTGAGGAAGTGCTCCTGGGTGAAGGGATAGAACGACAGCCACAGGCCGAAACGGTCCGACAGGGCGATCTTGTCTTCCACGGCTTCACTGGGATGCAGCTCGCCGTCGACGCGCTTCCAGTTCTCGTTGTCGCTTTCCTTTTCCGGCACCAGGTGCCGGCGGTTCGAGGTGGCGTACAGCAGCACGTTCTCCGGGGCCTGCTCCAGGGAGCCGTCGAGCACGCTCTTGAGCACCCGGTAATCGCCCTCGCCGGCCTCGAACGAGAGGTCGTCGCAGAACAGCACGAAACGCTGGGGCAGCTTGACCAGCTGTTCCACCACCCGCGGCAGGTCCGCCAGGTGGTCACGCTCGATCTCGATCAGCCGCAGGCCGCCCTTGGCGTGCTCGGCCAGCAGGGCACGTACCAGGGAAGACTTGCCAGTGCCACGCGAACCCCAGAGCAGGGCATGGTTGGCTGGCAGGCCGTCAAGGAACTGCTGGGTGTTGCGCGCCAGTTGCTCACGCTGCTTGTCGACCCCGATCAGGTCGCTCAGGCGCATATCCAGGCTGACTTCCAGCGGCAGCAGGAAACCGCTGCGCCCTTCACGCTGCCAGCGGGCCGCCAGGCACTGATTCCAGTCGATGGGCTGGCGCAGGGTGGGCAACAAGGGTTCAATCCGCGCCAGAACCGCATCGGCACGTTCAAGAAATGCATTCAATCGAGCATCCACGACTTTTCCTCAGGCACGTTCAAGGTAATGATGCGGCACACAGAGCAAACGCAATCCCGATCAAGGGGTCTATCGCTTTATCAGCTGCTGCCCGGCCAGCCCGGCAACCAAAAATGATCAGCTATGCTTGCGCAGCGAAGGGAAACGAAAGTGGTTCAACCCCCCATGGATATCAAGTTCACCAACCGCCTGTCCTATAAACAGGCCCGGCTCACCGTGCTGGTGGGTTTCATTCTGGGGACCGCGCTCAGTCTGCTGCAAATCGGCATCGATTATGCCAGCGAAGACGCCTCCATCAATCGTGAAATCCAATCGCTGCTGGAAATCAGCCACAATCCGGCCTCGCGCATCGCCTACAACATCGACGCCGAGCTGGCCCAGGAGTTGACTCTGGGCCTGCTGCGCTCCCCGGCGATCATTCGCGCGCAATTGATCGACAACAACAATACCCTGCTGGCCAACGTCGAACGGCCACCGCAACAGAGCCGCTATCGGGCCATCAGCGACTTCCTGTTCGGCGCCGATCGCCAGTTCGAGGATCGCCTGTATCTGAGCCACCTGCCGGAGGAGTCCCTCGGCACCCTGCACCTGGATGTGGATACCTACGCCTTCGGCAGCCGTTTCCTGCGGCGTGCCGAAGTCACCCTGATCAACGGGTTCGCCCGCAGCCTGATCCTCACCGGGATTCTCCTGGCGCTGTTCTACGTGATGCTGACCAAGCCCCTGGTGCGGGTGATCCGCGAGCTCAGCAGCCGCGACCCGCGCAGCCCGAAACAGGCCAAGCTGGACTTTCCCCATGGCCACGAGAACGACGAAGTCGGGGTGCTGGTCAAGGTGGCCAACCAGCAGTTCGACATCATGGCCACCGAGATCCAGCAGCGACGCAACGCCGAAAACCGCCTGACCGAATACCTCGGGCAGCTGGAGAACATCGTCTCGGCCCGCACCACCGAGCTCAAGGCCAGCAATGCCCGGCTCAGCCAGTCCAACGAGGAACTGGAGATCGCCCGGCGCACTGCCCTGGACATGGCCCAGGCCCGGGCGGCGTTTCTGGCCAACATGAGTCACGAGATTCGCACCCCGCTCAATGGCCTGCTGGGGATGATCGCGCTGTCCCTGGACAGCCCACTGAACCCCGAGCAGCGCCAGCAGCTGTCGATTGCCCACGACTCCGGCAAGGTGCTGGTGGAATTGCTCAACGATATTCTCGACATGTCCAAGTTCGACGCCGGGCAACTGGAGCTGGAGCGCATTCCCTTCGATCTCGGGGTACTGGTGGAGGACACCGCCAACCTGCTGTCGCAAAACGCCGCGGCCAGCGTGGAGCTGGCCTGCCTGATCGCCCCGGACTTCCCCGCCCTGGTACTGGGGGACCCGACCCGAGTGCGGCAGATCGTCAGCAACCTGCTGTCCAACGCCCTCAAGTTCACCCGTTTCGGCCGCGTCGATGTGCGCCTGAGCACCCTGGGCGACGGGGTGCGCATCGAGATCTGCGACACCGGCATCGGCATCGCCCAGGAAGCCCAGGTGCGCATCTTCCAGCCCTATACCCAGGCCGGCGCCGGCATCACTCGCCAATACGGAGGCACCGGCCTGGGCCTGGCCCTGACCTACAACCTCTGCGAAGCCATGGACGGCCGCCTGAGCATCAGTTCGGAAGTCGGCTTCGGCAGCCAGTTCTGCGCCGACCTGCCTCTGCCCTGTCACACTCCGGCCGCCCCGCCGCCGGCGCTGGCCGGGAAGATCATCGCCATCACCGAGGCCGGCAGCGGCCTCGCCGAGCTGCTGGCCAGCCTGCTGCCCAGTTGGGGCCTGAGCTATCAGCGCTGTGATATCGAGGATTCCCTGGCCGGCCTCGACCCCGACCTGCTGATCACCGACTGCCCGGAATGCCTGTTCGGCCTGCGCCCGGCGATCCGCGCGCCAATCCTGCTGGTGACCGCCTATGGCAGCTTCCTGCCCAGCGAAGAGGCCAACGCCCTGGCACCGCTGCAACAGCAGGCCCGGCCCCTGGCGCGCAATGCGTTGTATCAGACCCTGCGACGCTCGTTGCTGGGGGAAACCATCACCCTCAACGATGCTCAGCTGGAAATGCCGGTGCAACGGCGCCGGGCGGACATTCTGCTGGTGGAGGACAACCCGGTGAACCAACTGGTGGCCAAGGGCATGCTGAGCAAGCTCGGCTGCGCGGTGACCGTGGCCGCCCATGGCGCCGAAGCCCTCAACCAGTTGGAGCTGCATCGTTTCGATCTGGTGCTGATGGACTGCAACATGCCGGTCATGGATGGCTACGAAGCCAGCCGGCAGATCCGGCGCAGCGGGCGCTGGCCGGATCTGCCGATCATCGCCCTGACTGCCAACGCCATGCCCGAGGAGCGTGAACGCTGCCGCGCCGCCGGCATGAGCGACTACCTGGCCAAACCGTTTCGTCGCGAAGAATTGATCGCCCTGCTCGACCTCTGGGTGCCGACTACGACAAAGCTTTGATCTGCTGCAGCAGTTGATCCAGGCCCTCGCGCAGCTGATCGAGGTTGTCCAGATCGATCCCGCTGTCGCACAGCAGCGCCGCCTTCAGCGGCGGCACCTGCTCACGCAGCGCCAGGCCGCGCTCGCTCAAGCTCAAGTGCACCTCGCGCTCGTCGCGCCCGGACCGCTGGCGCTGCACCAGTTGCAACTGCTCCAGACGCTTGAGCAACGGGGTCAGGGTCCCGGAATCCAGGGCCAGGCGCTCGCCCAGGGCCTTGACCGTCGGCAGGGACGGAGGCGTTGCCTGCCATTCCCACAGCACCAGCATCACCAGGTACTGCGGGTAGGTCAGGCCCAGGCGGTCGAGCATCGGCTTGTAGCCACGGACCACCGCCCGCGAGGCGGCGTACAGCTTGAAGCACAGCTGGGAATCGAGTTTCAGTGAATCCACGGACAGGTCGTTCATTTGAGCAGGGCTTCGATCTCGCGGCTCAGGTCCTGGGGTTTGGTTGCCGGAGCGAAACGCTTGACCAGCTTGCCGTCCTGGCCGATCAGGAACTTGGTGAAGTTCCACTTGATGCCTTGGGAGCCGAGCACGCCGGGTGCGCGCTTTTTCAACTGCGCGAACAGTGGATGGGCCCCGGCGCCATTGACCTCGACCTTCTTGAACAGCGGGAAACTCACACCGTAGTTGAGCTCGCAGAACTCGGAGATCGCCCCTTCGTTGCCTGGTTCCTGCTTGCCGAACTGGTTGCAGGGAAAGCCCAATACCACCAGCCCCTGGTCCTTGTAGGTCTGCCACAGCTCTTCGAGCCCCTTGTATTGCGGGGTGAAGCCGCACTTGCTGGCAGTGTTGACCACCAGCACGGCCTTGCCGGCGAAGTCCGCCAGGGTCTTTTGTTCACCCTTGATGGTGGTGCAGGGAATGGTCAGCAGTGAGTCGGTCATGACGGCAACTCCATGTGTGGAAGTAAGAGGCAGCAAAATAGCGCTCAATTAAATTGCATGCAATTTAATTGAACAAAAGGCGATTCCGAAGAATCGCCAACCGGTCAGCGCGGCACCAGGTCTAGGCACACCGAGTTGATGCAGTAACGCAGGCCGGTGGGCGGCGGGCCGTCCGGGAACACGTGGCCCAGGTGCGCGTCGCACTTGGCGCAGACCACTTCGGTACGGATCATGCCGTGGCTCATGTCACGGATCTCCACCATGGCGCTGTCGGCAATGGGCTCGTAGAAACTCGGCCAGCCACACCCGGAATCAAACTTGGCCTTGGAATCGAACAGCGGCTCATTGCAGCAGATGCAGTGATAGACCCCATCGGTCTTGGTGCCGTTGTACTTGCCCGAGAAGGGCCGTTCGGTGCCCTTGAGCCGGCAGACGTTGTACTGCTCCGGGTCGAGCATCGACCGCCATTCTTCCAGGGTTTTTTCCAGCTTTTCCATGGTCCTTCCTCTGCAACGGAAAAAGCCCGATCTGTGTCTTTTCCACGGATCGGGCGGCACGTATGATTGCGCCTCGTCAGACGCCAGTCTGGCAGCCGCGTTACACCCATTCAAACGGATTTTGCCGCAGCCGGTGCGGGTTACAGGCCGGTGTGACACGGCAGGATTCCCAGTACGGTAGTTCATCCTCCGCCTGGATCGTTCATTTTCGGGAACACATCGCCATGCAGGTCAGCAAATCGAACAAGCTCGCCAACGTCTGTTATGACATTCGCGGCCCAGTGCTCAAGCACGCCAAACGTCTGGAAGAGGAAGGCCACCGCATCCTCAAGCTGAATATCGGCAACCCGGCGCCCTTTGGTTTCGAAGCGCCGGACGAAATTCTCCAGGACGTGATCCGCAACCTGCCCACTGCCCAGGGCTACAGCGACTCCAAGGGCCTGTTCAGTGCCCGCAAGGCGGTGATGCAGTACTACCAGCAGAAGCAGGTGGAAGGCATCGGTATCGAAGACATCTACCTGGGCAACGGTGTTTCCGAGCTGATCGTGATGGCCATGCAGGCCCTGCTCAACAACGGCGACGAAGTGCTGGTACCGGCCCCCGACTACCCGCTGTGGACCGCCGCGGTGAGCCTGGCCGGCGGCAACCCGGTGCACTACCTGTGCGACGAGCAGGCCAACTGGTGGCCGGACCTGGCCGACATCAAGGCCAAGATCACCCCGAACACCAAGGCCCTGGTGATCATCAACCCGAACAACCCCACCGGCGCCGTCTACCCCAGGGAAGTACTGCTGGGCATGCTGGAGCTGGCCCGCCAGCACAACCTGGTGGTGTTCTCGGACGAGATCTACGACAAGATCCTCTACGATGACGCCGTGCACATCTGCACCGCCTCGCTGGCCCCGGACCTGCTGTGCCTGACCTTCAACGGCCTGTCCAAGTCCTATCGGGTAGCCGGTTTCCGTTCCGGCTGGGTGGCCATTTCCGGTCCCAAGCAGCACGCCCAGAGCTACATCGAAGGCATCGACATGCTGGCCAACATGCGCCTGTGCGCCAACGTGCCCAGCCAGCACGCCATCCAGACCGCCCTGGGCGGCTACCAGAGCATCAACGATCTGGTGCTGCCCCCAGGCCGCCTGCTGGAACAGCGCAACCGCACCTGGGAACTGCTCAACGACATTCCCGGGGTCAGTTGCGTCAAGCCCATGGGCGCGCTGTATGCCTTCCCGCGGATCGACCCGAAGATCTGCCCGATCCACAACGACGAGAAGTTCGTCCTCGACCTGCTGCTCTCGGAAAAGCTCCTGGTGGTGCAAGGCACGGCCTTCAACTGGCCATGGCCGGATCACTTCCGCGTCGTGACCCTGCCGCGGGTGGATGACCTGGAGCAGGCCATTGGTCGGATCGGCAGCTTCCTCAAGTCCTACCGCCAGTAACGGAAAAATCGCAGTGCGATCCTTCTCTGGTCGCACTGCGATTAATTCAGCAACACATCTTCACTGCCCTGCTCCACTCCCCTTCTATAAGCTTGCACTTTCCGTCCTGCCCACTGTCACACCTCTGCACCGCAGCCGGGTGGCGGCCGCCCTGGCGTTGGCTCATGGCATTGAACTACAAGCGTCTAGACCCGGCCTGTGCGACACAGTTTGAAATAGAAGCCGTATTGAATAGGCGGTTGCCGCACCTTATATACCCCGCAGTACGCTACATCTTTAGCTTGAGGAGATTTCTACAACCATGATGCGAATCCTGCTGTTTTTGGCCACTAACCTTGCGGTCGTGCTGATTGCCAGCATCACCCTGAGCCTTTTCGGCTTCAACGGGTTCATGGCGGCCAATGGGGTTGATCTGAACCTCAATCAGCTGCTGATTTTCTGTGCGGTCTTCGGTTTTGCCGGTTCGCTGTTCTCGCTGTTCATCTCCAAGTGGATGGCGAAGATGAGCACCAGCACGCAGATCATCACCCAACCTCGCACCCGCCATGAGCAATGGTTGCTGCAGACCGTCGAGCAACTGTCCCGCGAAGCGGGCATCAAGATGCCCGAAGTGGGTATTTTCCCAGCCTATGAGGCCAACGCCTTTGCCACCGGCTGGAACAAGAATGATGCGCTGGTAGCCGTCAGCCAGGGCCTTCTGGAACGTTTTTCGCCCGATGAAGTGAAAGCCGTGCTGGCCCACGAGATCGGCCACGTCGCCAACGGTGACATGGTGACCCTGGCACTGATCCAGGGTGTGGTGAACACTTTCGTGATGTTCTTCGCACGGATCATCGGCAACTTCGTCGACAAGGTGATCTTCAAGAACGAAGAAGGCCAGGGCATCGCCTACTACGTGGCGACCATCTTCGCCGAACTGGTTCTGGGTATCCTGGCCAGCGCCATCGTCATGTGGTTCTCGCGCAAACGCGAATACCGCGCCGACGAAGCCGGCGCCCGCCTGGCCGGCACCAACGCGATGATCGGCGCGCTGCAGCGCCTGCGTTCGGAACAGGGCCTGCCGGTGCACATGCCCGACACCCTGAATGCCTTCGGCATCAACGGTGGCATCAAGCAGGGCCTGGCTCGCATGTTCATGAGCCACCCTCCGCTGGAAGAGCGTATCGAGGCCCTGCGTCGTCGCGGCTGATCCACTGCAAGGCAATACCCAAAAGGGCGACGCAAGTCGCCCTTTTGCTTGGCCGCCAAAAACCTATCTCGCGGTACCCTGCTTGCTCAGGCGATAGACCCTCTCCACCAGCCGGGTCACGCCACCCTGGAGAAACTTCCAGCTCTCGCCAAGAATGTCGCGCTCCGTTTCTACCTGCAGTTGCCAGACGCCCCCCAGACGTTGCCGGACCTCATCGTCGAGCACCGCAAATGGCGGGCCGTCCAACTGCTCTTGGGCGTAATCCATGGTGATCAGCAGCCCCTTGCTGCCATTCGGCAACAGGCCATTAAGGTGAGCGGCATAGCGCTGTCGCATGGGCGAGGGCAAGGCAATCATGGCTGCACGGTCATACAGGGCCGTGCAATCAGCGGTGTCCTCGGCGGTCAGGGCAAAGAAATCGCCGCACCAGAGCTCAATGGGCCCGTGGGCGTAGACCTTGAACACCCCGTGCTGGCTGATCTGCGGCTGCAACTGGTGCTCACGAAAGAAATCCTCCACCGCCTTTTCCGCCAGTTCGATGCCCAGCACCTCGAACCCTTGGTCGGCAAGCCAGATCAGGTCCAGGCTCTTGCCGCACAAGGGCACCAGCACGCGGCTTTGCGCCGCCAGGCCCAAGGCCGGCCAGTACTGCTGCAGGTAAGGGTTGACCTCTGCCAGGTGAAAGCCGATCTGATCGCGCTCCCAGCGCTTTTGCCAAAAGTCCGCTTGCATGAGAAGTCCTTAAAATTCGATCAAAAAGCGCTAAAACTTATATTAGATTTAGATCATTGATCTGATTGAAGATGGCGCATCTTAACCTTCAGGAGCCTCTTCATGCTTCCCAGCCTGTTCATCTCCCACGGCTCTCCCATGCTGGCGCTGGAACCCGGCGCCAGCGGCCCGGCCCTGGCTCGCCTGGCAGCCGAGCTGCCCCGGCCCAGGGCGATCCTGGTGGTCTCGGCCCACTGGGAAAGCTCCGATCTGCGAGTCAGTTGCAACCCGCACCCGGAAACCTGGCACGACTTTGGCGGCTTCCCCGCCGCGCTGTTTGCCGTGCAATACCCGGCCCCGGGCGATCCGGAACTGGCAGCCCAGGTAGTGGAGCTGCTCCAGGCCGAAGGCCTGCCCGCCCAACTGGACAGCCAGCGCCCCTTCGACCACGGCACCTGGGTACCTCTGTCGCTGATGTACCCGCAGGCGGACATCCCGGTGGTCCAGCTGTCGCTGCCCAGCCGCCTGGGCCCGGCCCTGCAGACCCGTATCGGCCATGCCCTCGCGGGCCTGCGGGAACAGGGCGTGTTGCTGATCGGCTCCGGCAGCATCACCCACAACCTGCGGGACCTGGACTGGCACGCTGGCCCGGAAAGCGTCGAACCCTGGGCCAAGGCCTTTCGCGACTGGATGATCGACAAGCTGGCGGCCGATGACCAGGCGGCCCTGCACGACTACCGCCAGCAGGCACCGAATGCCGTGCGCAGCCACCCCAGTGATGAACACCTGCTGCCGCTGTATTTCGCCCGGGGCGCCGGTGGCGAATTCAGCGTGGCCCACCAGGGCTTCACCCTGGGCGCCCTGGGCATGGACATCTACCGATTTGGCTGATGGCCGCCAGCGCCAAGGCAAATGACAGGCAAAAAAAATCCCCGAACCAGTCGGGGATTTTTTTTGCCTGATCAATCAGCCCAGGGGCCGATCAATCTTCGCGATAGCGACGCAGCTTCAGCTGCTTGCCGGCAACGCGAGTGTCCTTGAGCTTGGTCAGCAGGCGGTCCAGACCGTCCTCCGGCAGCTCGACCAGGCTGAAGCTGTCACGCACCTGGATGCGGCCGATAGCTTCACGGGCCAGGCCGCCTTCATTGAGGATCGCGCCCAGAAGGTTCTTGGCAGCGATGCCGTCACGGGCACCCAGCGCGGTACGGCAGCGTGCACGACCTTCGCCCAGAGGCATTGGCGCGCGACGCTCACGGTCACCACGATCAGGACGGTCACCGGAACGCTCAGGACGATCGCCACGTGGGGCGCTGTTGGGCACCAGTGGACGCTCTTTCTCGATCGCGGCCAGGTTCAGCGCTTGACCGTTGGTAGCCTTGCGCAGCAGGGCTGCGGCCAGGGCACGCGGGCTGCAACCGATGTCGGCGGTCAGGCGATCAAGCAGATCACCGTGGGTCGCTTCAGCATCAGCCACCAGCGGCGACAGGCTGTTGGTCAGCTTCTTGATGCGGGCATCGAGAACGGCTTGGGC
The DNA here is from genome assembly GCF_900116505.1 of Pseudomonas sp. NFPP25. Classification (NCBI taxonomy): domain Bacteria; kingdom Pseudomonadati; phylum Pseudomonadota; class Gammaproteobacteria; order Pseudomonadales; family Pseudomonadaceae; genus Pseudomonas; species Pseudomonas sp. NFPP25. The sequence continues at coordinate 948,874 of NZ_FPBG01000002.1, read as the reverse complement.
GTCCGGCAGGCGAACTTCGGCAACCTTCTGACCGGTTACACGCTCGATCACTTGCAGCATGCGGCGCTCACGTGGAGTCACCAGCAGCAGCGCGCGGCCTTCGCGACCGGCACGGCCGGTACGGCCGATACGGTGCACGTAGGATTCCGGGTCGTACGGCATGTCCACGTTGAATACGTGGGTGATGCGCGGTACGTCCAGACCACGGGCGGCTACGTCGGTCGCCACAACGATGTCCAGGCGGCCATCCTTGAGGGAGTCGATCACGCGCTCACGCTGGTTCTGGGCGATGTCGCCGTTCAGCGCAGCGGCTTTGTAGCCTTTGGCTTCCAGGGCACTGGCCAGGTCCAGGGTCGCTTGCTTGGTGCGCACGAACATGATCAGGGCGTCGAAATCTTCAACTTCCAGCAGGCTCAGAACGGCAGAGGTCTTCTGGTCGGCGTGAACCAGCAGGTGAGCCTGCTCGATCGCGGTGACGGTCTGGGTCTTGCTCTGGATCTTGACGTGTTTCGGGTCTTTCAGGTGACGCTCGGCGATGGCCCGGATCGACTGCGGCAGGGTGGCCGAGAACAGTACGGTCTGGCGGGTCTCCGGCATGGCCTTGAAGATCACTTCCAGGTCATCCATGAAGCCCAGCTTGAGCATCTCGTCGGCTTCGTCGAGAACCAGGTGGTTCACGGTGGCCAGGACTTTTTCGTCGCGACGCAGGTGGTCGCACAGACGGCCCGGAGTGGCGACAACGATCTGTGCGCCATTACGGATTGCTTTCAGTTGTGGGCCCATCGGCGCACCGCCGTAGACGGCCACAACAGTCACGCCCGGCATTTGCTTGGCGTAGGTTTCGAAAGCGGTTGCTACTTGCAGCGCCAACTCACGGGTTGGGGCCAGGATCAGAGCTTGCGGCTCGCGCTTGGACGGATCAATGCGGTGCAGGATAGGCAGGGCAAAGGCAGCGGTCTTACCGGTACCGGTTTGCGCCTGACCAATCATATCGTGACCGGCAAGGATGATCGGGATCGACTGCTGCTGAATAGCCGAAGGCTCTTCATAGCCGGTAGCGACTACTGCAGCGACAATATTGGGATGAAGTTCAAGAGCGGCGAAGCCGCCGATTTCCTGGGTCATGGGTCTGCCTCTAAGTGCATCCGCAAAGACCCATGCTCCAAAGCTGCGCATGCCGTGTAAGACTCAAGAGTCACCCTGGCAGCTTTGTCGGCGGGGATTTGCGAAAACGATTGGATGAATGGATCGTCAAGGATAGTCCGCGCAGCGGACAAGCAGCCGAAGCTGACTTCGGGGAATTGCATTACCTAAACGTGGCCCGGCTAAAGGCCGGCGCGCACTATACCGGAATTACTCAAAAAAGGGAGTTTTTTTTATCGGAAAAATCCGCTGAACACCCGATTGTCATGGGCTTTGCGCAGACTTCGGCGGCGCGCTATTTTGCTCAGGCCCGGCGCTGTTGGTCATCGCGCTTAAACGGTTCACCTTTGTGCACGAAACCGCCCGCGCCAACCTCCCCTCTTTCTTCCCAGGACAGCGCTCATGAATCAGCCCAGTGCCAGCCGTGTCAGCCGTGAACTACGTGGTCACCTGTTCCTTATCGGCCTGGACCGGGTGGCCAAGCGCAATGCCTTCGACCTCGAGCTGCTCAACCAGTTGAGCCTGGCCTACGGCGAGTTCGAAGCCAGCAGCGAGGCGCGAGTAGCGGTGGTGTTCGGCCACGGCGAGCACTTCACCGCAGGCCTGGACCTGGCCAATGTCGGCGCCGCCCTGGCCCAGGGCTGGCAAGCACCAGCCGGTGGCTGCGACCCCTGGGGCGTGTTCAGCGGCCCACGGGTGAACAAGCCGGTGATCGTCGCCGTACAAGGCTACTGCCTGACCATCGGCATCGAGCTGATGCTGGCCTCCGACATCAATCTCTGCGCCAGCAATACCCGCTTCGCGCAAATGGAGGTGCAACGCGGAATCTTCCCTTTCGGCGGCGCGACCCTGCGCCTGCATCAACTGGCCGGCTGGGGCAATGCCATGCGCTGGTTGCTGACCGGGGACGAATTCGATGCCCATGAAGCCCTGCGCCTGGGCCTGGTGCAGGAGGTCATGGCCAGCGAAGACCTGCTGCCCCGGGCCATCGAACTGGCCGAACGGATTGCCCGCCAGGCACCGCTGGGGGTGCAGGCGACCCTGATGTCGGCACGCCAGGCCAGGCTCGAAGGGGAAACGGCGGCCGCCCAGGGGCTGGCGCCGCTGGTGCACAAACTGATGAACAGTGAGGACGCCAAAGAGGGCGTGCGGGCGATGATCGAAAAACGGCCCGGGGTGTTCAAGGGCTGCTGAACAGGGGCCGGCAGATCGGCTTCGCCGGCCAGCCGGCGCCAGCAAGGGCTTATGTGGCCGGGCGGATCGCCTTGATCAAGGGTTGCAGGGAGTAGCCCAAGCGTGGGGCCAGGGCTTGGGCCCGGGCATTCAGGCCTGGCAGGTCCAGCTCCTGGTCGAGGTCGGACGGCACGATCAGAATCACGTTGCCCTCCTTCACCGGCAACTCCCAGTAATGGCGGTGATAGAGCCCGCGCAACAGGGCGGCGCCCAGGGGCTTGCCATCATCGGTGGCCCACTGGTTGATCACCAGCCAGCCGCCGGGGTTGAGGCGCTTCTGGCAGTTCTCCAGAAACCCCCAGGCCAGATGCCCGACGCCGGGGCCGACGTCGGTGTACAGGTCGACGAAGATCAGGTCGGCGGATTCAGCACTGTCCAGCAGCTCCAGGGCATCGCCAACTCTTATATATAGACGCGGATCGTCGTCCAGCCCCAGGTACTCGATAGCCAGGCGCGGCACGTCCGGTCGCAGTTCGATGGCTTCCACATCTTCCAGGGGCAGGAACTTCAGGCAGGCCTGGGTCAGGGTGCCGGCGCCCAGCCCGAGAAACAACGCGCTCTCCGGCGCCTCATGGCACAGGGCACCGATCAGCATGGCCCGGGTGTAGTCGTACTCCAGCCAACTGGGGTCCGCCGTGAACACACAGCTTTGCTCGATGGCATCGCCAAATTCGAGAAAACGATAGTCCGCCACTTCCAGGACCCGGATCATGCCGAATTCGTCATGCACTTCGGCGAGCAGGCGCTCGACGCGCTCCTCAGTCATTTCATCTCCTAGCCGCGCGGGCACAGAACCTTGCCGGCGCGATAAACCAACCGCTCGGCAGCGAGCGGGAAAGGCGCGATTGTCGGCCAAGCGAGAGGAGCAGGTCACGCACTAATTTGCTGCTAACATGCCCCTCCCACCGTTAAAGCACTCGAGTCCGCGATGAGCCAACCCTGGAGCCCCGACAGCTGGCGCGCCCTGCCGATCCAGCAACAACCCCACTACCCCGATGCCGCGCACCTGCTGCAGGTCGAGCAAAGCCTGGCCAGTTATCCACCGCTGGTGTTTGCCGGTGAAGCCCGGGAGTTGCGTCGCCAGTTTGCCGAAGTCACCCAGGGCCGGGCATTCCTGTTGCAGGGTGGCGATTGTGCCGAGAGCTTCGCCGAATTCTCCGCGGCGAAGATTCGCGACACCTTCAAGGTGCTGCTGCAGATGGCCATCGTCATGACCTTTGCCGCCGGCTGCCCGGTGGTCAAGGTCGGGCGCATGGCCGGCCAGTTCGCCAAGCCGCGCTCGGCCAACGACGAAACCATCAATGGCGTGACCTTGCCGGCCTACCGGGGCGACATCGTCAACGGCATCGGTTTCGATGAAAAAAGCCGGGTGCCGGACCCCGACCGCCTGCTGCAGTCCTACCACCAGGCCACCGCCACCCTCAACCTGCTGCGAGCCTTCGCCCAGGGCGGTTTCGCCGACCTGCACCAGGTGCACAAGTGGAACCTGGATTTCATCGCCAACTCGGCCCTGGCCGAGAAGTACAGCCAACTGGCAGACCGCATCGACGAAACCCTGGCCTTCATGCGTGCCTGCGGCCTGGACAGCGCGCCGCAACTGCGCGAAACCAGCTTCTTCACCGCCCACGAAGCGTTGCTGCTCAACTATGAAGAAGCCTTCGTGCGCCGCGACAGCCTGACCAACGACTACTACGACTGCTCGGCGCACATGCTGTGGATCGGCGATCGCACCCGGCAACTGGACGGCGCCCACGTGGAGTTCCTGCGCGGGGTGAACAACCCGATCGGGGTCAAGGTCGGCCCGAGCATGAACACCGACGAACTGATCCGCCTGATCGATATCCTCAACCCGGAAAACGATCCCGGCCGCCTCAACCTGATCGTGCGCATGGGCGCCAACAAGGTCGGCGATCACCTGCCACAGCTGATTCGCGCGGTGGAAAGCGAAGGCAAGCAGGTGCTGTGGAGCTCGGACCCGATGCACGGCAACACCATCAAGGCCAGCAGCGGCTACAAGACCCGGGATTTCGCGCAGATCCTCACCGAGGTCAAGCAGTTCTTCCAGGTCCACCAGGCCGAAGGCAGCTATGCCGGTGGCATCCATATCGAGATGACCGGGCAGAACGTCACCGAATGCATCGGCGGTGCCCGGCCGATTACCGAGGATGGTTTGTCGGACCGTTACCACACCCATTGCGACCCGCGGATGAATGCCGACCAGTCACTGGAACTGGCCTTCCTGATTGCCGAGACCTTGAAACAGGTCAAGCGCTAAGAGCGCTTTCGCCGGCTAGCCCGCTCCTGCAAGGGCTGTGTAGGAGCGGGCTGGCCCGCGAAGCTCTTCACCCCAGCACCTCACGCAGGCGTCGCGCGCCATCACGCTGGCAATTGAGCTGAATCTGTTCCCACCCCAGCCAGTCGGCCATCTTTCGCAATTGCAGGGCCAATGCCCGGACACCCTCGTCGTCCAGACCGAATGGCTCCTCATGCACCGCGTGCACCGCCAGACGCCCCTGGGCCCGCTCCGCCCGCAGGTCGACCCGGGCGGCAATCCGCTCGTTGTGCAGGAACGGCAGCACGTAATAGCCATAGACCCGCTTGTGCTCAGGCGTGTAGATCTCCAGGCGGTAGCGGAAATCGAACAGCCGCTCGGTACGGCTACGCTCCCAGATCAGGGAATCGAAAGGTGACAACAGCGCGCTGGCTTCGACCTTGCGCGGCACCCGCGCCCCGGGCAGGCAATAGGCACTTTGCTTCCAGCCCTGGACCTCACAGCCCAGCAGTTCGCCGGACTCGCACAACTCGGCAAGCCGCGCGCGACTATCGCCGGGATCGAGGCGAAAGTAGTCCCGCAGGTCCTTTTCCGTGGCGACCCCCAGTGCCCCGGCCGCCTGCAGCAGCAACCGGCGCTGGGCCTGGGCTTCCTCCAACGGCATCTGCTGGAGGATCGCCGCCGGGATCACCCGTTCCGGCAAGTCATACAGACGCTCGAAACCGCGGCGGCCGGACACTGTCACCTCACCGGCAGCGAACAGCCATTCCAGGGCATGCTTTTCTTCGCTCCAGTCCCACCAGGGGCCGGCCCGCTCTTCGCGGGTGGAGAGGCTGCCGGCCCCCAGCGCGCCCTGCTGCTCCACGGCCGCCAGCACCCGGCGCAGAGTGGCCTGGCGTTCCTGGCCGAAACGCGCCAGTTGCGAGTAGATACCCTGCCCCTGGCGTGCGCGCTGCATGCGCCAGCGCATCAAGGGGTACATGGACATCGGCAGCAGCGAGGCCTCATGCCCCCAGTACTCGAACAAGGTGCGCTGGCGCCCCTGGCTCCAGGCGGCCTGATCGAGCAGCTGCTGTGGATAACTGCCAAGACGGGAAAACAGCGGCAAGTAATGGGCGCGCACCAGGGCGTTGACCGAATCGATCTGCAACAGGCCCAGGCGCTCGATCTGCTGATTGAGTCGGGAGGCCTTGATCGATGCCGGCGGCTGGCGCCCGCCGAAGCCTTGGGCGGCCAGCGCCAGTCGGCGGGCCTGCTTGAGCGAGAAAGAAGGTAGTGCGGGCATGAGCGTCTCCTGGTCTGCCCGCACGCTAGCGCACCCTGGACCGGCTTGTGTAGTGGCCACCGGGTTATTTGTGCATCGGGTCGTCCCAGAACGGGCGGACCGCTTCATGCTCCACATCCGCCCGGCTCAACCCCAGGTCATGCAGGGCCGAATCGCTCAGGCCGGCAAGCATCCGGCGCTCCTGCGCCAACTCGTGCCAGCGGACCACCTGGCGCCATAGTGCACGTAACGACAACGCCTGAATTGGTAGTTTGTGAACCAGCAGATAACCCTTTTGCGCTTTCATGATCCTGTCCTCCAGTGGGGATGAGCACAGTCTCTTCCCCGAACAAGGATCAATCCAACGAATGTTTCTTATGCAATACATCTCAGGGTTTGATGCCTTGGTTCCCCACCGGTGTTTCCAGGGACCGCTTTCAGATCCGGTAATCCCCCGGCCAGCCGCCCAGTGGGTCGCGACCGAAACCATCGAGGCTGGCCGCCGCCGACTCTTCACAGGCCAGCAGGCTGTAGCCGCCAAGATCATCGGGCAACGGCAGAGCCGAAGGGGGAGTCAGGACAATGGACGGGTGCAGTTGCCCGAGCAACTCTTGCACCGTGCTGCTGACCGCGGGCCGGGCGCCGTTGATGGCCAGCACCGCCGCCTGCGGGGTCAGGGCTTCGGCAAGGACGGTGTAGCCATGGTTGCTGCAACTGACCGGCAACCGGTGTTCCTGGCGCTGTTCCTCGATGACGCGGGCCGGCTGCTCCTCCACCGACAGGACCACCCCGCAACAGCCGGTTGCAGCAATGATCCGCGCGTCCGGGTAGTGGTTTCGCAGGCTGGTGTAGGTGGACTGCTTGCCGGTGAGCACGATCAGGCCATCGCGCCCATGAAACTGCCGCACCAGCTCTGCCGAGGATTCCTCACTGACCCGCAGCCAATCCTTTACGCCAAGCACGGCCGCCAACTCGCCAATCACTGCACTGGCCTCCTGATAACGGTCGTGACGCACCGACACCGTGGTGGGTATGCCCATCAAGGCAAAGGGCGCGGCGCGGCGGATTGCATGCAGACAAAAGCCGTAATAGGGCAGCAGGCACAGGACTTCCTGGCCATAGCCCTGGCCGGCCCCCTGGTCATCCAGGCTCTCCCTGGCGCGAATCAGCCCCCAGCGAAACAGCGACAGGAGCTCGCCATGCAACACATCGCGCCACTTTTCCAGAGCCATCCTGGGTTCCGGCAAGCGCCTGGCCAGGGCCTCGAAGTCATCACGCTCGAATAACAATTCCTGCAACTGCGCCAGGGGCTCCAGGTTCTGGAAATAGGGCTGGTTCATGTTGCGCTCCAGGCCTGGCGCTGCAGCACCGCGTCCTTGCCGGTGCAATAGTGCTGGCGGATGCCATCCAGAAAGCTCCAGGCCAGTGACGGCAGCATGGCCGCACGCGCCACCGAGTCACGGCCCACGTCGCCCCGCGCCAGCAGGTACTCGATGTTGAGCGACGGCCGCTGATCGTGGCCCAGCTCGTCATCCAGTTCGTCATGGGCTGCCATGGCCCCCAGCAACGCTGCGCAGCGCGGGTTGTTGGCGGACACCTGCGAGTAGAAACGCAGGTGACGATCATCGCCACGGCATTCGCTCAGGCTTTTTTGCAGGTAGGTCGAACCGATCAGGTAGCCCTTCCAGTCATGCCGTGCCAGGTCGCTGAGATAACCGACAAAGGCAGTGGTGGTCGGCAAGGGTCGCATCGCTTCCGGGCGCCGGACTCCCAGTTCGCGCAGCCTGGGCTTGAGGATGTCGCAGTGGGTCAGCTCATCCTGCAGGTGCTGCAACAGGTTCTCGCGGATCCGCGCATCCGCACAGGCGGCAATGGCCGGGCTGACATGTCGGGTAGCCGAGGCCAGGTAATGATAGTTCTCCAGCATGTAGCCGATGATCAGCTCATCCGCGCAGCCCCCGGTCATCTGTTGCCACAGGCCGTGGCCGTCCACCGATACCAGCCAGTCGGTGGTCATCTGTTCGATGGCCGCCACACTCTCGGCGCTGGAGCTCTGCCCATTGAGCAACTGCTCATGCACCTGGGTGATCAGTGCGCCAAAAGGCGCCGGGCTCATGACCAGTTGCGTCATTCGCGGCCCCAGGGCATAGCAGGACGCAACGACGGTATCGGCAGGGTTGTCATCGCCGGAACGCTCACCGTTGACCAGGCTCATCACACTGGACGGCCAGACCGGCAGGCCCTGGAAAATTTCCACGTCCAGGGGCGAATCAGCGGCGTGCAACAGTTGGTCCAGCCCCTCCTCGGCCACCAGTTGGGCCGCGGTGACAATGGAGCTGGCACATCCCTGCTCCAGCGCAGTCAGCCAGCGGTAGATCATTTCGCTGAGGCTGCAGACTGCATTGAGCACCGTGGCCACCACCGGCGCGGGGTAGCAGTCCTGAGTGCGCACGGCCTTCTTCCAGTTATCCGAATGCCCATACTGGATGTCGGTGGAAAAATGCCCCAGCACCTTGTCTGTCGCCTTGCGGCTCAACAGGTTGTGGCCCACCAGCAACTCATGCCAACCCAGCACCGCCTCCTGCTCCACCGAGGAGTGCTCCATGAAACCGGAGCAGGCCGCCGACACCAGCTCGCCCATGGCCGCGATCTGCCGGGACAGGTGAATCCACTCCAGGGTTGCGGGCAAAGGCCGGGCCAGCCTGACCATGTCGCCGGAACAGCCGATCAACTCCAGGGCCTCATTGAAGAACTGCGCATGATCCCACTCCTCCAGCGCATGCCTGGACAGCATCAGGGAGATCGGCGACAACCCTATGCCCGGGCTGACCGAGGGGCACATCCTCGAGGCCGCGGCAGCCAGGTAGTGCCGGGTTTCCAGGATATAAGCGTAGAGCGCAGCTTGATCACCCTCTCTTATCTTTCGCCAGATGGGGTGACCATAAACAAACTCTTCCGCAGCGGTATATTGCTCGTTCAGCAGAAAAATAACTTCTTCCGCATTGAACTGGGCGCCCAGCGCCGACAAGTTGAGACTCTGGGCAATGCGTTCGACAATAAAAGCATTATCACTAAGTGTAGAGATAGGCGCTTCCAGACTTCCCAGCAGCAGTACCGAGTGACTGCCGATAGTGCTGCGCGCTAAAAATGGAGGGCTACGCAACGGTTCAGATATATCGATATGAGTAGTTCGAGTAGTGAGGTCCATTTCTGATCCTGCCCTCCAAAGCGTTAGCGTCATTTACTCGACGATGGCTGCCCTAAGTTGCTTCGCCGCCTTCTCCGTACGTTCCACCAGGCCCACCAGCGCCTTGAGGTCTTCCGGCGCCAGCTTGCCGGCTTTGAGCTTGGTCTTGAGCTGTGTCAGCTCGGCAGTGGTTGGCTCAGTGTGTTCCGCTTTCACGTTCATGAAAGGACCCTCCAAAGTTGGTCGCAATCCCAGTACAGACCATCTGTACATGGCAAGCGCAACACTAGTAGCGGATGTTTCTTTAGGCAAACCCAAACAACGACAAAGTTGACCATTAATCGGCCCAGGGCATATTCATTGATTTTTATCGCGCAGCGAAATTAGCAAACGACAACTTATAGCCAACACTCCAGACCTTTTTTTGAAAACTTATAGCCAGCACCGATAAGGCTTATCGCCAATAACACAGCACAACTAAAGCCAAAGACAAAACCAATAAAAGCCACGAGCATTAATTGCTGGATCGAACATCATTTATCCGCAGTACTACTTGAACTGAAGGAGCACTATCGACACTCTGTTATCCAGCTATCCCTATTGCGATTGCCCAGCGCTACTGATCAGGAGGAAGCGTCATGAGAGACATGTTGAGCGTGGACTGGTCGCGTATCCCGGCCCCCCAGGACGATGGCGCAGCCCGTCACTTGCAAGGCCTGCACTTGCCCGGGCTGCGGTTGCCCTCCACCTCGGGCGAAGGGGTCGACCTGTCGACGCTGCCCGGCATAACGGTGCTCTATGTCTACCCGCGCATGGGACGACCGGATTTGCCGCTGCTGGAGGGCTGGGACATGACCCCCGGCGCCCGCGGCTGTACCCCGCAGTCCTGCGGCTTTCGCGACCTGGCCGAGGAACTCGCGGCCGCCGGGGCGGCGAACCTGTTCGGCCTCTCGAGCCAGGACAGCGACTATCAACGTGAAGCCGTCGAGCGGCTGCACCTGCCCTTTGCCCTGCTCTCCGATGCACAGGGGCAATTGGCTGAAGCCCTGGGGCTGCCGATGTTCGAATTGAACGCCACCCGCTTCCTGAAACGCCTGACTCTGATTCTCAAGGCCGGGCAGATCGAAAAGGTGTTCTACCCGGTGTTTCCACCGGACCAGAACGCCCGGCAGGTGCTGGCCTGGCTGCAAGCGCAACGCCAGGGATGACGCCATGGCCTTTCGAGGAATAAGATCAGGCCCAGGAATGCTTCCTGCCCCATGCATCTCAGGATTTGATCAATGTCCCAGTTCCCCAGCATCGACACCGAAGTGCTGCGCACCTTCGTCGCCATCGCCGATGAAGGCGGTTTTACCCGGGCTGGAGAACGGGTCAACCGCACCCAATCGGCGGTGAGCATGCAGATGAAGCGCCTGGAAGAGGACGTGCTGCAACGCCAGCTGTTCCAGCGCGACGGACGCCAGGTCAAGCTGACCGCCGAGGGCCAGGTACTGCTGGGCTATGCCCGGCGCATCCTGAAACTGCATAGCGAAGTGTTCAATACCCTGCGCGAACCACACATGGTGGGGCTGGTGCGCATCGGCACGCCGGATGACTATGTGATGCGTTTTCTACCGGGGATTCTGTCGCGCTTCGCCCAGAGCTACCCGCTGATCCAGATCGAAGTGCATTGCGAATCGTCCAAGCAACTGCTGCAACGCCAGGACCTGGACCTGACCATCGTCACCCGAGAGCCGGGCAACGAGATCGGCCAACTCCTGCGCAAGGAGCGCTTCGTCTGGGCCGTGGCCCAGTGCTTCACGCCCCATGAACAGACGCCACTGCCGCTGGCGATGTTCAACAGCGACTGCTTTTGCCGGCTGTGGGCCTGCAACGCCCTGGATGCCATCGGCCTCGACTATCGCATTGCCTACAACAGCTCCAGCCTGTCGGCAATCATGGCGGTGGTCAGCGCCGGGCTGGCGATCACCGCGCAGCTGGAAAGCCTGATCACGCCGGACCTGCGCATCCTCGGCGAGAACGAAGGGCTGCCGGAGCTGCCCGAGGCCAGCATCATGCTGCTGCGCAACCTCAACCAGCCCTCGCCCATCACCGAATGCCTGGCCGAACACATCGTCGAAGGCTTCAAACTTTAAACGCCAGCATCACCGCACACACCACCAGGAAGCCGCAGAACAGGCCGCGCAACAGCCGCTCGGGCAAGGCGTGGGCGACCTTCACCCCCCAACTGATGCTCAGCAAGCCACCGGCTGCCAGCGGCAGACCGATCGCCCAGTCCACCTGATGGTGAAAGCCATAGGTCACCAGGGTGACCCCGGTGCTGGGTAGCGCCAGCGCCAGGGACAAACCCTGTGCTACCACCTGGGTGGTGCCGAAGACACTGGTCAGTACCGGCGTGGCAACCACTGCGCCCCCCACCCCGAACAGCCCGCCCATGGCCCCGGAAGCGGCGCCCAATACCCCGAGCCAAGGCCAGGGGTAACGCATCTCGCTGCTGGCCGGGGCACTGGCCATGAACATGCGCAGCAGGTTGTAGGCCGACAGCACCAGAAGAAAGGCGACAAAGCCGATGCGCATCTTCTGTGCATCGATGCCCACCGCCCAGATCGAGCCCAGCCAGGCGAAACTGAACCCCATCAGGGCCAGGGGCAAGGCGTGGCGCGCCTCTATGCGGTTGCGCTGGTGATAGCGCCACAGCGCGAGTAGCACATTGGGTACAACCATGACCAGCGCCGTGCCCTGGGCAATCTGCTGGTCCAGGCCAAACAGCACGCCGAGCACCGGAATCGCGATTAAGCCACCGCCAATACCGAACAGCCCGCCCACCGTACCCAGCGCCGCGCCCAACAACAGATACATCATCAACTCGATCACAACCGCTCTCCTCACCTGAGAGCTGCATGCTACGCAGTCGGCCCTGGCACGGAAACGCATAGCAACGCACAATGGCTTTGCCGTTTTCGCATAAGCGAGCTGATCATGAATCCCAATACACTGACCGAACAACTGGGGCTGTTTCTTGATGTGCTGGAGGCGGGCAGCTTTTCCGCCGCGGCACGCCGCCATCCGCTGACGCCCTCCGCCGTGGCCCGGCGCATCGACAGCCTGGAAAACGCCGTGGGCACCACTCTGTTCATGCGTACCACCCACGCCGTGGTCGCCACCGCCGCCGGCCAGGCCTTTGCCGAACGGGCCCGGCGTATCGTTGCCGAGCTGCAACTGGCTCGGGCCGAGGCAGTTTCCCTGAGCCATGCCCCGGAGGGCCTGATCCGCATCGACGCCCCCGCTGCCTTCGGGCGCCGCCACCTGGCGCCGGCCATTGCCGATTTCCTGGTGCTCTACCCCGGGCTGGATGTGCAGTTGCACCTGATCGACAGCTTTGTCGACATGCAGGGCTCCCACTTGGGCAAGGTCGACCTGGTGCTGCGCGCCGGCCAGCGCGTGGACACGCGGATGGTCGCCACCTCCCTGGCCAGCTTCGTGCGTATCGCCTGTGCCAGCCCCTCCTACCTGAAAAGCCGCGGCACCCCCAGCCACCCCGCCGAACTCAGCCAGCACGACGGCCTCGACTGGGATGGCCTGGCGCCGCTGTTCGCCTGGCGCTTCGAGCTTGACGGCCAGGTGCAGAGCCATCGTCCGCAGCGTATACGCCTTGGTGCCAACAACGCTGAAGCCCTGCTTTCCGGGGCCTTGGCCGGGCTGGGCATTGCCCACCTGCCCACCTGGCTGGTGAGTGAATACCTGCTGCGCGGCGAACTGGTGCCGCTGTTCTGCGAAGGCGGCCTGCCCAAGCCGGAAACCGCCGGCATCTACGCCTTGCGCATGGAACAGCACCCCAATGCCCGTAGCCGCCTGCTGCTGGAGTACCTGAAAAGCCGCTTCAGCCCGGTTCCGCCCTGGGACCTGGCATTGCAAAGCGCGATGGGCTGAGACCTGAGGAAAATTATCTGGCGCATTAAAGACTCGCCCGCTAGATTCATGACCATCAATGATCAAGGCCGCCAACATGACCACCGAACGCTCCCCCCTGGACTCCTGCGATCAACTGCTGCTGGACAACCAGGTGTGCTTTGCCCTGCACTCCACCTCGCTGATGCTGACCAAGGTCTACAAGCCTCTGCTGCAGAAGCTGGGGCTGACCTACCCGCAGTACCTGGCGATGCTGGTGCTCTGGGAACGGGACGGGCTGACGGTCGGCGAGATCAGCCAGCGCCTGCTGACCGACCCCGGCTCCCTGACCCCGCTGCTCAAGCGCCTGGAGGCCGAAGGTCTGCTCAGCCGCACCCGCAGTCGGGAAGATGAACGGGTGGTGATTGTCCAACTGACGGAACAGGGCCGGGTGCTGCGCGAGCAAGCCCGGGACATTCCCCAGTGCATCCTCGGGGCCAGCGGCCGGAGCGTGGAGCAATTGCGTCAGTTGCAGGAAGATTTGCAGGTGTTGCGCGGGCATCTGCAGGACAGTCTTTGACGCTTTGCTGGCAAGCCAGCCCCCTATGGCTGAGGCTAGCTTCTCAACCGAAAAAATATTTTTTTCAGAATCAATGAGTTGCCCATGACTCAAGGCTAATGGAGGGGTTTTCAGCAAAATTTATCTTGCGCACTAAATATTAGCGAGATACATTTATTTCGCACTTACTTAGCGCGCAAATAATTAGCGCGAAAATCACCTACCACGAGGCTTCCACCATGCAAACTCTCTACACCGCCGTTGCAACCGCCACCGGTGGCCGTGATGGCCGCGCTGTTTCCAATGACCAGATCCTCGACGTCAAACTGGCCACCCCCAAGGAACTCGGTGGTGCCGGTGGCCAGGCGACCAACCCTGAACAGCTGTTCGCAGCCGGTTACTCGGCCTGCTTTATCGGTGCCCTGAAGTTCGTCGCCAGCCAGAGCAAGCGCAAGATCCCGGACGACGCTTCGATCACCGCCCATGTCGGCATCGGCCAGATCCCCGGCGGCTTCGGCCTGGATATCGACCTGCATGTGAGCCTGCCCGGCCTGGCCGAGGACGAAGCGCAAAGCCTGGTGGATGCCGCGCATCAGGTCTGCCCCTACTCCAATGCCACCCGTGGCAATGTGGATGTGCGCCTGCACGTTACGGTCTGAAACGGCAAATTCCAGGCATAAAAAAGCCCGACTCAAGGTCGGGCTTTTTCGTCTACAGGGGCGAGCCAGGTTTAAACCTTGGCGCGGCCTTTGTAGGAACCGCCTTCGCGGGTATCGATCTCGATCATGTCGCCGATTTCGATGAAGTCCGCAACGCTCAGCTCGGTACCGTTTTTCAGCTTGGCAGGCTTCATCACCTTGCCCGAAGTGTCGCCGCGCGCGGAACCTTCGGTGTAGTCAACCTGGCGCACGATGGTGGTCGGCAGGTCAACGGAAACCAGACGGTCTTCGAAGAACACAGCTTCGCAAACGTCGGTCATGCCTTCTTCGATGAACGGCAGAACCGCTTCGATGTCTTCGGCGTTCAGCTCGTACATGGTGTAGTCAGTGGTGTCCATGAACGTGTAGGTGTCGCCGCTGATGAACGACAGGGTCGCTTCTTTGCGATCCAGGATCACGTCGTCCAGTTTGTCGTCCGCACCGTAAACGGTTTCGGTCTTGTAACCGGTCAGCAGGTTCTTCAGCTTGGTCTTCATGATCGCGCTGTTACGACCGGACTTGGTGAATTCAGCTTTCTGAACCAGCCAAGGATCGTTGTCGATACGGATCACGGTACCGGGTTTGAGTTCTTTACCAGTTTTCATTGCGAATATCCGAATTTGGATGGGATTTACAAAAATCTAGGCCGCGTATCATATCCAATTTAGGTAAAACTGCACCAGCGCCGCAGCAAGATCGGGCTGGGAGCCTTGTTCCAGACACCATTGCTCGGCGTGCGCGGCGACTTCCGGCCAGTATTGCAGCAGGTTTTTCCAGGGTTCGGCCATCGATGCTTCGCTGTTCCAGGCCTGCCACAGGGCCAGCACTGCAGCCTTGGCCCCCGGGGAAAGGGTGCGGGTATAGAGGCCGAGAAAAGCTTCGAGCTTGTCCAGGTGGATGTCTTCATCCTGGCGATAGATGTGCCAGAGCATCGGACGCCCGGCCCATTGCGCCCGAACGAAGGAGTCCTCCCCGCGCACCGCGTTGAAGTCGCAGCACCAGAGCAGCCGGTCGTAATCCTCCTGGCGCACGAAGGGCAACACCTGAACGGTCAGCGACTGGCGTACCTGGGGACAGCCCGGCGCCAGCGGTTCCTCTCCCAGCCAGCGCTGCACATCGGCCAGCACGCGGCCCTCGGGCACCAGCAGATGAGTCGGCTGCCCGTCGTCGGCCAGGGCCTGCAACCAACTGGCAACCCCGGCATTTTCGTAGGCGAACAGCGAGATCAAGCGACTGCCGGCAACAGGCGATACGCCCAGGGATTTCAGGAAATCCAGCCGGGCCTGGGGCCTGCCCTGGAAATCCCGGCGCTGCTCGAGCAGCCCGGCCTCGCGCAGCAAGCCGCCGGTATCGGCCTGGAATCCGGGAAAGAAGAAGTACTTCTGCACCCCGCGAAACTTCACGGAAGGCAGGCCATGGCACCCGCCGACCCAGTCCTCGGCGCTCAGGTAGTCCAGGTTCAGCCACAGTGGCGCACGCGCACGGTCGGCCATGGCGTCCATGTAGGCGTGGGGCAACTGGCAGGCGAAAGCCGCGATCACCACATCGGCCGCCGCCTCGTCCGGCCACTGGGCCGGCCAGTGCCGCACCTGGACGCCATCCTGAATCTGGCTGGCCTTTTGGCTATCGATCTGCGGGCAGATCTTTTCGAAAGCGCGCAAATCATCGACCCACAGGCGCACCACACATTGATGCTCGGCCACCAGTTGCCGGGCCAGGCGCCAGGTCACGCCGATGTCGCCGTAGTTGTCGACCACGCTGCAGAAAATATCCCAGGAGGCTTTCATTCCACTCCCCGATTGGCAAAGGCGCCGATTGTCCGCATAAATGCTCCTGCGCAGAAGAGCCAACCGCGATTATCTTCGTGCGACAATCGGCCCTTGCCCAACACCGCCCGCCAGGAGGCAGCCATGTCCCATCGTCCCACCGCACGTCGCTCCTTGCGCATCAGTTTCAACTTCCTGGCGCTCACCGCCAGCATTGCCCTGGGCCTGTGGCTGGGTTTCCTGGCGATCGCCCTGACCTGCTGGCTGGCCTCGCACTACCTTTTCAGCCAGCAATTGGCTCCGGTCGCACAAGCGGTGCAGCAGTTGGCAAAACCACCGGTGGCCGCGCCACCTGAGCCACAAAACCGAATGTTCGAGCAGTACCAGGAAAACCTGCGCAAGAACGAGGAACTGCAATCCCTGGACAACGCCCGCAGCAACCTGCGCAACCTGTCCAACCCCAAATGCCAGTTCTGGTTGCAGCAGGACCAGACCGCGCCGAGCGAAAAAAGCCGGGCCAACGTCCTGCAATTTTGTAATTGACCATGAATAAACAGTCCGTCTGCCAACTGATTCTGCAACAGCTCCGGGACGACCTGGAGGTCGCGGTGCGAGCGGCACAAACCGCTTACGAAACCGCCACCCACGAAGAAAATATCGCCGAGAACAAGTACGACACCCTGGGGCTGGAAGCTTCCTACCTGGCCGCCGGCCAGGCTCGACGGGTCGAGGAAATCCGCCAGGCCCTGGGCCTCTGGCAGAACCTGAGCCTGCGCCCTCATGACCCGCAGAAGGGGATTCAGATCGGTGCGCTGTTGGGGCTGGAAGATGAAAACGGCCACGAACAGTGGCTGTTTCTCGGCCCGGATGGCGCGGGCCTGAAGGTCTACGTGGTGGGGCAACTGGTGACCGTCATCACCCCCCGCTCGCCCCTGGGCAACAGCCTGCTGGGCAAGTTCGAGGACGATGAGGTGGAGATCGTGGTGGCGGGCGCCCGGCAACAGTTCACTGTCACCGAGGTCCGCTAGGCAGGCTGGGGATCAGTGGACCGGCAATTCGACGCCGTCGAACAGCTCTTCCAGTTCCTGCTTGTTATGGCAGGCAATGGCCTTGGCCATGACTTCGCGGGTCAGGTGCGGGGCGAACTTCTCGATGAAATCGCACATGAAGCCACGCAGGAAAGTGCCGCGACGGAAACCGATCTTGGTGATGCTCGATTCGAACAGTTCACTGGCATCCAGCACCACCAGGTCGCTGTCGAGCTTGGTGTCGACCGCCATCTTGGCCACGATGCCCACGCCCAGGCCCAGGCGCACATAGGTCTTGATCACGTCGGCGTCGGCAGCGGTGAATACCACCTTGGGCGTCAGGCCGCGATGGCTGAAGGCTTCGTCCAACTTGGAACGACCGGTAAAACCGAACACGTAAGTGACGATCGGGTACTCGGCCAGGGTTTCCAAGGTCAACTTCGGCAGCTTGGTCAGCGGGTGGCCCTGAGGCACTACCACGCAGCGGTTCCAGCGATAGCACGGCATCATCACCAGGTCACCGAACAACTCCAGGGCCTCGGTAGCGATGGCGAAATCCACAGTGCCGTCAGCGGCCATTTCGGCAATCTGCATCGGCGAACCCTGATGCATGTGCAAGGCCACATCCGGGTACTGCTTGATAAAGCTGCTGATCACCGGTGGCAAGGCGTAGCGCGCCTGGGTGTGAGTAGTGGCGATGGACAGGGTGCCCTTCTTCTCGTTGGAGAACTCCTGGGCGATCTGCTTGATGCTTTCGACCTTGCGCAGGATCTCGCCGGCGGTGGTGATGATGCGCTCGCCGGCCGGGGTCACGCGGGTCAGATGCTTGCCACTGCGGGCAAAGACCTCGACCCCGAGTTCGTCCTCGAGCAGACGGATCTGCTTGCTGATACCCGGTTGCGATGTGTAAAGGCTTTGCGCGGTAGCGGAGACGTTGAGGTCGTGGTGCGCCACTTCCCAGATGTAGCGCAATTGTTGAAGCTTCATATCAATCCCTCAAAGCAGGTAGACGCCACGGGTATCAGCGACGGTATATAACTATATTAATGGTCAGGAGAATAAATCTAGAACTTTTATTCAGAATTTTCCATTCCATCCTCAGGTATCGCCCTGACGTCGACGCTGCACCAGAGGCACCAGGTAAACCGGGACTTTGGCCAGTTGCAGAACTCGCGTTGCGGTACGCCCCAAAGGCGTTTGCGCCCCCACCCCATGGCTGTGACTTCCTACGATCAGCAAATCCACAGAGAGTTTCCCCGCCTGCTCCAGAATCACCTGGGACGGGTCCCCCTGAAGCACCCGCACCGACTGGATCAAGGTCAGGTCCTGCATCCCCTCCCCCAGCTCCTCGCGAAAACTGTCCAGCACCCGTTGCTCTATATTGGCCATCACTGTATTCAGGCCCTGGCGGTGAAACTCATTCAACGACTGCTCATCCAGGTAGCTCTGCAACACTGATTCGGCGAACAGGCCCATGGGCTCCACGGCGTGCACTACATGTAAGTCGGCATTGAACGTTCGAGCCAGCTCCAGGGCATGTTGCATCACAAAGGGCGCATACAGACCGAGGTCAGTGGCATACAGCATCGAACGAATCATATGACCTCCTCAACTGCCAAGATGGCGGAGATTGATTCAGCTTAGCAGTGCCTGGAACTGTGGGAGGTCCGAGGAAAAACCACGGATTTTAGGACTCAAGCCTTGGTTTCGTTGCTTACGCCGTGCGGCACGTGACCGGTGGCGACCACTTCGCGAGCCAGCTCGCAGTGACCGGCCTGGTCGTCGAAGAACACGTCGGCTGCAAAGGCTTCGAGGAAGGCGGCTTTTTCCAGCCCGCCAAGGAACAGCGATTCGTCCAGGCGGATGTTCCACTCGCGCAAAGTGCGGATTACCCGCTCATGGGCCGGCGCGGAACGGGCTGTCACCAAGGCGGTACGGATCGGACTGGCCTCATCGGAAAACTCTCCCTGCAGCAGGTTGAGTGCCGCCAGGAACCCCTTGAACGGCCCGCCCGGCAACGGTTCTCGTGCCGACTGCCGCTCACTGGCCTGGAATGCCTCCAGGCCGCCGGACTGGTAGATACGCTCCGAGTCATCGGAAAACAGCACCGCATCACCGTCGAACGCGATGCGCAGTTCGCCATTTTCAGCGCGCCGGGTGCCGCCGGACAGAATGGTTGCCGCAGCAAAGCCGGCCTCTAGTGCACTGCGCACATCATCGGCATGGGTGGAGAGAAACAGGTCGCTGCCAAAGGCCGCCAGATAGGGATAAGGGCTGCGGCCGCCGACGAAGGCTGCTCGGGAAATGCCCAGGCCGTAGTGCTCGATCGAGTTGAACACACGCAACCCGGTGTCGGCACTGTTGCGCGAGACCAGCACCACCTCGACCCGGGCTCGGCCCAGGCTGGCATTCAGGCTGAGGAGTTTCTTGACCAGAGGGAAGGCATCACCGGGCTCGAGGACTTCCTCTTCATGTTCGATCTGGTACTGCCGATAGGCCTCGACCCCCTGGGCCAGATAGACCTTGTGGCTGTCGCCCAGGTCGAACAGCGCCCGCGACGAGATCGCCACCACCAGCTTGCCATCCAGGCCCTTTGCCATATTTCATCCCCTTAAAGGTAATAAGCCCAACTCAGGCGTGGTGCCGGTCGATGAAACTCAAGGCCTGGTACAACGCCTGGATCTTCGGCAGCTCACAACCTGCGGCCCGCGCTGCCGCCAAGGGTGCAGCATAGATAGCTGCCAGTTCCAGAGGACGCTGGTGCAGGAAATCATGGTACATGCTGGGCCAGTAATCCGGCATGTGCTCGGTGGACTTGAACAGTTGCTGCGCATAGGCCGCGGGGATGGCATGCCCGCAAGCCGCCGCCCCCTGCAGCACTTCCTGCATCAGGTCCTGGATCAGCTCGCGGCTGGCGGGGTCGGCCATCAGTGGCGTGGTACTGGCTCGGAGCAGAACCGACAGGCCGTTATACGGGACATTCCACACCAGCTTCTGCCAGCGCGCCTGCTGCAGGTTGCCCATGGCCTGAGAGTCGAGCCCCGCCTCGCGAAACAGCGCGGCGCCCTCCTCGACAATCGCCTGGCTCAGGGTCGCATCGGCACTGGCCGGGCCACTGTGGTAACCCAGGTTTACCGCGCCAAGCGCCTGGTGCTCGATCTGCCCGGGCCCGGCGCGGTGCACACAGATAAAGCACAAGCCGCCCAGAAGATGTAGCGAATCGGGAAGCACCGCGCGCAGGTCGTCTTCGACATCCAGCCCATTCTGCAGTACCAGAACCTTGGCATCGGTGGCCGCGGCCTGAATGATCGCCGGCGCCAGATCAAGGTTGCTGGTGGTCTTGGCGCCCACCAGCAGCCAGTCGCAAGGCGGCATCTGTTCGGCATTGGCGTAGGCCTGCGCCGGCTTCAACGTCAGCTTGCCGTGCTGGCTGCTGTTGACTTGCAGCCCATGCTCGAGCACTGCCGGATATTCGCTGCGCAATAAAAAGTGCACGTCGAAACCGGCACGTGCCAGCATCACCCCGTAAAAACCTCCGATCGCTCCGGTCCCGATAATGCCTACACGCGGTTTACGGCCTGCACCCATCAAGGCAACTCCTCTGGTATTCGATTAAGCGCCTGACGCAGGCTCTCGCTGAGATCCTGCTGCGTCAGGCGCGACTGTAGCGCTCCATGAAACTCACCGTCGCGGACCACGAACAAAGCCGGCAAGTGGAACACCTGATAGCGCTGAACCGCACCGCCATTATCGCCCGCATCGACCCAGCAAAGACGGTCGATGGGTAGCTCCAACTCCGGCAGCCGCGCCCGGGCCCAACGGCAACTGGAACAGCCGACACTGGTGAAAACAACCAGGGAAACGCCGCCCAGGCCCAGTAATTGCTGGTCGATATCGAAATCGGTCAGTTCCAATTCGAGCACTATACTGGGGGAAACAATGTCAAATGGACGACACTCGGAGTCTGCGGTCATGGGACGTTTTCTGCCTCATCCTGATGATGTTCCGGTTGAACTGACCTTGCGCAAGCACGCCTGTATTTCACGCCAGCGGTTGCACACTATCAGCCTCGGTGGCATGGCGTGCAATTACCACCGTGCCTGGCGCCGCGGTACCGCGCTGGAGGTGTACATGCCAACGTTGGGGGATAACGCCCGTTACAACGGCTATGTCGCCTGGTGCCTGAAACGCAAGCGTGGCTACCTGGTGGGCATCGCTTTCGTCGACGAACAAACGCTGTTCGGCGCGCGCATGGGTGAGCAGGTGTGCCAGATCGCCCGCTACTGTCGCCTGCATGAACCTCAGAGCGAACAGCAATGCATTGAGGCGCTGGCGCTGGATTGGGTCGAGCAGCACGCAGAAGACTATTCCGAAGACCGTGTGCACCAGGCTTTTGTGCAGCCATAGCCCAATAAAACCGCCACCTGCCCATTGTAGAGTCACCGGCTAACGCGCTAAGGTTCCGCTCCCCGACGCGCTCAAATCCGCTGTGCTCCGCCGCGCGGGGATCGCTGGCGGCCGGCACCCGTGACCTGACGAGTAACACGATGGCTGATTTACCGATCAACGACCTTAACGTCGCCTCCAACGAGACCCTGATCACCCCTGATCAACTCAAACGAGACATCCCGCTGAGCGACACCGCCTTGCGCACCGTGACCAAGGGTCGCGAAGTGATCCGCAATATCCTCGACGGCACTGATCACCGCCTGTTCATCGTCATTGGGCCCTGCTCGATCCACGACATCAAGGCAGCCCACGAATACGCCGAGCGGCTCAAGGCACTGGCGGCTGAAGTCTCCGACACCCTGTACCTGGTGATGCGCGTTTATTTCGAGAAACCGCGGACCACCGTCGGCTGGAAAGGCCTGATCAACGACCCTTACCTGGACGACTCGTTCAAGATCCAGGACGGCCTGCACATTGGTCGCCAGTTGCTGCTGGACCTGGCTGAAATGGGCCTGCCTACTGCCACTGAAGCCCTGGACCCGATCTCCCCGCAATACTTGCAGGACCTGATCAGCTGGTCGGCCATTGGTGCACGTACCACCGAATCCCAGACTCACCGCGAAATGGCTTCGGGCCTGTCCTCGGCCGTGGGCTTCAAGAACGGCACCGACGGTGGCCTTACTGTGGCAATCAACGCCTTGCAGTCGGTTTCCAGCCCTCACCGTTTCCTGGGGATCAACCCCCAGGGCGGCGTGTCGATCGTCACCACCAAAGGCAACGCCTACGGCCACGTGGTACTGCGCGGCGGCAACGGCAAGCCCAACTATGACTCGGTCAGCGTCGCCGTCTGCGAGCAGGCCCTGAGCAAGGCCAAGATCAAGCCGAACATCATGATCGACTGTAGCCACGCCAACTCCAACAAGGACCCGGCACTGCAGCCGCTGGTCATGGAAAACGTGGCTAACCAGATCCTCGAGGGCAACCAGTCGATCATCGGCCTGATGGTGGAAAGTCACTTGAACTGGGGTTGCCAGGCGATTCCGAAGAACCTGTCGGAACTGCAGTACGGCGTATCGATCACCGATGCCTGCATCGACTGGGAAAGTACCGAGAAGACCCTGCGCGGCATGCACGCCAAGCTCAAGGACGTCTTGCCGAAACGCGATCGCAGCTGATCCTTTCCTGCAGACACAAAAACGCCGGGCCAAGCCCGGCGTTTTTCATCGTCGCCCCGGTCAGAGCTTTGCTGCGTGACGCTGATGACGCTCCATATAGCGCTCTACGTACGAGCAGGACGGAATCACTGTGTAGCCCATGCGTTCGGCGTACTCCAGCGCCTGCTCGGTCAGCGCCGCGGCGATACCGCGCCCACGCAGTGCGTTGGGCACGAAAGTGCGATAGATATCCAGGGTCTGCTTACCCAGGTCCATATAGGTCAGGTAGGCACGATGACCGTCCACATTGGTCTCGAACTGATGACCAGCCTGGTCATGGTGGATGGACAACGCCTCGCTCATCACTACTCCTTGCGGGTCTGGAATGCTGACCCCTACCTTACCGATGTTTTTCCGGCGAAGGAACAACTTACGCCACCTCGTGCCTGTCGGCCGCCCGTAGAAGCTCTCGCTCTTGCGCCATCAGCACGTTACAAAATATAGGCGCCATTGGCACAAATGCTCAAGCCACACTCGTCACAGATCGGCGCAAAACCTTGTTGAGGCTGAGTACGAGCCTTAGTCGGGATCGATACCTAAACGTCTTGAGACGGTACATCGCCGGATGCTGAAACATAAGACGAGCGACGCCTCTTAAAGTCACCCACAAGATGCTTAAACATAGGTTCAGGGCTGAACAAATTCTGAAGAAAAGTGCAGTCGACACAATATAGACCGACTTTAGCCTAGGCTCTGAAACAGCGCCCGGAAACTCCGATAACGATGCTGGCAAACAAGCAGCATTCGGCCCCGGTGCTTCGCCGCTGAATATTTTTTATACAACCCGCTAAAAAGTTGCTCGAAAAAGAAACAGCGCCTAGAATTTTTTTTGCTTCTTGCGCTACGTCAGTTTACTTACTACAAGTAATGGGTAGTATGTACGCCGGCTATTTCCTCACTCTGAGGTGATAGCTACTAATAGAAAGTCCTTGAAGGGGAACACGATGAACAACGTTCTGAAATTCTCTGCTCTGGCTCTGGCCGCAGTTCTGGCTACCGGTTGCAGCAGCGTATCCAAAGAAACCGAAGCTCGTCTGACTGCTACTGAAGACGCAGCAGCTCGTGCTCAGGCTCGTGCAGACGAAGCCTATCGTAAAGCTGATGAAGCTCTGGCTGCTGCTCAAAAAGCACAACAGACTGCTGACGAAGCTAACGAGCGCGCTCTGCGTATGCTGGAAAAAGCTAGCCGCAAGTAATAGTCCCTCGGGATTGTTATCGAGCCGATCCATTTTTTGGATCGGCTTTTTTATTGCCCGGAGTTCTTCACCGGCAATAAAAAACCCGCCGCTACCAGCAGGTATCGGCGGGTTGCACTTAAGCGCTTACTGCTGCAAATCGTAGGTCGCGTTGGACATTGTTGTCACAGGCGCTGTCGTCGGCACGGCGATCTCCACCGGCAAGCCATCTTCGGCTGCCACTACATCCCGCACCACATCCCAGTTCATGCGCAGGTTGTTAGCCAGGTCCTCACGCTTGAGCAAGGCATTGATCACTGCGGTGTGCTTGTCGACCACCGAAGGATTGCCTTTGTCATCCAACGGCGTATGAGCTTCCAGGTAGACTTTCCCGCCGCTGATACCGAACTTGTACGGATCGTTGATGATGCGCACCGAAGTTCCCACCGGCACCATGCCGGCCATTTCCAGCACGTTGTTGTTGAGCATGCGGAAACAGCCGTGGCTGGTGCGCATGCCGATACCGAACTTCTTGTTCGAACCGTGAATCAGGTAACCCGGTGTGCCAAGGGTGAACTTGAATGGCCCCAAGGGGTTGTCCGGCCCGGCAGGTACCACGTTCGGCAAGGGGTCACCGTCGGCGGCATGCTCGGCCTTGATCGACGCCGGGGGCGTCCAGGTCGGATTCGGGGTTTTCGCGGTAATGCTGGTGTGCGCGATCGGTGACCCCCAGCCTTCACGACCAATACCCAGCGGGAAGGTGTAGACCACGTTCCGACCCTTGGGGTAGTAGTACAGTCGATACTCGGCCAGGTTGATCACGATGCCTTCGCGCGGCCCGGGCGGCAGAATGAAACGCGTAGGCAGGATCACCTCGGTGCCCGCCCCCGGCAGCCAGGGATCGACCCCCGGGTTGGCCGCGACCATTTCCAGGTAACCCAGGTCGTAGGTCGTGCCCAGGTCGGCGAAGGTATCCTCGTACTTGGCCTTGATCACCTGTACCTGGCCGACGATGTCTTCACCCGGCGGCGGTAGAGGCAATTCCAATGCGGCAACAGGACCGGCCACACACAAGGCGGCGAGTGTCAGGCAGCGGGTGACGACAGGGAGGCGGGGCAACATCCGGATAATCCTTCGCATGAACAACGAATGAAAGAAACACGATTGTACACCCCGTCCTCCGGCTACGGCAGCCAGGCCGGGGAGACAAGCGCAGACACATGAATTCCCTGTCGAAACGGCCTGCTGGCGACCGCCTACAACTCGAAACGCAGCTCAGGCCAGATTGGCGGAGTGCCACGTTTTTGCGACTCCAGAATCGCCCGGCACAACGGGCAGAGTCGCTGGTCCTGGAAAATCGTCCGATCCACGCTCGACCAGCGCGGTTGCGCGGGCAACAAAGTGCCGCACAAGGTGCGGTCGGCAGAGCCGCCCAACTCCAGTTGACGCGTCACCAGATGCACCCGAACTTCCTGGCAGGCGAACAGGTCAAGCTGCTCATCAGGCTCGATCAGTTGATAGGCAAACAGGGACCAGGCGGGACGCGGCATCGGGGGCTCCAAATCGGGGGCGCCACATTAGCCGAAACACTGTCACTAGAAAAGCGTCAAAGCAGCGGTTTTAGCGTCGGCCAGACATTTTCCAGCAACTTGCCCTGGGCCGCTGCCGCAGGGTGCAGACCGTCTGCCTGCATCAGCTCGGGATGCCCCCCGACCCCGTCAAGAAAAAACGGCACCAAGGCTACCTTTTTCTCGCTGGCCAACTGGCTGTAGACCTGGGAAAAGGCCTGGGTATAGCGCACGCCATAGTTGGGCGGCAATTGCATGCCTAAAAGCAGCACCTTGGCACCCTGGGCCTGGGAGCTGTCGATCATCGAAGCAAGATTTTGTTGCAATTGCCTGGGCGGCTGGCCTCGCAAGCCATCGTTACCCCCCAACTCGAGAATCACCACTTCAGGCTTATGCTCTGCAAGCAGCGCCGGCAGCCGCGCCTGGCCCCCGGCACTGGTGTCACCACTGACCGAGGCATTGACTACCCTGTCGGTAAAACCCTGGTCCTTGAGCCTCTTTTCCAGCAGGGCTACCCAGCCCTGACGGGTATCCAGGCCGAAAGCCGCACTGATACTATCGCCAACGATCAGGACCGTACCCGCCGCTGCGTTCTGGGCCATGCACATCAAGGCCAGGCCGGCACTCAAAAACCATACACGCATCGGATTCTCCATGGGCGCAAGCATTCTCACTGCGCGGAACCTTAGCAAAGTGGTTCCCAGCGCGGAAGGTGAACTGACCATCCTGCATGAACTCAGCCTCGAGCTGAACCAGGGCGACAGCCTGGCCATCGTCGGCGCCTCCGGCTCCGGCAAATCGACCCTGCTTGGCTTGCTTGCGGGGCTCGACCTGCCCAGCAGCGGCGAAGTCACCCTCGCCGGCCAGGCCCTGAGCCAGCTGGACGAGGATCAGCGGGCCCGTATCCGGGCCGAGCATGTAGGATTTGTCTTTCAGTCCTTCCAATTGCTCGACAGCCTCAATGCCCTGGAAAACGTCATGCTGCCCCTGGAGCTCGACGGCCGTCGCGATGCCCGCGAGCGGGCCACCGAACTGCTGCAGCGGGTTGGCCTTGGCCAGCGCCTTAGCCACTCGCCACGCCAGCTTTCCGGTGGCGAACAACAGCGCGTTGCCATTGCCCGGGCCTTCGCTGCCGAACCCGATGTGCTGTTTGCCGATGAACCCACCGGCAACCTCGACAGCCATACCGGTGAACGCATCAGCGACCTGCTGTTCGAACTCAACAAGGAAAGCGGCACCACCCTGGTGCTGGTGACCCATGATGAACGCCTGGCCCATCGTTGCCGGCGCCTGATCCGTCTTGAAGCGGGCCTGCTGGTCGCCCCTCTGGAGCCCTGATGGCACGTCTGCCGCTGCCGCGCCTGTTCAGCCTCGCTGTCCGCCAACTGTTGCGCGATGCCCGTGCCGGAGAGTTGCGGGTACTGTTCTTCGCCTTGCTGGTAGCGGTTGCGGCCAGCACGGCCATCGGCTACTTCGGTGCACGCTTGAACGGCGCCATGCTGTTACGCGCCACCGAGTTCCTCGGCGCCGATCTGCTGCTGGAAGGCAGTTCCCCAGCACGCCCGGAACAGCTCGACAGCGGCCTGAAACTGGGGCTGGATCATGCGCGGATAGTCGAGTTCTCCAGCGTCATTGCCACCGACAATGCGATCCAGCTCTCCAGCATCAAGGCCGTCGACGAAGCCTACCCCCTGAGGGGGCAGCTCAAGAGTGCCCCAGCCCCCTATGGGGTCGAGGAGCCCGGCGGCGGTCCCGCGCCCGGAGACGCCTGGGTCGAACCGCGCTTGCTGACTGCGCTGGACCTCAAGATCGGCGACAGCATCGACGTCGGCATGAAAACCTTGCGCCTGGCCAGGGTACTGACCTACGAGCCTGACCGGGCCGGCAACTTCTACAGCCTGACGCCCCGGGTCCTGATCAACCTGCAAGATCTGCAAGCCACCGGCGTGGTCCAGCCTGGCAGCCGGGTCAGCTTCAAGGAACTGTGGCGCGGACCGGCTCCGGCGCTTGAGGCCTATCGTCAACAGATCAAGCCGGCGCTGGCCGCCAACCAGCGGCTGCAGGATGCCCGCGATGGCAACCAGCAGATCGGTGGAGCCCTGGGCAAGGCCGAACGTTATCTGAACATGGCCAGCCTGGTAGCGGTGCTGCTGTCAGGGGTTGCAGTAGCCTTGTCGGCCAATCGCTTCGCCGCGCGACGCTTTGATGCCAGTGCCCTGCTTCGTTGCCTGGGCCTCTCACGCCGGGAAACCATGCTGCTGTTCAGCGTACAGCTGGGCGTTCTGGGTCTGCTGGCCAGCCTCAGTGGGGCGTTGCTGGGATGGCTGGCCCAGCTCGGCCTGTTTTACCTGCTACATGACCTGCTGCCCAACGACGTACCACCCGGGGGATTGCTACCCGCCATCGCCGGCATCGGTACCGGGCTGGTGGCCCTGGCCGGATTCGCCTTGCCGCCCCTGGCTGCGCTGGGACGGGTGCCGCCTTTGCGCGTACTGCGGCGCGACCTGCTGCCAATCCCCTCCAGCACCTGGATGATCTACGGCGCCGCTCTGTTGGCCCTGGGCCTGATCATGTGGCGCTTGAGCCTGGACCTGGTGCTGACCTTCGCCCTGCTGGGCGGTGGCCTGCTGGCGGCACTGGTATTGGGTGGCTTGTTGCTGTTGCTGTTGCAAAGCCTGCGGCGCCTGCTGGCCCGCGCCGCCCTGCCGTGGCGCCTGGGCCTGGGCCAGTTGCTGCGTCACCCCCTGGCTGCGGCCGGGCAATCCCTGGCTTTCGGCCTGATTCTGTTGTCCATGGCGCTGATTGCCCTGCTGCGGGGCGAACTGCTGGACACCTGGCAAAACCAATTGCCGAAAAATGCCCCCAACTACTTCGCACTGAACATTCTGCCGGCGGAAAAACAGGCCTTCAGCGAGCGCCTGGTGCAGCTCTCCGCCCCTTCGGCGCCCTTGTACCCCGTGGTTCCGGGGCGCCTGGTGAGCATCAATGGCGAGCCGGTAAGGGAGATCGTCAGCAAGGATTCCAGCGGTGATCGGGCCATACAACGCGATCTGAGCCTGACCTGGGCCGCCGATCTGCCCAGCGGCAACAGCATTATCGAGGGCAGTTGGTGGTCAGCCCAGCCGGATGACGGGTTGCCCGGCGTCTCGGTCGAGGCCAAGGTGGCGCAGAGCCTGAAGCTTAAGCTGGGTGATCACCTGACCTTCACGGTCGCCGGCGCCAACCGGGAGGCCCGGGTCACCAGCCTGCGCAGCATCAACTGGGACAACTTCCAGCCAAACTTCTTCATGATCTTCCAACCGGGCACCTTGAAGGATCTGCCCGCCACCTACTTGACCAGCTTCTACCTGAGCCCTGGGCACGATCAGCAGATTGTCGAGCTGTCCCGGGCCTTCCCGGCAGTGACCATCCTTCAGGTCGAAGCCCTGCTGGAACAACTGCGCAGCATCCTGGCCCAGGTCACCCTGGCGGTGGAGTATGTGTTGTTGTTTGTCCTGGCGGCAGGAATGGCAGTGCTGTTTTCCGGACTCCAGGCCACCCTGGACGAACGCATTCGCCAGGGGGCGCTGCTGCGTGCCCTCGGGGCCGAGCGGCAACTGCTGGTGAAAGCCAGGCGGATCGAGTTCGGCCTGCTGGGTGCAGTCAGCGGCCTGCTGGCGGCACTGGGGTGCGAACTGGTCAGCCTGGTACTCTACCGGTTCGCTTTCGATCTGCCCTGGCACCCGCATCCATGGTTGTTACTGTTGCCTCTGGTGGGGGCGCTGTTGGTAGGCGGGGCGGGAGTTTTCGGTACCCGTCGAGCATTGAACGCCAGCCCGCTGAATGTATTGCGCGAAGGTTGAAAGCCCAAGGCTCGCCTGCCCAGGTCGGCGAGCCTACTTCACATAATCGATCTGGTTGATCCACCAGCAGGTTTCACCTGCCGGGGTGTGGACAACGGCCTCGTCACCCACTTCCTTCTTCAGTAACGCCCTGGCCATGGGCGAATCGATGGAGATGTAGTCCTTGCGCAAGTAGATCTCGTCGTAACCGACGATACGAAAGCGCTTGATCTCGGCCGCCTCGTTTTCGACTTCGACCCAAGCACCAAAGAACACCCGTCCCTCCTGTTCCGGCGCGTAGGAAACCACCTTCATGTCTTCCAGACGCTTGCGTATGTAGCGCACCCGACGATCGATTTCCCGCAGAAGCTTCTTGTTGTACTGATAGTCCGCATTCTCGCTGCGATCGCCCAGCGAGGCCGCCCAGGTGACCTTCTGCGTGATATCCGGGCGCTTCTCCCGCCATAAATAGTCCAGCTCTTGTTTCAGAGCGTCGTAACCATCCTGTGTGATGAGCTTGGTACTCAATTGGCTAATCAGCCTCCAGCCTTATGCATGCTGCGCATTAGTTGTATGAGCCGACAAAGCCGGCACGTCATGAGCGGCATCTGCCACCGATCTATGGACATCACTATCAGATTTGTCCGATTTAGATTTCAGAGAGGTCAGCCAATCATAGGGCCAAACAGCCGAGCCGTACGGCCCAGGGCATAGGTTCGACAAGAGCGTCGGCAATCGGCACGCCACACTGCTTGATACCCATTCCCCACAGAGCTAGCCAATAACTACCAACACCTCAAAAACAAAGGGAAAGTACCACATGGGCAACATCATTATCGTCGATGACCATCCACTGATCAGACTGGCCATCAGGTCGGTGCTGGATCCTCATCATCACAATATCGTCGCCGAAGCCGACAACGGTGCCGATGCCGTGCAACTGGTGCGCAAACACCTGCCGGACCTGCTGATCCTCGACCTGGGCATCCCCAACCTGGATGGTTTCTCGGTCATCGCGCACATCAAGTCCGCCGGGCTGCACGTCAAGACCCTGGTACTGACCTCAAGTGATTCGAAAAACTTCGCCCTGCGCTGCCTGCAAGCCGGAGCCGCAGGCTTTCTGTGCAAGACCGAGAACCTTCACGAATTGGCCAATGCGGTAAAGGCCATCCTTTCCGGGTACAGCTACTTTCCGGAAGACACCATTAATATCCTGCAGCAGAACACCAACGCCGCCAACCAGGAGAGTGTGTTGATTTCCCGCCTGACCGACCGCGAAATAACAGTGCTGAAACTGCTGGCTACCGGTCTGAACAACCAGCAGATTGCCGATGCGCTGTTGATCAGTCACAAGACCGTCAGCACCTACAAAGTGCGGTTACTCAAGCGTTTCAATGTTTCCAACCTGGTGGCCTTGGCCGAATTGGCCAAACGCAATGCCGTAGTTTGATCATCAAGCCATTAATCGCCACCAAATGACGGACAGCCGCCACGACTGAAGACGTTCCAGTCGGTTTCTGTTCAATGGAATTCCGATCTGTACAAGGCGCAGTTCAGCAGCCGTGATGCACTACCGGCGGGTCAACTGCTGAACTGGCGGCGGATGATCAACCCCTGGCGAGCGACGCGGGTCAGTTGCTTGATGACTTCAGCAGCATCCGCAGCACTGGGTGCCGGAATGACCGCCAGATCGAAGCTGTCGCTGGCAAAGCGTGCCAGGGACTCACCTTCTTCGACAAATTGAATCAGAAACGCCGCTGGGCCCGGGGAACGTCGTGGCCAACCGTCGAGATAACGCAATAGTGTGGGCTGGTGCTTGCCACCCAGGAGGATTTTCGGATTGCGCTGGGAAAGACTCGCCGTGATCGGCGCAAGACGTACAAGGGGGCGTGGTGCATTCATCGTATTGTGTCTCTGCCTCAGATTTCTGCCGGGCAGGTGAGAGGCAACACCGAACCAGCGCTTTAGCGGTATTTCGAAGCCTGACTATAGCTTCTATCAGTGATCTTTCGACTCACCTGGCGCCCCGCAAGTAGCTGTTTAAATCGGCGCATGAGCAGCATCCTAGAGAAGCCGACAGGTCAGTGTCAAGATTTGTCAGCAACGAAAAAGGCCTGCATTCGCAGGCCTGGGATAACTTTGCCGACGGCTGATCCAGAGCCTCTGGAACACCGCCCGCGCATCGACTTACTTGGCGATTGCCGCATCCAGAGACAGCTTGCCGGCCCCCTCAATCAGAACTGCGACAGTGCCGCCAAGCAGTGCAAGAGCGAACTCATAACCGTTGTTGACCATGAACAGGCCATGGCTGATATGCACCGAGAAAATCGCCACCAGCAAGGTAAACGACAGGCCCAATGCAGCGGGACGCGCCAGCAGGCCAATGATCAATGCCAGACCGGCAAAGAATTCGGTGCCCCCCGATAACAACGCCATCAAATAGCCGGGAGCCAGGCCGATACTCTCCATCCACTGCGCCGTTCCCGCCAGACCGCCACCACCAAACCAGCCAAAGAGTTTCTGCGAGCCGTGAGCCACGAAGATGATGCCGACGAAGATCCGCAGTACGGTCAAGCCGTAGCCCGCGCGAGTGCCCAGTAGCTTGTTGGTCAGTGTGCTCATGCTGTGTAGTCCTGTGTGAAGGTAGGAAAGTTGGTCGCCATACTAATCAGTTTTAATCATGTTAAAAGCGGAAATTACCCAAGCTAATAATCGATTTTTTAGATTATTTACGTGACGCAACTTTTCGCTCCGGAGGCTCCAGGGAGTCTCGTTCACGATCAAAGGCCAGATAGTATTTGTTGACGCTATTAACATAGCTGACGGCCCCCATGCCCACTTGCTCCATGGCGATGCGCTCCACCTGGAAGAACCACTGGTTGGGGTTGAGCCCCCGCCGCCGGGCTTCACTGCGCATACCCTGCACCCGCTCCGGCCCCATGTTGTAGGCCGCCAGCACAAATGCCATGCGCTCGCGCTCATTGAGTTTGGGGCTGGCAAAAAATTTACGGCGAATCATCGCCAGGTACTTGGCGCCTGCCTGCACGTTGCTATCTACGGACTGAATATTGTTGACCCCGACCCGCTGCGCTGCCGAAGGCGTGATCTGCATCAGCCCGGTAGGGCCGCTGCCGCTTCTGGAAGGGGGTTGCAACGCTGACTCCTTGAACGCCAGCGCCGCCAGGTTCAGCCAGTCCATGCCCTGCTCGCCGGCATGCTTCTGCAAAACCGGACGCAGTTTTTCCAGACGCTGACGGTCGGCCCGCGCCAGGGGATAGTGCACCTGATACTGGCGTCGGTAGATACGCAGGAACGCCACATCCTGATCCGCCGGCGCCTTATAGGTCTTGAGGAAGCGGTCGATACTCGCCCGCAGCATCGACGCATCGCGCCGGACAAACCAGTGTTCTTCACCCGGCTCACTGATCTTCAACTGCCTGTCCAAACGCAATTTGGGCAGGATCTTGCTCCAGCGTTCGGCAATCGGCTGCTCGACAACCGTCAGGTGGAAAATACCGCCCTGGACCATTTCCAGCACATCCTCCACCGCCAGGCTGGGGTCGACCCACTCCACCTTGATCGGCGCCAGCTTGTGCAGGGCCAGCTTCTGATTGATCTGGCTGACCGCGTCCCCCGCCGCACTACCGGTAGTCAGGGTCAGGGTCTTGCCGGACAGCTGTTCGATCCGTGTATAACGGCGCTCACCCTTGATCCCGACCAGCAGCAGGGGAACATTACTGACGATCGGGTCGCTGGAGCTGACCGCATTTCCGGGATGGGCTTCCAGCAGCTCACCAGGCGCCACCAGGTCGCCCTCGCCCCGCTGCAATGCACCCAGCAATTGATCCTTGGCTTTGGGAATGATCTTCAGGCTGATTTCCTGGCCGTCGCGAGCATGGCCATTGAGGTACTGCTCGAACGAGCGCAGGCGGTGGTACTCGACACCTATGGCCTGGCCCTGGACTTCTCCGGAGCTATTGCGGCTCTGATTGACCAGCACCCGGAGTACCCGGCTGCTGCGGATTTCCGCCAGGTCGCGCACTTTTCCCGTGGCGTGTGCTTCCAGTGGCCCGGGCAAGCGCGCCAGCGCCGGCAAGGGCAGCAGCAATGACAGGCACAGCGCGAGCAATATCGAGGATCGGGTCATCCGTTCTCCGCAAAGAATACTGTTCAACCCTTCGTCGTTTTTTGAAGAATTGATTGCCAGAAACAGAGCGCCTTGAGCGCTGGCAAGCTGCGAAAGACCCGTGCAATGGCGCTGAAGAACGTGGCCGTTGCTCTGGTCCGGCAGCAAAAGACAGCTATAACTCGTTGTAGTTCTTGGTTTTTCTTATAAATCTACAGCTCTGATATGCTTTCCGGCCGCAGGCGGAGATAGCACCATGCAACTCATCGATATCGGCGTCAACCTGACCAATCCCAGTTTTGCCGAAAAACACCAAGCCGTTCTCAATCGTGCTTATGATGCTGGGGTGTGCCAGTTGGTCCTCACCGGAACCAGCGTCGAAGGCAGTGAACAGGCCCTGGAGTTGTGCCAGAAACTGGACGCCGACGGGCAGAGACTGTTTGCCACCGCCGGGCTGCATCCCCACAGCGCCAGCGACTGGAATGCCGACAGCCCGCGACGCTTGCGCGCTCTACTTGGAGAGCCGCGGGTACGCGCCGTGGGCGAATGCGGCCTGGACTTCAACCGGGACTTCTCTCCCCGCCCGCAACAGGAAAAAGTCCTGGAAGAACACCTGGCCCTGGCTGTCGAGTTGCAGTTGCCAGTGTTTCTCCACGAACGTGACGCCAACCAGCGCTTGCTGGACATCCTGCGGGATTTCCGTGATCGCTTGCCGGCTGCTGTAGTCCACTGCTTTACCGGTGAACAAAAGGCCCTGTTCAGCTACCTCGATTTGGACCTGCACATCGGCATCACAGGCTGGATCTGCGACGAACGCCGCGGCACCCACCTGCACCCGCTGGTACGCGACATCCCCCGCGGGCGCCTGATGCTGGAAAGCGATGCCCCCTACCTGCTACCCCGCAGCTTGCGGCCAAAGCCGAAAAATGGTCGTAACGAACCAGCCTATCTGACCGAGGTTTTACGAGAAGTTGCGTTGCACCGCGGTGAAACCCTGGAGGAGCTTGCAAGCCACAGTACCGCCTGCTCTCGGGCGTTTTTTCGCTTGCCAGAGATTGCTTGACCCACATCAAGATTTTTCCGAGATCATGGCGGCACAATAATGGCACCTTGCCAATACTGTTTCGCTCAATCAGAGAAGACCTTCCATGGGTGCCTGGCTTAGCAATATCTCGCTGAAGTACAAATTCTGGGCGGTCAATGCAGTCGCCTTCGTCACCACCTTGTTATTGGTGCTGTACGCCGTGCAACTGGAGCAACAGGCTCGCAGCCAGACAGCCCAGGCTGCCGCCCAGGCCGAGGCGAGGCTGCTCGGCGCCTGGCCCGTCGGACAGGCGCTGCCCAGCGCCGAACACCTGCTGTATTTCTCCCGGGGGCAGACCCCCAGCCTCAACGAGCAGACTCTCAGCGAACTCAATGGCGCCAACGGCTGGGTCGAGCTCAACCCGATGCCGCTGTTCGGTGAAAACCCGCTACTGGGCGCTGACGTGATCCAGCGCGCCGACGGCCAGCAGGTCGCCGTACTGGCCTACGCCCCTAGCCTGGCCCAGGTCTTCAGCGATCGTTTCACCAATTACGCCGTCGCAGTGTTCATCCTGATGTTCGCCATGCTCTGCGCCTCGCAGTTGCTGATCCGTTTTCTCCTCAGCCAACTCAACACCCTCAAGGACGTCATGCTGCACGTGGAGAAGACCGGCGACCTGTCTGCTCGCGTGCCGCTGTCCTGCAAGGACGAGGTGGGTCAGATGGCCAGCGCCTTCAATGCCATGCAGGCCGGATACCAGCGGGTAGTCAATACCGTGGCCAATACCGCCCGACAGCTGGACCAGGGCGCCGCACGCCTGGCCTCGAGCATGAACGATGTACGCCACGGCATGCTCGGCCAGCAGAGCGAAACCGATCAGGCCGCCACGGCCATCAACGAGATGTCCGCCACCGTCTATCACATCGCCCAGCATGCCGGTGCCACCCGGGACCTGTCGCAGACCGCCGACACCCTGGCCGGTACCGGCCATGAAGTGGTGGGCCGGGTGCAGAAATCCATCGCCGGGCTTTCCAATGGCGTGCAGCAGACCGCCGAGATGATTCAGAAGCTCGCCGAGGACAGCCAGAAGATCAATGGCGTGGTCAACGTTATCCACAGCATCGCCGAGCAGACCAACCTGCTGGCACTCAATGCCGCCATCGAAGCCGCTCGAGCAGGGGAAATGGGCCGCGGTTTTGCCGTGGTAGCAGATGAAGTGCGCAACCTGGCGAAGCGTGTACAGACCTCCACCGACGAGATCACCAGCATGGTCTCGGCCCTGCAGGCCGGCACCCGGGATGCCGTGGATTTCATGCAGGAAAGCTCGTTCAAGGCCGATGACTGCGTGCAACAGGCCCAGGAAGCCGGCGCGGCACTGGCGGAAATAACCGGCGCCGTAGCCCAGATGCGCGAAAGCAACACGCAGATCGCTGTTGCAGCGGAACAGCAGAGCCAGGTAGCGGAAGAAATGAACCGGGCGGTGGTGAGCATTCGCGATGTCACCGAGAACACCGTGCAACAGACCGTTGCCTCGGCCACCACCAGCAGTGAACTGGCGACCCTGGCTGGTGAGTTGAGCAAAGCCATAGGCCAGCTGAAACTCTGATCCGAGTGCCTCTACCCCCCTCTACTGGCTATCGCACCGATAGCCAGCCTTGATTCGCCGCCATCCCAACTGGCCCCTATCCTTGGTTCATGAGTCTTCAAGAACTAAGGATGATCATCATGGGCAAACGTCACCCCAACCTCCCCGCCTGGCAATGGCGCGTCTACCCGCAGAATCACCAGCACCCTGCCAATCTGGTATTGCACCTGATTGCCGTACCGCTATTCATCATCGGCTTTCTGCTGATTGTTTCGGGCGTGTTTTCCTTGAGCTTCCTGAGCCTGGCCATCGGTGTGGTCGGCATCCTCGCAGCCCTGGGCCTGCAGCGCCACGGACACAGCCTGGAGGCCCAGGCCGCCGAGCCCTTCAGTGATCGCAAGGATGCCGTGCAACGGCTGCTGGTGGAACAGTTCGTGACCTTTCCGCGCTTTGTCCTGAGCGGTGCCTGGTGGCGTGCCTGGTTGCAGCGCCACCGGCACTGATGGCTCAGGCGAAGATGGTCACCGTCTGGCGGCTCAGGGCGATCAATTGGCCCTCAGCATTCCACAAGGCCGCTGCCGCATGCCCGTAGCCGTCACGCGCGTGTTCGATTTCCACCCGGTACTTGCACCAGTCCAGAGTGCTCAGTTCCAGCAACGGCTGGACGAACTCGATGGTCCAGGTCAGGGTGCTGCCCGCAGCGGGCTTGGTCAGGTGCGGCAACAGCGCCGGCGGCCAGGCATCCACCAGCGCCAGGATATGCGCCTCGGTGACCGGTTCTTCCTTCACATCCCCACGCAAGCGCACCCAACCGCCCATGTCGCGGGAACGATTGCCGGTGAATGGCAGGCCACCGATGCTCCAGCGCATTGCCAGATGACGCATGAACTCCGGCGTCACGCCCTGGATATAAGGCAGCTCCTGGCAGTCATCCCAGTGTTTCATTTCGGGCGCTGGTTCGGCGGCCACACTGACGGACGATTCACGGGAAGCGCCAAAACTGCCCTGCACCAGAGTCACCACCTGACCCTCCTGCATGACCCGCCCCAGTACCTGGCTGACGGCCTTGCCTTCGCGCAGCACATCCACCTCGAAACTGACCGGCACATCTGGCGCCACCGGGCCGACAAAGGTGACCGCCAGCGACCGCACGGGGCGGTCCGCCGCAACCTTGGCCCGCATCGCTTCATACTGCAGAGCAACCACCAGGCCACCGAAACTGGCGCGCCCCTGGGCCCATTCCGCCGGAATGGTCAGCGCCTGGGGCTGGCCGCGAACGGCTTCGAGCAAATCGTAGAAACGCATGAAAACCTCGGGGGACAAAAAATAGACTGAGGGATCTTAACCAGCGTCGCAGAGCCACACAGCCATTATTCCGGCCAAAGCAGCGGACAGATAAGCCGCCCTTTGGCCTTCACCGCTTGAAGCAATCGCGATGCAGTTGCTCCAGCACCTGATCGGAGCGGGCCTCGGCCTTGAGCATGGTTCTGCGCCAGACCGCCACACAGGGCAGTAAATCCAGTTGCTGCTCGGCCTGGGCCAGCCATTGCCAGCAATCATGCCAATCGCCCAGGGCGCTCTGAGCCGCCTTGAGGCGCTTCATCGCCTGGGAGGGCAAGCGATCCAACTCGGGATAGGCATCGGCGGCGTAACGCACCCGCTTGATCAGCAGACGCAGGCGATGACGGTCGTGGGCAGGGTCCAGCAGCGCCTGGCCCAAGGCTTTCCACTGTTTGGCCAGGCGTTTTTCGATACTGCCGCGCAGGCCCCGCAGCAAACCTTGGCGCTCAGAGGCCCGGAGGAACCTGGGGAAGGCATCCAGCACCAGAAACAACTGCGCCAATTCCGCCCCCGCGGCCACTGCCGAGCACTCATGCAACAGTTGTGAGGTACGACGGTCGGCAGCAGCATGCTGGCCATGC
This sequence comes from Pseudomonas sp. NFPP25, assembly GCF_900116505.1. Lineage (NCBI taxonomy): Bacteria > Pseudomonadati > Pseudomonadota > Gammaproteobacteria > Pseudomonadales > Pseudomonadaceae > Pseudomonas > Pseudomonas sp. NFPP25. Next base: position 910,952 of record NZ_FPBG01000002.1, on the reverse strand, counting down.
TGATGCAGATAGGCCGCCAATACTTCACGATCACGAATCGGCGTGGTCACCCGCCCCACTTCGCTGGCCGCGGCTTCCAGTTGCTCCACTCCGGGCAGGCCACGCAACGGGCGCAACAGGCTGCGCAAGCGTCGCACACTGATGCGCAGATCATGCAAGGCCTCGGCATCCGTGGCGGCCGACAAGCGGGCCTGACAAGCCAGCAAACTCACTTCCAGGCCCAGAACCTGAGCCACCAAACGATCAACCAAGGCAGACATCAAGGCTTCCCCAACACGAGTCAAAAGCCTGACTTCGGCTTATCCAGTTCCAAGATTGGCACCGCGAACCGGCGACAGGCATTGCGCCAGATCATTCAGGTTCGCGGTGATGATTGTCGGACCAGCTTAGCGGCTGTCGCGGCTCAGCGCCCGGCCCGGGACTCACGAATGTAGAAACGCGCCTTCTCGGCCTTGTTGGTGCAGCCTTCGAAGGCTTCGAACTGCTGCTGGGTCTTGGCGCCGGTCAGCAGCGACAATGCCTTGGAGTAGCTCACGGTGCCAGCGAAACCTTCGGCCTTGGCCAGGTCCAGCTCGTGCCAGGCAGCGTCCAGCTGCGTGCCGCAACTGTCACGGTAGGCAGTCTTGCCTGCACAACCGGTCAATACCAACGCAATCAGGGGCAGGCAGATCCAGGCTTTCATCGATGACACCTCAAGATAGGGAAAACAGTCGTACAGGTTAAGACGATGGCCGCAGGAAAAAGTGCCAGTCCCACCCCTTGGAAAATATAGCTGCAGGAGCATAGCCTCGCGGCCCCGGCGGCCCTAGAAAAAAACTCACAGGCCCCGCAGCGCATCAGCAATTGAACCACGAGGCGCTATGGGTGCATTGTTGCAGCCTGTTTGTCGAAGGGACGAATCATGAGCAAACGTGTCGCATTGGTCCTTGGGTCGGGGGGCGCTCGCGGTTACGCCCATATCGGCGTCATCGAGGAAATCGAAAAACGCGGTTATGACATCGCCTGCATTGCCGGCTGCTCGATGGGCGCGGTGGTCGGCGGCATCTACGCCGCAGGTAAGCTCGCCGAGTACCGGGAATGGATCGAAAGCCTGGACTACCTCGACGTGCTGCGCCTGGTGGACGTGAGCTTTCGGCTGGGGGCGATTCGCGGCGAGAAAGTCTTCGGCCAGATCCGCAAGATCGTCGGCGAAGTGAACATCGAAGACCTGCGCATCCCCTATACCGCCGTCGCCACCGACCTGACCAACCAGCAGGAAATCTGGTTCCAGGAAGGCTGCCTGCATCAGGCCATGCGTGCTTCCGCCGCGATCCCCAGCCTGTTCACCCCGGTCATGCAGGGCAACCGCATGCTGGTGGACGGCGGCCTGCTCAACCCGCTGCCCATCGTTCCGGTGGTTTCCAGCCACTGCGACCTGATCATTGCGGTGAACCTCAACTCCACCAACCAGCGCCACTACCAGTTACCGGTAATCCAGCGCCCACCCGCGTTCAAGAGCCGCTTTGACAGCCTGATCAACTCCCTGGGCTCACACCTGCCGTTTCGCCGCAAGCAGGCCGAACAACTGCTACTGCTCGAGCAGGAAGCCTTCAAGAGCGAAGCCGCGGAGATCAATCCATGGGTCGAGGGCGCCGAACCGGAAGCCCAGCAACCGGCCGCCGCGCCGCAAACCGACGGCGCGCCGAAATCCGCCAGCGGCTCCTTCATCATCGACAACGTCGGCCCGGCGTCATTGCTGGACCTAGTCAACCAGAGCTTCGAGGTCATGCAGACCTCCCTGGCGCAGTACAAGATCGCCGGTTACCCGCCGGATATCCTCATCAACGTGCCCAAGCGCGTCTGCCGCTTCTTCGAGTTCTACAAGGCGCCGGAGCTGATCGCCCTGGGCCGTGAGATTGCCAGCGATACCCTGGACCGCTACGAGCAGGACCAGTAGCGAAAGGCCGCAAACTCAGGAATCGGCGCCCAGCAAGCGGTAGCCGACCCCCGCCTCGGTGACGATGAAGCGTGGCCGGGTCGGATCGTCCGCCAGCTTCTGGCGCAAGTGCCCGACCACGATCCGCAGGTAATGACTGTCCTCGGTGTGGGTCGGGCCCCAGATGTCCTTGAGCAGTTGCTGCTGGGTAATCACCCGCCCCGGGTGCCGCGCCAGCTGGGCCAGCACCGCATATTCCTTGCGGGTCAGGGCCACTTCGACACCGTCCAGCAGCACCCGCCGATAAGCCAGGTCGACCGTCAGCGGCCCCACTTGCAACGCCGCCTCCTGCACTTCCCCGCTCGGCGCCTGGCGCAACAGGGCGCGAATCCGCGCCAGGAACTCCTGGATACCGAAAGGCTTGGTCACATAGTCGTTGGCACCACCATCCAGCGCCTCGACCTTCTGCAGCTCGCTGGCACGCACCGAAAGCACCAGCACCGGCACCGCCGACCACTCGCGAAACTCGCGCAGCACCTGCTGCCCATCCATGTCCGGCAGCCCCAAATCAAGTACCAGCAGGTCCGGTTTGTTCAAGGCGGCCTGGGCCAGGCCTTCGGTGCCGGTCCCGGCTTCAATCACTTTGTATCCCTGGGACGCCAGGCTGATGCGCAGGAACTTGCGAATCTGCGGCTCGTCGTCGATGACCAGGATGGTCGCGGTCTGGCTCATGGTTTCAGTTCAAGACAAATTAAGAGGCAAAAGCGTAGCGCAAGGCATGCCGCATCCGTGTGGCGCTGACGCGGCAAGGCCGCAGCGCGTTCTACAGGTATTCACAGGTCGGACTCAAGCTCCGGCTGGGTCTGCAACGGCAGGTGCAAGGTGATGCATGTCCCCTTGCCGCCAATGCCCTCGGCGACACTGATATGCCCGCCATGGGCGCCGACCATGCCCTGGCAGATCGCCAGGCCCAGGCCGGTGCCTTGCCCGCCGCGGTCGCCACGGGCAGCGGTGTAGAACATGTCGAAGATCTTTGCCCGCTCATCCTCGGGAATCCCCGGGCCCTCATCACTGACGGCGAAGCTCAATTCCTGCTCGCTGGCACTGACTTTCAACTGCAGATGGCCCTGGGGTGGCGAGAAGCGGGCAGCATTCTCCAGCACATTGACCAGCGCCTGCTCGATCAGCGCCGCATGGACGTAAAGCAAGGGCAAGTCCGCTGGCAGTTCGGTGGCCACTTGCAACGGCGCCAGCACCGCCCGCAGGCGGTTCAGGGCACTGCCGACGATATCCCCCGGCGCGACCCAGTCCCGGGCCAGCTTCAGGGCCCCATGGCCGAGCCGGGTCATGTCCAGCAGGTTCTGTATATAGCGGTCCAGGCGCTCGGCCTCATCCCGCGTGCCCTCCAGCAGCTCTCGCCGATCTTCCAGGGGGATCGCTTCCCCCAGGGCCAGCAGGCTGTCGATACTGCCGCGCATTGAGGTCAGCGGTGTGCGCAGGTCATGGGATACCGAAGCCAGCAAGGCGCTGCGCAACTGTTCGGTCTCCCCGTGCAGCCTCGCCGCTTCCAGGTCCTCGGCCAGCCGCGCCCGTGCCAGGGCCTGGGCCAGTGGCTGGCTGAGCGCAGTGAGCAGGCGCCGGCGCTGGCCGCTGAACTCCTCGCCCTCACGGGGGCAGACACCGAGCAACCCCAGGGGCCCGTCATCCACCGACAGCGGCCACCACCACCATCGACCAAAGGGCAAGGTCCCGGTGCCCAGCCCCGCCGGCTGGTCATGCTGCCAGGCCCAGTCGGCCGCCGCGCGCTCGGCCTCGGAGAACTGCGGCGAACCACCGGTCTCGACTTTCCATCCACCCTGCCCGTCGCGGTTGATCAGGCAGACACGCAACTCGTCGCGACCATTCAAATGCTGGGCCGCGGCGCTGATCACCGCTTGTCGGTCAGTGGCGGCAGTCAACTTGCGCGACAGGTCCAGGAGCTCGCCGGTTTCCTCCTGGGTATCGCGCAAGGCCTGCAACTGCCGGCGCTGGCGGGCCGCCAGATTGCCGGTCAGCGCGGCCATGAGCAGGAAGAACAGCAGGGTCAGTACATCTTCTTCCCGCTGGATGGCCAGGGAGAAGTTCGGCGGAATGAACAGGAAGTCATAACTGAGAAAGGACAGCGCCGCGCAAGCCAGGGCCGGCCCCAGGCTGCTGCGCACTGCCACCAGCAGCACCGCGGCGAGGAACACCAGGGAGATGTTCGGCAACGGCAGGACACTGGCCACCCCCCAGGCCAGGGCGCTGGCCAGGAGGGTGGCCAGGACTGCCAGGACGTAGTCGAACCAGATCAGCGAATGCTTGACCCGCAGGCCCGGCTGATGGGGCTGGGGCTCGCTGTCCAGGACATTGATCTCCAGGCCATCGGCATTGCGCAGCAAGCGCGCCGCCAAGCCGCCACCGAACCAGCGCCGGCGCCAGCGGCGCCTGGACTGCCCCACCAGCAGCAGGCTGGCGCGACGCTCCGCGGCGTGCTGGATCAAGGTCTTGGCCACCTCGCCGGCGCGCAACAGGACCACTTCCCCGCCCAGGCGCTCGGCCAGTTGTTGAGCAGCCTGCAAGCGCAAGCGTGCCTGCTCGTCGCGCAACCGGCCGTTATCCACATGCACCAGGCTCCAGGGCAGGTGGCGACGCTGAGCCACACGGCTGGCGTGACGGACCAGCCGCTCGGCCTGGGCATCGCCGTCGATACCCACCAGCAGCCGCCCGCGCACCGCCGGTGCCGCCTGCCCCAACTGGCGATAGCCCTGGGCCAGGTCGTTGTCCACCTGGGCGGCGGCGGTCTGCATCGCCAGTTCGCGCAGGGCGGTGAGGTTGGTCTGGGTGAAAAATGCATCGATGGCCGCCCGCGCCTGCTCCGGCACGTAGACCTTGCCGTCCCGCAAACGCTCCAGCAGCTCTCGGGGCGGCAAGTCCACCAGCAGCAACTCATAGGCCTCTTGCAACACCCAGTCAGGCAGGGTTTCGCGCACCTGGACCCCGGTAATGCCGCGCACCTGGTCATTGAGGCTTTCCAGGTGCTGGACATTGACCGTGGTGAAGACGTCGATCCCGGCCGCCAGCAACTCCTGAATGTCCTGCCAGCGCTTGGCGTGCCGGCTGCCCGGGGCATTGCTGTGGGCCAGTTCGTCCACCAGTACCAGCTTGGGCTTGGCCTTGAGCAGGCCGTCGAGGTCCATTTCCTCCAGCAATACGCCACGGTATTCCGAACGCACCAAGGGCTGCTGGGGCAGCCCGCTCAACAAGGCTTCGGTCTCAGCGCGGCCATGGGTCTCCACCACCCCGGCAAGCACCTTGACCCCTTGGCGCAGTTGGCTATGGGCCGCCTGGAGCATGGCGTAGGTCTTGCCAACCCCGGGGGCGGCGCCCAGGAACACCTTGAGCCGGCCGCGGCCGTCCCGTGGCAGCTCGGCTAGCAGCGCGTCGGCTCGACCGGAATCACTCATGGGTTATCTCTCTGCGACAAGACATTCGGTTCAATCTGCGCTCACTTCAGTTGCGTTTGCCAGCGCTCCCTGGGGCTGGAAGCCCCCGCGGGGCATTTTGCAGCCTCGCAGGTTCGGCAGCGGCTACAGCTGTTCCAGGGCCAGGTTCAGGGCCAGTACATTGACCACCGGCGGCCCCACCAGCGGCTGCTCCATATGGGCGTCCACCAGGGCCTGCAACTTGGCTGGCGACAGGTTGCGCGCCGCCGCGACCCGCGCCAGTTGATAGTCAATTGCCTGCGGTGGCAAGTGTGGATCGAGGCCGCTGCCCGAAGTGGTCAGCAATGCCAGGGGCACCGGCCCCTGCCCCGGTACCAGGAGCTTGCCGGCATCCTCGATCACCCTCGTGGCCAGGGCCGGGTTGCTCGGCGCCAGGTTGCTGGCAGAGCTGGATACCGTGGCAAAGGCCCCCGCCGAAGGGCGCGGATGGAACCAGGCATCACCGACGAAATCCTGGGCGATCAGGGCCGAACCCCGCACCCTGCCGTCGGCATCGCGCACCAGGCTGCCATTGGCCTGTTCCGGGAAGGCCAACTGGGCCACGCCGGTCACCACCAGGGGATAGGCCACACCGGTGATCAGGGTCATCAACACAATCAGGCTCAAGGCCGGACGCACTACGCTAGTCATTTCTCACTCCTCGATTCGTTCAGATCTGCAGGCCGTTACACCAGGTGCAGCGCGGTCAACAGCATGTCGATCAGCTTGATCCCGACAAAGGGCACGACAATGCCACCCACGCCGTAGATCAACAGGTTGCGCCGCAGCAGGTGCGCGGCACTGGCCGCCTGTACCCGCACCCCACGCAATGCCAGGGGGATCAGCACCACGATGATCAGGGCGTTGAACACGATGGCCGAAAGGATTGCGCTCTGCGGGCTGGCCAGCCCCATGATGTTGAGCACCCCCAGCTGTGGATAAATCGCCGCGAACAGCGCCGGCAGGATGGCGAAGTACTTGGCCACGTCGTTGGCGATGGAGAAGGTGGTCAGGGCACCCCGGGTCACCAGCAGCTCCTTGCCGATCTGCACCACATCCAGCAGCTTGGTCGGGTCGCTGTCCAGGTCGACCATGTTGGCCGCCTCGCGCGCCGCCTGGGTGCCGTCGTTCATGGCCATGCCGACATCGGCCTGGGCCAATGCTGGTGCGTCGTTGGCGCCATCACCGCACATGGCCACCAGACGCCCGTCGTTTTGCTCGTGGCGAATGCGCGCCAGCTTCTTCTCCGGCGTGGCCTCGGCCAGCACATCGTCGACTCCGGCTTCGGCGGCAATGGCCGCGGCGGTCAGCGGGTTGTCGCCGGTCACCATCACGGTACGGATGCCCAGCTTGCGCAACTCGGCGAAACGCTCGCGAATGCCGGGCTTGACCACGTCCTTGAGGTGAATGGCGCCGAGCATCCGGCCCTCGGCACAGACCAGCAGCGGGGTGCCGCCGCTCTGGGCGATCTTGTCGATCTCCCGGGACAGGGCCGGTGCCAGCTCGCTGCGTTTGAGGCCGACGAAACTCAACACCGAATCCACTGCACCCTTGCGATAGACCCGGCCCTGGTAATCGACCCCGGACAGTCGGGTTTCAGCGCTGAAAGGCACTGCCGTCAGCAGATCGCTGCCCGGCTCGGGCTGTGGATAAAGCTCCCGCAGGTACTCGACGATGGACTTGCCTTCAGCGGTGTCGTCCGCCAGGGAGGCCATCAAGGCCGCTTCGGCCAGTACCTGGGCACTGACGCCCGGCGCCGGGTAGATGGCGCTGCAACGGCGGTTACCGAAAGTGATGGTGCCGGTCTTGTCCAGCAGCAACACGTGCACGTCACCCGCCGCCTCCACCGCACGCCCGGACTTGGCGATCACGTTCAAGCGCACCAGGCGGTCCATCCCGGCGATCCCGATGGCCGAGAGCAGGCCGCCGATGGTGGTGGGGATCAGGGTCACCAGCAGCGCCACCAGGAACACCAGCGGCAGGCTGCCATTGGCAAAGTGGGCGAAGGGCTGCAGGGTCACCACCACCAGCAGGAAGATCAGGGTCAGGCCGATCAGCAGGATATCCAGGGCCACTTCGTTCGGTGTCTTCTGCCGCTTGGCACCTTCCACCAGAGCGATCATGCGGTCCAGGGTCGACTCGCCGGGGTTGCTGGTAATGCGCACCAGCAGCCAGTCGGAGACCAGCCGGGTATTGCCGGTCACCGCCGAACGGTCACCGCCGGATTCCCGGATCACCGGAGCCGATTCACCAGTGATTGCCGCTTCGTTGACCGCGGCGATACCTTCGATCACCTCGCCATCGCCGGGAATCATTTCGCCGGCTTCGACCCGCACCACGTCGCCTTTGCGCAGATTGACCGCTGGCACCAACTGATAGCTGCCGTCGCCGGCCCGGCGGCGGGCGCTCAAGCCCTCGCTACCGGCCTTGAGGCTGTCGGCGCGAGCCTTGCCGCGGCCTTCCGCCAGGGCCTCGGCGAAGTTGGCAAAGAGCACCGTGAACCACAGCCAGAGAGCAATCTGGGCGGCGACGAAGGTCGGCACTGCGGTGTCCGGAATGAAACACAGCACGGTGGTCAGGATCGCTGTCAGTTCCACCACCAGCATCACTGGCGAGCGCTGCAACTGGCGCGGGTCAAGCTTGACGAAAGCCTGGATCAGCGCCGGGCGCCACAGGGCAGAGATTGCGGTACTCGCCACGTCGGCCTTGGCCGGCTGGCTCTTGGCGAGCGCATCGGCGGCTTTGTTCGAGGCAGGAACATGCATATTCATCATCAGGTCCTCAGAAGCCCATGCTCAGATGTTCGGCGATTGGGCCCAGCGCCAGGGTCGGCAGGAAGGTCAGGCCGCCCACCAGCAAGATGGTCACGGTCAGCAAGGCCACGAACAGCGGGCCATGGGTGGGAAAACTGTTCTGGCCGATGGGTGCGGTCTTCTTCATCGCCAGGCTGCCGGCCAGGGCCAGCACCGGCAGGATGTAGCCGAAGCGACCGATCAGCATGCCCAGGCCCAGCATCAGGTTATGGAACGGGGTATTGGCGCTGAAGCCACCGAACGCCGAGCCGTTGTTGGCGCTGGCCGAAGTGTAGGCGTAGAGCAGTTGACTGAAGCCATGGGCCCCCGGGTTGCTGATGGCTGCTGCCGGCCCCGGCAAGCTGGCGGCCAGGGCGCCCAGCACCAGGACGCCGATGGGCATCACCATCAGGGTCACTACCAGCAACTGCACCTCCTTGGCCTGTAGCTTCTTGCCCAGGTATTCCGGGGTGCGACCGATCATCAGCCCGGCCAGGAACACTGCGATCAACACGTTCAGCAACATGCCGTAGAGGCCCGCGCCGACGCCGCCGAAGATCACTTCGCCGACCATCATGTTGATCAGCGCCACCATGCCGCTCAGCGGGTTGAGGCTGTCGTGCATGCCATTCACCGAACCGTTGGAGGCCGCAGTGGTGGTCACCGACCAGAGCACCGTGGCAGTGGTGCCGAAGCGGGCTTCCTTGCCTTCCATGGGCGCAGCCTGCTCTACCGCTGCGTTCTGCAACGCCGGGTTGGGTTGATACTCCGCCCACAGCGAGGTAGCACCGCCGATCAGGAACAAGGCGAACATGCAGGCGATGATCGCCCGGCTCTGACGCAGGTCCTTGACGTAATGGCCGAAGGTGAACACCAGGGCCACCGGAATCAGGATGATCGATACCAATTCGAACAGATTGCTCCAGGCCGTGGGGTTCTCGAACGGGTGCGCCGAGTTGACGCCGAAGAAACCGCCACCGTTGGTGCCCAACTGTTTGATGGCAATCTGACTGGCGGCCGGGCCCAGCGGAATGACCTGGTCATTGCCCTGCAGGGTCAGGGCATCCACGTAATGGGCAAAGGTCTGGGGTACGCCCTGCCAGACCAGGAACAGCGCCAGCAGCAGGCACAGCGGTAGCAGGCCGTAGAGGGTGGCGCGGGTCATATCGACCCAGAAGTTGCCCAGGGTGCGCACCGAACGCCGGCCAATGCCGCGGCACAAGGCAACCAGCACCGCCAGCCCGGTGGCAGCGCTGACGAAGTTCTGCACGGTAAGGCCGACCATCTGGCTGAGGTAGCTCAGGGAGGCTTCGCCGCTGTAGGACTGCCAGTTGGTGTTGGTCATGAAACTGACTGCGGTGTTGAACGCCAGCGTCCATTCCTGCCCCGGAAAATGCTGCGGATTGAGCGGCAGGTGATCCTGAAACAGCAAGATGGCAAACAGCAGGACAAACCCGGCCAGGTTGAAGGCCAGCAGAGCCAGGGTGTATTTCTGCCAGCTCTGCTCAACCTGTGGATCGACCCCGGAGATTCGATAGCAGACACGCTCCACCGGGCCCAGAACCGGGGTCAACCAGGTGCGCTGGCCCTCCATCACCCGGTAGTAGAAGCGCCCCAGCCAAGGTGCGGGCAACAGCACCAGAGCGAAGAAGGCGAGGATCAGCCAATAGTCATAACTGTGCATAACCGCAGCTCCTAGTTCCGATCCGCGCGCAGCAGCGCAACCAATAGATAAATGAACAGGCCCACTGCCAGCAGCAGCGACACCGCGTCCAGAATGTTCATGGAATGTCTCCGTGGTACGGCGATTGCCGCGAATGCAGGCATTGTCCGCAGGGTGCCTGTAAAGGAACGAGATCGACGGGGCGGGCAGCGCATAAAGAAAGCGTAAAGACTGGCGTCATCCAGCCTTTACGAGGGGCGATGAAGCGCATCGCTCGCCTCTAGAGCGCGGCTGCCCCGATGCGAGGCATCACGCCCCCATGCACTGAAGGTCAATAGTGCTAAAAATCGGCGAAACATCCTCGATACGACAGCTTTTCGTGCTTTACGACGGTGCTCCAGGAACTGGCATGGGCACTGCACAGAACAGCCGCGAGCACGTCCTAATCGTTCAGGGAGCAACCGATGAACACACAACTCAAGCCCACCTTGGGCACGCTGCATTTATGGGGCATCGCAGTCGGACTGGTGATTTCCGGGGAGTACTTCGGCTGGAGCTATGGCTGGGGCGTGGCAGGAACCCTGGGGTTTCTCGTGACCTCGCTGATGGTGGCGACCATGTATACCTGCTTTATATTCAGTTTCACCGAGCTGACCACGGCGATTCCCCACGCCGGCGGCCCGTTTGCCTACAGCCGTCGCGCCTTTGGTGAAAAAGGCGGCTTGATCGCGGGGCTGGCCACCCTGATCGAATTCGTCTTCGCCCCTCCCGCCATCGCCCTGGCCATCGGCGCTTACCTGAACGTGCAATTCCCGGCCCTGGATCCGAAACATGCCGCGGTTGGCGCCTACATCGTATTCATGGGCCTGAACATTCTCGGGGTGAAACTGGCAGCCACCTTTGAACTGGTGGTCTGCGTGCTGGCGGTGGCCGAACTCCTGGTGTTCATGGGCGTGGTGGCCCCGGCCTTCAGCTTCAGCAACTTCGCCCTCAACGGCTGGGCAGGCGCGGACGCCTTCGGCGCCCCGGCAATTGCCGGGATGTTCGCCGCCATTCCCTTTGCCATCTGGTTCTTCCTGGCCATCGAAGGCGCGGCCATGGCTGCCGAAGAAGCCAAGGACCCCAAGCGCACCATTCCCAAAGCCTATATCAGCGGCATCCTGACCCTGGTGCTGCTGGCCATGGGGGTGATGTTCTTCGCCGGCGGCGTGGGGGACTGGCGCAGCTTGTCGAACATCAACGACCCGCTGCCCCAGGCGATGAAGACCGTTGTGGGTGACAGTTCCGGCTGGCTGCACATGCTGGTATGGATCGGCCTGTTCGGCCTGGTGGCAAGTTTCCACGGGATCATTCTCGGCTACTCGCGCCAGTTCTTTGCCCTGGCCCGGGCCGGTTACCTGCCTGCCTCCCTGGCCAGGCTGTCGCGCTTTCAGACGCCACATCGGGCGATCATCGCCGGCGGCCTGATCGGCATCGCCGCCATCTACAGCGATGGCCTGATCAACCTTGGCGGCATGACCCTCACTGCCGCCATGATCACCATGGCGGTGTTCGGTGCCATCGTGATGTACATCATGAGCATGCTCAGCCTGTTCAAACTGCGCAGGGCGGAACCGAATCTGCCACGCAGCTTCCGCGCCCCGGGCTACCCGCTGGTGCCGGCCATCGCCCTGGCACTGGCCGCGGTCTGCCTGGTGGCCATGGCCTGGTTCAATGCCCTGATCGGCCTGATATTTCTGGTGTTCATGGCCCTGGGCTTCATCTACTTCCTGCTGACCGGGCAACTGCGGGCCGACGCGCCGGTGGACGCCATGCTCACCGGCCGTTGAACCGCGCTCTGCTCGCACCAGGCGGATCAGGCATACAATGGAACCACTGCGAAGCGCTTTAACTCAAAGCGTTATAGGCAGGCCCGAAGGCGAACCTTCGCCTGCGGGCTACTGCCCATTAAGGAGAGCCCTATGCCCTGGTATGCCTGGTTGATTCTGGTGGTTGCTATCGGTTCTATCGTTGGCGGCTTGATGATGCTGCGCGACACCGCCAACAAGGTCGAGCTGACCGATGAGCAACGCAAGCGCGTGGCCGAGCGCAACGCACAAATGGATGCCAAGGAAGCGCAGGATCGTTAAGCCTACAGCCCCTTCACCCTAACGTGCAGGGGCTGCCTGGAAGCTCAGCGCTCCCATTCGGCCTTGGCAATGTGCAACCCGTGCTGGCCCTTATAGGCTGCACGTTGCGGCTGGCTCCAGCCTTCGAGCAGCGATTCGTCCAGACGATAGATTTCCACTCCCAGTGGACGGCACACGCTTAACGGGTCCTGGGCTTCAGGCCCCCACATCGGCAAGGACAGATCTCCGCCCGGACAGGTCGACAATGCACAGAGCAGGTCGATTTCGGCGAAGAACTCCAGATAATCCCCCTTCTGCGCCGGGCAGGCCTTCATGAAGTACATGTCGTCATGGTTCAGGCCCGTGCACTGGAAGATGTTCAACACATCATGCACATCGAACTCGGTCAGGCCATGAGGCAGCACTGCCCGCGTCAGGTTGGAATGGCAGTGATGGTGAAAGTCCTCGCCGGTAAGCATGCGATTCACATAGGGGTCGCAACGGGTGCCCAGTAGATCGTGCAGGCGGCCACCATGCTCGTCGATGCCGTAATGGGCCAGGCTGTCATCGGTGATGGTCACCAGCGGCCGCAGAAAAGGCAGGTTCGACCAGAGCCGGTCGTGGGTACTGACATGCGCCCCCTGCAACTGCCGGGTGCGCGCAGCCCAGAGGCGCTCACGCGGATCGTTGGCATTCCATACGTTGAAGTCGCCCACCTGCGGCCCTACCGGGGTGGTCACCCGAAATACGTGCCCGGCGGGCACCTTCCAGGCGCGTCCGGTACGGATCGGAACCTCGAACTGCTCGATCAGATGGCGTTGGCCCTGATTGTGCCGAATGCGTTCGTAAAACGCCTTATCCACCTGTAGCGCCGAACCTTTGCTGACCTGATAAGCCGCTGGATAGTCTTTGTACATGGGTATCGCCCTCATTCAGTGACACAGGGATTGGTCGAGCATGTCCAACAGCAGGCGCTCCGAGTCGTCCAGGTACAACTCCATGGCCTCGATGGCGGCCGCCTTGTCACCCTCCAGAAGCCATTCATGGATCTGTCGGTCACGGACCAGCCAGGGCGCCTGAAACCGCGCCTCATCCGGCGCCGTACAAAACACCAGGCGCAACTGCGCCACCACGTTGGTGAAGAACTCATCGAATAGTGGCGAGCCCAGCAACCCCACCACATGCTGGTGAAAACGCAGGCCATGGGTTCCCACGGCGCGCCAGTCCTCGCGCTCCCGGGCAAGCTCCGCCGCTTCGATGGCATCGAGCATGCGATCGGACTGGTACTCGCGTAGCGGGCGAGCATTGGCGATGGCCTGCAACTCCAGGGTACGGCGCACTCGGAACAGATCCCGCACGTCATCAGCACCAAGGCGGCGGACCACCACGCCTTTGTGCCGCACGTACCAGGTCAGCCCTTCCTGCCCCAGGCGGTGCAGGGCTTCACGGATGGTATTGCGTGAGGCGTTATAGGCACTGACCAACTCGCTTTCCACCAGCGCCATTCCGGGCAATAAACGACCACCGATGATGTCAGCCCGCAGTTCCACAGTAATGTGGTCCGCCAGGGATAGTCCGTCGCTCATGGGGGCACCTCACGATTGTTCAACAATTCATGAACAGCAGGTAATCACTTATCGTGCCAACTTCAATCACCCCTTATGCCCTCACGAAAAGCTGTCGGGAAGCTGTCAACGCTGACAATCCCTGTCTAGAAGTAGGGGCATGATCTGATAATCCTTGGTTAAAATGGCCTTCTAGTTGCGGAGGTTTCTCAAATGCGTTACTCGCCAGACCATAAAGCCCAGACTCATCAACGCATTATCAAGGAAGCTTCAGAACGTTTTCGGCGTGACGGGATAGGTGCAACAGGTCTACAGCCCCTGATGAAAGCCCTGGGGTTGACCCATGGCGGCTTCTATTCCCACTTCAAGTCCAAGGATGAACTGGTAGAAGAAGCCCTGCGCGCCGCCGCCCAAGAGCTGGACGCCCATTGCGCTGCACTGTTCGCACAAGAGCATCCACTGCCAGCCTTTATCGATAACTACCTCTGCGAGTGGCACCAGAAGTCCCCTCATCAAGGCTGCCCGCTACCGACCATGAGCTCGGAACTCGGCCAGCGCGGACAACCCAGTGCGACTACAGATGAGGTGCTCAACACCAGGCTGGAACAACTAGAATCGGTGCTGGAAGGCGAACAGAAAGCCGAGCGAAGCCTGATGCTCATGTCCACCTTGGTCGGTGCACTCATGCTTTCTCGTAGCGTGGAAAACCCGGAGTTGGGAACTCGGATACTGGAGGTGGTTCGCGAGGGCCTGAAGGAACAGGAGCGGCGCTGAAGCGATCCGCTCCAACCTACTCTTCTTATTTATAGCGAGCGGCCGCACTGCTCCTGGACAGATTGGGGCCAAGAGCCAAGCGCGCCGCCACCAAAGCCTGCCAATCCGCAGGATCGGGTAGCGAAGGCAATGTAATCAACTCACCCTGATCCAAGCCGCTCAACGCCGCATCGACCATCTCCTGTACCTCCATCACCATTTCCGCCGGAATGGCCTTGGCATCAAGCCCTGAACGCTCCCAGATCTCGGTACGAGTGACACCCGGCAAGACAGCCTGTACACGAACCCCGCTGCCCTTCAACTCACCCTGCAGCGACTGAGTCAAACTGAGTACATATGCCTTGGTTGCACTATAAGTCGCGTTGAAACGCTCAGGAATCAAGGCCACCACCGAGGCAATATTGATAATCGCCCCACGCCCAGTCGCAGAGAAACTCGTTGCAGCCACCCCGGCCAGCCGGGTCAGTGCCACTACATTGAGCTGAATCATGTGCTCCATCTGATCCAGGTCGGCGCCAGCCAAAGCCCCGTTGGCAGCTACTCCCGCATTGTTCAGCAGCAAGCTGATACGGGAGTCGTCGCGCAAACGTTGCTCGACATTCAGTAAGTCCTTCTTGAGCGTCAAATCCGCCTTCAACACCTCCACTTGCACGTTATATTTATCGCTCAACGCATTGGCTGCCACCTTCAAACGTCCCTCATCCCGAGCAACCAGCAACAAATCAAAACCTCGCGCCGCCAGTCGCTCGGCATAAACCGCTCCAATACCGGATGAAGCCCCAGTGACCAATGCTGTACCTTGGGATTGAATCGAACTCATAGCTGGACTCCTGACAATGCATGAAAGTAATGAGCGCCTTCGGCCAGAAACATTTGGCGACCAAAAATATTATTACCATAATATTTTCGAGCCATCATGAAAATAATCAATCCGGGTAATAGAGATTCACTGTCAGCTACCCCACCCATGAAATGCAAAAGGCCGGTCAGAGACCGGCCTTCAAACGTTATGCGGAAGAACTCAATTGACTTCGAGCTTATCCAGATTTCGTTCCAGAATTGCCCTGCCAATCCCCTTGACCTCCAGCAACTCGTCCACCGAAGCAAAGGGTCCATTTTCTTCCCGATAAGCGACAATCGCCTTGGCCTTGGCAGCCCCCACCCCAAAAAGCTCGCGTTGCAGCACAGCCTCATCCGCCGTATTGAGGTTGACCTTGCTCGCTTGAATCGGCGCCTGCTCCGCCACTTGCGCAGAACCGGGCTGGGTCTGGGGACCCGGCGCTGCTTGAGTGACAAGTGCAAAGCTGGCGAGAAAAGCAAAGATCAATGAGGTGAAAAAAGAGTTACGCATAGTGACGCTCCATGACATCGAGTAAGGAAAGCAGCTTTCCAAAGCTGCCTTCCAAACCTAGGTTGATGCCACGAGCAAATCAAAAGCCAGAGAGTTACTGCTTATGTAGATTCAAGGTTTGAGACGACGCTGCTGATAGACCCAGTCGACGATTTCACCATCCGGTGTGTAGCCACTTACGGTCTCGCGAAGCAACTGGCGAACTCTTGCATAGTCGTCCAACTCAAGGGCTGCAAGGAGTTCAGCGAGCTTCAGCTTGAGTGTTTCCCACGGTAGATGATCCTCGTTGGCACTCATGATCATCGGGTGCTGAGTAGCGGCGACGTTGTCTCCAATCAGCAACTCTTCGTAAAGCTTTTCACCAGGCCGCAAGCCAGTAAATTCAATCGCGATATCACCATGAGGATTTTTCTCCGAGCGAACACTCAGCCCGGAAAGATGAATCATTTTTTCTGCCAGCTCGACAATTCTGACTGGCTCGCCCATATCCAATACAAATACGTCCCCGCCCTGCCCCATCGAACCTGCCTGAATGACCAATTGGGCAGCCTCTGGGATGGTCATGAAATAACGGGTGATCTTTGGATGCGTGACCGTCAACGGGCCACCAGACTTGATCTGCTTATGGAATAGCGGAATAACCGAACCTGAAGAGCCCAGTACATTCCCGAAACGGACCATGGTGAAACGAGTTTTATTAACCCGTGACACATTTGACAAATCATCGAACAGAACCGGGGCCAGTTCCTTGCTCAACGCCTGCAACGTAAGCTCCGCCAGTCGTTTGGTGCTACCCATGACATTGGTTGGGCGAACCGCCTTATCCGTAGAAATCAATACAAAGTTGGCTACACCACATTGCAGTGCGGCCTGCGCGGTATTGAGCGTCCCCATGACATTATTAAGTACACCTTCAGCGATATTATGTTCTACCATCGGAACATGCTTATATGCAGCGGCGTGATAAACCGTATCTACGCTCCAGGTTCTCATGACTGACAGCAACTTTTCGTAGTTGCGTACCGAACCAAGAATTGGCAATAGTTTTACAAGCCGAGACTCTCTCGATACCCGCAGTTCAAGTTCGGACAAGATACTGTAAAGATTGAACTCACTGTGATCGAGCAATATTAGCGTGCTAGGGCCCTGGAGCAGAATCTGCCGACAGAGCTCAGAACCGATAGACCCTCCAGCACCTGTCACCAGAACTGTCTGCCCCTTGATACAGTGGGCCAACAGGTCAACTTGAGCCGGGACCGCATCACGCCCAAGCAGGTCAGCTATGTCCACCTCTTGAATGTCATCGACTTTCACTCGGCCACTGGCCAGATCCATGAAACCGGGAACACTTCGTACATGTAAGGGGAACCCTTCCAAATACCCCAGAATCTCTCTTCGACGACTACGACTGGATGAGGGAATTGCCAGGAGAATCTCTTCTGCCCCCGTGTCATCAATCATTTGCTGCAAATGCTTGGGTTTATACACCTGCAGCCCGGCGATCATCCGATCAGCAATACTCCCGTCATCATCGATAAAGGCCACAGGACGCATCAACCGCCCCAATCGCAACGCCGCCACCAGTTGATTGCCTGCCGCTCCAGCACCGTAGATAGCCACCTTAGGCAGACCATCATCACGATTGGTAAAGGGTACATGCTGGGCGGTGGTGAACCAGTCACCAAGAAAGTACTGACGCATCGCCAGCCTAAGTCCGCCAATCATCACCATACTCAACCACCAATAGTTGAATACGATTGAGCGCGGCACCACGGTCTGGTGATTGCTATACACATAGACCACCAGCGCGAGAGTCAAAGCCGACAGGGTTACGGCCTTGACGATAGCAATAAGAGCATCGTTACCGAAGTAACGCATGACGGCGCGATACATCCCGAACCGAATGAACAGAGGAATGGCAACTATAGGAGCGCTGGCGAATAGCCAGAAATGCACAATGAAAGGATTGTTCAGATCGTCAAAACCCAACCTGACGACAAATGCCATCCATAGAGCGACCCACACCAGTAAAATGTCGGTGACCACCTGCAGCACCCTCTTCTGCCGCCGCGGGAGCCTCAACAGAAGTGTTCGTATCTTATCCATAATTCCTTTTTCGAACCTCGGCCTTCAGCCTCGATCTATGTTGCATACTGATGGAAAGCGCCCTATTGGGCAGTCCCGAATACTAGACAGTATCAGTCTGTTTTCTCCAACTCACCCGCCCGAAACCTGAAAGCAAGAAAAACCAGCGGCGCGTAAGCCAGTACTAGACCAATAATACCATCCAACCCGAACAGCCCCACGCCTATGGCGATTGGCAGAAGCCAGAGTGTATTGATAGCCAAGGCCGCCAAGGTCACTGGTAGATGCCGACCAAACTGGCGGGAGGCGAACTGATAAGCATGACTACGATGTGCTTCATAGACCTTGTCTCCGCGAACTAACCGCCGAGTCAGAGTAAAGGTCGCATCAACAATGAAGACGCCAAGAAGAATCAACCATACCCAAAGAAAGCGCGAGGATGCCCAGGCTGCCTGTACGGAAAGAATCCCCAGAACAAGCCCAAGAAAACCGCTGCCAGCGTCCCCCATGAAAATACGTGCAGGAGGGAAGTTCCAGTAAAGAAAACCCAGCACTGCCATCGACAATAACAGTGGCAGCCAAATCAATGATGGAGCATCAGCAAACCAGTAAATTACGCAGGCACCAAGACATGTACTCACTGCCTGAACACTGGCAATCCCATCGATACCATCCATAAAGTTGTATAGATTGAGCATCCAGACTAGGTAGAAAATTGCGCAGATATGCCCAAGCCATGAAAGATTAAGATCAAAGCCAAACACATGAATCGCAGGCAATCCCCCTAGCCAGCTCAGCGCCCAGATCGCTGCTATAAAATGCGCGAGCAGCCTCCAACGCGCTGCTATATGCCCATGATCATCTAAAAAACCAACTACAGCTATCAGTGCACCTGCTCCCCATAAAGCCCCTATGGAAAGCAGAGGAACATCTACCAGCACGCTTAGCAGAGGCGCAGCAGCCAGAAAGCTCAGGACAATTGCAACGCCCCCCCCTCTGGGGGTAGGCACGGTGTGAGAGCTGCGACTATTGGGAACGTCCATCAAGCTGCGAGCTAGAGCATAGCGTCGCAACACCCACGTTAGCAGAAGCGAGACACTGGCTACCACTAACATAAAGAACCAAATCACCATGTAACTTTAATCCTTAAAGCGCATGAAAAATCGATAATCATTAGAGCCATACCCTTAAAACCAGAAAGCCTCTTCAAATGCGTTAAAACTCAAGTACAACTATCAATAAAGTATTTCGCTGTAGCATCAAGTGCTTTATCTACACTCAGAGGAGGAGCCCACCCCAATAGCTCACGATTCTTGGATATATCCACCTGAAGAGAACCACACAGCCGTTGGGAAATGGATTTTTTACCCAACAATGCAGCACTAAAACTCAAGATCCCACTAGGGATGGCCAGCAGACGAGCAGGCTTACCCAATGCATTACCCATTTTTTTTAGCAGTTCGGTTGTCGAAAGGTCTTCCCCGTCACTAACTAAAAACACCTGATTGGCAGCTAGCGGATGATCAATACACGTAACAATCAGATCCACCAAATTATCTAATGCCACCAAACTCCGGCGGTTATCTATTGCCCCAAAAGGTAAAGGAACTCTCTTATACAACCAGTGCATCATATTAAGAAAGTTAGCTTTAACGCCAGGGCCGTATACAAGAACTGGGCGAATAATTACAACTTCCATTCCCGTTTGAGAGGCAATGATCATCAAGCCCTTTTCCGCTTCCATTTTGGAAATACCGTATGGATCTGTAGGGGCAGGCTCATCATCAGCAGTATAAGGAACATTGAGTGGTGTCCCCTCACCGTTAACCTTGATGGAACTGATAAAAACGAATCGACCTACACCACGCTGGGCAGCCTGGCGAGCCAAATTTAGCGTCCCTTCCACATTGACCTTCCGGAAGGCCTCGAGTGGATCGAGTGAGGACTCATGCATTACATGGACACGGGCAGCCGCATGCACTACGACATTGCAATCGAGCAATATCGAACTCCAGTCCGTCAGACCATCAATCTGTTCTACCTGAGTAACAGACGTGGTAGCCACTAAAGCCGGAATGGGCTTTCGCACCACAACAGTTAACTTATGGGGCGAATTTTTAGATAAACACTCATGAACAGCGCCACCTACAAAACCGGATGCTCCCGTCAAAAGGATCCTGGCCATTATCTACCGTACCTTCTAAAACTGGCGCCACAGAGTAGTATCTGAAACACTCGAAAATTACATTATGCGCCGCCAACAACCTGCCGAGCCATACTATCCATCAAAAAAACATCCTACCCTGAATACAATGCGATGCAGAATACCGCAGACACAGCTCAAGATAGTCGCGCAAGCAGCAGAACTGCCATCGCAAAGCATCATCCGAAATCAAAAAATACTCATAGCCCACTTCGGCTGAAAGAAAAACAATCAACCCTGCGGGATTTTAAGACGGTAGAAACAAGGAAATCGCTAGGAGAAACCCAGGACCAGTACTCTAAATAGCTTAAAAGCAACCCCACTCAAGCCAAAGACCTATTCGATCAACGAAAAGCATTCCGCCTTACTCTGCGAATGAAAAGCATACTAAAAGCGACTTCATCTAGAGTGTTTTTATCTTAGGCTTACAGGCCGTCCCCCTCCTCTTCGTTAACTCGATCACGAAGCTCCTTACCCGGCTTAAAGTGGGGAACGAACTTTCCATCCAAGCTGACTGACTGACCTGTTTTTGGGTTACGACCTACCCGAGGTGCGCGATAGTGAAGCGAAAAGCTACCAAAGCCTCGGATCTCAATTCGATCGCCAGTGGCTAGGCATTGAGACATCTGTTCAAGCATCGTCTTTATCGCCAACTCGACATCCTTGGATGAGAGCAGCCCTTGATGGGTGACAATTCGTTCGATCAACTCCGACTTCGTCATATTTTTCCCTTCTTTTTCAAGCAGCTAGGTCAGTGCTTCAAAGGTTTTAGCATGCTCTGAGGGTTTTGAACAGCCCATCTGCGACGCCAATACAAACTCCTTTCTTGTAGAAGATGCAGTGACAAAAACGCAAAGCCGCCCTATCGACACATGACCAGCATCGTTCGGGTCAGATAACCCGCCGGATTCCAACCGAAGGGATAATCCCCCTCCTCATCCTTGGCATCACTGGACTTGGTAATGACCTTGTAGCCATTGGCCTTACACTCACGCGCAGCACGCTTGTAGCATTTGTCCCAATCCGACCCCAGCCCCGAACAGTCGATCTCTATACCACTGAGCCCGCGTACCGCATGGGTCTTTACATTGGTCGTACACCCAGCCAAAAGAAGAATCAAAACCACGACACCCAACCTGCTCATGCTCCTCCTTAAGGCAGCTTATGCTGCTTGAATAATGCACCCATTGGGTAAGCCTAGACCCTGACACGGCAGCCAAACCCACCTAAGAAAGAGACAACTCATTGCACAGATTGGTTTCCCCAGCACCCTGCTCCCACCCTCTCGAATTTCAGGCATAAAAAAGGGCGACCGAAGTCGCCCTTTTTATGGTCTGACAGAACTTAGTTCTGCTTTTCCATTTGTGCACGCAGCAGGTCACCCAGAGTGGTAGGACCAGCAGCGATATCCGAAGCAGCTGGCTTGTCGCGCAGGCTCTGGATAGCTTCTTTCTCGTCTTCAACGTCTTTCGACTTGATCGAGAGCTGGATTACACGGCTTTTACGGTCAACGCTGATGATCTTGGCTTCAACTTCTTCGCCTTCTTTCAGAACGTTACGCGCATCTTCGATGCGGTCACGGCTGATTTCGGAGGCTTTCAGAGTAGCTTCGATATCGTTAGCCAGGGTGATGATGGCGCCTTTGGCGTCAACTTCTTTTACAACACCCTTAACGATTGCGCCTTTGTCGTTCTCTTGGACGTACTCGGAGAACGGATCGCTTTCCAGTTGCTTGATACCCAGGGAGATACGCTCGCGCTCTGGGTCAACCGACAGGATAACGGTGTCCAGCTCGTCGCCCTTCTTGAAACGGCGTACGGCTTCTTCGCCCACTTCGTTCCAGGAGATGTCGGACAGGTGAACCAGACCGTCGATGCCGCCGTCCAGACCAATGAAGATACCGAAATCGGTGATCGACTTGATGGTGCCGGAGATCTTATCGCCCTTGTTGAACTGGCCAGAGAAGTCTTCCCATGGGTTCGACTTGCACTGCTTGATGCCGAGGGAGATACGACGACGCTCTTCGTCGATGTCCAGAACCATAACTTCCACTTCGTCGCCGACTTGTACGACTTTCGAAGGGTGGATGTTCTTGTTGGTCCAGTCCATTTCCGAAACGTGTACCAGGCCTTCCACGCCTTCTTCCAGCTCAGCGAAGCAGCCGTAGTCGGTCAGGTTGGTTACACGAGCGGTAACGCGGGTGCTTTCTGGGTAACGAGCCTTGATAGCAACCCATGGATCTTCGCCCAGTTGCTTCAGGCCCAGGGAAACACGATTGCGCTCGCGATCGTACTTCAGAACCTTGACATCGATCTCGTCGCCAACGTTGACGATTTCGGAAGGATGCTTGATACGCTTCCAAGCCATGTCGGTGATGTGCAGCAGGCCATCGACGCCACCCAGATCGACGAATGCGCCGTAATCGGTGAGGTTCTTGACGATACCTTTGACTTGCTGACCTTCCTGCAGGGATTCCAGCAGAGCTTCACGCTCAGCGGAGTTCTCGGCTTCGAGGACGCTGCGGCGGGAAACGACAACGTTGTTGCGCTTCTGGTCGAGTTTGATGACTTTAAACTCGAGCTCTTTGCCTTCCAGGTGCGTGGTGTCGCGCACTGGACGGACGTCAACCAGAGAACCTGGCAGGAACGCACGGATGCCGTTAACGTCGACAGTGAAGCCGCCTTTAACCTTACCGTTGATAACGCCCTTGACCACTTCTTCGGCTGCGAAGGCTGCTTCCAGAACGATCCAGCATTCAGCGCGCTTGGCTTTTTCACGGGAGAGCTTGGTTTCACCAAAGCCGTCTTCAACCGAATCCAGAGCAACGTGAACTTCATCACCAACATTGATGGACAGTTCGCCAGCATCGTTGTAGAACTGCTCAAGCGGGATCAGCGCTTCAGACTTCAGACCAGCGTGAACGGTTACCCAACGCGCTTGGTAGTCGATGTCGACGATAACACCGGTGATGATGGAGCCTGCCTGAAGGTTCAGGGTTTTTAGGCTTTCTTCAAAGAGTTCCGCAAAGCTTTCGCTCATTTTAATTCCTGTTGATAAGGGCGAAGAATCCGCCCATCTGCCACATCCCAGACGATGTGGGTTACGTTCATATAAAAGAACGATCGCAGGACTATGACTGGTCCCCTGCAACCCTTCTTGTTCACCCGGTGATATCGCGAATGGCGATTTCACTCAAGATGCGTTGCAACACCTGATCGATGGACAACTCCGTGGAATCCAGCTGTATGGCGTCAGCCGCCGGCTTGAGCGGGGCCACCGCTCGCTGGGTATCGCGCTCATCACGCGTACGGATCTCATCTAGCAGACTCGACAGACTAACACCATCGACCTTTCCCTTCAACTGCAAGTAACGGCGACGAGCACGCTCCTCGGCACTGGCAGTCAGGAAAATCTTCAACGGAGCGTCGGGAAACACCACGGTTCCCATGTCGCGGCCATCGGCAACCAACCCTGGCGGCTCCTGAAAGGCACGCTGACGCTGCAGCAGGGCGTCTCGCACAGCAGGCAACGCCGCAACCTGAGAAGCCCAGGCCCCGACCTGCTCGTTGCGCAGGTCATCCGTCACGTCATCACCCTCAAGAATGATCCGCTGCGGATGGTTCTCGGTAGCTCCGAGAAACTGCACATCCAGGTGAGCCGCCAACAATTTCAGCGACTCTTCGTTGGTCAGATCGACGCCATGATTGCGCGCGGCGAACGCCAGAAGCCGGTACAGCGCTCCGGAGTCCAGCAGACACCAGCCCAGATGCTTGGCCAGCTTCCCGGCAATGGTGCCCTTACCCGAACCACTCGGCCCATCGATGGTGATCACCGGCGCCTTGATATTCACGACTGAGCCTCTTGCGCGACACGGATCCCCACCTGCGCGCACAGCGCAAGGAAGTTCGGGAACGAGGTCGCAACGTTGGCGCAGTCATGAATGCGGATCGGCGCGTTGGCGCGCAGCGAGGCGACACTGAAAGCCATGGCGATACGGTGGTCACCATGCCCATGAACCTCCCCGCCGCCGATCTGGCCACCCTCAATGATGATGCCGTCCGGGGTCGGTTCGCACTTGACCCCCAGGGTCAGCAGGCCATCAGCCATCACCTGGATACGGTCAGACTCCTTGACCCGCAGCTCTTCAGCGCCACGCAGCACCGTGCGCCCTTCGGCGCAAGCGGCCGCGACGAACAACACAGGGAACTCATCGATTGCCAGCGGTACCAACTCTTCGGGAATCTCGATCCCCTTGAGCTTGGCGGCGCGCACATGCAGATCGGCAACCGGCTCGCCACCCACTTCGCGCTGGTTTTCCAGACGAATGTCAGCGCCCATCAACCGCAGGATATCGATCACACCTGTACGGGTCGGGTTGATCCCCACGTGCTCCAGCACCAGTTCGGAACCTTCGGCAATGGATGCAGCCACCAGGAAGAACGCCGCGGAAGAAATGTCCGCAGGCACCTCAATATGGGTTGCCTTGAGCTTGCCGCCGGATTCGACCGAAGCCGTGGCGCCGTCGACACTCACCGAGTAGCCGAAGCCACGCAGCATGCGCTCGGTATGGTCACGGGTCGGAGCCGGCTCGGTGACCGTTGTTTTTCCTTCGGCATATAAACCTGCCAACAACAGGCAGGACTTAACCTGCGCACTGGCCATCGGCAAGGTATAGGTCAGCCCCTTGAGCTTGTGACCGCCACGAATCACCATCGGCGGGCGACCCTCGGCAGCCGTCTCAATGACCGCGCCCATTTCCCGCAGCGGGTTCGCCACACGATTCATCGGACGCTTGGACAGGGACGGATCGCCAGTCAACGTGCTGTCAAAGCTTTGTGCAGCCAGCAAGCCCGACAGCAGGCGCATCGAGGTACCGGAGTTCCCCAGGTAGATCGGCCCTGGAGCCGGCTTCAAGCCGTGCAAGCCAACACCATGAATGGTCACACGACCATGATGCGGCCCTTCGATGACCACGCCCATGTCGCGGAAAGCCTGCAAGGTCGCCAGAGCATCTTCGCCCTCGAGGAAACCTTCCACTTCAGTGGTGCCCTCAGCCAGCGAGCCAAGCATGATCGAGCGGTGAGAAATCGACTTGTCGCCCGGTACACGAATCCGCCCAGACAGGCGGCCACCAGGATTTGCCAGGAAAATCAGATCGTTGGAGTTCATAGCGTCCACATAGGCCCGGCGGGCCAGGATTTTACCGAAATGCTCGCGGGCAACCCGGGCGCGAGTGAATACGCCCAACAATTGATGCCCGTCCCCTGCATCGACCGCATCACGCAGAGCGTCGAGGTCGTTGCGAAATGTATCGAGTGTGCGCAGTACCGCCTCGCGATTGGCAAGGAAGATGTCGTGCCACATGACCGGGTCGCTGCCGGCGATTCTCGTGAAATCGCGGAACCCGCCCGCAGCGTAACGGAAGATATCGAGATTTTCACTGCGCTTGGCCAGGGAATCGACCAGACCGAACGCCAGCAGGTGCGGCAAATGGCTGGTCGCCGCCAGGACTTCATCGTGACGCTCGACCTGCATGTGCTCGACATCCGCCCCCAGCTCACGCCAAAGCCTGTCGACCAGGTCCAGCGCCGCGGCATCAGTCTGCTCCAGAGGCGTCAGGATCACCTTGTGCCGACGAAACAGCTGCGCGTTGGAGGCTTCCACACCACTCTGCTCGGAGCCCGCAATGGGGTGCCCCGGGACAAAGCGTGCAGGCATGCCGCCAAAAGCTTCTTGTGCAGCGCGCACCACATTGCCTTTGGCGCTGCCGACGTCGGTCAGCACCGCCTGGCCCAGATCCATGCCGGCAAGCAGAGCCAGCAGCTTTTCCATGGCCAGGATCGGCACCGCCAGTTGAATCACATCGGCGCCCTGGCAAGCCAGGACCAGATCCTCTTCACAGCGATCCACCACCCCCAGTTCGACCGCCAACTGGCGGGACTGCGGATCCAGATCGACACCGACTACCTCACGACACAGGCCACTTTCACGCAAACCCTTGGCAAAGGAACCGCCAATCAACCCCAGGCCGATCACCACCAGGCGACCGATCATAGGCACAGCAGATTGCATTGGAATGACATCAAGCACGGGCCAGAACCTTGGCCAAGGCCTCAAGGAAACGAGTATTTTCCGCCGGCAGGCCGATGGTGATGCGCAAATGATTTGGCATGCCGTAGTTGGCCACCGGACGCACGATCACCCCCTCGCGCAACAACCCCTGGAAGATCGGCGCAGCCTCACGCCCCAGGTCCACGGCAATGAAATTGCCCTTGGAAGGAATCCAGCTCAGGCCCAGATCACGGAACCCCGCCTCCAACTGCTGCATGCCGGCCTCGTTCAGACGACGACTCTCGGCCAGGTAGTCCACATCCTCAAGTGCGGCGCAAGCCGCAGCCAAGGCCAGGCTGTTGACGTTGAAAGGCTGGCGCACACGGTTCAGCACATCCGCCACCATCGGGGTCGACAGCCCATAACCGACCCGCAGGGCTGCCAGGCCATAGGCCTTGGAGAAGGTTCTCGAAACCAGCAGGTTCGGGTAGGCCGCCAGGAAGTCCAGGCCATCCGGCAGGTCACTGCCTTCGGCGTACTCGATATAGGCCTCGTCCAGCACCACCAGCACGTGGGCCGGTACATCCTGCAAAAACTCGTCCAGTTCCTCGGCACCGAACCAGGTACCGGTCGGGTTGTTCGGGTTGGCGATGAACACCACGCGGGTCCGATCATCGATCGCCTTGAGCATGGCTGGCAGGTCATGCCCCCAGCTCTTGGCCGGAACCACGCGAGCCTGGGCTCCGACAGCCTGGGTAACGATGGGGTAGACGGCAAATGCGTGCTCGCTGAACACCGCATTCAAGCCAGGCGCCAGGTAGGCACGAGCCACCAGCTCCAGAATGTCGTTGGAACCGTTGCCCAGGGTCACCTGGTCGATTTCCACACCGCAGCGCTCGGCCAGCAGGGACTTGAGGGCAAAACCGTTGCCATCCGGATAACGGGTCAGCTCGGCAAGCTCGTCACGAATCGCCGCCAGGGCCTTGGGGCTGGCGCCCAGCGGGTTTTCATTGCTCGCCAGCTTGACGATGGTGGCCGGATCGATGTCCAGCTCACGGGCCAGTTCGTCCACGGGCTTGCCCGGAACGTAAGGCGAAAGTTGTTGCACGCCTGGTTGTGCCAGTGCGAGGAAGTCGCCACTCATTGTTAAAGCCTCAGAGAACCGCTTTCGGGTAGGAACCCAGCACCTTGAGTGCTACTGCTTCCTGACTGATCTTTTCCAGCACACCCTTGACCAACGGATCACGGTGGTGGCCGACGAAGTCGATGAAGAACACATAGGTCCATTTGCCACTGCGCGAAGGTCGGGTCTCGATTCGCGTCAGGTCGATGCCATTGTCGTGGAATGGCACCAACAGCTCGTGCAAGGCACCGGGCTTGTTGCTCATGGACACGATGATCGAGGTCTTGTCGTCGCCGGTCGGCGGCACTTCCTGATTACCGATCATCAAAAAGCGCGTGGAGTTGTCCGGACGATCCTCGATTTTCTCTGCCAGGCGCGTCAGGCCATACAGGCCTGCCGCCATGTCGCCGGCGATCGCCGCCGAATTCCACTCGCCCTTGACCCGCTTGGCCGCCTCGGCGTTGCTGGACACCGCCACGCGCTCGACATTCGGGTAATGGGCGTCCAGCCACTTGCGGCACTGGGCCAGGGACTGGGCATGGGAATAAATGCGACTGATGCTGTCGGTCTTGGTGTTCTCACCCACCAGCAGATGATGGTGAATGCGCAGTTCGACTTCACCGCAGATCACCATGTCGTGCTCGAGGAAGCTGTCGAGAGTGTGGTTCACCGCACCCTCGGTGGAGTTTTCCACCGGCACCACGCCGAAGTTCACGGCGCCGGCCGCCACTTCACGGAACACCTCATCGATCGCTGCCATCGGCTTGCTGATCACCGCATGACCGAAGTGCTTCATGGCCGCGGCTTGGGTGAAGGTACCTTCAGGACCGAGGTAGGCCACTTTCAATGGCTGCTCCAGGGCCAGGCACGAAGACATGATTTCGCGGAACAAACGCGCCATCTCTTCATTGCCCAGCGGCCCCTGGTTGCGCTCCATCACCCGCTTGAGCACCTGGGCTTCACGCTCGGGACGATAGAACACCGGCACTTCGCCCTCGGCGAGGGAGCCCATCTTGACCCGCGCCACTTCCTGGGCACAGCGCGCGCGCTCACTGATCAGCTCCAGGACCTTCTCGTCCAAGGCGTCAATACGCAGGCGCAGAGCCTTGAGTTCTTGCTCAGACATCAGCCGTGTTCCTTCTCGAACTCCGCCATGTAGGCCACCAGCGCATTGACTGCGTTGATGTCCACGGCGTTGTAGATGGAAGCGCGCATGCCACCCACCGAGCGGTGGCCCTTGAGGTTCAACAGGCCGCGAGCCTCGGCGCCCACCAGGAACGGTTTGTCCAGGCGATCGTCGGCCAGACGGAACGGTACGTTCATCCAGGAGCGGTCGGTCTTGTTGATCGGGTTGCTGTACAGGCCGCTGGCGTCGATGAAATCGTACAGGGTGCGCTGCTTGGCCTCATTGAGCTTGGCGATGGCTTCAACCCCGCCCTGCTCCTTGAGCCATTCGAACACCAGGCCGGACAAATACCAGGCCAGGGTCGGCGGCGTGTTGTACATCGAGCCGTTGTCCGCCGCGACCTTGTAGTCGAGCATGGTCGGGCAGAGCGAACGGGCACGCCCCAGCAGGTCTTCGCGAATGATGTTCACCAGGATGCCGCTGGGGCCGATATTCTTCTGCGCGCCAGCGTAGATCATGCCGAAACGGGAGATATCCACAGGGCGCGAGAGGATGTCGGACGACATGTCGGCCACCAGGGGAACGTCGCCGGTTTCCGGGATCCAGTTGAATTCCAGGCCGCCAATGGTTTCGTTCGGCGCGTAGTGCACGTAGGCCGCATCTTGCGACAGCTGCCATTCGTTCTGGCCGGGAATTGCGAAATAGTCGTAAGGCTTGGCAGTGGCCGCCACATTCACCTGCCCGTAGCGGGAGGCTTCTTCAATGGCTTTCTGCGACCAGATACCGGTGTCGACATAGTCGGCCTTGCCACCCTCGGGCAGCAGGTTCAGTGGGATCTGGGCAAATTGCTGGCTGGCGCCGCCTTGCAGAAACAGCACTTTATAGTTCGAGGGGATATTCAGCAGATCACGCAGATCCTGCTCGGCCTTGGTGGCAATGGAAACGAACTCATCGCTGCGATGGCTCATTTCCATGACCGACAGGCCCTTGCCATGCCAATCCAGCAATTCGGCCTGGGCACGCAACAGGACAGCTTCAGGTAGCGCAGCGGGACCTGCGCAGAAGTTATAGGCTCGTTTGCTCACATCCACTCTCGCTATGCATTCACGGTAGCGGACAGAGCAAACACTCTGCCCTGCTACGATTTATTTAGTCTTGCGACTCTTCTTCGCCTGCGGCGTCTGCCTGTTGGCCTTCGGCTGCCTCATCGGTATCGGCAACCGCATCCAGCACGGCTCCCTCGAATTCAGCACCCTCTTCACCTTCGAACTCTTCGCCCTCGATTTCCGATGGCTCCTGCACCCGCTCCAGGCCCACCAGGGTTTCATCGCTGGCCAGCTTGATCAGAGTCACGCCTTGAGTGTTACGGCCCAGGCTCGACACTTCGTCGACACGGGTACGCACCAGGGTGCCCTGATCGGAAATCAGCATGATCTCCTCACCATCCAGCACCTGCACCGCGCCAACCAGGCGACCGTTACGCTCGTTGCTGACCATGGCGATAACGCCCTGGCCGCCACGCTTGTACTCGGGGAACTCGCCAATGGCGGTACGCTTGCCGAAACCACGCTCGGAGGCGGTGAGGATCTGGCTGCCTTCTTCCGGAATCAGCATGGAAATCAGCTTCTGACCTTCCGCCAGGCGCATGCCGCGCACACCGCGAGCGGTACGGCCCATGGCGCGCACGTCGGACTCCTTGAAGCGAGTGACCTTGCCTCCGTCGGAGAACAGCATGACTTCACGCTCGCCATCGGTGATGGCGGCACTGATCAGCACGTCGCCTTCGTCCAGCTCCAGGGCGATCAGGCCCACGCTGCGCTGGCGGCTGAAGGACTCCAGCGGGGTCTTCTTCACGGTGCCGTTGGCGGTCGCCATGAAGATGTAGTGACCTTCGGTGTACTCCTCTACCGGCAGCATGGTGGTGATGTATTCACCCTCATCCAGCGGTAGCAGGTTGACCAGCGGACGACCGCGTGCCGCACGGGATGCTTCAGGAATTTCATAAGTCTTCAGCCAGTACACCTTGCCCTTGCTGGAGAACAGCAGCAGCGTGGTGTGGCTGTTGGCAACCAGCAGGTGAGCGATGTAGTCCTCATCCTTGACGCCTGTGGCCGACTTGCCTTTACCGCCACGACGCTGGGCCTGGTAGGCAGCCAGCGGCTGGGTCTTGGCGTAGCCGCCGTGGGAAATGGTCACCACACGCTCTTCTTCCGGGATCATGTCACCCAGGGTCAGGTCGAGGCGGGCATCGAGAATCTCGGTGCGGCGCACGTCGCCGTATTCGGCGCGGATCACTTCCAGCTCTTCGCGGATCACTTCCATCAGGCGCGTGGCGCTATTGAGGATGCGGATCAGCTCGCCGATCTGGTTGAGGATCTCCTGGTACTCGGCCAGCAGCTTTTCGTGCTCCAGGCCAGTCAGGCGGTGCAGGCGCAACTCCAGAATGGCTTGTGCCTGTTCCGGGGACAGGAAGTACTTGCCGTCGCGCAGACCGTATTGCGGATCAAGGTTTTCCGGACGGCAGGAATCCGCACCGGCACGCTCGACCATGGTCATGACCGCGCTGGACTCCCAAGGGGTGCTGATCAGCGCTTCCTTGGCTTCCGACGGCGTCGGCGAGGCCTTGATCAGGGCGATCACCGGATCGATGTTGGACAGGGCAACGGCCTGGCCTTCAAGGATGTGGCCACGCTCACGAGCCTTGCGCAGCTCGAACACGGTACGCCGGGTAACGACTTCACGACGGTGACGAACGAAGGCTTCCAGCAGATCCTTGAGATTGAGAATCCGCGGACGGCCGTCGATCAGCGCCACGATGTTGATGCCGAACACTGCTTGCAGCTGGGTCTGGGCGTAGAGGTTATTGAGGATCACCTCAGGCACTTCGCCACGACGCAGCTCGATCACGACGCGCATACCGTCCTTGTCGGACTCATCGCGCAGTTCAGTGATGCCTTCGAGTTTCTTCTCTTTCACCAGCTCGGCGATCTTCTCGATCAACCGCGCCTTGTTCAGTTGGTAAGGCAGCTCGGTGATGACGATCTGTTGGCGGCCGCCAACCTTGTCGATGTCTTCGATGATCGAGCGGGCACGCATATAAATGCGGCCACGGCCGGTGCGATAGGCCTCGATGATGCCTTCGCGACCGTTGATGATCGCCGCGGTCGGGAAATCCGGGCCGGGGATGTACTGCATCAGTTCGTCGACAGTCAGCTCGGGATTGTCGATCAGCGCCAGGCAACCATCGATGACTTCACCGAGGTTGTGCGGCGGAATGTTGGTCGCCATGCCCACGGCGATACCGCTGGAACCGTTGACCAGCAGGTTGGGGATCTTGGTCGGCATGACCGCCGGGATCATCTCGGTGCCGTCGTAGTTCGGCACCCAGTCCACGGTTTCCTTGTGCAGGTCGGCCAGCAGCTCGTGCGCCAGCTTGGTCATGCGAACTTCGGTGTATCGCATGGCCGCCGCGTTGTCGCCGTCGACCGAACCGAAGTTACCCTGGCCGTCTACCAGCAGGTAGCGCAGGGAGAATGGCTGGGCCATACGAACGATGGTGTCGTACACCGCGGTATCACCGTGCGGGTGATACTTACCGATCACGTCACCGACAACACGGGCAGATTTCTTGTACGGCTTGTTCCAGTCGTTACCGAGCTCGCTCATCGCGTACAGCACACGCCGGTGCACGGGCTTCAAGCCATCGCGCGCATCAGGCAGTGCCCGCCCGACGATTACGCTCATCGCGTAGTCGAGGTAGGACTGTTTCAGCTCGTCTTCGATATTGACCGGGAGGATTTCTTTGGCCAGTTCGCCCATGAGAAGCCTGATTCCTTTTTCTGGTGAAACTTCGTCACATCCATATGGGACGAACGAAGCTCGCCGCTGCAGGCCTAGTGCCATGCACCGACTTACGACAAATCAACAAGTTATGCCATGGATTTGCGCAGTGAAGGCAGCCGCGTCGGACCACCTTGGAAACCGCCGGATGTTATCACAATCGCCGCCACGCACCTATCCCCCTGACGCGCATGGAGCATAGTTAGTTGACCGGTGACAGCCTGATAAGAGACGAGAGGGGCTCAGAGGCCAAATTCGCACATAATTAAGCGCTTTTTACTGAGCTGACAGCTTTCCCGGGAAGCTGGCACCAACGACTTGCCCCGACACTCGTCAGTGCAAGCGCTTGCGGCACATCAATTGCGCCATCTTGGCCGTGTCCGGCCGCTCGACAACGCCCTTCTCGGTGACGATGGCATCGATCAGGTCCGCTGGCGTGACATCGAACAGCGGATTGAAGCCTTCTACCCCCTCCCCCATGCGCTTGCCCGCGATCTCCAGCAACTCCTCGCCCGCCCGCTCTGCCAAGGGAATGTCATCACCGCTGGCAAGGCTCATGTCGATGCTCGAACTGGGCGCCACCACCATGAAGCGAACACCGTGGTGCATGGCATTGACCGCCAGCTGGTAAGTGCCAATCTGGTTCGCTACATCGCCATTGGCAGTGATGCGGTCCGCCCCCACCACGACCCAGGTCACGCCCTTGGTCTTCATGATGTGCGCGGCGGCTGCATCGACATTTACCGTTACCGGAATGCTTTCGCTGGCCAGCTCCCAGGCCGTCAGGCGCGAACCCTGCAACCAGGGCCGGGTTTCATCGGCGTAGACCCGCTCCACCATACCTTCCAGCCAGGCCGCGCGAATCACCCCCAGGGCCGTGCCGAAACCACCGGTGGCCAGGGCGCCGGTATTGCTGTGAGTCAACAGGGCCTGGGGGTTGCCCTGATGCCGCCGGATCAGGTCCACACCCAGCTGAGCCATGGTCAGGTTGGCTTCGCGATCGCTCTCATGAATGGCCAGGGCTTCAGCTTCCAGCGCTGCCAACGGATCAGCATATTCCCTGACCCGCTCCAGGCGCTCGCGCATGCGATTGAGCGCCCAGGACAGATTCACCGCCGCAGGAGCGGCATCCACCAGCAAAGTGAAATCCTCTTCCAGCGCCGCAAACCAGTCGCCACCTGCGACAGATCGTCCACGTGCTGCCAGAACCAGGCCGTAGGCAGCACTGATGCCAATGGCCGGCGCCCCACAGACCACCATCGAGCGAATCGCCTCGGCCACTCCAGCGGCGCTGTCATAGGCAATCCAGGATTCCTCGAAAGGCAAGGCCCGCTGATCGAGCAGGTACAGAGTGCTATCCCGCCATTCAATGGCCCTGACTTTCTCCGCAGCCAACAGACGATCGCGCATCCCTCACCCCGCACTCATGAACAAAAGCCGCCGATTATAGCGATCCCCCTGCCAGGACGCTCGGGTATACTTCGCCATCCTTTTATATAAAGCCCTGGACCGATACTCGATGCCGAACCGCGACATTGCGCTCGACCTGCTGCTGCTCCCGACCTGGCTGGTGCCGGTGGAGCCGGCCGGCGTCGTCCTCAGGGAACACGGCCTGGGCATCCGCGACGGGCACATCGTGTTCATCGGCCCACGCGCCGAGGCCTTGAAGTATCGCGCCACGGAAATCCGCGAACTGCCCGACACCCTGCTCACCCCGGGCCTGATCAACGCCCACGGGCACGCCGCCATGACCCTGTTTCGCGGCCTGGCCGATGACCTGCCGCTGATGACCTGGCTGGAAAAGCACATCTGGCCCGCCGAAGCCAAGTGGGTGGATGAAGCCTTCGTCCGCGACGGCACCGACCTGGCCATCGCCGAGCAGATCAAGGGTGGGATCACCTGTTTCTCGGACATGTACTTCTTCCCGAAGGTTGCCAGTGAGCGGGTGCACAACAGCGGCATGCGAGCACAGGTCGCCATCCCCATTCTCGACTTCCCGATTCCCGGTGCCCAGAATGCCGACGAAGCCATCCGCCAGGGCGTAGAGCTGTTCGGCGATCTCAAGCATCATCCGCGGATCAACATCACCTTCGGCCCTCATGCACCCTACACCGTTGGCGACGAGAACCTGGAAAAAGTCCGGATCATTGCCGAAGAACTCGACGCTGCGATCCACATGCATGTGCATGAGACCGCCCATGAGGTGCAGCAATCCGTGGAACAGCACGGTGAGCGACCGCTGGCGCGCCTGGCTCGCCTGGGGCTGCTGGGACCACGCTTCCAGGCCGTTCATATGACCCAAATCAGCGATGACGACCTGGCTTTACTGGTAGAAACCAACACCAGCGTCATTCACTGCCCGGAATCCAACCTGAAACTGGCCAGCGGCTTCTGCCCTGTAGAACGCCTGTGGCAGGCCGGAGTCAACGTGGCGGTAGGCACCGATGGCGCCGCCAGCAACAACGACCTGGACCTGCTGGGGGAAACCCGTACCGCCGCGCTGCTGGCCAAGGCCGTGGCCGGGTCGGCTACCGCCCTGGATGCCCATCGCGCACTGCGCATGGCTACCCTCAACGGCGCCAGGGCCATGGGCCTGGAAAGCCAAGTGGGCTCCCTGGAAATCGGCAAGGCCGCAGACCTGACAGCCTTCGACCTGTCCGGCCTGGCCCAGCAGCCGATCTACGACCCGGTGTCGCAACTGATCTACGCCACCGGCCGAGACTGCGTGAAACATGTATGGGTCGCCGGCAAGCAACTGCTGGATGACCGACGCCTGACCCGCCTGGACGAGCATCAGCTGGGCGCTACCGCCCGCGACTGGGCCCGGCGCATCAGCGGCCACCACCCATAACCCGGGCCTTGAGCACAGGCTCGAGGCCCGACAGAGAATTTTCTAGCTTTGGAGCACTACCCATGAGCAACGTCGACCACGCTGAAATCGCCAAATTCGAAGCCCTGGCCCATCGCTGGTGGGACCGTGAAAGCGAGTTCAAGCCCCTGCACGACATCAACCCCCTGCGGGTAAACTGGATCGACGAACGGGTCGGCCTGGCGGGCAAGAAAGTCCTCGACGTCGGCTGCGGCGGCGGCATCCTCAGCGAAGCCATGGCCCAGCGCGGCGCTACCGTGACCGGCATCGACATGGGCGAGGCCCCGCTGGCCGTGGCGCAATTGCACCAGCTGGAATCCGGCGTCAACGTCGAGTACCGGCAGATCACTGCCGAGGCCCTGGCCGAGGAAATGCCCGAGCAATTCGACGTGGTCACCTGCCTGGAAATGCTCGAGCACGTGCCGGACCCTTCGTCGGTGATTCGCGCCTGCTTCCGCATGGTCAAGCCCGGTGGCCAGGTGTTCTTCTCCACCATCAACCGCAACCCCAAGGCCTACCTGTTCGCCATCATCGGCGCTGAATACATCATGAAGCTGCTGCCGCGCGGCACCCACGACTTCAAGAAGTTCATCCGCCCATCCGAGCTCGGTGCCTGGAGCCGCTCTGCCGGCCTCACCGTCAAGGACATCATCGGCCTGACCTACAACCCGCTGACCAAGCACTACAAGCTGGCCCCGGACGTGGACGTCAACTACATGATCCAGACCCTGCGAGAGGAGTAAGACATGGCTATCAGAGCCGTTCTCTTCGACATGGATGGCACCCTGCTCGATACCGCTCCGGACTTCATCGCGGTGTGCCAGGGCATGCGCCGTGATCGCGGCCTGCCGCCCATCGCCGA
This sequence comes from Pseudomonas sp. NFPP25, assembly GCF_900116505.1. Taxonomy (NCBI): domain Bacteria; kingdom Pseudomonadati; phylum Pseudomonadota; class Gammaproteobacteria; order Pseudomonadales; family Pseudomonadaceae; genus Pseudomonas; species Pseudomonas sp. NFPP25. Next base: position 875,122 of record NZ_FPBG01000002.1, on the reverse strand, counting down.
CCAGCACGTTCGCGACGAGATCTCCGGCGGCGCCCGCGCCATGGTGGCGGTGACCTTCTCCATGGACCCCGAATCCCCGGGCTTCGAGGAACTGCGCCTGGAGTTTCTCGAGCGCTACCTCAAGCATTGCGCCGTGCACAGCAAGCTCTTCGACGGCATGGCCGAGCTGCTGGCAGATATCGAAAAGGCCCACTTGGTCTGGGGCGTGGTCACCAACAAGCCGCTGCGCTTCGCCGAGCCGATCATGCAGCAACTGGGGCTGGCCGAGCGCTCGGCACTGCTGATCTGCCCTGACCACGTGAAGAACAGCAAGCCCGACCCCGAACCGCTGATCCTGGCGTGCAAGATGCTCGACCTGGCCCCGTCCAGCGTGCTGTTTGTCGGCGATGACCTGCGCGATATCGAATCCGGCCGCGATGCGGGCACCAGGACCGCTGCGGTGACCTATGGCTATATCCATCCGGACGACAACCCACGGCACTGGGGCGCCGACGTGGTGGTCAGTCACCCGCTGGAACTGCGCCAGGTTCTGGACAACGCGCTGTGCAGCTGCTGAGCAGCGGCATGCCCGGCTAAGCGCCGGGGACGATCCAATTTCTGTTGAGGCCTTTTATGTTTGATTATTCCGCTCGCCCAGAACTGCTCAAGGACCGGGTCATTCTGGTCACCGGCGCCGGTCGTGGCATCGGCGCCGCCGCCGCCAAGACCTTTGCCGCTCATGGCGCCACCGTGCTGCTGCTGGGCAAGACCGAAGCCAACCTGACCGAGGTCTACGACGCCATCGAGGCGGCCGGCCATCCGCAGCCGGCGGTAATCCCGTTCAACCTGGAAACCGCCCTGCCGCACCAGTACGACGAACTGGCGGCCATGATCGAAACCGAGTTCGGCCACCTCGACGGCCTGTTGCACAACGCCTCGATCATCGGCCCGCGCACGCCTCTGGAGCAGCTCTCCGGGGAGAACTTCATGCGTGTGATGCAGGTCAACGTCAACGCCATGTTCATGCTTACCAGCACCCTGCTGCCCCTGCTCAAGCTGTCCCAGGATGCTTCGGTGGTCTTCACCTCCAGCAGCGTTGGCCGCAAGGGCCGGGCTTACTGGGGCGCCTACGGCGTGTCGAAATTCGCCACCGAAGGCTTGATGCAGACCCTGGCCGACGAGCTGGACACCGTGGCTCCGGTGCGTGCCAACAGCATCAACCCAGGCGCCACCCGCACCAGCATGCGGGCCCAGGCCTACCCGGGAGAAAACCCCAGCAACAATCCGACCCCGGAAGAAATCATGCCGGTCTATCTGTACCTGATGGGGCCGGACAGCACCGGGATCAACGGTCAAGCCTTCGACGCGCAGTAATACCCCCTCCCGTTCGTCGCGACGGAATACCGTCGCGACGCCTCGGCAATGCCTACCCCGCGTAGGTTTCAAGCCAAACAAATGTCATTTTTGACGACAGCCTTTTTACGCCGAAACCCAAGCTGCTGAATCCAAACAAGTTTTCCCAATATGAACCGAATGGCACGAGTTTCGCTCTAACGACACTCAATACACAGTGCATTGACGCTGTGGAAAACGGCTTGCGCTGAGGGCTTTATAGCCACAGGCGAGACGGCCTAAAATATGCGCGTTGTCCTACGGGACTGATGGAACAGTATGACGCGCAGCTCTGAGCCGCTCTCACCCAGGCAGTTAGACCGTACACAGTGCTCAGGGGGCTCAAGCTCAGATGAAAACACCGACCCAGACCAACGCAATTGACTTCGATAGCGCCAAATTGCAACGCCTGGGCTTTGGCCAGCAGTCGCCACTGATCAAGCAGCCCATCAGCCTCGCCCAGTTGCGCCAGCAACTGGGCCTGCAGCTGCAGACCAGCCTTGAACCGCAACGCATCCTGGGCCTGTTCTTTCGTGAGGTTCAGCGCCTGGTCCCCCTGGATGCCCTGCAGTACCAGCACACTCCGAGCGACCTGCGCCTGGAGTTCGGCCAGCGCGGCCATCACTCCATCAGCTACAGCCTGAGCCACGAAGGCGAACCGATGGGCGAGCTGGTCTTTCGCCGCAACCAGCGCTTCAGCGAATCAGAACAGGGCTCCCTGGAATCGCTGCTCTCGACCCTGCTGTACCCGATGCGCAATGCCCTGCTGTATCGCGCCGCCACTCGCAGTGCCCTGCGGGATCCGCTGACTGATACCGGCAATCGCATCGCCATGGACCAGACCCTGCAACGGGAAATCGAAATGGCCCGTCGTCACCTGCTTCCACTGTCGCTGCTGATGCTGGACATCGATCACTTCAAGCGCATCAACGACAACCACGGCCACAGCGCCGGCGATCAAGTTCTCAAGGCCGTTGCCGCGGCAATCAAGGGGCAATTGCGCAATGTCGACATGGTGTTTCGCTTTGGCGGGGAAGAGTTCTTGATCCTGCTGTCCAACACCGGGCGCGAAGCCGCGGCGATGGTGGGCGAGCGTCTGCGCCATGCCGCCCAGGCCCAGGACTACCGGGCCGATGGTCAGCCGATCGAACTTACCGTAAGCCTGGGGTGTTCGACTCTGCTACCGGGAGAATCCGCAGAAAGCCTGTTGCGACGCGCCGACAGCGCGCTGTACGTGGCCAAGCGCGAAGGGCGCAACCGCCTGGCAATGGCGGGCTGAGCACAAGGTAGCGCCCTGCCCCGTTGATGCACGGGCAACTTCATCACCCCACACGTCCAGCGTGCGCGGCAATCGAAGCGCCCGACATTCCCTGACTCAGCCTTCGGCCAGTGCCAGGCGCTCGCGGGTCACCGCAGTCTTTTCCTGCTGCATGCAGCGTTCCAGGAACAGGTACATATAGTCATAGCTCTTGCAGATGGCCTGACGCAGCTCGACCTGCAGGGCCTTGCTCGGGTTCAGCCCTGCCAGGGTGACGATGATTTCCAGCGCTTCCCACGGATGGGCGTCGTCGTACTGGGCATGCATCTTCAGCCACTTCATGGCACGTTTGCGATCCTCTTCCGGGAACGCCGCGGCATAGATGCCGTTGGAACACACCAGCGCCGACCACTCGCCCGTAGCCCCTTCAATGGCGTAGTTGGTGGCGGCAATGGCCACGATCAGGGAATCGGCAGAACTGGTATGCCAGCACCAATGGCTCAAGGCATGCAGCTCTGGCGGTACTTGCTGGGCCTGCAGGTCTTCCAGGGTCACGCCATGGGCCCGGCTCCAGTGCACCCAGTAATCGGCATGATTGAGCTCGACCCGGATATTGCGCATTAGCCAGCGACGCGCCATGTCTTCGCCGGGATGGCGGGCAAAACGGGTCTTGGTCAGGTTTTGCGCCATGTACAGGGCGAACTGTTCAACCACCGGCCAGCCGCCAATCAGATACTGACGCATGACTTTGGCACTGAGTTTGTTATCGCGCATGCGCTGGTACAGCTCATGCTCCACGACGCGGCGCTTGCTCTCGCTGCAGTCCTGGATCAATTGCTGGGTCCAGGCGGGGTAACTGGCAGCTTCCATGAGCGGGCCGGTTCGGCTGAATGTGTCGATCACTGTCGGGCTCCTTTTGATTGTGATGTACGGATCCAAAAGAGGTTTCAACGGAACGTACCGGGCGCCTTGAACAACAGTGGCTGTGGTCTCACGGGTCGACACTGCAGGCTGTCACAGGTGAACAATTGCGGGCGTTCAATAATGTAGCCTTGAGCATAATCCACGCCGATCTCAAGCAATGCCTGCTCGATCTGCGGTGTTTCAACAAACTCGGCAATCGTGCGCTTACCCATGACATGCCCGATGTGGTTGATCACTTCGACCATGGCGCGGTTAATCGGGTCGTCCAGCATATCCTTTACGAAACTTCCATCGATCTTGAGGAAGTCTACAGGCAAATGTTTGAGATAAGCGAACGACGACATTCCCGCACAAAAGTCATCCAGGGAAAAATGGCAACCTAAGCCCTTGAGTTCATTTATGAAACGAATGGCACTGCCCAAATTGGCAATCGCACTGGTTTCAGTAATTTCAAAACAGATCAACTTTGGCGGTACGCCATAGACGACAAACTGCTCGCGCAAGAAGTCGAGAAACGCATCATCACCGATGGTGATACCCGACAGGTTGATGGCGCACATTGCCATTGGCCCCTCACGGCCTTCGGCAATGCATTGGGCAATGATCTTGAATACGTTCTGTACCACCCAACGGTCCAGAGAGGTCATCAGGCCGTAGCGCTCCGCCGCCGGAATGAAGCTGTCCGGCAGAATCATCCGGCCCGCCTCGTCATGCAGGCGCAACAGAATCTCCACATGCCCGCCGCCACGCTCGACATGCCCCAGGGCGGTGATCTCCTGCGAATAGAGGCAGAAGCGGTTTTCCTCCAGCGCCATGTGCAGACGCTGGACCCAGGCCATCTCGCCAAAGCGCAGCGACAGCTCGGAATCGTCGGCATGGTAGACCTGCACACGGTTACGCCCCTTTTCCTTGGCCATGTAGCAGGCCATGTCCGCCGCTCTCAGCGAGGCTTCGAGGGTGGTCGGGGTCTGGGCGATGTGCACCAGGCCGATACTCACGGTGGTCACGAAGGGCCGGCCTTTCCAGACGAAATGCAGATTCTGCACGGTCTGGCGCAGCCCCTCGGCAATCTTCTCCGCGGCCTCTGGCGAGCAATTCTCCAGGAGGATGCCGAACTCGTCCCCACCCAGCCGTGCCAGGGTGTCGCCTTCGCGCAGGCCCGACTGCAGCAGCGCGCAGATATGCCGCAGCAGCTCGTCCCCGGCAGCATGGCCACAGGTGTCATTGACCAGCTTGAACTGATCCAGATCGAGGAACATCAGCGCATGCCGTGCCGGCTGGCGAATCAGGCTGTGCAGGGCCTGCTCCAGGCGGAACTCGAACTCCCGGCGATTGGCCAGGCCGGTCAGGGCGTCATGGGTCGCCTGCCAGGAGAGGTTGGCGATGTATTGCCGCTCCTGGGTCATGTCGTGCAGCACCAGCACCGTGCCGCTGACCTTGCCGGCATTGCGGATCGGCGCCCCCACCAGGGTCACCGAGACTGTGCTGCCGTCCAGACGCTGGATCAGTTTGGAATGCTCGCTGCCGCCGCTGAGCTGACCGCTGAGGATGTGTTCGATGAGGGTGAAACCGTCAGCCTGGGCATTTTCATCCAGCAGGTTGAACAAGGCTGCCAGGGGCAACCCCACTGCCTGCTCGGCCTTCCAGCGAGTCAGATCCTCTGCCGCCGGGTTCATGTAGGCGATGGCACCTTCGACGTCGGTGGTGATCACCCCGTCGCCGATGGACTGCAGGGTGATCTGCGCCCGCTCCTTTTCCAGTTGCAGGGCGTCGGCAAAGGCATGGCGCTGGGCCAGCAGCTTGTGCGTGCGCAGCAGGGCCAGGGCAATCAGCACCAGCGCGGTTGCCAGGTTGGTCACCAGCAACAGCCGCAAGATCACCCGCGAACCCTCGCCCAAGGCATCGCTGAAGGCCTTGGCAGCGGGAGTGACGCCGTCATTGATGGCGAAAATCTGACTCTTCCAGCGCTGCACGTCGCCTTCGCTGGCGCTATTGCTGCCGATCCTCTGGTGCATCTCCCGGGCCACGGTGTCCAGTTGCAACAGGTATCCGTCCCCCACGGTCCACAGATCGATGGCCTTTTCCAGGTAGCTGAAATGACGGAAGTTGAGGTACAGCCAGATCAGGCTGGAGACATCGTCCGGGTGATTGCCGCCCTTGAGGATGCCCAGGCGTGCGGCCTCCAGATCCGGTGGCTGGTGATCCAGGGCAACCCGCAACTCATGCCCGCCCTGGGGCACGGCAATTGCGTTCTGGTACTTGAGGAAAGTGCCTTCGTCGCGGCTGTCGGCATACAGATTGAGGTAGTAGATGGCGTCTTTCTGGCCCTTGGACCACAGGCTTTCACCAGCCACATAACCCCGTACCGCCGACAGAACGTACAGGCTGAGGCCGCCCAACAGCGCTTGAAATAACACCACGGCGATGAAGGGCCAGACGATGCCCAACAAGCGCGGCGTTGCGAAAGTCCGCTTTTGCTTCATGAGGGTCCTTGCTTGCGCACAGCCAAATGAACACCCAGTAGTTGCGCCTCAGACAGCACAGGTTAGGCCAATTTCCACAGAACCGGCGCAGGGCAGGCTGCCGCTGACGCAGACTGGCTGGGGAAACGGGCCGCCGCGCTAAAGCTGAAACGGTTGTTCCACCAGGAAATTCAAGCACTAAGCACAGAAAGACGGATAAAACTCAAGGCTATCGAACCTGCTGCAAATGCCCGTACAGCTTGGCGTAAAGGCCGCCATCGGCAATCAGCTGCTGATGGTCGCCATCTTCGGCAATCTGCCCGCCATCGAACACCAAAACCCGGTCCGCCTGTTTTACCGCTGACAAGCGATGGGCAATGATCAGCGTAGTCCGCCCACGCAGAAAACGCGTCAAGGCCTGATGCAGGTTGTACTCGGTGGCAGCATCCAGGGCGGAAGTGGCCTCATCGAGGATCACCACCTTGGGCTCGGCCAGAACCATCCGCGCAATCGCCAGGCGCTGGCGCTGGCCCCCGGACAAACGCACGCCGGAACGCCCCACCACGCTGTCCAGCCCCTGCGGCAAGGCCCTGACGGTAGCGTCCAACTGGGCAATTTCCAGGGCCTGCCAGCAGGCTTCGTCACTGCGCTCGCGCCCCATGGCCAGGTTGGCGCGGATGGTGTCGTTGAACAGCGCGGGATGCTGCAACACCACCGCCACGTTCTCCCGAACCGTCTCCAGGCCGATTTCCTGCTGGGTCGAACCACCAAAGCGGATCACCCCGGTCTGCGGTGTGTACAGCCCCAGCAGCAACTGCACCAGGGTGCTCTTGCCGCCACCGCTGGCACCGACAATGGCTACCTTTTCACCGGGAGCGATGGACAGGTCCATATTGTCCAGCACCCGCTCGTCACCGTAGCCGAAGCTCAAGCCACGGACCTCGATGCCGACGGTCTCGCGCCCCACGAACGGGTCCGCACCCGGGCCGTACTGCGGTTCGTCGGCCCGCGCCAGCAGCTCGTTGATCCGGGTCAGTGCGCCGCCCGCGGCGTAGTAGGCGTATTGCAGGTTCAGCAACTGTTCCACCGGCCCGATCATGAACCACAGGTAACTGAATACCGCCAGCATCTGGCCGATGGACAGGTCGGAGAACAACACGGTCAGCATCGCCGCCGCACGGAAGATATCGATGCCGAACTGGAACAGCAGCCCGCTGGCGCGGCCCGAGGCATCGCTTTTCCATTGCGAGGCCACAGCGTAGTCCCGCACCTCCTCGGCACGCCGCCCCAGGCGCCCGAGAAAGTAGCCCTGGCGATTGCTCGCGCGAATTTCCTGGATAGCCTCCAGGGTCTCGGTCAGGGCCTGGGTAAAGCGCGAGGTGCTGTCGTTTTCCAGCTTTTTCAGGTGCTTGACCCGCTTGCCCAACTGCACCGTGGCGAAGATCACCAGCGGGTTGAACAGCAGGATCAGCAAGGCCAGTTTCCAGTGCATCCACATCAGGATGCCCGCTGTGCCCACCAGGGTCAGCATGGCCACCAGGAAGCGGCTGAGGGTCTCACCGACGAACTTGTCCACAGTGTCCAGGTCGGTGACCAGGTGAGTGGTGACCGTACCGCCCCCCAGGCTTTCGTATTCCCCCAGGGAAATGCGCTTGAGCCGCTCGATCAGCCGCACGCGGATGCGGTAGACGATGTCCTTGGCCAGCCCGGCAAACAGCCGCGCCTGAATCACGTTGAACACCAGCGCCGAGCAGCGCAGGATCAGCGTCACCATGAGCATCAGGCCGATATAGCCAGCGGCACTCTGCCATCCCTGGGGCAGGAAGCGGTTCATCACCTGCAGAGCGGCATCGCCGTGCCCCAACAGCACCTCATCCACCAGCAAGGGCAGCAGCAGCGGGATCGGCACACTGCACAGGGTCGCCAGCACGGCGACGCCGTTGGCGATCCACAGAGATTTCTTGTGCTCAAGAGCCAGGCGACGGATATGCGCCCAGCTCAGGCGATCGATCGGCTTGCCGCTGACGCTTGAATCCACCGGTTCAGGCACAGGCGGCGCGCTCCAGCCAGCGCCCCAACAGAGGGGACAGCTCGCTCAGAGGCTGATAGCCGTTGGTCAGCAATGCCAATTGGCCATTACGCTCGGCCAGCAAGGTAGGAAAGCCGGCGATTCCCAGGTCCTGGACCCAGGTGAAGTCCGCCGCGGTAGCCACATGCTGCTCGGCCCGGTCGAAGGCCTCGGCGAATTCGATGCGCGGCACCCCTGCCCGCTCCGCCAGCTCCACCAGCACACTGGCCAGGGTGACATCCCGGCCTTCGACATAGAACGCCTGCTGGATCAGCCCCAGCAGGGTCCAGGCGCAGTCCGCCGCCAGGCCACGTGCGGTGACGATGGCGCGACAGGCCGGTTCGGTGTCATAGACAAAGCCATCGGGCAAGGCGCCCTCGAAGCCGAACGGTTGGCCGGTGGCCTGGTGCACCGCCTGCCAGTGCTCGAGGATGTAGCGCCGGGTATTGGGTTCCAGGGCCGCACCGCTACCGGTACGCAAGCCCCCCACCACCAGGTGCACCTCGACCCCGGCGGCCCGGGCCTGCTCCGCCAGGGCCTGGGCCACGGGCGCAAAGCCCCAGCACCATGAACACATCGGGTCCATCACATAGAGCAGGCGGGCAGACATGGCTCAAGCCTCGGAAGAAGATTGCTTGTAGTTGTAACCAATCGGGTGCGGCATGTTGCGAGCCTTGGCCAATTCGATCTGCTTCTGCCGGTCGATGGCACTGCGGCGGGTCTTCTCGCTCAGCTTGTCCCAGCAGTGCGGGCAGCTGATACCAGGCACATAGTGCTCGGATGCACGATCCTCGACGCTCACTGGAGTACGGCAGGCATGACATTGATCGTAGTCGCCTTCGCTCAGGTCGTGGCGCACGGTGACCCGGTTATCGAACACAAAGCAGTCGCCCTGCCATTTGCTCTCTTGCTGCGGTACCTCTTCGAGGTACTTGAGGATCCCGCCCTTGAGGTGAAACACCTCGTCGAAGCCTTCGCTGAGCATGTAGCTCGAGGCCTTCTCGCAACGGATGCCGCCGGTGCAGAACATCGCCACCTTCTTGTGCTTGCTCGGGTCGAAGTGGGCTTTGATGTAGTCCGGGAATTCGCGGAAGCTGGTGGTCTTGGGGTCGATGGCGCCTTCGAAGGTGCCAATGGACACTTCATAGTCGTTGCGGGTATCGATCAGCAGCACTTCCGGATCGCTGATCAGGGCGTTCCAGTCCTGTGGCTCGACGTAGGTCCCGACCTTCTTGTTGGGATCGACGCCGGGCACGCCCAGGGTAACGATCTCTTTCTTGAGCTTGACCTTGGTGCGGTAGAACGGCTGCTCGTCGCAGTAGGATTCCTTGTGATCGATATCCACCATGCGCGGATCGTTCTTCAGCCAGGCCAGCAGCCCGTCGATGCCTTCGCGGCTGCCGGAAACCGTGCCGTTGATGCCTTCTTCGGCAATCAGCAAGGTGCCCTTGATGCCGTTGTCGAGCATTGCCTGCAACAGGGGCTCACGCAGGTTGACGTAATCTTCGAGGGTGACGAACTTGTACAGTGCCGCCACGACAATAGGTTGTGCCATGGGTAATCTCCAGGTGGCTACCCTCGTAAAGGGTGAACCGGATGCAAAAAAAAACGCGCCGGCATAAGCGGCGCGTTGAGGATTCTAACAAAAAAACCGCGGTTAATGCTGACTGCCACCGGCACAGGTCGGCGAAGCCGGAGCCACACCGATCTTCGACCATTCCTCAGGCGTATAAGTGTGCAGCGCCAACGCATGGAACTGGCCCATCAGCTCACCCAGGGTGGCGTAGACCTTCTGATGGCGCTTGACGCTGTTGAGGCCGGCGAACTGCTCGCTGACCAGTACCGCCTTGAAGTGGGTTTCCAGGCCACGGCTGTGCATGTGGCTTTCATCCAGCACTTGCAGGTGCTCGGGCTGCAATGCCCCGAGCGCCGCTTCGATACGTTGTTGCATGGTCATTGCGGGCTCCGCTTACTTCTTCTTCGCCGGGGCAGCCTTGGGCTCGAGCTCGGCGGTCATGTCGGCCAGCAGCTTGTTCACCACCGGTACCGCGCTTTCCAGCTTGGCTTGGGTCATCTGCGCCGATTGCTGGGTCAGCTGGGGCATTTTTTCCAGGACTTTCTTGCCCAGTGGCGACTGATAGAAAGCCACCAGTTCCTTGAGCTCCGATTCGCTGAAATTGCTGGTGTAGAGCTTGACCATGTCCGGCTTCAGCTTGTTCCAGCCAATGGCCTGGTCCAGGGCGGCATTGGCCTTGGCCTGGTAGGTTTCCAGCAGGGCACGCTTGGATTCCGGGGCTTTGGTCTGCTCGAAGCGCTGGGCGAACATTTGCTGAACTTGCATGTACACCGGGGTACCGAGCTTGTCCGCATGGGCCAGGGTCAGGAAGGCCTCGGCACTGGCGTTGTGGCTGGCGGTATCGGCAAGAACCTGGCCGCTGGCACACACCAGAACAACCGCGGTACAGATGGCACGAAAACGGGTCATCGAGTTTCCTTTATCTAGCAGGCGAGGTAGAACCCCAAGGGCGCCCATTCTGCGCCTATTAATCCGCGTCCCTCAACCCCACGCCGACCGGCCCCCGGTTTTGCTCGGCCATGGCGGGGAAAAACCCCCGGCATGGAACCCGAGCCGCGGATCACGGCCTAAACTGGCCTGTCAGACTAGGAGGATTGCCACGATGAACCGAATCGAAACCGACAGCCTGGGCCAGGTTGAAGTCCCGCAAGAAGCCTACTGGGGCGCGCAGACCCAACGTTCGCTGGTCAACTTCGCCATCGGCAACGAACGCATGCCCTTGGCGGTGCTGCATGCCCTGGCCCTGATCAAGAAAGCCGCGGCGCGGGTCAACGACCGCAACGGCGACATCCCTGCCGATATCGCCCGCCTGATCGAACAGGCCGCCGACGAAGTGCTCGCGGGCGAGCATGACGACCAGTTCCCTCTGGTGGTGTGGCAGACCGGCAGCGGTACCCAAAGCAACATGAACGTCAACGAAGTGCTGGCTGGACGGGCCAACGAGCTGGCGGGCAACCCTCGGGGCGGCAAGACGCCGGTGCACCCCAATGACCACGTCAATCGCTCGCAGAGCTCCAACGACTGCTTCCCCACTGCCATGCACATTGCGGCGGCCCAGGCGGTGCAGTTCCAGTTGCTGCCAGCGATCACCGAGCTCTCCGGCGGCCTGGCCGAGCTGTCGGCGCGGCACATGAAGCTGGTGAAGACCGGTCGCACCCACATGATGGACGCCACCCCCATTACCTTCGGCCAGGAAATCTCGGCCTTCATCGCCCAACTGGGGTACGCCGAGCGCGCCATCCGCAGCGCTTTGCCGGCCGTCTGCGAACTGGCCCAGGGCGGCACCGCGGTAGGCACCGGGCTCAACTCACCCCACGGTTTCGGCGAGGCCATCGCCGCCGAGTTGGCGGCGCTCTCGGGCCTGCCCTTCGTCACGGCATCGAACAAGTTCGCCGCCCTGGCCGGCCATGAACCGCTGACCAGCCTTTCCGGCGCCCTGAAGACCCTCGCCGTGTGCCTGATGAAAATCGCCAACGACCTGCGCCTGCTGGGCTCCGGGCCACGGGCGGGCCTGGCCGAGGTCAAGCTCCCCGCCAACGAGCCCGGCAGCTCGATCATGCCCGGCAAGGTCAACCCGACCCAGTGCGAAGCCCTGTCGATGCTGGCCTGCCAGGTCATGGGCAACGATGTGACCATCGGCTTTGCAGCCAGCCAGGGCCACTTGCAACTGAACGTGTTCAAGCCGGTGATCATCCACAACCTGCTGCAATCGATCCGCCTGCTGGCCGATGGCTGCAGCAACTTCCAGCACCATTGCATCGCCGGGCTGGAGCCCGACCCGCAACAGATGGCCGCGCACCTGGAGCGCGGGCTGATGCTGGTGACCGCGCTCAATACCCATATCGGCTACGACAAGGCCGCCGAGATCGCCAAGAAGGCCTATGCCGAGAACCTGACCCTGCGCGAGGCGGCGCTGGAACTCGGGTACCTGACCGATGAACAGTTCGATGCCTGGGTCCGCCCGGAAAACATGCTGGAGGCCGGGAAGCAGGGGTAAGACCGCAGTCGCCTTCGCTAGCGAGCCAGCTCCTGCCACAACCCGACTGCAGGAGCTGGCTCGCCAGCGAAGCTCAGCCCGCCGCAATCCGCTGCCGCCGCGCTCGCAACCCCGCCATCAACGACGGACCCAGTGCCGTCAGCGCCGACCCCAGCACCACCAGCAGCGCCCCGCCATAGCCCAGGCCATTGATCTGCTCGGCCTGCACATACTCGGGCCAGAGCCAGGCTGCCCAAGCCACCGCGACAAAGGTCACCAGCGGCGTAATGGCCAGGGTCGCGCTGACCCGCGACGCTTCCCAATGGGCCAGAGCCTCGGCAAAGGCGCCATAGGCAATCAGGGTATTGAGGCAGCACGCCAGCAACAGCCAACCCTGCAACGGGTTCAACTCCAGCGCCTCCAGCGGGTGAGCCCAAGGGGTGAGCAACAAGGCGCAGAACAGGTAGATCACCATCATTACCTGCAGGGAATTCCACACGCTCAGCAGTTGCTTCTGGCCCAGGGCGTAGAAGGTCCAGACCGCGGAAGCGGCAAGAATGGTCAGGACCCCCGCGGTGTAGTCGCTCAGGGAAGTCAGCAGTTCGCTCAGGCGCTGATTGAAGAACAGCCCAAAGCCGATCAGCAGCACCAGAAGCCCCAGGCCCTGGCCGAGGCTGAACCGCTCCTTGAATACGAACAGGCTGGCGATCAACAGCAGGATAGGCCCCATCTGCACCACCAGTTGCGCGGTGCCCGGGCTCAACAGATTGAGGCCCATGAGGTACAGCACGTAATTGCCTACCAGGCCACAGACCGAGATCGGCACCAGCCAGATACCCTTGGGCCCCAGCACTCGCCAGCGCGGCAGGCGCCCCACCGCCGCCAGGTAGGCCAGCAGGCAGCCACCGGACACCGTCAGGCGAAACCAGGTCACGGTGACCGGGTCCATCACTTGCAGTACCTGCTTGAGCTTGATGGGCAGGATGCCCCACAACAGCGCGGTCAGTAAGGCCAGGAACAGACCATAGACCCAGCGACCGGACGAAACGTGCATGCGAACCCCACAAGGCCTTACGAGCAAGGCTCACATACTAGGCCCGCGCCGGCAGCCGACACAGAGACAGTTGGCGACAAAGCGCAAACGGGATTGTGCAGGTCGCAAACCGGCCCCACGGGAGCCGGCTTGCCGACGAAGCGAAACCTAGCGTACCGCCTCGAACAACCCCGTGGCCCCCATGCCGCCACCCACGCACATGGTGACGATGCCATAGCGCAGGTTGCGCCGCTGCAGCTCGCGCACCAGATGCCCGACCTGACGCGAGCCGGTCATGCCGAACGGGTGGCCGATGGAGATCGAGCCGCCATTGACGTTGTAACGGGCGTTGTCGATCTCCAGGCGGTCGCGGGCATACAGGCACTGGGAAGCGAACGCTTCATTGAGCTCCCAAAGATCGATATCAGCCACGCTCAGGCCCTTGGCCTTGAGCAGCTTGGGCACCGAGAACACCGGGCCGATACCCATCTCGTCCGGCTCGCAGCCGGCCACGGTAAAGCCGCGGAAGAACGCCTTGGGCTTGAGCCCCAGGGCCAGGGCCCGCTCCAGGCTCATCACCAGGGTCATCGAAGCACCGTCGGACAGCTGCGAGGAATTGCCCGCCGTCACCGAACCGTCGTCGGCAAACACCGGCTTCAACGCCGCTAGGTTTTCCAGGGTGGTGTCGGGGCGGTTGCAATCGTCGCGGTCCACCACGCCATCAAGGATCTGCACCTCACCGGTGTTCTTGTCCTCGACCTTGTACTTGACCGTCATCGGCACGATCTCGTCGCTGAAAAGGCCGGCGGCCTGGGCCTGGGCGGTACGCTGCTGGCTTTGCAGGGAGTAGCGGTCCTGGGCTTCGCGGCTGACACCGTAGCGCCGGGCCACCACTTCGGCGGTCTGGCCCATGGGGAAGTAGATGCCCGGTACCTGCTCCTTGAGCAGCGGGTTGACCAGGTTTTCGGTGTTGACGCTCTTCATGGTCAGGCTGATGGATTCGACGCCACCGGCCACGATGATGTCGCTGCAGCCGGAGGCGATCTGGTTGGCGGCGATGGCGATCGCCTGCAGGCCCGAGGAACAGAAGCGGTTGAGGGTCATCCCCGCGGTGCCGGTGCCCAGGGCCGAGAGCACCGCGACGTTGCGCCCTATGTTGAAACCCTGGGCCCCTTCATTGGAGCCGGCGCCGACGATGCAGTCCTCGACACTGGCCGGGTCGATGCCGTTGCGGGCGAGCAGCGCATTGACGCAGTGGGCGGCCATGTCATCCGGACGGGTCTGGTTGAACTTGCCCCTAAAGGACTTGGCCAGGCCAGTCCGTACGCTGTCGACGATCACCACTTCACGCATGACGCACCTCATTGTTGTTGGCGGCAGGAAGAGCATCGAGCATAGATCCCCCTCCTGTCCCGCCGCGACAATCATTCACTGGGCGTATGCGCGACCATCGACCTACTTCTTGTCTTTCTTGTCGTGCTTGTCCGAGCGCTCGAACGCGGCTTCCAGGGCGCGGTTGATGGTGCGCAGAACCTTGACCCGGGCCCAGCGCTTGTCGTTGGCCTCCACCAGAGTCCAGGGCGACACCTCGGTGCTGGTGCGGTCGACCATGTCGCCGACGGCAGCGCGGTAATCGTCCCACTTGTCGCGGTTGCGCCAATCGTCCTCGGTGATCTTGAAACGCTTGAAGGGAATCTCCTCCCGGGCCTGGAAGCGCTCCAGCTGGGTGTCCTTGTCGATGGCCAGCCAGAACTTGACGACGATCACCCGGGCATCGGCCAACTGCTCCTCGAAGTCGTTGATCTCGCTGTAGGCCCGCAACCAGTCGGCGGGGCTGCAGAAGCCCTCGATGCGCTCCACCAGCACCCGGCCGTACCAGGAACGATCGAAGATGGTGAACTTGCCCCGGGCCGGGATATGCCGCCAGAAACGCCAGAGATAGGGCTGGGCGCGCTCCTCTTCCGTGGGCGCGGCAATCGGCACGATGCTGTACTGGCGCGGGTCCAGGGCCGCCGCGACCCGGCGGATGGCCCCGCCCTTGCCCGCCGCGTCGTTGCCTTCGAACACCGCCACCAGGGCGTGCTTGCGCATGCGCTTGTCCCGCAGCAGGCCGGCCAGGCGCGCCTGCTCGGTAATCAGTTGTTCTTCGTAGTCGTCCTTGTCCAGGTGCTGGGTCATGTCCAGGCTGTCCAGCAGGCTGAGCTGATCCACCGCCGGAGGCAGCGGCGCCGCGTTGACCTGGGTGGCTCGCAGGGGCTGGCGGTTCAGCGCGTTTTGCAGCCCTTCCAGGAGAATCCGCCCCACGGTAAGGCTGCGGTAATGCGGATCGACGCCCTCGATCACGTGCCAGGGCGCATAGTCGCGGCTGGTGCGGCGCAGCACGCGCTCGCCGTACTTGACGAACTTGTCGTAGGTTTCTGACTGCTGCCAGTCCAGCGGGCTGATGCGCCAGCTGTGCAGCGGGTCGTCCTGCAACGCCTTGAGGCGGGCCTTCATCTGTTTCTTGGACAGGTGGAACCAGAACTTGAAGATCAGTGCGCCTTCATCGCAGAGCATCTTCTCCAGGCGCTCGGCGCCGTTGATCGCCTGGTCCAGGCGCGGATCCTTGATCTCGCCATGGACCCGGCTCTGCAGCATCTGGCTGTACCAGTTGCCGAAGAACACCCCCATACGCCCCTTGGCCGGAAGCATCCGCCAGTAGCGCCAGGCCGGTGGCCGCGACAGTTCCTCGTCGGTCTGCTGGTCGAAGGTGCGCACCTCGATCAGCCGCGGGTCCATCCATTCGTTGAGCAGCTTGACCGTCTCGCCCTTGCCCGCGCCCTCGATCCCGTTGATCAGCACGATCACCGGAAAGTTCGCCTTCTGGCGCAGTTCGAACTGGGCTTCGAGCAAGGCCTCGCGCAACGCCGGCACCTCGGCATCGTAGGTTTCTTTGTCGATGGCGTGACCGATTTCAGCGGATTCGAACATGGGTGGCTCCCTTCCAAGAATTTTCCAAGACTAGCGGATCGACCTCGGCCAGGGAAAACAAATCCCCGAACCTGCAGCGCCTTGCCATGGATCAAGCGCCGCCGGCGCGATCGGCTAGAATGGCCGCCTTGCGCAACATGAGCCGAACATGATCCCTGAACTGCCCCACGCCCAGCTCGACTGGGACGACCAAGGACGCCCGCGCTCGCGGGTCTTCGACGATGTGTACTTCTCCAGCGAATCGGGCCTGGATGAAACCCGCCACGTGTTCATCGAACAGAACCGCCTGGGCCAGCGCTTTGCCGCCCTGACCGATGGCGAACGCTTCGTTATCGGTGAAACCGGCTTCGGCACCGGGCTGAACTTTCTCTGCGCCTGGCAGTTGTTCCAGCAACAGGCCCCGACCGGTGCCCGGCTGCATTTCGTCAGTGTGGAAAAGTACCCCTTGAGCTCTGCCGACCTGCAACGGGCCCTGGCCCTGTGGCCGGAACTGGCGAGCTTCTCTGCACCGCTGCTTGAGCAGTACGTGGCAGTGCATGGCGGCTTCCAGCGCATCGTGCTGGAGGGCGGGCGAGTGACCCTGACCCTGCTGATCGGCGATGCCCTGGAGCAACTGCCGCAACTGGACGCCCAGGTCGATGCCTGGTTTCTCGACGGTTTCGCACCGGCCAAGAACCCCGACATGTGGACCGCCGAGCTCTTCGCCGAACTGGCGCGCCTGGCCGCCCCAGGTTCCACTATCAGTACCTTCACCAGCACCGGCTGGGTGCGCCGGCTGCTGAACAGTGCCGGCTTCAAGATGAAACGCACCCCGGGCATCGGCCACAAATGGGAGGTACTGCGAGGCGAGTTCCTCGGCTGGCCGGAGGATGCGCCGGCGCCGGCCAGGGCCAGGCCCTGGTTCGCCCGCCCCCCGCGGCAAGAGAAGACCGCCCTGGTGATCGGCGGCGGGCTGGCCGGTTGTGCCAGCGCCGCCAGCCTGGCCGCCCGCGGCTGGCAGGTGCAATTGCTGGAGCGTCATGCAGAGCTGGCCCGGGAGGCCTCGGGCAATCCCCAGGGCGTGCTCTACCTCAAGCTCTCGGCCCACGGCACCGCCCTGTCGCAGATGATCCTCAGCGGCTTCGGCTATACCCGGCGCCAACTGGAGCACCTACAGCGCGGCCAGGACTGGGATGGCTGCGGCGTGCTGCAACTGGCCTTCAACGCCAAGGAAGCCGAGCGCCAGGCCCAACTGGCCGCGGCTTTTCCCGCCGACCTGCTGCACCTGCTGGACCAACCCCAAGCCCAGGCCCGGGCCGGTATCGGCCTTGAGCACGGAGGCCTGTTCTACCCCGAAGGTGGCTGGGTGCATCCGCCGGCCCTGTGCCAATGGCAGGCCAGCCACCCGCGGATCCAGGTCCTGGCACACCGGGAAGTCCTGGAACTGCGCCGGGTCGATGAGCAATGGCAAGCCTGGGACGGCGACCGGATGCTGGCCAGCGCCGCGGTGGTGATCCTCGCCGGTGCGGCCGAGATCAAGCGCTTCCCGGCCAGCGCCGACCTGCCCCTCAAGCGCATTCGCGGGCAGATCACCCGCCTGCCCCAGACCGCACAAAGCCAGAGCCTGGCCACGGTGGTCTGCGCCGAAGGCTACGTCGCCCCCGCGCGCCTGGGGGAACACACCCTGGGCGCCAGTTTCGACTTCAAGAGCCAGGACCTGACCCCCACCAGCGCCGAGCATGCCGGCAACCTGGAGATGCTGCGGGAAATCTCCAGCGACCTGCTGCACCGCCTGGGTGCCGAGCAACTGCCCCTGGACAGCCTGCAAGGCCGCGCGGCCTTTCGCTGCACCAGCTCGGACTACCTGCCCATCGTCGGCCCCCTGGCGGACCCGCTTGCCTTTGCCGAAACCTACGCCGCCCTGGGCAAGGATGCGCGCCAAGTGCCGGACCTGCCCTGCCCCTGGCTCGACGGCCTGTACATCAACAGTGGCCACGGTTCCCGTGGGCTGATCACCGCGCCGCTGTCCGGCGAGCTGCTGGCCGCCTGGCTGGAAAACGAGCCCCTGCCCCTGCCCAGAAGCGTGGCCGAAGCCTGCCATCCGAACCGTTTTGCCCTGCGTCGCCTGATTCGCGGCAAGGCCTGAAGCAGAGCGGCGGCGCTGATTTTCCAGCGCCGCCAATGGCCGCTGGCCAGCACCAAGCGCTACATCCAACCGTCTGCCCCCACTCAACTGCTTATAACCGATCGATCTAAAACTCCCGAGTTACGCACAGGTCAGTTTCCAGGTAGCCGCCCTTTTGACGGCGGCAGATTGACTCTCCCCAACGGAAAAACCGGTAAGGACTTATGTGCGGACTAGCTGGCGAATTACGCTTTGATCATCAACCTGCCGACCTGGCAGCGGTTGAACGAATCACCCACCACCTGGCCCCTCGCGGCCCGGACGCCTGGGGCTTTCACAGCCAGGGCCCGATTGCCCTCGGCCATCGACGGCTGAAAATCATGGACCTTTCGGACGGTTCGGCGCAGCCCATGGTCGACAACCAACTGGGCCTGTCCCTGGCCTTCAATGGCGCGATCTACAACTTCCCCGAACTGCGCGCCGAACTGGAAGCCAAGGGTTATGCCTTCTATTCCGGCGGCGACACTGAGGTGTTGCTCAAGGGTTACCACGCCTGGGGCGCGGACCTGCTGCCCAAGCTCAACGGCATGTTCGCCTTCGCCATCTGGGAGCGCGATGCCCAGCGCCTGTTCATCGCCCGCGACCGCCTCGGGGTCAAGCCGCTGTACCTGTCGCGCACCGGCCAGCGCCTACGCTTCGCCTCGGCCCTGCCGGCGTTGCTCAAAGGTGGCGACATCAACCCGTTGCTCGACCCCGTGGCGCTCAACCACTACCTGAACTTCCATGCCGTGGTGCCAGCACCGCGAACCCTGCTGGCAGGCATCGAAAAACTGCCGCCGGCCACCTGGATGCGTATCGAGGCCGACGGTCGCACCGAGCAGCAGACCTGGTGGACCCTGCCCTACGGCCCCCGTGCCGACGAAACCAACCTGACTCTGGAAGACTGGCGTGACCGGGTGCTGGACAGCACCCGTGAAGCGGTGGCCATCCGCCAACGGGCAGCGGTGGATGTGGGCGTGCTGCTGTCCGGCGGTGTCGACTCCAGCTTGCTGGTGGGCCTGCTGCGAGAGGTCGGGGTGGACAACCTGTCGACCTTCTCCATCGGCTTCGAGGACGCCGGTGGCGAGCGGGGCGACGAGTTCCAGTACTCCGACCTGATTGCCCGGCACTACGGCACCCGGCATCACCAGTTGCGCATCGACGAACGTGAAATCATCGAACAGTTGCCTGCGGCCTTTCGGGCCATGAGCGAGCCGATGGTCAGCCACGACTGCATCGCTTTCTACCTGCTGTCCCGGGAAGTGGCCAAGCACTGCAAGGTAGTGCAAAGCGGCCAGGGCGCCGACGAACTCTTTGCCGGCTACCACTGGTACCCGCAGGTGGACGGCGCCAGCGACCCCTACGCGGCCTACCGTGCGGCCTTCTTCGACCGCAGCTACGACGACTACGCGGCCACCGTACAACCGCAGTGGCTGACCGCCAACGATGCCGCCGGGGATTTTGTCCGCGAGCATTTCGCCCAGCCCGGCGCCGACGCAGCTGTGGATAAGGCCCTGCGCCTGGACAGCACGGTGATGCTGGTGGATGACCCGGTCAAGCGTGTGGATAACATGACCATGGCCTGGGGCCTGGAGGCGCGCACGCCGTTCCTCGACTACCGCCTGGTGGAGCTTTCGGCCCGGGTGCCGGCGCGCTTCAAGTTGCCGGACGGCGGCAAGCAGGTGCTCAAGGAAGCTGCGCGGCTGGTGATCCCCAGCGAGGTGATCGACCGCAAGAAAGGCTACTTCCCAGTGCCGGGCCTCAAGCACTTGCAGGGCGCGACCCTGGACTGGGTACGCGAACTGCTGCTGGACCCGAGCCAGGATCGCGGCCTGTTCAAGCCGGCCATGCTCGACCGCCTGCTGACCGATCCCCAGGGCCAGTTGACGCCCTTGCGCGGCTCCAAGCTGTGGCAACTGGCGGCATTGAACCTGTGGCTCAGCGAACAAGGAATCTGACCGATGAAAGCTCACGCCACGGCTTACAGCCAACGCCTGCTGCGCGGCCAGGCGCCGTCCTATGAACGCCTGCAGGCGCGCTTCGCCGAAGACGGCAGCGAACCCGGGTGCGAACCGATCGCGGTACATTGCGGTTGGGGCCGCCTGCTGATCGGCCATACCTTTCCCGACCCCACCAGCCTGGCCGGGGAGTTGCTCAACGAGCGACCTGGCGAGCGCGATATCGCTCTGTATGTGGCGGCGCCACAACAGGTGCTGGGGCTGGAACCGGCGCAACTGTTCCTCGACCCCTCCGATACCCTGCGCCTGTGGTTCAGCGATTACCGCCAGGCCACTCGGGTATTTCGCGGTTTCCGCATCCGTCGCGCCCAGAGCGAAGCCGACTGGCAAGCCATCAACCATCTGTACCAGGCCCGCGGCATGCTGCCCATCGACCCGCAACTGCTGACCCCGCGCCATCAGGGCGGGCCGGTGTACTGGCTGGCCGAGGACGAAGACAGCGGCGCGGTGATCGGCAGCGTCATGGGCCTCAATCACCACAAGGCCTACCAGGACCCGGAACACGGCAGCAGCCTCTGGTGCCTGGCAGTGGACCCCGACTGCAGACGCCCGGGCGTCGGCGAAGTGCTGGTGCGCCACCTGATCGAACACTTCATGAGCCGCGGCCTGAGCTACCTCGACCTGTCGGTGCTGCACGACAACCGCCAGGCCAAGAACCTCTACGCCAAACTCGGGTTTCGCACCCTGTCGACCTTCGCCATCAAGCGCAAGAACGGCATCAACCAGCCGCTGTTCCTCGGCCCCGGGCCCCAGGCGGAGTTCAACCCCTATGCGCGGATCATCGTCGAGGAAGCACATCGCCGGGGCATCGATGTTCAGGTGGATGACGCCGACGCCGGGCTGTTCACCCTCAGCCACGGCGGTCGCCGGGTACGCTGCCGGGAATCGCTGAGCGATCTCACCAGCGCCATCAGCATGAGCCTGTGCCAGGACAAGAGCCTGACCCACAAGGTGCTCAAGGGTGCTGGCTTGAACCTGCCGGCGCAGCAACTGGCGGGCAACGCCGATGACAACCTGGGCTTTCTCGACGAGCACCAGCGGGTGGTGGTCAAGCCCCTGGATGGCGAACAGGGGCAAGGCGTGGCGGTGGACCTGCGGACCATCGAAGAGGTGCAAAAGGCCATCGACCACGCCCGCCGCTTTGACAGCCGGGTATTGCTGGAAAGCTTCCACGAAGGCCTGGACCTGCGCATCCTGGTGATCGGCTTTGAAGTGGTGGCAGCGGCTATCCGCCGTCCCGCGGAAATCATCGGTGATGGTCAGCACTCCATCGGCGCGCTGATCGAAGCCCGCAGCCGTCGCCGCCAGGCGGCCACCGGCGGCGAGAGCAAAATCCCCCTGGACCAGGAGACCCAGCGCACCCTACACGCCGCCGGCTACGACTACAACAGCGTACTGGCCGCCGGGGAGCGGCTGTTTGTTCGGCGCACCGCCAACCTGCACACCGGCGGCACTCTGGAAGACGTCACCGGCATCCTTCATCCGACCCTGGCCGACGCCGCCATCCGCGCAGCCCGTGCCCTGGACATTCCCGTGGTGGGCCTGGACCTGATGGTGCCGGCGGCGGATCAACCCGAGTACGTGTTCATCGAAGCCAACGAACGCGCCGGATTGGCCAATCACGAACCGCAACCCACCGCCGAACGTTTTGTCGACCTGCTGTTTCCCCACAGCCAACCGGCGCCGTGATCCTTCGCCGGCAAGCCGGCTCCTACCCTCACTGGTAGGAGCTGGCTTGGCAGCGAAGGCGCCCCTGGCCCTCCATCCATGCCCTCATCGAAACCATCGATGGCCGTTTCTCATCAGGAGTTTCCATGACCCGCAAGATTCCCGAACCCGACCTCGCCTACCTGCAGAAAGTCCTCCTGGAAATGCTCGCCATTCCCAGCCCCACCGGCTTTACCGACACCATCGTGCGCTATGTCGCCGAACGCCTTGAAGAACTGGGCATCCCCTTCGAGCTGACCCGTCGCGGCACCATTCGCGCCACCCTCAAGGGCCAGAAGAACAGCCCGGATCGGGCCGTCTCGGCGCACCTGGACACCATTGGCGCCAGCGTGCGCGCGGTGAAGGACAACGGCCGCCTGACCCTGGCCCCGGTGGGCTGCTGGTCCAGCCGCTTTGCCGAGGGCAGCCGGGTCAGCCTGTTCACCGACAACGGCGTGTTGCGCGGCAGCGTCCTGCCGCTGATGGCCTCCGGGCACGCCTTCAACACCGCGGTGGACGAACTGCCCATCAGTTGGGACCACATCGAGCTGCGCCTGGATGCCTACTGCACCACCCGCGCCGACTGCGAATCCCTGGGGATAGGCGTGGGTGACTTTGTTGCCTTCGACCCCTTGCCCGAGTTCACCGAAAGCGGCCATATCAGCGCCCGGCACCTGGACGACAAGGCTGGTGTCGCCGCGCTGCTGGCCGCGCTCAAGGCCATAGTCGACAGCGGCGAGCCGCTGATGATCGACTGCCATCCGCTATTCACCATCACCGAAGAAACCGGCAGTGGTGCGGCAGCGGCCCTGCCCTGGGACGTCAGCGAGTTCGTCGGCATCGACATTGCCCCGGTCGCCCCGGGCCAGCACTCCAGCGAACATGCGGTGAGCGTGGCCATGCAGGACTCCGGTGGCCCCTACGACTATCACTTGTCCCGCCACCTGCTGCGCCTGGCCGGCGAACACGAGTTGCCGGTGCGTCGCGACCTGTTCCGCTACTACTTCAGCGACGCCCATTCGGCGGTCACCGCCGGCCACGACATCCGCACTGCGCTGCTGGCCTTCGGTTGCGACGCCACCCACGGCTATGAACGCACTCATATCGACAGCCTGGCGGCACTCAGCCGCCTGCTGGGGGCCTACATCCTCAGCCCGCCGGTATTTGCCAGCGACGCGCAACCGGCCCAGGGCTCACTGGACCGCTTCAGCCATCAACTGGAGCACGATGCACAAATGGAAAGCGATACCCGGGTGCCCTCGGTGGACAGCCTGGTGGGGCAGAAATCCTGAACCCGCCCCGGAGTTTGTGCACGCCCTGGCTGGCGGCACGGCCCCGGGCGCAGTAGGATCCCGGATTGTTTGCCGGAGGCCCCCATGCTGATTCCCCACGACCAACTTGAAGTCGACACCCTGACCCGCCTGATCGAGGACTTCGTGACCCGCGAGGGCACCGACAACGGTGATGAAACGCCCCTGGAGACCCGTGTGCTGCGGGTGCGCCAGGCCTTGACCAAGGGCCAGGCGGTAATCGTCTTCGATCCGGACAGCGAACAGTGCCAACTGATGCTCAAGCACGATGTGCCCAAGGAGCTGTTCGACTGACCCTACCCCCGGCCCAGCTTCTCTGGGCCGGGTTATTCAGCCATTGGAAAAGCGCGGGCCGAACAGAATCACACTGGCCCCGATCACGCACAGCGCCAGCCCCAGCCAATCCGAACCCAGGGGCCGTACCCGCTCCACCACCGCCAGCCAGCCAATCGAAGCGACGATATAGATGCCTCCGTAGGCGGCATAGGCGCGCCCGGCGTAGGTGGCCTCGACCTTGGTCAACAACAGGGCGAACAGGGTCAGGCTGACCAGCGCGGGAATCACCCACAAGGCACTCTTGCCCTGACGCAGCCACATCCAGAACGCATAGCAGCCGGCGATTTCAAACAGCGCGGCGAGGAAGAACCACAGGTAATTGAGCATGCAGGAACTCGTCAGGATTGTCGGATGCCGGCAACCCTAACGACGCCCAGGGGGATTGGGCAAGCTCAACTGGCGCTTTGCTTGGCCTTGGCGCGCATCTTGTCGGCCATCAGGGTCATTTCATCGTACAGCGCCTGGGGATTTTTCTGCTTCAGGGCCCAGGCCATACGGCCCTGCTCGTGGGGTAGGATCATGAACTGGCCGGCATCGACCTGGGCATGGATGTAGTCGGCGATCTCGGCGGCGGTGATCGGCGAGTTTTCCAGCAACTTGCCCACCTGGGCCTTCATGGCCGGGGTCGGCCCCCGGAAGGAGTCCAGCAGGTTGGTCTGGAAGAACGACGGGCAGACCACATGCACGCCGATTTCCTGCTGCGCGAGCTCGATCAACAGGCTCTCGGAAAGCGCCACCACTCCGGCCTTGGCCACGTTGTAGTTGCTCATGGCCGGGCCCTGCATCAAGGCCGCCATGGAAGCGATATTGATGATTTTGCCCTTGCTCTGCTCCAGCAGCGGCAGGAAGGCCTTGCAGCCCTTGACCACCCCCATCAGGTTGATCGCGATCTGCCAGTCCCAATCCTCCAGCGACAGTTCGCTGAAGAACCCGCCAGAGGCCACGCCGGCGTTGTTGACGATGATGTCGATGCCGCCGAACTTCACCTCGCAGGCCTGAGCGAAGGCGGTCAACTGGCTGTAGTCACGCACATCGCAACGCTGCACAAAACCGTCACCACCGGCTGCACGCACCAGTTTCAGGGTTTCCTGCAGGCCCGCCTCGCTGACATCGGACAAGGCCAGCCGCCAGCCCTCGCGGGCCCAGCGCAAAGCGATTTCGCGACCCAGGCCGGAGCCGGCGCCAGTGATCATCATGCGATTTTGCATAAGAGTTGCCTTGTTGTTCCGGGGAAGATGAGCCGCAGTGTAGCGAAGGCCCCTGCGCCACCCACGCACCATCAGGGTGCTGAATGCCCCGGGCAAACCGCCGGCCCGGTGCCCCCGACCTGTCATCCGCCCCCCCTGCTCCGGGCAGGCGCAAAGGAAATAAGACCGAAAGCAGAAAGCTTTAAAAATACTTGGAATTTTCTGGAAGGGCGCAGAGTCGGATTTATTAAGCGGTTCGCTTTATCCCTAAAACGAACTTGTCCTTGAATAACTGCGTTGTTCAACTCTATTCCAATAAGGAAACAGCCATGGGCACCATTCTGATCGTTATTCTGATTCTGCTGCTGATTGGCGGCCTGCCAGTATTCCCGCACTCCAGAAGCTGGGGTTATGGGCCTTCAGGAATCATTGGCGTCGTGCTGGTGGTGCTGTTGGTACTCTTGCTGCTGGGCAGGATATAACGCCCTTATTGCTCGCCCCAGAGTATGTTTGCACGTAAAAAGGCGCCGGTCTTCACCGGCGCCTTTTTATAAGCCCGAATAAAAAACACCCCACTTGTGGGGTGTTTTATTCACGCGGGCAACTTGCGCCAACCCCGCATGACAGGGCCGGCGCTACAGCGTTTAGTCCGGTTTCCCGTTGACCACGCCTGCGGTGTTGTCGAGCAAGCTCTTGGTCGCCGTCTGCAGGAAGGATTCCAGCTTCTGCTTGAGCTGCGCCTCATCGGCAGAATCCGGGATCAGTTCGCCCCCCGGTGCCGAACCCAGTTCGTACTTGTACAGCCGTGGCGGCATTTCCTTGGGCAGTACCAGCACCCGGTCCGCCGTCAGCAGCGCTACGGTCTGGTCACTGCCCGAAGGCTTGATCACGCCGAAGCCCTTGTCGCCTTCCGGCAGGTTGAGCAGGTCGCGCCCCCAGCACTGGTGCAGTACGTCGCCACCCAGGCGGCCCATGATGGTGGGCACGATGTCGATCTGGGTGCCCACGGTGTGGTCACGCTGGCCGAACTTTTCCTGGATACCCGGAGCGATCATCAGCATGGGCACGTTGAAGCGCCCCAGGTCCATTTCGGTGATCTGCTGCTCGTTGCCGAAGCCATGGTCGCCCACTACCACGAACAGGGTTTCCTTGAAGTAAGGCTCCTTGCGCGCTTTCTCGAAGAACTGGCCCAGGGCCCAGTCGGAGTAGCGCATGGCCGTCAGGTGTTCGTTGAGGCTGCCGCGGTCGGTCACCTTGTCCACCGGCAAAGGCGTGGGCAGGGCATACGGCGTGTGGTTGGACAGGGTCTGCAGCAGGGCATAGAACGGCCCCTTCCCTTCCCGGGCCTTCAACTCTTCCAGGCCGCGGTTGAACATATCCTGGTCGGACACGCCCCAGGTCGGGTCGGAGAACACCGGATTGACGAAGTCGTTACGGCCGATGAAGTTGGTCATGCCCTGGTTGCTGAAGAACCCCGACTGGTTGTCCCAGGCGAAATCGCCGTTGTAGACATACACGTCATCGTAGTTGCGAGCACTGAGCAGTTGCGGCAGGCCGGACAGCTTGTGGCTGCCTTCCGGGGTCTGCATCAGGTATTCGAAGCCAGGCAGGTTGGGGAAGCACGCCATGGTGGCGAACATGCCCTGGTGGGTGTGGGTGCCGTTGGAGAAGAAGCGGTCGAACAGCAGGCCTTCCTTGGACAGTTTGTCGAAGTACGGAGTGATCTCCCCCGGACGTCCCAGGGCGCCCACCGAATGCCCGGCGAAGCTTTCCATCAGGATCACCACGACGTTCTTGATCGGCAGGGTCTTTTCCCCATCCGGCGTGTAGGTGCGGCGTACAGCGGCGATGTCGGCATCCACCAGCTTGTCACTCGGCACCAGCAGCATGTCGCGCACGGTCTGCTGCGCCAGAGGCTGAGGCAAGGTGGCCTTCCAGATATTGGTGCGGTCCTCGGACAGACGATCCTTGGCCGCCGCCATCAGTTGCAGCGTGCCATTGAGGCCCAACTGGTTGGCGAAGTTGGATTCGGTGGTGTAGACGTCCCCCCAACGCATCGGCGGGCCCTGGCGCAGAGTGCCACGGGCTGCAACCACGCAGATCAGCAGACACACCACGAACACCGCAATGCGCGCATACCAGGGGGCAATCTGCCGGGTGCCGACATTGCCGCCGCTGAACGGGCCGCGGGGCCGGGTGGCGCGGTCGGCCCCCTTGAATGCCAGGCTCAGGATCCAGGTGCCCACGGCCCAGGCCAGCAGGTAGCGGACCACCGGGAAGCCGTACCAGAGCATGCTCATCACGGTTTTCGGGTCTTCCTTCACATACTGGAAGACCAGGCCGTTGAGGCGCTGGTGGAACTCTCGGTAGAAGTCCATCTCCATCAGGCCGAGGAATAGCGCGATGCTGGAGGTGACTGTCAGCCAGAAGCGCAACACCCCGCGAGCCGCCATGGCCCGGGCGCTGAACAGCGCCAGCAGCAGCGGTACGCTGAGGTAGACCACCAGCCGCAGGTCAAAACGCAGCCCGTTGGCAAACGCTTCGAGGAAGGTCGAGGCCGGAGTGTCGAGAATCATCTCGCGGTTGTAGATCAGCAGCGCGACGCGCAACAGGGAAAGCATCACCATCATGACCAGGGCGCACAACAGCGTGTAGGCCAGATGGGATTTAACGGTCGGTTGCAGCAGGCGATTCGAGGATCGCTGCTGACTCAGGGCATCCGAGTTTGCCATGTGGTTTTAGGACCCATTGGAAGTTTAAGTTGCAAAGATAAAGCTGCGTTCTGCCCTCTTGTTGCCGCCAGGGCGACGGGGGAATTCGCGGTGCGCAAATGTTGCACGATCACTCAAGGCATTGCCATTGATTAGTGGGCAGCACCGAAAAACCCACTGCCAACGGCTCTGGGACAAGAGATTGCAGAGAGTTATACCGGGGAAAAAGCGCCGGCGAATTGTCTTAGAGCGTTTGTGAAAATTTCGTTCAACGCATGTTTAGTCACACAAAAAAGGGCCTGACGGCCCTTTTCCCTGTGCAACCTGCGTCTCCCGCTTCAGAGCCGCACATTGCCTCGCGGCCCGGCGATCGCCCAGATGATCAGCCCCAGCACCGGCAGGAGAATGATCAAGAGCACCCAGAGGACCTTCATCCCGGTTTCGGCGCCGCTTTTGAGTACGTTGATGATGGCCCAGATATCCAGGGCCAGAATGATCAGGCCAACCAGGCCATTGAAGGTGGAACCCATGGTGTCGCTCCCTAAATGATGGCGTGCCTCTTTAGGATAGCCGTGCTGGATCAGGGTTCCGTTTTATTCCACAGCCGCTCGGGCTTCAGACATGAACGGCGATCTTCAAGGCCTCCAGGGCCGGCGCTGCGGCGATCCCGACCTCGGCGCACAGCTCCAGCACCCGCGGCACGTCGTTGCCGTAGACCAGTACCATCTGCAACTCGTCATCCAGCAACTGGCTGAAGTTCATCAACACATAGCCGCCGTTTTCCGGGTTCATGCTGCCCATCTGGATCTGGATGCGGTTCAAGGCCGTCAGGGCTTCGATCTTGGCCAACTGCTTGGGCTTGATGTTGAAAGCCACGTCCTTGCCGAACGAGGCGACGATCTGGGCGAACAGGTCGACATAGGTATCGGCCTGAAACAACACGGTTTCCGGCAGGCTGCCGACCACCACCCATTCCCCCAGGGGAATGGGGAAGCTGTCGTCGTAGTTGATATCCGGGTTGGCTGCCAGGAATCCCTGAGGGTCGGCGTAGGCCTGGCTCGCCTCCTCGGCGATCTGCTGGATCTCGGCATCGCCCATGCACCCGGAGCTGATCTTGCTAATGAGTTCGATAAGGGCGGTTTTCATGGGCACATCCTGGAAGCGAGGAAATCAAGGGGCGCGAAGAATAGCCTAAAGTGCCCGAGCTATCACGCCAGGTAGTACCTGACGCCTGCACGCCCCGATCATCGCCGGCTCAGGCCAGGAGTTTTTCCAGCTGCGCCGTGGTATCCATGGCGCCCATGGTCTTGGCCGCTTCCAGGGCACTCACGCCATTGCTGTCGCGGGCCTTGGGGTCGGCGCCCTGGCTGATCAGGTAGGTGACGATTTCCGTGCGGTTGAACATCGCCGCCATCATCAGCGCGGTACGTCCGTCGAAGGACGAGCCTTCCACCTGGGCGCCCCCCTCCACCAGCGCCTTGACCACCGCCAGGTCGCCCTTGAAGGCAGCCCCGGCAATCGGGCTCTGGCCGTTGTCGTTGCGGATCTCGGGGTCGGCCTGGTGCTTGAGCAGCACCTGCACCGCGTCCACATGGCCGTGATAGGCGGCGAGCATCAGCAACGTGTCGCCCTTGTGATTGCGCAGGTTGACCGGCAGGCCACTGGCAGCCAGTTTGTCGAGCATCTGTGCGTCGCCCTGGCGGGCCACGTTGAACACCTGTTCGACAAACTGGGCGGCCTCTTCTTCAGTCATCTGGCGGCTTTTGTCGGTCATCGGAAACTCCAGGTTCGGCAATTCGGAAAGGCGCTAGTTTCCCCAAGCCGGCGCCAGCCTGTCATCCCTTTTTTCCCGAGAGCCACCATAGGCAGAATCAATAACGCAGGCGCCCACCCTGAATGTCCGCGAGAATCTGCGGGGTCAGCCGCACGTAGGTATCCGAGCCCGGCAACCAGGCATACACCGGCTCGTCACCGATTTGCTGCAGATCGAATGCCTGCTCCTTGAGGCGACTCTTCTGGTACTTGAAGGTGCCGGTGGTGTCCATCTTCACTTTGATCCGCAGGAACAGCGGCACTGCGTAGGCCGGCAACTGCTGCCGGGCGAACTGCAGCAACTCGCTGAAATCCAGGGTCGCCAGGGATTCTGCCGGAGTGATCGCCACCATCCCGGCCCGACCGTTGGTGTTGTGGATCTCGACCCCATAGGCCACCACCTCGGCAACCTGCGGGTGCCCCAGGAGGACGTTCTCCACCTCGGTGGTGGAAACGTTCTCTCCCTTCCAGCGATAGGTATCTCCCAGCCGGTCGACGAACTGCACATGGCCAAAGCCGATATCGCGCAGCAGATCGCCGGTGTTGAAGTAGCAGTCGCCCTTCTCGAATACGTCCTTGAGAATCACCTTGAGGTTCTTTTCCGGGTCGGTGTAGCCATCCAGGGGCGCCTTGTCGTCGATCTTCGCCAGCAGCAGCCCCTGGCCGCCCTTGGCCACCTTCTGCATGAAGCCCTGGCTGTTGCGCAGTGGCGCACCGGTGTCGTGGGCGTATTCCACCAGCGCCCAGGGGATCAGGGAAAAGCCCACGGTATTGTCGAAGTTGAGGATGTTGCTGAAACCGATATTGCCGTCGCTGGCGGCATACAACTCACAGATATGACCGACGCCGAAACGTTGCTTGAACTCGCTCCAGACGCCCGGGCGCAGCCCGTTGCCGATCATCTTCGAGACCCCGTGCTCGGTATCCCGTGCGCAAGCCGGCTGGTCGATCAGGTAGCGGCACAACTCCCCGACATAACCCACGGTCGTGGCCTTGTAGCGGCGCACGTCATCCCAGAACTGGCTGGCGCTGAATTTGCGGCGGATGGCAAAGCCCGAGGCGCCGGTAATCGCCGAACCCCAGCACACGCACAGACCGGTGGCGTGGTACAGCGGCAAGGTGCAATACACCACGTCGCCGGGCTGCATATCCAGGGCGATGGTGCCGAAGCCGGCAGAGGTGCGCATCCAGCGACCATGCTTGAAGATCCCGGCCTTGGGCAACCCCGTGGTGCCGGAGGTATAGATGTAGAAGCAGGGGTCGTTGAGGAAGATGCGCTGGGTCTGCGCCAGGTTGTCCGATGGGTAACCGGCGCTCTCGGCCATCAGGTTGCGCATTCCCGCAGGGGTCGTCCCGGGGTCGGCAAAGGTGTCCTGATCGGCCACGAACCAGGTGCGCTGCGGATCGATGCCCACCTGCTCGCGTACCGCCGAGTAAGCGGCCTGCAGCTCGCCGCCGAGGATGATCGCCGCCGGTTTCACCAACGCCAGGCTGTGCGCCAGCACGCCCTGGGTCTGCGCGGTGTTGAGCATCGCGCAAATGCCGCCGAGCTTGGCCACCGCCAGCACCGTGACCAGCAATTCCGGACGGTTCTCGATGAAGATCGCCAGCACATCACCCTTGCCGATGCCCTGCTCCTGCAGGTAGGCAGCAATGCGGTTGGCCCATTGATTGACCTGTGCATAACTGAGCACCCGGTCACCGTACAGCAAGGCCGGCCCCTCGGGGTTGCGCAGGGTCGCCTGCTCAAAGCTCCAGCCCAGGCCGCAGGGCTGGTCCGGGTTGTCGATATTGCCCGCCTTCATGCCCCGCACCACCCGCGGCAGTGCCCTGGCAATGGAGGGCACCTTACGCAGCATCATGCCCCAGGTGATCATGTCGCTCTTGTGCTTGTTCATGGTTGCTCCGGTTGCACAGCAAGGATCTGGGCCCGGGCCTGGCCGGCCGGGCGTTGGCAACAGCGGCGCAAGGCTCAACCGGGGGTAGCGATCCAAGGTGCGGCGAGCGGCACGCGGGAGCTGTGGATATCTCTCGCCAAGGGATGAAGGCAGGACAAGCGCAGGGCTGCAAAGAGCACCGGCGATGAGGCGCAGGAAAGGTTCATGGAGAGCGTCCTGTGTTCTTATTATTGGTCGGGCGGGATCGCAAGATCGCGCCACAACACATTCCATGTCGCAGAAACGCCGTTCAAGCCACTTTCGCGGGGCCGTCGAGGCCAGGTTGAACCAACGTGACTGGCTGGAAAATACGTCAGCTCTCGCGACGCTGTACACGGGGTTTTTGCAAACTTTTGTATCTACCCTCGGTCTCCCCACGCAGCGTACTTGTCCCCGCTTCAACGATTGAATTTTCCACCCTGGCCCGCGGTCACAACACTGCCACGGCACCCGCCAACAACCCCTGCGGACCTGCAAAATGCAGGATGCACGATGGCCATTCATGCAATTTGCACGAACAGGCGCTTTTTTGATTTTTATAAGTTGTTGTTTTTAAAGGATATTTTAAAAAAACGATACTGGCACAATCGCTGCACCTATCACTCCACGCTTGCCCTTCAAGAGCTAACGGAGCTGATAGACATGAGCCTGATCCAAGAAAAATTTTCTTCCCTGTTCTCCAACTTCGAAGTGACCACCCAGCCACGCCCTGACGGTGGCATCCTGTTGACCCTGCGCAACAGCGAAGGCAAACAGTTCAAGCGTTCGATCTCCTACGCACAGTTGCACGCCGCCGACCAACTGTCGTGGGTCATCAGCGCAATTCGTCGGGACTTGGCCGAACAGGCCAGTGAGTTGCCACAGATCTCCATGCTGCAAAGCCAGAACCGCTTTGCCCTGCCGACTTACCACTCCGCGTAAGCCGCTTGAGCTGCACCTGTCCGGGCCGGCCCCACCTTGCGTGGGTCCGGCCCGTTGACGTTGTGCTCCCCGCTCAATCGTCCAGGCGCGGGAACTGGCTGGCGATCGCGTCGCCGGTCAGGCTGGCGTTCCAGCCCTGGGGGTTGTTGAACATGCGGATGGCCACCAGGTTCGGCCGCTCGCCCATGTCGAACCAATGGGCGGTGCCCGCCGGCACCGAGATCAGGTCATTCCTTTCGCACAGTACGGCGTACACATAGTCATCGATGTGCAGGTTGAACAGGCCCCGGCCCGCAACGAAGAAACGTACTTCATCCTCGCTGTGGCGGTGCTCATCGAGAAAGCTGGCGCGCAGCTCGGCCTTCTGCGGATGGTCTTCATCGAGGCTGATGACATCCACGCTGGCGTAGCCACCCTCGGTCATCAGGCGATCGACCTGCTCCTGATAGGCGCTTATCACTTCTTGCTGGCCGGTGCCCGGTGCAACACGCGTGGTGGCAGGCCAGCGATCGAAACGAATCCCCTGCTCGGCCAGGGTTGCAGCGATATCGTCGAAGTGGGTCAGGACCTTGTTCGGCAGATCCGGACTGGATACGTGGTAGACGGACAGGCTGCTCATTACGGCAACTCCTCTTGCATGCGGGTGGCAATGATAACGGCTGCGGCCAAGGCTGCGACGCTGGCAATACTAAAGGTCAATGTGGGGCCCAGGGCATTCCAGCTATAACCCGAATACAGGGCCCCCAGGGCGCCCCCGGTTCCCGCCAGGGCCGCGTACAACGCCTGGCCCTGGCCTTGCTGGCGGGCACCGAAACTGCGCTGCACAAAATGAATGGCGGCGGCGTGGAAACTGCCGAAGGTCGCCGCGTGCAGCACCTGAGCCAACAACAGCACCCCGAGGTGTTCCGCCAGGCTGCCCAGCAGCAACCAGCGCAGAGCTGCCAGCAGGAAGCTCGCCAGCAGCACCCGCCGCACGGAAAAGCGCGCCAGGAGCCAGCTCATCGCCAGAAACATCAACACTTCGGCCACCACACCCAGGGCCCAGAGCATGCCGATCACCCCGCGGGTATAGCCCAGGCGCTCCAGGTGCAGAGTCAGGAAGGTGTAATAGGGGC
The DNA here is from genome assembly GCF_900116505.1 of Pseudomonas sp. NFPP25. Taxonomy (NCBI): domain Bacteria; kingdom Pseudomonadati; phylum Pseudomonadota; class Gammaproteobacteria; order Pseudomonadales; family Pseudomonadaceae; genus Pseudomonas; species Pseudomonas sp. NFPP25. The sequence continues at coordinate 841,787 of NZ_FPBG01000002.1, read as the reverse complement.
CGTGGCTCATCTGCATCAGTGCCACGCACAGGTAGAAGGCCAGCACACCGGGGCTGCGCAGTTGCCTGACAAAACCCTCCCCGGCGTGCCGCGGCCCCTGCACCCGCGGCTGGGCGTTAGGCACCCACAGGCTGCTGAGGACGATGCCCGCCATGATCACCACCAGCGCTACCGGGTAGATGTCCAGGCTCAACCACTCGAACAAACGCCCCAGGGCCACCACGGTAAGAATGAAGCCGATGGAGCCCCAGAGGCGGATCTGGCTGTAGCGCGAGGCCTGGCCTTGCAGGTGCGCCAGGGTGATCACTTCGAACTGCGGCAGCACCGCGTGCCAGAAAAAAGCATGCAGGGCCATGACCATGGCCAGCCAGGCATAGCTCTTGTCGACGAAGATCAGGGAGAAACAGACCAGGGTGCAGAACGCACCAAAACGCACGATCGCCAGGCGCCGCCCGGTGTAGTCCCCCAGCCAGCCCCAAAGGTTGGGCGCCACGCAGCGCATGAGCATGGGAATGGCCACCAGTTCGCCGATGCGCGCACTGGAGAACCCCAGGTGATCGAAATACAGCGCCAGGAATGGCGCGGTCGAGCCCAGCAGCGCGAAATAGAACAGGTAGAAACTGGAAAGCCGCCAGTAGGGAAGTGCCGCCACGGCCTTCAGACCGTGGCGACTGGCAGGACCGGCATTACAGCTGGCCCAGCACCGGCGTGCTGACGCGCACGTCGGCATTCTGGCCGCGGTGGCGCAGCAGGTGATCCATCAGCACGATGGCCATCATCGCCTCGGCGATCGGCGTGGCGCGAATGCCCACGCACGGGTCGTGGCGCCCCTTGGTGATCACGTCCACCGGGTTGCCGTCGATATCGATGGAGCGCCCGGGGGTGGTAATGCTGGAGGTCGGCTTGAGCGCCAGGTGAGCGACGATCGGCTGCCCCGAGGAGATGCCGCCCAGAATGCCGCCGGCGTTATTGCTGAGGAAACCTTGCGGGGTCAGTTCGTCACGGTGCTCGGTGCCGCGCTGGGCAACGCAGGCGAAACCGGCGCCGATCTCCACGCCCTTGACCGCGTTGATGCTCATCAGCGCGTGGGCCAGCTCGGCGTCCAGGCGATCGAAAATCGGCTCGCCCAGGCCCGGCATCACCCCTTCGGCCACCACAGTGATCTTCGCTCCGACCGAATCCTGGTCTCGACGCAACTGGTCCATATAGGCTTCCAGTTCCGCAACCTTGTCCGGATCAGGGCTGAAGAAGGCGTTGTTCTCTACCGAATCCCAGGTCTTGAAGGGAATCTCGATCGGGCCCAGCTGGCTCATGTAGCCGCGAATCACGATGCCCTGGCTGGCCAGGTACTTCTTGGCAATGGCCCCGGCCGCCACGCGCATGGCGGTTTCCCGGGCCGAGCTGCGGCCGCCACCACGGTAGTCGCGGATGCCGTACTTGTGGTGATAGCTGTAGTCGGCGTGAGCCGGGCGGAACAGGTCCTTGATCGCCGAATAGTCCTTGGACTTCTGATCGGTGTTGCGGATCAACAAGCCGATGGAACAGCCGGTGGTCTTGCCTTCGAACACCCCGGAGAGGATCTCGACCTCGTCGGGTTCCTGGCGCTGGGTGGTGTGGCGGCTGGTGCCAGGCTTGCGCCGGTCCAGGTCACGCTGCAGGTCCTCCAGCGTCAGTTCCAGGCCCGGCGGGCAGCCGTCGACAATGGCGACCAACGCCGGACCATGGCTTTCGCCCGCGGTGGTGACAGTGAACAGCTTGCCGTAGGTATTGCCGGACATGCAGGGAGCTCCGTGAAATCAGCCGAAATAACTCAATCTGGATTAGCGCGTGCGCCAGTATACGCAGGCTACCCAACTAGTTCATCCTCGAACCTTCTGCCTGTTACCGAGTCAAACCGGCACCTTATCCATGATGGCGCGATGATGCTGCGAGTTCTTCTCTTGAGCCTTTCCCTGTTCACCGGCCTGGTTCATGCGGCCGTCCTGCAACGCCCCGTGAGCCTGGACACCGGGCACGGTGAGCTGTACGGCTCGCTGCTGCTACCCAAGTCCGAGCAGCCGGTGCCGGTGGTGCTGATCATTTCCGGCTCCGGCCCCACTGACCGCGACGGCAACAACCCCGATGGCGGGCGCAACGACAGCCTCAAGCGCCTGGCCTGGGTACTGGCCAAGCACAACATCGCCAGCGTGCGTTATGACAAGCGCGGCGTGGCCGCCAGCCTCGCCGCGACCCCGGACGAACGCAACCTGACCCTGGACGCCTATGTCGCGGATGCCGTGGCCTGGGGCAACAAGCTCAAGGCCGATCCACGCCTGGGCCAACTGATAGTCCTGGGGCATAGCGAAGGCGCACTGATCGCCACGCTGGCGGCACCGCAGCTGAATGCCGCAGGCGTTATCTCGATCTCCGGAACCGCCCGCCCGGTGGACCAGATCCTGCGCCAGCAGTTGAGCTACCGCCTGCCACCGGCGCTGATGCTGCGCAGCAATGAGCTGCTGGACAGCCTCAAGGCCGGCAAGGTCGACCCGGATGTGCCCCCTGCCCTGCAAGTCATCTTTCGCCCCAGCGTGCAGCCTTACCTGATCACCCTGTTTCGCGAAGACCCGGCGGCGGCCTTCGCCCGCCTGAAGATGCCGGCGCTGATCATCCAGGGCAGCAACGACATCCAGGTCAGCGTCGATGACGCCAGGGTCCTCAAGGCCGCCAAACCGGATGCGCAACTGGCACTGATCGAAGGCATGAACCATGTGATGCGCATCGTGCCCAATGACCTCAAGCGCCAGCTGGCCTCCTACAAGGACCCGCAATTGCCGCTGGCAGCGGAACTGGGCAGCGCGATCATCGATTTTATTGACGGACTTCACACCCGTTAGGCTGTTTTTGCCCTCCAGTCCTGAAAAAAACGGCCGATAAGCCTTTGCCGGCCGTTCAATTGCTGTCGGCGCGCAGCGATTGGACAGGATCTCGCCGTTATGACTGATACCCCGAACTCACCCGCCACCGAGCAGGAAGCCGCCGCCCCGGAAGCGCCGCCGCTGCCGTGGGCCGATGTGCAGGCCGAGCACCATAAGATGCTGCGCCTGGCCCCCTTGCAGACCGATCGCGCCACGGGCGGACGGCCTCTGCGCTTTGTCGAGTTCGGTTATGCCGAACGCAACAACAAAGAGCACAGCCTGCTGCGCATGACCATCAGCCTCCCCGGCCAACGGGTGCGCAAGGAACAGAATCACCTGGATGTGTGGGTCGAGCACGACACTCGCCGGGTGCACTTCGAGCCCGAAGGCGGCCTGCAGGTCGAACCGCTGAACCGCGGAATCGGCCGTTTCCTGCTGGCCCAGGCAGCGCAGTGGGCCCAGAAGAAGTGGCCGCACTACCGGGTCGACGGCTTCGATCTGGCGAACAAGGATGCCCTCAACGAAGACACGCGCCTGCGTCGTGACCACGTGCTGCGCACCCAGGGTTTCGATGTGGTGTATGCCGATGCCCAGCACCTCAAGGGCAGCGTCAAGGATGTCCAGGTGGGTGAACTGCTGGGCCAGTGGAATAGCGAAAAGCTGCAGTTCGTGGAGATTCTGGAAGCGGCGCAGATGCTCCAGCAGGCCGAACAGAATCTTGAAGAACTGGAAGTGAAGCTGCGCAAGCAGGAAGAGAAAGTCACCAAGTACAAGCGCGAGGACACCGGTCTGCGCTTCACCATCACCTGCCTGGTGGCCTTTGCGGTGTTCCAGGCCGGGCTGCTGATCTGGATTGCGACTCATCGCTGAGCCGCAACGCCTGACCGCCAGAGGCCCGCGTTGCGCGGGCCGGCAATCGGCTCAGACCCGGGACGCGAACAACGCCTGATGTTCGCGGCACTGCTCCGCGGTCAGCATGAACACACCGTGGCCACCGCGCTCGAAGTCCAGCCAGGCGAAGTCGACCTCCGGGTACAGCGCCTCGACATGCACCTGGCTGTTGCCCACCTCGACAATCAGCAAACCCTTCTCGGTCAGGTGGTCCGCCGCCTCGGCCAGCATCCGCCGTACCAGGTTCAGGCCATCCTCGCCACAGGCCAGGCCCAGCTCGGGCTCGTGCTGGTATTCATCCGGCATGTCGGCGAAGTCTTCGGCATCGACATAGGGCGGGTTGGACACGATCAGGTCGAAGCGCTGCCCGGGCAGGCCATCGAAGCCATCGCCCTGGACCGTGAACACCCGCTCATCGACGCCATGGCGCTCGATGTTCTGGTTGGCCACTTCGAGGGCTTCGAAGGACAGGTCCGCCAACACCACCTCGGCATCACGGAATTCATAGGCACAAGCGATACCAATGCAGCCGGAACCGGTACACAGGTCGAGAATCCGTGCCGGCTCGCTGCCCAGCCAGGGTTCGAAACGTTTTTCGATCAGCTCGCCAATCGGCGAACGGGGAATCAGCACGCGCTCATCGACAATGAACGACATGCCGCAGAACCAGGCCTCGCCCAGCAGGTAGGCGGTAGGCACGCGCTCCTGGATACGACGCTTGAGCAGGTGTTGCACATGGACCAGCTCGTCGTCTTCCAACGCGCAATCAAGGTAGCTGTCGGCAATTTCCCAAGGCAGGTGCAAGGCGCCGAGCACCAGTTGACGGGCCTCGTCCCAGGCATTGTCGGTACCATGGCCGAAGAACAGATCCTCCCCATGAAAGCGGCTGACAGCCCAGCGGATATGGTCGCGCAAGGTGCGCAGGCGGGAAGTGATCACGGCACAGACTCCTGACAAAACGACCGGCGATTCTAACAGCCAAAACGCTTGCCGACGACGAATGAAAAACCAGCGACGGGCAATGGTGTTCAAGCGTTTTTTGCTCGGGAAGGCTGCATACCTTGCCCCACTTGACAAGGCTACAGGCCAGCAACGGCGCACCTTACGTTAGTAGCGATTCACAGAAGCGCTCCGCCAGAGGACAATGGCGCAAAAGCCCCACTCACAGGAGCCCCAGAATGTCCGTTCCAAAGACGATGTTTCAACTCAGCGGTCGTGGTTATGCAGCGGCCAATTTGAGCCACGCGACCCTTGTGATCATCGACGCCCAGAAAGAATACCTCAGCGGCCCGCTGGCCCTGTCCGGCATGGACGCGGCAGTGGCCAACATCCGCCAACTGCTGGCCGCGGCCCGGGCTGCCGGCCGCCCAGTGGTGCACGTACGCCACCTCGGTACCGTCGGCGGCCTGTTCGACCCACAAGGCGAGCGCGGCGAGTTCATTCCCGGCCTTGAACCCCAAGGCGACGAAACCATCATCGGCAAACTGCTGCCCAGCGCGTTCCACGGTACCGAACTGGAAAAGCGCCTGCAGGACCTCGGTTCCCTGGACCTGATCGTCGCCGGTTTCATGAGCCACTCCAGCGTCAGCACCACCGTGCGCGCGGCCAAGAACCTGGGCTTTCGCTGCACCCTGGTAGAAGACGCCTGCGCCACCCGCGACCTGCCCTACAAGGGTGGCATCCTCAGCGCCGAGCACGTTCAGCAAACCGAAATGGCAATCATGGCCGACAACTTCGCCACCCTCGCCCAGACCGCAAGCCTGATCTGATCAGCCCTGGTGAGCGGCTGGCGGGCCGCTCATCCATAAACCCCTCGCCTTTGCAGCAATTGCCTTAGCCTCAGGAACCACCCGGTCAACTTCCGGTCGAAGGGCCGATACCCATTGAGGAAGGTCGGAATGAAGATATCCGATGGTTTTGACGCACGCCGATTGCGGCCCAAAAGCCCGCGAAACTGGCGGTTGCGCCTGGGTGCGGGATTCTCCGCGCTACTGGCGACATTTGGCGTGCTGCTGGCGATGGCCGGTACTGCGAGCCTGCTGGGCCGTGCCCCGGCGCTGGGGGAAATGAATGCCAGCCCGGCGGGCTCGGCGGTGATCCTGGTGGTCGGCCTGTTGCTGCTGTATGTCGGCGTACGCTTGTGGCGGCGCTGCCGGCGGCGCATGCGCCAGCCCCTGGCGCTGAACATGGCGCCGCACCTGATGAAAAAACACGACTGACATTCCCGAGGCGCGATTTGCGCGCCTTAAGGTGTTCCGAGTTGGGTAAACTAGCCGCCCTTCGCGGAGGCTGACATGCAAGACGACGATTTTTCCCTGTTCAAAAACGAGATCCGCGGCGTCAAGCCGATCAAGCACGATCGTGCCGATACAGGCAAACCCAAGAGCGACCGGGCGCAGATCGCCAAGTTGCGCCAGGCGGCCACCGTACGCAGCGAGACCACCACGGTGGACGGGCTGTCCGACCAGTTCGTCATCGACGTGGGGCCGGAAGATGAGCTGATGTGGGCTCGCGACGGGGTCCAGGAAAGCCAGATGCGCAAGCTGAAGATCGGCCAGATCCCCTTTGAAGGCAGCCTCGACCTGCATGGCATGACCGTGGAAAAGGCCCGGGAAACCCTCTGGGCCTTTCTCGCTGAAGCCACCCAGTTCGAAATCCGCTGCGTGCGCGTCACCCACGGCAAGGCTGTGCGCCTGGACGGCAAGCGGCCGATGATCAAAAGCCACGTCAACACCTGGCTGCGCCAGCATCCGCAGGTGCTGGGCTTCACTTCCTGCCAGGCCAGGCATGGCGGTACCGGGGCGCTGTACGTCATGCTCAAGCGCACCATGATGGAAGGCCGTGACGAATAAAGCCGCTGCATCACGCTTGCAGCGTCGTGTCCGCCACCGTACCCTTGCCCTTTGCGTAAAATCCCACAGGTAGTTTCATGTCCCTGGAACAGAATTACACCGCGATCCTCGGCCAACTGGGCGAGGACGTCTCCCGCGAGGGCCTGCTCGACACGCCCAAGCGTGCCGCCAAAGCCATGCAGTACCTCTGCCGCGGTTATGCCCAAACCCTGGAAGAGGTCACCAACGGTGCCTTGTTCAGCTCCGACAACAGCGAAATGGTCCTAGTCAAGGACATCGAGCTCTACTCGTTGTGCGAACACCACCTGCTGCCGTTCATCGGCAAGGCCCATGTCGCCTACATTCCCAGCGGCAAGGTCCTGGGGCTGTCGAAAGTCGCGCGCATCGTCGATATGTATGCCCGCCGCCTGCAGATCCAGGAAAACCTCAGCCGGCAGATCGCCGACGCCGTCCAACAAGTGACCGGCGCCCTCGGGGTGGCCGTGGTGATCGAGGCCAAGCACATGTGCATGATGATGCGCGGTGTGGAGAAACAGAATTCGTCGATGATCACCTCGGTGATGCTGGGCGAGTTCCGCGAGAATGCCGCGACCCGCAGCGAATTCCTCAGCCTGATCAAGTAACAGGCTGCAGGCGAAAAAACCGGCGTTGATCGCCGGTTTTTTTTCGCCCGGGAAAAATCAGGTAAGCTGCCGCCCCTTCATTCATGGGCAAGAGGCAATAACCGTGATCGTCAAAGCGCTGCGAGTCGGCCTGGGCCAACTCATCATTTTCATCGACTTCATCACCCGCCCACGCAAGCAGCAGCGGGACGCCGCCGCTCAGGCGCAAGTCGTGGAAGCCGCCAAGGGCCTGACCCTGTACCAGTTTCACGCCTGCCCGTTCTGCGTGAAGACCCGCCGTACCCTGCATCGCCTGAATGTGCCGGTGGCCCTGCGCGACGCAAAAAACAACGAGCAGGACCGCCAGGCCCTGTTGGAGCAGGGCGGCAAGATCAAGGTGCCGTGCCTGCGCATCGAAGAGAACGGCCAGACCACCTGGATGTATGAATCCAAGGTGATCATCGATTACCTGAACCAGCGCTTCGCGACCGTCTGACGCCCTCCCCGGGGCTCTTCAGCCCCGAGCCAACTGCAAGTCAAGCAAGGCCGCGCCCAGGCACTTGCCGTGGGCATCCAGCGCCAGGGAGCGGGTCACTCCGCCGCGCAGGATGCCCGGCAAGACAAAGTTCAAGGCCCGCACATTCTCCAGGACATAGCGCTGTACCGGCGCCGCATCGCTCCCCAGCAAGCCGGCGAAATATTGCGCCACGCGCTCGGCGGTAAGCTGCTCGCAAAGAAAGGCAAAGTCCTCGGCGCGGTAGGCAATCACCGAAATATTCGAAGTGTCGCCCTTGTCCCCGGTACGCGAGTGCGCCAAGTCACGCAATTTGACCTCATTCATGCCCGTACCTCCTGATGCAAGGTGACCCTGACGGCCTCCCGGGGCAGTAACAGCGAAGCCACCGCCACCACCTGCCGCAGGCTTTTACTGGCCCCGCCGCCACCAGCGGGCCCATTGGTATAGAGGGTTTCCACCTCATTGCCGACGCGCACCGCTTCGGCCTTGTCCGTGCAGCGAGCCGCCACCCGCAGGCGCACTTCCCAGGGCTCGGCAGGCGCTCGCTGGCCCAGTTCAACACCGTGCAAGGCATCGATGCCGATCAGCTCCGCGCGCACTTCCTGCATCTGTACCCCGGTCAGGGCCAGGCGTTCGAGCACGATGTCCCGGGCCAGCCGCGCCCTGGCCACAGCCCCAGGGCCGCCATAGGAAATCTGCCCTTCGCCGATCCAGCCATCCAGGTAGCCGACGCTGACCTTGAGCCGCTCAGGCCGTGGGCTGCCTGCCGCCCCTTGCAGCCACACCCGGTCCGGTGCCTCCTCGACAAAGCCCACTGCGGAAAAGTCGGCACAGACATCCGGCGTCAGGTAGGCCGCCGGGTCATGCACTTCGTAGATCAACTGCTCGGTACAGGTAGCGCTGCTGACCTGCCCCCCGGAGCCCTTGACCTTGGTGATCAGCGCCGCGCCCTGTGCATCCACTTCGGCCAGGGGGAACCCCAGGCGCGCCAGACCGGCCACATTCTTGACCCCCGGATCGGCAAAGTAGCCGCCGCTGACCTGCCCTGCGCACTCCAGCAGATGCCCCACCAGGGTCCCGCGCCCCAGGCGCAGCCAGTCATCCTCGGCCCAGCCGAACTCGAAGATCTGCGGCGCCAGGAACAACGAGGGGTCGGCCACCCGCCCAGTGATCACTACATCGGCATCGGCCTGCAGCGCCTCGACGATGCCCTGGGCGCCCAGGTAGGCATTGGCGGAAATCAGCCGCTGCCCCAGCGAGCCCAGGGTCTGCCCGTTGTCCAACACCCACTCCGGCCGGGCCCGCAGAGTCTCGAGCACATCGTCCCCCAGCACCGCGATCACCTTGAGCCCAGGCAAGCCCAGCTCGGCGGCGATCCGTTGCACCTCGGCCACCGCCGCCAACGGATTGGCCGCCCCCATGTTGCTGATGATGCGCAAACGCCGCCCCGAGGCCGTGGCACCCACAAAGGGCAGCACCCCGCGCATCCGCGCCCCCAGCAACGGGTCGTAGCCGCTGTGCGGGTCGACCAGGCGCGCCTGCTGCGCCAGGGCGATGGTGCGCTCGGCCAGGCATTCGAACACCAGGTAATCCAGGTCACCCTGTTGCGCCAACTCGATGGCGGGCTCGATACGGTCACCGGAGTAACCGGCGCCGGAGCCGATACGTAGGCTTTTCATCTTAAAAAACTCCCAGCAGCAGCGCGGTCAGGGTCATCAACACTGACGCAGCGAATAGAAAGGGGATGGTGAAACGCTGGTGGTCGGCCAGTTCGATCTTGCACAGGCCCACCAGCAGGAAGGTCGCCGGGGTCAGCGGGCTTACCGGGAAACCGGTGGTGTGCACGCCGAGCAACGAAGCCTGGGCCACTTGCAGCGGGTCGACACCCAGGGCCTTGCCCACTTCGGCAATCACCGGCATCACCCCGAAGTAGTAGGAGTCAGGATCGAACAGCATGCTCAGGGGCATGGACAGGAACCCCACCACAGTCGGAATCAGCTTGCCGTGACCGGCAGGAATCTGCGCCACCGCCACTTCGGCAATCGCCTTGAGCATTCCGCTGCCCTGCATGATGCCGGTGAACACACCGGCCGCCAGGAGAATGCTGGCCATGGTCAGGGCCGTCTTGGCATGAGCATCGATGCGTGCCCGCTGGGCCTCGACATCCGGATAGTTGATGCACAGCGCCAGCACCGTGCCGACCATGAACATCACCACCGGATCGACCCAGCCGGCAATCATCACCAGCATCACCAGCACCGTGAGCAGCAGGTTGATCCAGAAGCGCCCGGGACGGCGTAGCGCCTCTTCGGCGGGGCTCAATACCCGGGTCGGGATGCCTGCACCGGCCGTGGCATCGGCACCGAGCCCCAGGCGGCGCTCCTCCCGGCGGCCGAGCCACCAGGCGCTGGCGAAGACGAACAGCAGGCCGACGATCTGCACCGGGATCAGCGGCTGGAACAGATCCGCCACCGGCACATGCAGGGCCGCTGATGAGCGCAGTACCGGGCCGGTCCAGGGCAGGAAATTGACCCCCGCGGCCATCGCCGCGACACAGGCCAGAATCCGTCGATCGATGCCCAGCCGGGTATACAGCGGCAGCATTGCCGGCACCGTCACCAGGAAGGTCACCGCGCCGGAACCGTCCAGGTGCACCAGCAGCGCCAGAAGCGCCGTACCGACCACGATCCGCGTCGGCCGGGTGCCGACGGTGCGCAGGATGCGGTCGATGATCGGGTCGAGCATGCCGGCGTCGGTCATGATGCCGAAGAACAGGATAGCGAACACGAACATGCCTACCACGGGGGCGACGTTCTTGATGCCGGTGACGATGAAGGCGCTGGTCTGCAGACCGAAGCCGCCGATCAGCGCGGCGATGATCGGCAGCGCAATCAGCGCGACCAGAGGCGACAGGCGCTTGCTCATGACGGCCGCGAGCAGGCAGAGAATGGTGATGACACCCAGGGTGGCGAGCATGGAGCAACTCCAGTGTGCCGCCTCTTCAAGCCGGGGCCGGAAGGCGGACGGTTATTGTTTTTCTGGAGTATTGAAATCGCGCTAGTCTTTGTAAATTGGAATATTCGGCGCCTTGCATTCGGAAAAACAAAATGAAGAACTCGATCCAGCATATCCAGGCCTTCCTCGCCGTGGCCCGCAGCGGCAACTTCAGCAAAGCCGCCGCCGAGCTGCACCTGTCGCCATCAGCCCTTACCGTGCAGGTCCAGCAACTGGAGGAATGGCTAGGGGTCGCCCTGCTCGATCGCAGCCCGCGCCATGTCAGCCTGACCGCTGCTGGGCTGCAGGCCCGGGGACCGATGGAGAAACTGCTGCTGGACCTGGACAACATCGTCAGTGGCTCCCGGGACCTGGCCGCCCTGCGTCGGGGCGTGGTCACCCTCGCCGCGCTGCCGTCGGTCTGCGCCGGGGTGCTGCCGCCGGCCTTGCGCCAGTTTCGCGAGCAATTTGCCGGAATCGAGGTACGCCTGCAGGACCTGGTGGCTCACCGCATTCATGCCCAGGTCCGGGCCGGCGAGGTGGATTTCGGTATCGGCGGGCGCGCCCGGCTCAGCCACGGGCTGGATTTCCAACCTCTGCTGGAGGATCGCCTGTGCCTGTTCGTGGCCACCGATCATCCCCTGGCCCAGCGCCAGTCAGTGACGCTGAAGGACCTGGCCCGCCAGCCGATCATTCTCACCGGCCGCGACAGCAGCGTGCGCGAGCAGGTCGAAGCGCTGTTCGACGACAGCCGACTGTCCCTGCTTCCAGCCATGGAAGCCAACTACATGAGCACGGTGCTGGCGCTGGTACGCCAGGGGCTGGGCATTACCTTGCTGCCGGAATCCGCCGATGACGGCCGTGAGGGCCTGCGCCGGATTGCCATCAAACACCCGGGGGTCAGCCGCGAGATCGGCCTGATCCGCCGCAGTGGCCAGCAACTGAGCCCAGCGGCGCAGCGCTGTTATGAGTTGCTACGCCAGAACCTGGCCGGCAAACATCGTTAGCGGGCCCCACAACGCACCGAACCGGCACAAGGCCGGTCCAGTGGGGATAAAAGCACCCGCTCAGTCGAGCATCGGCACGTGTCGCGGATGGCTTTGCACTCGCTGCATCCAGGCCTGGATGCCCGGGTAGCGGCTCAGGTCGAAACCGCCCTCATCGGCCACGTGGGTGTAGGCATAGAGCGCAATATCGGCGATCGAATAGTGCTCGCCCACCAGGTACGGGGTGCGGCTCAATTGTTTCTCCATCACGTCCAGCGCCTTGTAGCCACGCTTGTGCAACTTCAGGTATTCCTCGCGGCGCTCCTCGGGCAGCCCCTCGTAAAGCTGGATGAAACGCGCCACCGCGATGTAGGGCTCATGGCTGTACTGCTCGAAGAACTGCCATTGCAGAACCTGGGTGCGCAAGCGCGGTTCGCTGGGCAGGAACTGACTGCCGTCGGCGAGGAAGTTGAGAATCGCGTTGGACTCCCACAGGCAGGTGCCGTCTTCCAGTTCCAGAACCGGAATCTTGCCGTTGGGGTTCTTTGCCAGGAAGGCCTCGGTCTGGGTATCGCCCCCGAGAATATCCACCGCCTGCCATTCATAAGGCAGCCCCAGCAGATTGAGCATCAACTTGATCTTGTAGCAGTTGCCCGAACGGTAATCGCCATAAACCTTGTACATGGCCCTCCCCTTAGGCTGCCTGTGCAGCCTGTGCTTGACGTATCACGGTGGCCAGCCGCTTGAGGCCTTCGTCCAGCCGCGCCGGATCGATATGGCTGAAATTCAACCGCAGATGCCCAGGGTTGCGTTCCGGATCGGCAAAGAACGGCTCACCGGGCATGAATGTGACGTCGTGCTCCAACGCCGACTTGAGCAAAGTGCGGGTATCCAGGGGCTGTTTCAAGCTCAGCCAGAAAAACAATCCGCCCTGGGGCACCTGCCAATCCGCCAGATCGGCGAAATGGGTGAGCAAGGCGCCCTGGAATTCATCCCGGCGCTGGCGATAGAAACTGCGCAACTGATCCAGGTGCGCCTGATACTGCTCGCTGCCGATCCACTGCATGGCCTGCCACTGGCCAACCCGATTGGTGTGCAGGTCCGCCGACTGCTTCAGCCGCAGCAGGTGCGGAAACAGGTCCGGGCTGGCAATCAGGTAACCCACCCGCAGGCCCGGCAACAGGGTTTTAGACACGGTGCCGGTGTAGATCCAACTGGCTTTTTCCAGGCGGCCGACAATAGGCGTGGCACTGCCACCATCGAACGTCAGCTCACGGTAGGGCTCGTCCTCGATCAGGGTCACGCCGAACTCGTCCAGCAAAGCCGCCACGGCATCACGCTTGGCTTCGCTGTAGCGCACCGCCGAGGGGTTCTGGAACGTCGGGATCAGGTAGATGAACGCCGGCCGGTGCTGCTCCAGGCGCGCACGCATCTGCACCAGGTCCGGGCCATCGGCCTGCAGCGGTACGGTCAGGCAGTCGGCGCCGAACAGCTGGAAAATCTGCAGGGCGGCCAGGTAGGTCGGCGCTTCCAGCATGATCTGGGTGCCCTTGTCGATGTACAGCTTGGCTGTCAGATCAAGGGTCTGCTGGGAACCACTGACCACCAGCACCTGGCTCGCCTCGCAAGGCACCCCGAGCTGGCGCGCCTGGGCCGCCAGGGCTTCACGCAATTGCGGCTCGCCTTCGCTCATGCCGTATTGGCCCATGGCCAACGGCATGTCCTGCCATTGCACCTTGGGCAGCATCACTTCGGCCGGCAGGCCCCCGGCGAACGACATCACTTCCGGGCGCTGGGCCGCAGCAAGGATTTCACGGATCAGAGAGCTTTTGAGACGCGATACACGTTCGGAGAAGGCCATGGAGATCACCGCTAGCGAAGGCTGAGGAAAATACGTCAAACTGCTTGACCGAAATTACGCCGACCTTTGCAGATACGTCAATATGCTTGACCTTAAAAACCAGGCTTCGCAGCAAGCGGCCATGGAAGCTTTCTTCTTCGGCTATCAGGCGTTTACCGCCAAGGCCGACGAAATGCTCGAACGCCGGGGCCTGAGCCGGGTGCACCAGCGCATCGTGTTTTTCATCGCCCGCTATCCCGGGCTCAGCGTCAAGGAACTGCTCAATCTGCTGGGGGTGAGCAAGCAGGCATTGAACACACCGTTGCGCCAATTGATGGAAATGCATCTGGTGGACAGCGTCGCCCCGGACAGCGACAAGCGTAAGCGCCTGTTGCAGTTGACCGCCGATGGCACAGGCTTCGAGCAATCCCTGCGCCGCGAGCAGGTCAAACTCCTGCAACGGGCCTTCAGCGAAGCTGGCGAGAGTGCGGTCAATGGCTGGCTGGCGGTGAACCAGGCGCTGGCCGGCAAACCCGTCGAAGACTGAGCCCCTGCGGGCGCCATTCATTGGTGCGCCGGCCCCGGCCTTGCCCCAAACCCTTGCACACCCCGGCGCAACGTCGGGGCCGCGATATAGCCATGTTCGCGGATTTTTCGCACACAACCCCAAAAACATTATTTGCTTTCTTTGTATACAAACGCATAATTCGCCCGACGAGTTCTTGACCCAAAGGTCAACAAAACCCGCACGCCTTACCTGCCTCAAAGAGCCGCTGCCCACCCTTGCGTGTCCGGCTCTGGAAAAAACAATAAAACTCTTGAGGAGTACTCGCTGTGGAAAGCCGCAAATCCGAAGCCTCTACGCTCGATCTCTCGCCGTCGCTGAACAGCGGCTGGCTGGAGCGCATCTTCAAACTCAGGTTGCATGGCACCACGGTGAAGACCGAGTTGATTGCCGGTCTGACAACCTTCATCACCATGGCCTACATCATCTTCGTCAACCCCAACATCATGGCCGACGCCGGCATCGATCACGGCGCAGCCTTCGTCGCCACCTGTATCGCCGCCGCCCTGGGCTGCCTGTTGATGGGCCTGTACGCCAACTGGCCGGTGGGCCTCGCACCGGGCATGGGGCTCAACGCCTTCTTCACCTACACCGTGGTCGGCACCATGGGCTACCACTGGGAAACCGCCCTTGGCGCGGTGTTCATTTCCGGTGTGCTGTTCATGATCCTGACCCTGTCGCGGGTACGTGAATGGCTGCTCAACAGCATTCCGGTGAGCCTGCGGTTCGCCATGGGTGCCGGGGTCGGGCTGTTTCTCGGCCTGATCGGCCTGAAGACGGCCAACATCATCGTCGACAGCCCGGCCACCCTGATCAAGCTCGGCAACCTGCGAGACCCCGGCCCACTGCTGGCGGCCGTCTGCTTCTTGATGATCGCAGTGCTCAGCTATCACCGGGTCTTCGGCGCGATTCTCATCAGTATCATCGCCGTGACCCTGGCCGGCTGGGGCCTGGACCTGGTGCACTACAACGGGATCATGTCCACTCCGCCGAGCCTGGCGCCGACCTGGATGGCCATGGACATCGCCGGGGTGTTCAACGTCAGCATGATCAGCGTGGTCCTGGCGTTCCTCTTCGTGCACATGTTCGACACCGCCGGCACCCTGATGGGCGTGGCCCAGCGCGCCGGCCTGGTGAACGCCGATGGCAAGATCGAGAACCTTTCCCGCGCACTCAAGGCGGACAGTGCCTCCAGCGTGTTCGGTGCCGTGGTCGGTGTACCACCAGTCACCAGCTATGTGGAAAGTGCCGCCGGGGTCGCCGCTGGTGGCCGCACCGGGCTGACCGCGGTCACCGTGGGCGTGCTGTTCATTGCCGCAATGTTCTTCGCTCCCCTGGCAGGCATGATCCCCGCCTATGCCACCGCCGGCGCGCTGATCTATGTGGCGATGCTGATGATGGGCGGCATGGCCCACATCAACTGGGACGAGGCCACCGACAGCATTCCGGCCATCGTCACCGCGATCATGATGCCCCTGACCTTTTCCGTCGCCGATGGCATTGCCCTGGGCTTCATCACCTATGTGGTGCTGAAGGCCGGCACCGGCAAGTACAAGGAAATCTCCATCAGCCTGTATGTGCTGTGCGCGATTTTCATCGCCAAGTTCATTTTCCTCTAGGACGCCCTGCTCCACCCAGGCCCCATCCCGCTGGATGGGGCTTTTTCGTTGCCGATGATCGGCTGTGGCCAGCAGGTCCGGGGCGGTCACAGGGCCCTTTCGGCGGCGAGCCGGCTCCTGCGGGATCTAGTGGAGCCGATGACCAGTGAAGGCTTTATGCCAGACGAAAAAAAGCCCGCAGTGTGGGCGGGCAAGGACCAAAGAAGCTATTTGCGCAGGATTCTTGGGGGGAAAGTCCTAGCTTCCTCTGTAGGTCGAATAGCTGTAAGGCGAGATCAGTAGCGGTACGTGATAGTGGTCCTGCTCGGCGCTGATGCCGAACCGCAGTACCACCACATCCAGGAACGCCGGCTGCGGCAGTTGCACACCACGGGCACGGTAGTAGTCACCGGCATGGAAGTGCAGCTGGTACACCCCGGAACGGTAGTCATCACCCTGCAGCAGCGGCGCATCGCAACGGCCATCGCTGTTGGTCAGGGTGCTGGCGACCAATTCCAGCTGGGCCCCTTCCACTCGATACAGCTCGACCTTGATAGCGCTGCCAGGGCAGCCATGTGCGGCATCCAAAACGTGTGTAGTCAAACGTCCCATTGATTCTGCGTGCCTGGCGCCTTCAAGCGTTCAGGCCTCGCGCCTCCCGGAGTCAGTAATTGAAGGAGACCGCAGCGTTTCGACCGGTGAAAAGCTGCGGCGAGAGCAAGATTAAGACATTTTTCAAAAAAATTGTACACAATAATAATCGCAAATATTCCCGGCCCCGCGACGCTTCGAATGCATCAGCGGATTTGCCTGAACGCCATAGCGACAGACGACTTGTCATCCATTAGCTGACCATCCAGGCAAGTTTCTTGCAGGTGACAGCCATAGCGATGAAAGCGGAAAAATGCAAAAAATCAGGCTTACAAAGTGAAGACAAACTTGTATACAATCATTCCATCGCAGTGACGCCCACCTGGCTTTCCGGCTTCAGGTTCCGCCACGCCACCGTTATCACGAATAAGAAGGAAGACTGCAGTGAGCGCTGACTACCCTCGCGACCTGATCGGTTACGGCTCCAACCCTCCTCACCCTCACTGGCCGGGCAATGCCCGCGTCGCCCTGTCCTTCGTGCTCAATTACGAAGAGGGTGGCGAGCGCAACATCCTTCATGGCGACAAGGAATCGGAAGCCTTCCTCTCGGAAATGGTCTCGGCGCAACCCCTGCAGGGCGAGCGCAACATGAGCATGGAATCGTTGTACGAGTATGGCAGCCGTGCCGGCGTCTGGCGGATTCTCAAGCTGTTCAAGGAATTCGACATTCCACTGACCATCTTCGCCGTGGCCATGGCCGCCCAGCGTCACCCGGACGTGATCCGCGCCATGGTCGAAGCCGGCCACGAGATCTGCAGCCACGGCTACCGCTGGATCGACTACCAGTACATGGACGAGGCCCAGGAACGCGAGCACATGCTCGAAGCGATCCGAATCCTCACCGAAATCACCGGCGAACGCCCACTGGGCTGGTACACCGGCCGCACCGGCCCGAACACCCGGCGCCTGGTGATGGAGGAAGGCGGCTTCCTCTATGACTGCGACACCTACGACGACGACCTGCCCTACTGGGAACCCAACAACCCCACCGGCAAGCCGCACCTGGTGATCCCCTACACCCTGGACACCAACGACATGCGCTTTACCCAGGTGCAGGGCTTCAACAAGGGCGACGACTTCTTCCAGTACCTGAAGGACGCCTTCGATGTGCTCTACGCCGAAGGTGCCGAAGCGCCGAAGATGCTTTCCATCGGCCTGCACTGCCGCCTGATCGGCCGCCCGGCGCGCCTGGCCTCGCTCAAGCGCTTCCTCGAATACGTCAAGGGCCACGAGCAGGTGTGGTTCAGCCGCCGGGTGGACATCGCCCGTCACTGGCAACAGACCCACCCTTACCAGGGAGCGGCGAAATGACTGCCTTCCAGAGCCTCAAGCCCTCGACCCTGAGCCGCGAAGATTTCGTCAAGGCCTTCGCCGACATCTACGAACACTCGCCGTGGGTTGCCGAAAAGGCCTACGAACTGGGGCTCGACGCCTCCGTCGACCAGATCGAGACCCTGCACCAGCGCATGAGCGACATCCTGTTGAGCGCCGATCACGCCAGCCAGCTGGCACTGATCAACGCTCACCCGGACCTGGCCGGCAAAGCCGCCGTCCAGGGCCAGTTGACCGAAGCCAGTACCAATGAGCAGGCCGGCGCAGGTATTCACCAATGCACCGCCGAAGAGTTCCAGCGCTTCACCGAGCTCAACGACGCCTACAAGACCAAGTTCAAGTTTCCCTTCATCATGGCGGTGAAGGGCAGCAATCGGCACCAGATCCTCGCCGCATTCGAAACCCGCATCCACAACTCGGTGGACACCGAGTTCAAATGCGCACTGGCTGAAATCAACAAGATCGCCCTGTTCCGCTTGCTGACCCTGTAGCGATTGCCCGCCTGGCCCGAGAAAGCATCTGCATCGATGCATTTCCCAGGGCCTCGCGAGCACCCCGGCCACTGAATTCAAGGCAGACAAGAAGAATGAAAACCAACGCCGTAGCTTTCGAGAAGTTCGTCAACCTGGCCGATGCCCGGCTGGGGACCAAGATCATCTCGGTCACCGATGACTGGTTCGCCGACGCCAACCGCCTGTTCCAACCGACTCCGGCGGTGTGGAAGGAAGGCGTATTCGATGACAACGGCAAGTGGATGGATGGCTGGGAATCACGCCGCAAGCGCTTCGAAGGCTACGACACTGCGGTCATCCGCCTCGGCGTGGCCGGCTCGATCAAGGGCGTGGACATCGACACTTCATTCTTCACCGGCAACTTCCCGCCCTCGGCCTCCCTGGAAGCCTGCTTCCTGGCCGCAGGCGAACCGGATGAAAGCACCCAGTGGACCGAAGTGCTGCCGGCGGTGGAGTTGCAGGGCAACAGCCACCACTACCACGAGATCCACAACCACCAGCCGTTCAGCCACCTGCGCTTCAACATCTACCCCGATGGCGGCGTAGCACGGCTGCGGGTCTACGGCATTCCCTACCGCGACTGGTCGGCCATCGGCGACGACGAACAGGTCGACCTGGCTGCCGCCCTCAACGGCGGCCGCGCCCTGGCCTGCTCCGACGAGCACTTCGGGCGCATGGGCAACCTCCTCAACCCCGGCCGCGGCATCAACATGGGTGACGGTTGGGAAACCGCCCGGCGCCGTACTCCCGGCAACGACTGGGTGATCATCGCCCTGGGCCATGCCGGTGAAATCGAAAAGATCATCGTCGACACCCTGCACTTCAAGGGCAACTACCCCGACAGCTGTTCGATCCAGGGCGCCTTCGTCAAGGGTGGCACCGACAGCCAGATCGAAACCCAGAGCCTGTTCTGGCGTGAACTGCTACCCAGCCAGAAATTGGAAATGCACGCCGAACACAGCTTCGTCGAACAGATCAGGGCACTGGGGGCTATTACCCACGTGCGCCTGAATGTATTCCCGGACGGTGGCGTCAGCCGCCTGCGGCTGCTGGGAAAGGTCAAAAAATAAAGGGTCGCGCAGCGCGCGGGCGACCGGTTTGCCCGCAGTAGCCACGGACCAGACAACAACGAACTCGAGATAAGAAGAACAGCATGCGCACATTAGTGATTGAGCCCCTGAGCAAAGAAGCCTTCGCCCCTTTCGGTGACGTAATCGAGACCGACGGCAGCGATCACTTCATGATCAACAACGGTTCGACCATGCGCTTCCACCGCCTGGCAACGGTCGAGACCGCTCAGCCGGAAGACCAGGCCATCATCAGCATCTTCCGCGCCGACGCGCTGGACATGCCGCTGACCATCCGCATGCTGGAACGCCATCCGCTGGGCAGCCAGGCTTTCATCCCGCTGCTCGGCAATCCCTTTCTGATCGTGGTCGCGCCACTTGGCGATGAACCTGTATCGGGCTTGGTCCGTGCCTTTGTCAGTAATGGCAGGCAGGGCATTAATTACCATCGCGGCGTCTGGCACCACCCGGTGCTGACGATCGAAAAGCGGGATGACTTCCTGGTGGTTGATCGCAGTGGCACTGGCAATAACTGCGATGAGCATTTCTTCAAAGAGGATGAGCGTTTGATCCTCGCCCCCCACCAATAAGAGAAGGTCTGATCACCCGACAACAAGGGTGGCAGGCAAGAGGTAAAGACTGTGGAAGCACATCTGTTGGAATGGCTCAACCTGAGCGTGCGTTGGGTACATATGATCACTGGTGTGGCCTGGATCGGCGCATCGTTCTATTTCGTCTGGCTGGAGAACAACCTCAACCGCGTCAACCCCAAGGACGGCCTGTCCGGCGACCTCTGGGCGATTCACGGCGGTGGTATCTATCACCTGGAAAAATACAAGCTGGCACCGCCCTCGATGCCGGAGAACCTGCACTGGTTCAAATGGGAAGCCTACTTCACCTGGATGTCCGGGATTGCCCTGCTGTGCCTGGTGTTCTACTTCAACCCGATGCTCTACCTGGTTGCCCCCGGCAGCGGCCTGACCGGCCCTGAAGGCGTGGCCATCGGTATCGGTGCGTTGATCGCCGGCTGGTTCGTCTATGACTTCCTCTGCGATTCGCCACTGGGCAAGAAACCCGCCCTGCTCGGCTTCATCCTGTTCCTCCTGCTGATCGGCGCTGCCTATGGCTTCAGCAAGGTGTTCAGTGGCCGTGGCGCGTACCTGCATGTGGGCGCCATCATCGGCACCATCATGGTGGGCAACGTGTTCCGCATCATCATGCCGGCCCAGCGCGCGCTGGTGGCAGCGATCGCGGAAAACCGAACCCCCGACCCGACCCTGCCGGCCAAGGGCCTGCTGCGCTCGCGTCACAACAACTACTTCACCCTGCCCGTGCTGTTCATCATGATCAGCAACCACTTCCCGAGCACCTACGGCAGCCAGTACAACTGGTTGATCCTGGCCGGGATCGCGGTCCTGGCGGTATTGGTGCGTCATTACTTCAACACCCGTCATGACAGCCACAAGTTCGCCTGGACCCTGCCCGTCGCGGCACTGGGCATGATCTGCCTGGCCTACGTGACCGGCCCGACCCCAGCGCCAAGCGCTCCGGAAGTGGCCAAGGCCCAGACCCAGTACCAGCCATTGCCGGAAACCGCCCTGGGCGGCAAGCCGGCAACCTCGGCTGCGACAGAGGCACCGGCACCGGCCGCTCCAGCCGCTGCGGCAACGGCTCCGGCCAGCGCCCCGGCGCAGGCGGCCAATGCCGGCCCGTCCTTCGACAAGGTGCATAGCGTGATCCAGGAGCGTTGCGCGGTCTGTCATTCGGCCAAGCCCACCAGCCCCCTGTTCAGCGCAGCACCTGCCGGGGTGATGTTCGACACTCCTGAGCAGATCCGCCTGCAAGCCGCGCGGATCCAGGCCCAGGCCGTCGCCAGCCAGATCATGCCGCTGGGCAACATCACCCAGATGACCCAGCAGGAACGCGAGCTGGTCGGTGCCTGGATTACCCAGGGAGCCCAGACCAACTGATCAGCCTGGTACCCGGCTGATTCGCGAGCAAGCTCGCTCCTACAGAACCGCAATTGTCTGTAGGAGCGGGCTTTCTTGCCATCAGTCAGAAGATTCGCCTGTTGCAAACACGTTGCGCGTAAAGACGCAGCGGTTAAATCACAAGAATAAAAAGATCCGAGGTGTTGCATGTCCGATTCATCCGAACAGTGCGTCCCCGATGCGCCCGCCATTCAGCGCTTGCCCTTCCTGCAACTGATCCTGGTCGGCCTGCAGCACGTCCTGCTGATGTATGGCGGTGCAATCGCGGTACCGCTGATCATCGGACAGGCCGCTGGCCTGAGTCGTGAAGAAATCGCCTTCCTGATCAATGCCGACCTGCTGGTTGCCGGGATCGCCACCATCGTCCAGTCAATGGGCATCGGCCCCATGGGCATTCGCATGCCGGTGATGATGGGGGCCAGCTTCGCCGCGGTCGGCAGCATGGTGGCCATGGCCGGCATGCCCGGCATCGGCATGCAGGGAATTTTCGGCGCAACCATCGCCGCCGGTTTCTTCGGCATGCTGATCGCGCCGTTCATGTCCAAGGTGGTGCGCTTCTTCCCGCCGCTGGTCACTGGCACGGTCATCACCTCGATCGGTCTCTCGCTGTTTCCCGTGGCGGTGAACTGGGCAGGCGGAGGCAGCAGCGCAGCCCAGTTCGGCTCGCCCATCTACCTGACCATCGCCGCCCTGGTGCTGGGTACCATCCTGCTGATCCACCGCTTCATGCGCGGCTTCTGGGTGAACATCTCGGTACTGATCGGCATGGGCCTGGGCTACATCCTCTGCGGCCTGATCGGTATGGTCGACCTCAGCGGCATGGCCCAGGCGCCCTGGCTGCAGGTGGTCACACCGCTGCACTTCGGCATGCCGCAGTTCCACCTGGCCCCAATCCTCTCCATGTGCCTGGTGGTGGTGATCATCTTCGTCGAGTCCACCGGGATGTTCCTGGCCCTGGGCAAGATCACCGGCCAGGAGGTCACCCCACGCATGCTGCGTCGCGGCTTGCTGTGTGATGCCGGGGCATCGTTCTTCGCTGGCTTCCTCAACACCTTCACCCACTCCTCCTTTGCCCAGAACATCGGCCTGGTGCAGATGACCGGCGTGCGCTGCCGTTCCGTGACCATGGTCGCCGGCGGCCTGCTGATCGTCCTCAGCCTGCTGCCCAAGGCGGCGTTCCTGGTGGCGTCGATTCCACCGGCGGTGCTGGGGGGCGCGGCCATCGCCATGTTCGGCATGGTGGCTGCGACCGGGATCAAGATCCTCCAGGAAGCCGACATCGCCGACCGGCGCAATCAGTTGCTGGTGGCCGTGAGCATCGGCATGGGCCTGATTCCCGTGGTGCGCCCCGAGTTCTTCGCCCACCTGCCCCTGTGGATGAGCCCCATCACCCACAGTGGCATCGCCATGGCGACCTTGAGTGCGCTGGTGCTGAACCTGCTGTTCAACATTCTCGGGGGCAGCGAGCGCGCGGCCAGCAATGCGCAACACGCCCATCAGCACTGAGTCACCAGCAGGGTGCCGGTTCGGCGCCCTGACCTTGCTTCACCGTTCATGCTTGACCGCAGCGCTCGCCCACTCAGGATCGAGCGCTGCCCATTAGACGCTGCGCCTTGAAAATAAGAACAAACAGGGAGCAACACCTATGCAGCCTGCCCAGGCTTTCCTGGCGGTGGCCGCTGGACGGCCATTAGCGCCATGCAATCCCCCTGACGGCCGCCAGTCATTGGCACTCTATTGCCCTTCAATGCGGATGCTTGCCTGAGATGGCCCGCATACCCGCCCCAAAGTGGTTGCAAGTGCGCCGTTGCGGAGCACTTGAGCCCTGCCGTGAGAGCCAGTATTCTCCGCGGCCGCGCAAGTCTGGTCTAAAAAAAAGCCCGGATGAAAAACCTGACCCAAGAGCCAACTTATCCCGGCCTGGACAGGTAACAAGGCGCAAGAAAACATCGCGAAAAACACTCTCGCCCGGCGGTATCGCTACAGCCGGACGGGAGTTTTTTGCTTTTTTTCGGCCTTGGCTCAGCTCTTGCTAACAGCAACAAAGCTGACCGATCGGATGGTTTTTTGCAGCAACGAAAAAAGGCGCCAAACCAGAGCGCCAAGCCAAAAAAACGTGGAACTACCTACTTGGGAGCAACCGAATGAAACCGATGTGCAAGAGCCTGATGTTGGCCGCCAGCTTGCTGGCCGGGGGGCAGGCCGTGGCTGGCGACCTGTTGCAATGGCAGAACAACAGCCTGACTTACTTGTATGGCAAGAACTTCGAAGTTAACCCGCAGATTCAACAGACGGTCACTTTCGAACATGCCGATGCCTGGAAGTACGGGGATAACTTTTTCTTCCTCGACCGCATCTTCTATAACGGCAAGGAAGACGGCAACGTCGGCCCGGACACTTACTACGGCGAGTTCACGCCACGCCTGTCGTTCGGCAAGATCTTCGACCAGAAACTTGAATTCGGCCCGATCAAGGACGTGCTCCTGGCGTTCACCTACGAGTTTGGCGAAGGTGACAACGAGTCCTACCTGATCGGCCCGGGCTTCGACCTGGCAGTCCCTGGCTTCGACTATTTCCAGCTGAACTTCTACCAGCGCCACACCGAGGGCAGCCGCCCGGGCGACAACGTCTGGCAGATCACGCCAGTGTGGTCCTACACCATTCCCGTGGGCCGTTCGGACATCCTGATCGACGGCTACATGGACTGGGTGGTGGACAACGACCAGAACGCCAAGGGTACCTACCACGCCAACCTGCACTTCAACCCGCAGATCAAGTACGACCTGGGCAAGGCGCTGAATTGGGGCGCCAAGCAGCTGTACGTCGGCTTCGAGTACGACTACTGGAAGAACAAGTACGGTATCGAGGACTCGCGCAACTTCGAAACCAACCAGGACACCGCCAGCCTGCTGGTCAAGTACCACTTCTGATGCTTGGCTGATGCCGCCTGCGCCCCTCCATGGAGGGGCGCAGGCGGTATTTTCCATCAGGCAATGCGTGAACCGGAATCCCGCCAGAATGCCGGATCGGCACTCTTGAGCCGCTCCACCGCGTTGTGGATGTGGCTCAGCGCCGCTTGCCTCGCCCCTTCGACATCCCGCGCCGCAATCGCCCGATAGACCGCCAGATGCTCGGCACGCACCGTGCGCGCCAGATCCTTGCGCCGTTCCTCATTGGAGCGGGTGATACGAATCGCTTCCTTGATGAATTGCGCAATGAATTCATGCAGGGAGGGGTACAGCGGGTTACCGGTGGCCTGGGAAATCGACAGATGGAACGCCAGGTCCTGCTCCACCCCATCCTGACCCGCCTGCTCGGCGCTATCGATAGCCAGCAGCGCCTGATGAATCGCCTCTAACTGCGAAGGGGTATGGCGCTGGGCCGCCAGGGCCGCCGCCTCGCCTTCGATACCACGACGCAGTTCGGTGACCCTGAGCACCGCCTCGATCGAGCCACGTACGTCCAGGTCGATAGTGAACGCCTTGATATGGGCGCCCTCGCACACCACGGTGCCGCTGCCTTGGCGCACCTCCACCAGGCCCGCCGACTTCAAGCGCGATATGGCCTCGCGGATGACGGTGCGGCTGACGCCGAAACGCTCGCACAGAACCGGTTCGGTGGGCAGGCGCGCTCCCGGCAGGACTTCGCCATTGGCGATGTGTGCCTTGAGCGCCGCAGTCACCTGGTCCGCCAGCGTGCCCTTGGCCGAATCCTTGAGCGTCGCCAGGGAATCGGCGGCGGGGAAAGCGTTATCAGGCTTGGACATGGGCATCTCGGTAGTCAAATTGGCTAACGGTACTGCATTTCAGGCACGCCGTCCTGCCCGAAGCCCGCCATTGAATTCGTATGATGTATTATGTTATCTAAGCCATGTCAGCAAGTCCGATAAAAACAAAATCACCCAAATACAAGAAACAAGGATGGGTAAAGACATGCCTGAATCACTGTCGCAAACCGCCTCGGCCCCGGTCACCGCCTCCTTCGAGGACCTGGCCTACCGTAAAGTCGCCTGGCGCATCCTGCCGCTACTGTTGCTGTGCTACCTGGTGGCCTATCTGGACCGGGTCAACGTCGGCTTCGCCAAGCTGCAGATGTCCGAAGACCTGCAGTTTTCCGAAGCGGTCTATGGCCTGGGCGCCGGGATCTTCTTCATTGCCTACTTTCTGGTGGAGATCCCCAGCAACCTGATCCTGCATCGAGTCGGCGCGCGGCTGTGGATCGCGCGCATCATGATCAGCTGGGGCCTCATTTCCTCGTGCATGGCCTTCGTCAGCACCCCCACTTCCTTCTATGTCATGCGCTTTCTGCTGGGCATCGCCGAGGCCGGGTTCTACCCGGGGGTGATCCTCTACCTGTCGTACTGGTTCCCCTCCAACCGCCGCGGCAAGATGTACGCATTGTTCGCTACCGCCGTGCCGCTTTCGGGGCTGATCGGCGCACCGCTATCCGGCTGGATCATGAGCGCCCTCAATGGCCATCACGGATTCGCCGGCTGGCAGTGGATGTTCTTTCTCGAAGGCTTGCCCTCGATTCTGGTGGGCGGCCTGGTGATCTACTGCCTCAGCGACCGGATCGCCGACGCCGGCTGGCTGACCCGGGAACAGAAGACCCTGCTGCAGAGCAGGATCGAGGCCGAAACCGACGGCCACCAGGTACACAGCGTGCGCCAAGTGTTCGGGCAGCCGCGAATCTGGCTGCTGACCGCCATCTACTTCTGCATGATCGCCGGCTTCTACACCGTCGGTTTCTGGCTGCCCTCCTTGATTCGCCAGGCAGGCGTCAGCGACGTCTTCCAGGTCGGCATGCTCACCGCGATTCCCTATGCCGCAGCGGCGCTGACCATGGTGCTGATATCCCGCAGTGCCGACCGCCTGCGCGAACGTCGCTGGCACCTGGCGCTGACCGCGGTTCTGGGTGGGGTGGGGCTGATGATTTCCGCCACCTGGAGCGACAACTTCACAGTGTCGATGATCGGCCTGACCCTGGGGGCCATGGGCGCCTTCAGCACCCTGCCACTGTTCTGGAGCCTGCCCACTGCCTTTCTCGGCGGCACCGCAGCGGCAGCCGGGATTGCCCTGATCAACTCCTGGGGCAACCTCGCCGGGTTCGTTTCACCCTACCTGATGGGCTTTCTCAAGGACCTGACCCAGAGCACCACCATCGGCATGTACGTGATGGCCAGTGCGCTGTTCGTCGGAGCCCTGCTGGTCTTCAAGATCCCCGGAAAACTGGTCAATCGCTGATAGTTGGAGTCACTCATGAATATTCTTGTCACCGGCGCCGCCGGGTTTCTCGGACGCCGCCTGATCCAGGCCCTGCTCGAGCGCGGCTCACTCACCGACCGTCACGGCCAGTTGCACCCCATTCAGCGGATTACCGCGTTCGACCGCGACCCCGTGCAAGGCCTCGACGACCCTCGGGTCCAGGTCAAGGGTGGGGATATCACCGATCCCCAGGTCCTGGCGAACCTGATCGACGCCAACACCCAGGGCATCTTTCACCTGGCCGCAGTGGTCTCCAGCCAGGCAGAAAGCGATTTCGATCTGGGCATGCGCGTCAACTTCAGCGCCACCCAGGGACTGCTGGAACGCGCGCGACAGTTGGGTACTTGCCCGAAGTGGGTGATGACCAGCTCGGTGGCCGTCTTCGGTGGGCAACTGCCGGACACCGTCGGCGATGATCAAGTCTGGTCACCCCAGAGTTCCTATGGCACCCAGAAAGCCATGAACGACCTGCTGCTGGCCGACTATAGCCGTCGCGGCTTCGTCGATGGCCGCAGCCTGCGCATGCCCACCATCGTCGTGCGCCCCGGCAAGCCCAATCTGGCGGCATCAAGCTTTGCCAGCGGCATCATCCGTGAGCCCCTCAACGGTCAGGCCAGTGTCTGCCCGGTGCCCTTGAACACCCGGCTATGGCTGATGTCACCGGCACAGGCCATTGCCAACCTGGTTCACGGTCATGAGCTGGCCGCCGAGCGCTTGAACCAGGGCCGAGTGATCAACATGCCCGGTTTGTCACAGACAGTGGAGCAGATGATCGATGCGCTGCGCGAGGTGGCCGGTGACGCAGTGGCCCGGCAGGTTCAATTGCGGCCGGATGCAGCCATCGAGCGCATCGTCGGCTCTTGGCCGGGAGCGTTCAGCACACCTTATGCAAACCAACTGGGCTTCACCGCAGACCCGGACTTTGCCAGCGTGATCCGACAGTTCATCAGGGATTATCTGCATCGTTGAACAACGGACCGCCCCCAGGATGGCCTCCTTGAGCTGGAGGCCGTCCTCGCTGGGTTTGCCACAAGACCTGCAAGCACTACCAGCTGTAGCTCAGGTTCAACTGCCCGCCGTAACCGTGCTCGCTGGCGCTTCCCGAATGGCCGAATAGATGACTGGATAGCTCCACATCCCGAGCGACCCGCACCTGGGCTCCTACCTTCAATTCCAGAGCATCCCGCGATGGCCTGGCATCGAAGCTGTTACTCCCCATCCGTACCGACGGCACCGCCTCGCTATGCAGCCAGTTGGTTTCGACAAAGGGTCGCAGCACCGATTCATCGGCCGCCTGACCAGGCTGCTGGTAGAGCCGCACGCCAATACTGGAACGCCAGGCATCGGCAGTGCCATTGCGCAACCGCGTATCCCGCAAGTCTGCGGCGCTGGCGGTATAACGGCTATAGATCAGCTGCCCGCGAGGCTCCACCACCCAGGCCCGGAAGGGAGAATCAGCGGCAAATGGCGCCAATGCATACCCGGACTCCAGGGAGGCCGACCATAGGTTCGAATCATAATCGGCGGACCCCAGTTCACTGCTCAGCCGGTTGGTATAGCGACCATACTGCAACCAGGTGTCGACATAGGCGCCCAGCCGGTTCACGTCATCCGCATAGAAAGTGCCATACACGCCCGCCGAATAACCCGAGACCTTGCCATGGGCCTTCGCGCGAACAGCAGTATTGGTGTCGCGGCGCATCAATGTGGAGGTCGAGTCGATGCGCGCGTCGCCATAGCCCGCCATGAGCCCGGCATAGAGCGCACCTTGCGCGCCCACCGGCCGGCGCAGCACCGCCCCGCCCATCTGCACCACATCGCTGCTGGAATCGATATCGACCTTGCCTTCGGCCATACGCATGCCCTTGTCATGCCGCCCCTGGGCCCGCATCCAGAGTCCCGAATCCTGGCGGTCGGCCCCCAGGCTGCGCTTGCTTGCACGGTCCTGCAGGCCATGGTCGAACATTGTCCTGGTGGCCTGCTGGGTGCCGATATATGCCCCGCCTTCCGGTGCCAC
Organism: Pseudomonas sp. NFPP25; assembly: GCF_900116505.1. NCBI lineage: Bacteria > Pseudomonadati > Pseudomonadota > Gammaproteobacteria > Pseudomonadales > Pseudomonadaceae > Pseudomonas > Pseudomonas sp. NFPP25. Next base: position 813,214 of record NZ_FPBG01000002.1, on the reverse strand, counting down.
CTGGCTGGCTTCTGAGGTCAGGTACCAGTCATTCGTGTTGCCCGAGATGCCACCTTGCACCAGGCTGTACTCATAGCCATTGATCGAAAGGCTGCCGACGCTCCAACGATAACCGCTGGAGCCCGTGTCCAGGTAGAAGGCGTCGGCTGCGATGGTTCCGCCATTGATCGCCTGCACCAGGGGGATCCCTTCCTGCGTCAGCCCCCCCTTACCGCCAGCGTTGAGCACTCGCACTGCGGTTCGGCCACTGGCCGTTCCACCATCGATGACCAGCCGGTCGCTGGGGGACGTGTCGTCGCCCAGGTGGGTGTTGAATACCATCGTGCCATTACCGATGTAGTCGTTAACGGTCAGGGTCTGGAAACCGGCTGCGCCGAACACCAGCGTACCGTTGTTGGTCAAGGTGCCCAGTGTCGAGTCACCGCGTATGTTCCAGCGGCTGCTGTCATCGAGCAGCAGGCTGTTGATCCGCCCTCCGCTCTCGGCCCGCAGAGCCCCCGTCAATTCCGAGCCGGCGCTGAGGCTCAGGTCCACACTGCCGTTCTGGGCAAAGACATCGCCCACCAGCGTCGAGCCGCTGGCCTCGACACTGACCTGGCCGGTATCGACGGGAACATTGTTCAACATTGCCTGGCGGGTCTGCAGAAAGATGCCCCGGGCCTCCTGCCCATCGGCACGCGCAACAATGCTCGAGTTCATCAGAGTGAACTGATGATCGCCGCCACTGGCCAGCAAGCCTGCGCCATCCTGGGTACTGATCTGACTGCCGGTCAGCGAAAGGCTATTGCTCGCCGTCCCGCTGTTGACATAACTCCAGACGCCAGACGCCAGGTCCCCGTGAGTGGCCAGCCGGGAGTTCTCCAAAGTTGCCACCGCACCATTGCCCAGTGCCAGGGCGGACGCACCGTTGCCGTTGGTGATGACCTCGGTGCTACTGACGGCCAGACGCGCATCGTCCGCCCGCACGAACAGACCATGGGCCGCTTGCCCATGGGTGACGACCTCAGACTGTGCCAGGCGCAGGTCGGCTCCCGTAGTTTGTGCCAGGGCGCCGAAGGATCCGGCGCCAAAGGTTTCAATCCTGATATTGCTCGCCTCAATGCTGGCATCGCTGTCGAACTGGTTGTACAGGTACAAACCCAGCGAATTCGCACCATGAGTGGTGATGCTGCCGTTGCTCAGCGTCGCCTGGCCGGCCCGGTTATCCAGCCCGTGGGCAAACTGGGCGCCGTAGGTGTCGATGCTGAAGCGATCGGCCACCAGCTTCGTCTCGGGCATGAACATCCATATTCCGCCTGCTTGAGCTCCAGAGGAGCTGATGCGGACGTTATTCAACGTGGCGCTGGCGGCGTCGCCATTGAGGTTGAGCCCATAGCCATTGCTGGAGCTCAGCGTTGCATCGCGAATATCGGCTGACGAGCCAACGCCGTCGAAGTCGTACCCCAGAAATACTGCGTCCTCGTGGGCGGTGAGGCTGCCGCCAAGCATCGAGAATTTGCCACCATAAAGTCGGGCGCCGGAGTAGCTGGCAGAAGTGCCATGGCTGTCGATGAAGGCCAGGCTTGACCCGGCCCCCCTGACATACAGAACCGAAGCGTCCTCGCCCGCCGTATTGATGGTGACCGCCTCCAGCGTCATTGAGGCGCGCTGGGACACCTCGGCGCCATATCCGCTGGCATTACTGGTAGAGATGCTCAGGTTACGAGCGTCCAGAGCCGTTCCCGCACCCGAGGCGACCACGCCATAGCCATAGATGCCGAGGGTGGTAATGCTGCCACCGTCAAGCGTGATACGGCCACCACCGTACGCGTAGGCACCAAATGACTGCCGGGAAGTGAGCGAGGTGCCGGTGGCGACGATTTCACTGCCAGGACCACGGGCCTCGAGCGCGTAAGTGCGGTGGCTCAGTACCTGGCTATCCACCAGAGTCACGTGTCCACCATCGCTGGCGCTGACCCCGACCGTGAAGTTGCCGCCCGGGGAACCGGCCTGGATATCAACCCCTTCGGCATTCAGGTTATTGCCCTTGGCCGAAATGTTGATCGCCGCCCCCGGGCCGTCATAGATCACGGAGTCGCCCGGATGCAGGTTCATCGAATCACCGCCAGCCGGATTGGAGAGATCAATCTGGCCGTACTCAGCAGCTCGCGCCTGGATCGACACAGCCACGAGGGACATCGTAAAAAGGCCCGACAGCGTCGAGCGGACCAATCGTTGCATGAGACTACCTACCACATTTGCGTCGCAGGCTCCTCAAGACAATGTCCACAATTGACAGCAAATGGCCGTAGAAAGCAGGAGGAACCGCGATGATGATCGACATTGATCTCCACCATCATCCAAGCGATCCCGAACCTTTGTAATCAGATTGATCTTAAAAGACTGCACCGGCACTCGGTAGCGCCGGCAATAGAGAGCAGGAAGGGCTACGCGCATTGTTCCGCACGCAGGCGCATGCATGCTCCCAAGCGGATTCAGGCCCGTGGCGCGCGCGCCAGCCCAAGGAAGCGCGCCAGCTCCTCGCGCTTGGCCAGGGCGTCACTGCGTCCCAGCTCGATCAGCTCGTTGCAGTAGGCCGCTTCAAACAGCAGATAGCTCAAGACCCCTGCGCCGCTGGTGCGGGTCGCCCCGGGCCCACGCAGGAATACACGCAACGCTGCCGGCAGCTCATGCCGATGACGAGCGGCAATCTCATCGATGGGCTGGCTGGGGGCAATCACCAGCACTTCCACTGGAGCAATGCCCAGGGCGCGGTCGGCAGCACTGCCGGGCAGCAACCGGCTGAAGTGATTGAGCCGCTCCAGCAATTCGATATCGCTTTCCAGGCTGTCAATGAAGGTGCTGTTGAGCATGTGCCCGCCAATCTGCGCCAGGGTCGGCTCCTGACCGGTATAGGTCCGCTGCCCGGCACTCTCCGGATCGTTGCCCCGCGGGTTGCCGCTGACGCCCACCACCAGCACACGGCTGGCCCCCAGGTGCAGGGCCGGGCTGATGGGCGCCGACTGGCGCACCGCCCCATCGCCGAAATACTCCTGGTCGAGCTTCACCGGCGCGAACAGCAAGGGGATCGCCGAACTGGCCAGCAAGTGATCCACCGTCAGATGGGTGGGAATGCCGATCCGTCGATGCCGCAGCCAGGGATCGATCACCCCGCCCCCTTGATAGAAGGTCACCGCCTGGCCGGATTCGTAGCCGAACGCGGTTACCGCCACAGCGTGCAATTGGCCCTGGGCAATCGCGTCGTTGATGCCCGACAGGTGCATGTGTTCGTTGAGCAGCTCGCGCAGCGGCGAGTTGTTGATCAGCGCCACCGGCACCTGGGCACCCAGCCCCAGCAGGCTGTGGCCGACAAAGCGGCTGGCCTGGCGAATGACCCCGGGCCAGTCGCTGCGCATTACCTGATCACTGCGAAAGTTGCGCCAGAACGCCGTGAGGCGCTGGATCGCCGCAGAAAAGTCCGCGGCGCCACTGGCCAGGCTGACGGCATTGATGGCCCCCGCTGAAGTGCCGACGATCACCGGGAACGGGTTGCGCGCCCCCGGGCCCAGCAACTCGGCAATCGCCGCCAGCACGCCGACTTGATAAGCGGCCCGGGCACCACCGCCGGAAAGAATCAAACCTGTTACCGGTCCAGCACTCATTGCTTCACTCCATCCATGGCGTACCAGGGCCGCTCATCAAGGCCAGAGGGTCAACCGCGCTTCTTATAGAGCTTGGGCTCGCCTGGCGGCCGGCTCTTGAAGCGACGGTGAGCCCAGAGGTACTGCTCGGGGCAGGCGCGCAAGGCAGTTTCCACCCACTGATTGATCCGCAGGCAATCCTCCTCTTCGGTGGCGCCGGGAAAATCCGCCAGGGGGGCATGGATCACCAGACGGTACCCACTGCCATCGGCCAGGCGTTCCTGGGTGAAAGGCACCACCAGCGCCTTGCCCAGGCGGGCGAACTTGCTGGTAGCGGTGACCGTCGCGGCCTGGATACCGAACAGCGGCACGAAAACGCTCTGCTTGGCGCCATAGTCCTGGTCCGGCGCATACCAGATCGCCCGTCCGGACCGCAGCAGCTTGAGCATGCCGCGCACGTCGTCGCGCTCCACCGCCAGGGAATCGAGGTTGTGGCGCTCGCGCCCGCGGCGCTGGATGAAGTCGAACAGTGGGTTCTTGTGTTCGCGGTACATGCCATCGATGGTGTGTTGCTGGCCCAGCAGCGCCGCGCCGATCTCCAGGGTGGTGAAGTGCAGGGCCATGAGAATCACCCCATGACCGTCGCGCTGGGCCTGCTTGAGGTAGTCCAGCCCTTCGACATGGGCCAGCCGAGCCAGCCGCGGCTTGGACCACCACCAGCTCATGGCCATCTCGAAGAAGGCGATCCCGGTGGAGGCGAAGTTCTCCTTGAGCAGGCGTTTGCGTTCCGCCGCGGACTTTTCCGGGAAACACAGTTCCAGGTTGCGCTTGGCAATCCGCCGGCGCTCACCGGCCACCCGGTACATCAACGCCCCGAGGGCGCGACCGATGTGCAGCAATGCGGCATAGGGCAACTGGACGATCAGCCATAACACACCAAGCCCCAGCCACAGCGGCCAGAAACGTGGAGACAAGAATGCAGCTCGAAAACGCGGGCGATCCATTACAGATTCCGGGACAGACAACAAGGTCGCGCATTCTACATCGGTTCGACCTGGCTTGCGGGGCGCGGGCGATCTCGTTATAAGTCTCGGCACTTTTAGTGACAAGCCGCCTTCTGCAGACCATGAGCCAAACCGAATCGCTAGACCAAGATCCTGTGTTCCAGTTAAAGGGCAGCATGCTCGCCATCACCGTGCTGGAACTGGCCCGCAACGACCTCGAAGGCCTCGATCGCCAACTGGCCGCGAAAGTCGCCCAGGCGCCGAACTTCTTCAGCAACGCCCCGCTGGTACTGGCCCTGGACAAGCTGCCTGCTGGCGAAGGCTCGGTGGATCTGCCCGGGCTGATGCGCGTCTGCCGCCAGCACGGCCTGCGGACCCTGGCGATCCGCGCCAGCCGCATCGAAGACATTGCCGCGGCGATTGCCGTCGACCTGCCGGTGCTACCGCCTTCCGGCGCCCGGGAGCGGCCGCTGGAGCCACCGGAAAGTGAAATCAAGAAGCCGGAAAAACCGCCGGAACCCACCATCAAACCGACTCGCATCATCACCTCGCCCGTACGCGGCGGGCAGCAGATCTATGCCCAGGGTGGCGATCTGGTAGTGGTGTCCTCGGTCAGCCCCGGTGCGGAACTTCTCGCCGATGGCAATATCCATGTATACGGCCCCATGCGCGGCCGCGCCCTGGCCGGAGTCAAGGGTGACACCAAGGCGCGGATTTTCTGTCAGCAATTGAGCGCTGAACTGATCTCCATTGCAGGCCAGTACAAGGTTTCCGAGGACCTGCGACGCGACCCGCTGTGGGGCTCCGGAGTCCAGGTCAGCCTGTCGGGTGACGTGTTGAACATCACACGTCTTTAACGGATACTGCCGCATTTTCCAAGCATCTCTAAAACGTAGCGAAAACGGCTCAAACGAAGTAGGAAATTGGCAATCAGCAGTGTTTATCGACGATAAACCCTGCCGCTGACCGAGCTCCAGCCAAGGCTGTCCGACTGCAGTAGTTTTCAAGAGATGTTTTTCAGGGGCTAAAAGTCCTTTTTCCTTAGGGGTGAAACACCTTGGCCAAGATTCTCGTGGTTACATCCGGCAAGGGTGGTGTGGGTAAAACCACCACCAGCGCCGCTATCGGTACCGGCCTCGCTCTGCGCGGCCACAAAACAGTGATCGTCGACTTCGACGTCGGCCTGCGTAACCTCGACCTGATCATGGGCTGCGAGCGTCGCGTGGTGTATGACTTCGTCAACGTGGTCAACGGCGAAGCCAACCTGCAGCAAGCCCTGATCAAAGACAAGCGCCTGGAAAACCTCTACGTACTGGCCGCCAGCCAGACCCGCGACAAAGACGCGCTGACCCTGGAAGGCGTGGAAAAGGTCCTGATGGAACTCAAGGAAACCTTCGAGTTCGTGGTCTGCGACTCCCCGGCCGGTATCGAGAAAGGCGCGCACCTGGCCATGTACTTCGCCGACGAAGCGATTGTCGTGACCAACCCTGAAGTGTCTTCGGTGCGTGACTCCGACCGTATGCTCGGCCTGCTGGCCAGCAAATCCCGTCGCGCCGAAAAGGGCGAAGACGCGATCAAGGAACACCTGCTGTTGACCCGCTACAACCCGGAGCGTGTCAGCAATGGCGAAATGCTCGGTGTTGAAGACGTCAAAGAAATTCTGGCAGTGACCCTGCTCGGCGTCATTCCGGAATCCCAGGCAGTGCTCAAGGCTTCCAACCAGGGCGTGCCGGTGATTCTCGACGACCAGAGTGATGCTGGCCAGGCCTACAGCGATGCGGTTGACCGCCTGCTGGGCAAAACCGTGGAGCACCGGTTCCTTGATGTCGAGAAGAAGGGATTCTTCGAGCGCCTGTTTGGAGGTAGATAATGAATCTTTTTGACTTCTTTCGTGCCAGCAAAAAGGTCAGCACCGCGTCGGTAGCGAAAGAGCGTCTACAGATCATCGTGGCGCATGAACGCGGCCAGCGCAGCACCCCTGATTACTTGCCCGCCTTGCAGAAGGAACTGGTGGAAGTGATCCGCAAGTACGTCAATATCGGGTCCGACGACGTGCACGTCGCTCTGGAAAACCAGGGCAGCTGCTCGATCCTGGAACTCAATATCACCCTGCCTGATCGCTGATTGATCCGACGGGAGCCACGGCGGCTCGCGGGCCTCATGCATTGCATCGAGGTCGGCGAGCCGCCGTTGGCGTTTGTTACGAGGCTGTTTCAATGCCGTTGTCGAATATCCACATCCTGCATCAGGACGCCGCCGTCCTGGTGGTGAACAAACCCACCCTGCTGCTCTCCGTCCCCGGCCGCGCCGACGACAACAAGGATTGCCTGATTACCCGCCTGCAGGAAAACGGCTACCCGGAAGCCCGCATCGTCCACCGCCTGGACTGGGAAACCTCGGGGATCATTCTGCTGGCTCGGGACGCAGACACTCATCGCGAACTGTCCCGACAGTTTCATGACCGCGAAACGGAAAAAGCCTACACCGCACTCTGCTGGGGCCAGCCAGAACTGGACAGCGGCAGCATTGACCTGCCCCTGCGCTACGACCCGCCCACCAAGCCCCGGCACGTGGTGGACCACGAATTCGGCAAGCATGCCCTAACCTTCTGGCGCGTCCTGGAACGCTGCGGCGATTGGTGCCGGGTCGAATTGACCCCCATCACCGGCCGCTCCCATCAGTTGCGGGTACACATGCTGTCCATCGGACACCCGCTGCTGGGCGATGGCCTGTACGCCCACCCCCAGGCGCTGGCGGCCTGGCCACGCCTGTGCCTGCACGCCAGCATGCTCAGCTTCACCCACCCCCAGACCGGCGAGCGCCTGCGCTTCGACTGCCCCGCGCCGTTCTGAGCGCACGCCGCCCAAGCCGGCTTGCGGGCAAAGGCCGCCCCAGTGGCCCTTGTTCGCCGGCAAGCCGGCTCCTACAAGGCACTCCTATACGTTAAACTCGCGCCACTGCTGTCTGGAGCTACTTATGCGCGAAGAGTTGAACCAAGGCCTGATCGACTTTCTCAAGGCCTCCCCTACCCCTTTCCATGCCACTGCCAGCCTCGTTCAACGCCTGGAAGCGGCGGGTTACCAGCGCCTCGACGAGCGCGAGCCATGGACCACCGAAGCCAACGGCCGCTACTACGTCACCCGTAACGACTCCTCCATCGTCGCCTTCAAACTGGGCCGGCATTCGCCACTGCAAGGCGGCATCCGCCTGGTAGGCGCCCACACCGACAGCCCCTGCCTGCGGGTCAAGCCCCAGCCGGAACTGCAACGCCAGGGCTTCTGGCAACTGGGCGTCGAAGTCTATGGCGGCGCATTGCTGGCTCCGTGGTTCGACCGCGACCTGTCCCTGGCCGGCCGCGTGACCTTCCGCCGCGACGGCAAGGTGGAAAGCCAGCTGATCGACTTCAAGGCACCGATCGCGATCATTCCCAACCTGGCCATTCACCTCAACCGTGAAGCCAACCAGGGCTGGGCAATCAACGCGCAGAACGAACTACCACCGATCCTGGCCCAGTTCGCCGGTGACGAGCGGGTGGATTTCCGCGCGGTGCTGACCGACCAACTGGCCCGCGAGCATGGTTTGAACGCCGACGTGGTGCTGGACTACGAACTGAGCTTCTACGACACCCAGAGCGCCGCGGTGATAGGCCTGCACGGTGACTTCATCGCCGGCGCACGCCTGGACAACCTGCTGTCCTGCTACGCCGGGCTGCAGGCCCTGCTCACCGCCGACAGCGATGAAACCTGCGTGCTGGTGTGCAACGACCACGAAGAAGTCGGCTCCTGCTCGGCCTGCGGCGCCGACGGCCCGATGCTCGAACAGACCCTGCGCCGCCTGTTGTCCGAAGGTGACGAATTCGTCCGTACCATTCAGAAGTCGCTGTTGATCTCCGCAGACAACGCCCACGGCGTGCACCCCAACTATGCCGACAAGCACGACGCCAACCACGGGCCGAAGCTCAATGCCGGCCCGGTGATCAAGGTCAACAGCAACCAGCGCTACGCCACCAACAGCGAAACCGCCGGCTTCTTCCGCCACCTGTGCATGGCCGAAGAAGTGCCGGTACAGAGCTTCGTGGTGCGCAGCGACATGGGTTGCGGCTCGACCATCGGCCCGATCACCGCCAGCCATCTGGGGGTACGCACTGTGGACATCGGCCTGCCGACCTTCGCCATGCACTCGATCCGCGAGCTCTGTGGCAGCCATGACCTGGCTCATCTGGTGAAAGTGCTGAGCGCCTTCTACGCTAGCCACGAACTGCCATGAGGCAGAGGGCGGGCGCGTGGACACACGCCCGCCTGTTTCTGATGCACATCAACCCGGGCCGCGACAAAGCGACCTAGACTTACAGTTACTCCTCCTGACAAGGCTGTCGCCATGATCTCGATGTCTTCGTTCCACTCCATGCTCATCCCCATTCTCACGGGCATGATCCTGCTGGCCATCGGCTTCAACTTCCGGGACAAGAACCTCGGTGTGTTCAGCATGTGGATCGGCATGCTGCTGATTCTCGGCACCGTGGTCTACAAGATCCTGGCCAAGCTCGCGGAATAAATGCAGCACTCACCCTCGCATTGAATTTGGCGGCCTCGTACACTCGGTCGATCCATTTTCCCCGAGGTTGACCGCCCAGTGTTCGCTCGTCTTTTTGCCCTGCCCTGCTATGTGCTCGTCTGCCTGCTGACCCTGCTGCCCCTGGGGAGCGCCCAGGCGGTGGGCTTGCCTGGCTTGCTGGGCAACCAGACCAAGGCGCAGCCCCAGGCTGAGGAACCCCTGGGGCAATCCCTGGACGAGGTGATCAAGTCCCTGGAGAACGACCAGCAACGGACCAAGCTGCTGGCGGACCTGAAGAAACTGCGAGATGCCACGAAAAAAGCCCAGCCCACGCCAGAAGAAGGCGTACTGGGCCTGATCGGCGGCACCCTGTCGAACCTGGAAAAGCAATTCTCCGGGGCCGACAGCCCGGTTACCCGCTGGTCCGACGAGTTCGACCTGGCCAAGGAAGAACTCTCGGCACTGATGCTGCCAGCCAGCCAGTGGCTGCCGATCATCTTTGCCTTTGCCCTGATCCTCATGGTCTGGAGCCTGCTGGCAGCAGCGCTGATCTGGCTCAGCCACCGGGTGCGCCTGCGCTTCGGCCTGACCGAAGACCTGCCCCAGCACCCCAAGACCTGGGACCTGCTGCGCTTTGCCCTGCGCAAGCTCGGCCCCTGGCTGATCGCCCTGTTGATCACGGTCTACATGACCTACTCCCTGCCCTCTTCCCTGGGCAAGGACCTGGCCATGGTCCTGGCCTACGCCCTGGTGGTCGGCACCTGTTTCTCGGCGATCTGCGTGGTGGCGTTCTCCGTACTCGATGGCCCGCACCGCCATCGCGCCCTGTACATCCTGCGGCGCCAGGCCTTCCGCCCGCTGTGGTGGATCGGCAGCTTCGCCGCCTTTGGCGAGGCCCTGAGCGACCCACGCATGGTGGCCAGCCTGGGCCAGCACCTGGCCCATACCGCGGCGACCTTCGCCAATGTCATGGCGGCGCTGTCCACCGGCGTGTTCATCCTGCGTTTCCGCCGCCCCATCGCCCACCTGATCCGCAACCAGCCACTGTCACGGCGCCTGACCCGCCGGGCCCTGAGCGACACCATCGAGATCATCGGCACCTTCTGGTACCTGCCGGCCCTGGTGCTGGTAGGTATCTCGCTGTTCGCCACCTTCGTTTCCGCCGGCGACACCAGCACCGCCCTGCGCCAGTCGTTGCTGTGCACGGTACTGCTGGTGCTGTGCATGGTGATCAACGGCCTGGTACGCCGCCATGCCCTCAAGCCCCAGCGCGGGCACAAACGCCATGCGCTGTACTCCGAGCGGCTGAAAAGCTTCTTCTACACCCTGGCTCACCTGGCGGTCTGGCTGGCATTCATCGAGCTCGGCCTGCGGGTCTGGGGCATGTCGCTGATCCGCTTCACCGAAGGCGATGGCCATGAAGTCAGCGTCAAGCTGTTCAGCCTCGGCGGCACCCTGATCTTTGCCTGGCTGATCTGGATTCTCAGCGACACCGCGGTGCATCACGCCCTGACCCGCTCGCGCAAGGGCCTGGCCAACGCGCGCGCGCAAACCATGATGCCGCTGATCCGCAACGTGCTGTTCGTGGCGATCTTCATCATTGCCACCATCGTTGCCCTGGCGAACATGGGCATGAACGTCACGCCGCTGCTGGCCGGTGCCGGTGTCATCGGCCTGGCCATCGGTTTCGGCGCCCAGTCCCTGGTGGCGGACTTGATCACCGGCCTGTTCATCATCATCGAGGACTCCCTGGCCATCGACGACTACGTCGATGTCGGCGGCCACCTGGGCACCGTCGAGGGCCTGACTATCCGTACCGTGCGCCTGCGGGACATCGACGGCATCGTGCACACCATCCCGTTCAGCGAAATCAAGAGCATCAAGAACTACTCCCGGGAGTTCGGCTACGCGATCTTCCGCGTGGCGATCCCGTACAACATGGAAATCGACGACGCAATCAAGCTGATGCGCGATGTCGGCCAGAAGATGCGCACCGACCCCCTGCAGCGCCGCAATATCTGGTCGCCGCTGGAAATCCAGGGGGTGGAGAGTTTCGAGTCCGGCAGCGCCATCCTTCGGGCCCGCTTCAAGACCGCACCGATCAAGCAGTGGGAAGTGTCCCGGGCGTTCAACCTGTCCCTCAAGCGTCACCTCGACGAAGCCGGGCTGGACCTGGCTACGCCGCGCATGAGCATCCAGGTGATCACCGCAGGCGGCGGCGCGGAAAAGGAGTGATCCTGTAGGAGCCGGCTTGCCGACTAACGACACTGGCGCCTAAAGAACGTCAACACCGACATGAATCGCGTCATGGCGCCAGAACTCCAGGTCGCAATCGATCAGCCGCTCGTGCTGGTCATAGTTCACCCGGGCAATCCGCAGCCCCGGGCTGCCCACCGAAACCTTCAAGGCCGCCGCCGCTTCCGGCTGCAGTGAGGTGGGCACGATTTCAAAGCGCACCCGTCCGTAGTGCAGGTCGTAATGCCGGGCATAGAGTTCAGTGATCGACTGGTTCAGGTCCAGATCGAGAATCTTCGGAAAATACTTGGGGTTCAGGTAGTGCTCGACATACAGCACCAGCCGCTCATCGATGCGTCGTGCGCGGCAGATCTGGATCACGCTGGACAGTGCCGGCAATTGCAGCCAGGCGCAGACCGCCGCCGATGCCGGTTGCAGGCGCGCGGAAATCACCTCGGTGGAGGGCACCCGCCCCTGGGCGCTGACCATGGCGTGGAAGTGGCTGCGCTGCATCAGGTTGTAGGCCAGGCGCGGCGGCGAAACAAACCAGCCACGACGCTCTTCACGGTAGATCTGGCCCTGGGCCTCCAGTTGCAGCAGGGCCTCGCGCACAGTGATGCGGGTGGTGGCGAACAGCTCGCTGAGCTTGCGTTCGGCCGGCAGTTTGCTACCGGGCGTCAACAGCCCGTGGGCGATCTGCTCCTGCAGGACCTGGCCGATGGCTGTCACCGCTTTGGTTGCATCAATACGCATCAACGTTACCTATCTGGACTAGACCAGCACTGTTTCAGGGCAGTGCAGTGGCCGGGGCAGTGCTCTGCATCCGTGTCCAAAGCCTAGGCAATGCATATGACTGACAGATGACAAAGGCGCTCAGCGGGCCTGTCACCAACTTGCAAATTACCCGCCAGATCCTTGTTCTGCGGGCGTTTGGCCATGGTCTACGCTTATTTCGCAGCCTCGGACCTGCGCCTCAATCCATGCGTCGATCGTTGGCACCGACATCAAAGTGTCATCCAACCCGCCTAAATTGGCTCAGGTATTGCTGACCTAGACCAACCCACTGCAAGACTGTCGATAAAACGCAGCGTTGAACACGCCCAAAGGAGCTTCGGATGAAACAGCTTTTCCTGGCATCACTGTTAGGCTCGACCATTGCCCTGTGCACCGCCGCCATGGCTGCTGATAACGATTTGAAAACCCTGGAAGCCGCTGCGAAAGCAGAAGGCGCGATCAACAGCGTCGGCATGCCCGATGACTGGGCCAACTGGAAAGGCACCTGGGAAGACCTGGCCAAGACCTACGGCCTCAAGCACATCGACACCGACATGAGCTCGGCCCAGGAGATCGCCAAGTTCGCCGCCGAGAAAGACAATGCCAGCGCCGATATCGGCGACGTTGGCGCAGCCTTCGGCCCGATCGCGGTCAAGCAGGGCGTGGCCCAGCCTTACAAGCCGAGCACCTGGGCCCAGGTCCCGGACTGGGCCAAGGACAAGGATGGCAACTGGGCGCTGGCCTACACCGGCACCATCGCCTTCATCATCAACAAGAAGCTGCTGCACGGCTCCGAAGCGCCTAAGAGCTGGGCCGACCTGGAAAAGGGCAAGTACAAGGTTTCCATCGGTGACGTGAGCACCGCCGCCCAGGCCGCCAACGGCGTACTGGCCGCCGCCATTGCCAAGGGTGGTGACGAGAAGAACATCCAGCCGGCGCTGCTGATGTTCGCCGAAATCGCCAAGCAGGGGCGCCTGTCCCTGGCCAACCCGACCATCGCGACCATGGAAAAGGGTGAAGTGGAAGTGGGCGTGGTCTGGGACTTCAACGGCCTGAGCTACCGCAACAAGATGGTCAACAAGGACGACTACATCGTGCTGATCCCATCGGACGGCTCGGTGATCTCCGGCTACACCACCATCATCAACAAGTACGCCAAGCATCCCAACGCCGCCAAGCTGACCCGCGAGTACATCTTCAGCGACGCCGGCCAGACCAACCTGGCCCGCGGCAATGCGCGGCCGATCCGTGCCGAGCACCTGACCCTGCCGGCGGACGTACAGGCCAACCTGCTGCCCAACGAGCAGTACAAGCACGTAACACCGATCAAGGACGCCGATGCCTGGGAGAAAACCTCCAAGGGCCTGCCGCAGAAGTGGCAGGAAGAAGTGATCATCAACATGCAGTAAAGCTGCATCCCTGTAGGAGCCGGCTTGCCGGCGAATGGCTCAAAGGCGCTGCACAGACAAGCGCACACAGGCCACTCGCCGGCAAGCCGGCTCCTACACACCTGATCCCGGAGTCCTCCACCTCATGAAGCACAATGTCATCCTTGTGGTGCTCGACGGCCTCAACCACGAAGTTGCCCGACACGCCATGGGGCACTTGCAGGCCTACGTCGGCGCCGGTCGCGCCGCCCTGTACAAACTGCAATGCGAACTACCTGCCCTCTCCCGCCCGCTGTACGAATGCATCCTCACCGGCGTGCGGCCGATCGACAGCGGTATCGTGCACAACCAGGTCTCGCGCCTGTCCAACCAGCGCAGCCTGTTCCACTACGCCCGCGAGGCCGGCCTGAGCACTGCCGCCGCGGCCTATCACTGGGTCAGCGAACTGTACAACCGTTCGCCCTTCAACGCCCCGCAAGACCGGCACACCGCAAACCCTGAACTGCCGATCCAGTACGGCCACTTCTACTGGAGCGATCATTACCCCGATTCCCATCTGTTCGCCGACGCCGAGGACCTGCGCCTGCGCCATCAGCCCAACCTGCTGCTGGTGCATCCGATGAACATCGACGACGCCGGACACAAGCACGGCCTGGACAGTTCGCAGTACCGCAACAGCGCGCGCTCGGCGGACATCATTCTCGCCGACTACCTGCAAGGCTGGCTCGACGCCGGCTACCAGGTGCTGGTGACGGCCGACCACGGCATGAACAACGACCGCTCGCACAATGGCCTGCTGGCCGAGGAGCGAGAGGTCCCGCTGTTCGTTCTCGGCGACGCTTTCAGCCTCGACCCCGCTGCCGCGCCGAAACAGACCGAACTGTGCGGCACCGTCTGCCAATTGCTGGGCGCGCCCCATGACAAACCTTTCTGCCGGGAGCTGTTGAAGTGAATTCAGTCACCCGTGGCAAATGGCTGGCGGCCCTGTGCCTGGTGCCCTTCGCCCTGTTCTTCATCGTGTTCCAGATTGCCCCCCTGGTGTGGGTGCTGATCAACAGCCTGCAATCGGAAGAGTTCGGCTGGGGCCTGGCCAACTTCACCAGGATCTTCAGCTCGAAGTTCTACCTGCAGGCCATCCAGTACAGCCTGGAGATCAGTTTCTGGTCCAGCGTGTTCGGCATCATCATCGCGGTGCTGGGCAGCTACTCGCTGCGCCGGGTGGATTCGCGCCTGCGCAACTTCGTCAATGCCTTCGCCAACATGACCAGCAACTTCGCCGGGGTGCCCCTGGCTTTCGCCTTCATCATCCTGCTGGGCTTCAACGGCACCATCACCATCATGCTCAAGCAGTCGGGGATCATTCAGGACTTCAACCTGTACTCCAAGACCGGGTTGATCATTCTCTACACCTACTTCCAGATCCCCCTTGGCGTGCTGCTGCTCTACCCGGCCTTCGACGCCCTGCGCGAGGACTGGCGTGAATCCGCCGCCTTGCTGGGGGCCAACGGCTGGCAGTTCTGGCGGCATATAGGCCTGCCGGTGCTGACCCCGGCGCTGCTGGGCACCTTCGTCATCCTGCTGGCCAACGCCCTGGGCGCCTACGCCACGGTCTACGCGCTGACCACCGGCAACTTCAACGTCCTGCCGATCCGCATCGCCGCCATGGTCTCCGGGGACATCTCCCTGGATCCGAACATGGCCAGCGCCCTGGCCGTGGTGCTGGTGGCGCTGATGACCCTGGTGACCATCGTCCATCAACTGCTGTTGAAGAGGAGCTACCATGTCTCGCGCTGAACCCGGCTCCGCCGCGCTCTACCACCGAGTGATGGTCTACCTGCTGTTTGCCATCCTTCTGCTGCCGCTGCTGGGGACCTTCGTCTACTCGATTGCCAGCAGCTGGTCGGCGACCATCCTGCCCAGCGGCTTCACCTTCAAGTGGTACCTGCAGCTGTGGAGCGACCCACGTTTTCTCAATGCCTTCGGCCAGTCATTGCTGGTCTGCGTGGGTGCGCTGGTGCTTTCAGTGGTGCTGATCCTGCCGCTGCTGTTCGTGGTGCACTATCACTTCCCCAAGCTCGATGCGCTGATGAACATCCTGATCCTGCTGCCCTTCGCGGTGCCGCCGGTGGTGTCCTCGGTGGGCCTGCTGCAACTCTATGGTTCGGGGCCCTTCGCCATGGTCGGCACGCCCTGGATCCTCATCGGCTGCTACTTCACCGTGGCATTGCCGTTCATGTACCGGGCCATCACCAACAACTTGCAGGCGATCAACCTGCGGGACCTGATGGACGCGGCCCAACTACTGGGCGCCAGTACCTGGCAGGCGGCCTTCCTGGTGGTCCTGCCGAACCTGCGCAAGGGTCTGATGGTGGCGCTGCTGCTGTCCTTCTCGTTCCTGTTCGGCGAGTTCGTGTTCGCCAACATCCTGGTGGGCACCCGCTATGAAACCCTGCAGGTCTACCTGAACAACATGCGCAACAGCAGCGGCCACTTCACCAGCGCCCTGGTGATTTCCTACTTCTTCTTCGTGCTGCTTCTGACCTGGGCCGCCAACATCTTGAACAAGGACAAAAGCCAATGAGCTTCGTCAGCGTCCAACACCTGCAAAAGAACTATGCGGGCACCACAGTGTTCAGCGACATCAATTGCGAAATCCGCAAGGGCGAGTTCGTCACCCTGCTCGGCCCTTCCGGCTGCGGCAAGTCGACCCTGCTGCGCTGCATCGCCGGCCTGACCCCGGTGGACGGCGGCAAGATCCTCCTCGACGGCCAGGACATCGTGCCCCTGAGCCCGCAGAAACGCGGGATCGGCATGGTGTTCCAGAGCTACGCGCTGTTTCCCAACATGACCGTGGAACAGAACGTGGCCTTTGGCCTGCGCATGCAGAAGGTCGGCGCCGAAGACAGCCGCAAGCGGATCCAGGAAGCCTTGCAACTGGTGGAGCTCAACGACTTCGCCAGCCGCTACCCGCACCAGCTGTCCGGTGGCCAGTGCCAGCGCGTGGCCCTGGCCCGCTCCCTGGTGACCCGCCCGCGCCTGCTGTTGCTGGACGAACCGCTGTCGGCCCTGGATGCACGGATCCGCAAGCACTTGCGCGAACAGATCCGCAACATCCAGCGGGAACTGGGCCTGACGACGATCTTCGTCACCCACGACCAGGAAGAAGCCCTGACCATGTCCGACCGGATCTTCCTGATGAACCAGGGCCGGATCGTCCAGAGCGGCGATGCCGAAACCCTCTACACCGCCCCGGTGGACGCCTTCGCCGCGGGCTTTATCGGCAACTACAACCTGCTGGATGCCGACAGCGCCAGCAAGCTGCTGCAGCGGCCGGTCAGCGGCCGCATCGCCATCCGCCCGGAAGCCATCGAACTGCGCAAGGAAGGCCCACTGGATGCGCTGGTACGCAGCCACAGCCTGCTGGGCAACGTGATCCGCTATCGGGTCGAGGCCCGAGGCGTGGAGCTGGTGGTGGATGTACTCAACCGCTCGGCCGATGATCTGCACGCCGACGGCCAGCGTCTGGCATTGAGCATCGATCCGACAGCCCTGTGTGAGGTAGCCTGATGGCATTCACGCAATTGATCCTGAAGAGAGAGCGGCACTGATGGCCTTGGCAATTTTTGATCTGGACGAAACCCTGATTCACGGCGACTGCGCCACCCTCTGGAGCGAGCAGATGGGCCGCCTGGGCTGGGTCGACAGCGAGTCGTTCATGCGTCGCAACCATGAGCTGATGGACGCCTACAGCCATGGCAAGCTGGCCATGGAGGAGTTCATGGACTTCAGCCTGGAACCCATGAGCGGACGCACCCCGGAAGAGGTCGCGCACCTGGTCGAGCCCTGGGTCGAAGAGGTGATCGAGCCGATCATCTTCAGCGACGCCTGCAAGGCCATTGCCGCCCACCGCCAGGCCGGCGACCGGATCCTGGTGATCTCGGCCTCGGGCACTCACCTGGTGAAACCGATTGCCGCGCGCCTGGGTATCGACGAAGTCCTGGGAATCGAGCTGGAGGTACAGCATGGGGTCTACAGCGGCCGCACCGTTGGCACCCTGACCTACCGCGAGGGCAAGGTCACCCGCCTGCTGCAATGGCTGGATGCCGAGGAAGAAAACCTGGAAGGCGCGACCTTCTACTCCGACTCGCGCAATGACCTGCCGTTGCTGCTGCGCGTGGACCACCCGCAGGTGGTGAACCCGGATCCGGTGCTGCGTGAACATGCGCAGAAAGCCGGCTGGCCGATCCACCACTGGAAGTGACCCGCCCCAGAGATCCCCGGAGCTGGCTTGTGTAGGAGCTGGCTTGCCAGCGAACAGACCGCCAGGCCTGGCGCCCCCTTCGCCGGCAAGCCGGATCCTGCAGGGCTCAGGTCAGGCTGGGGTCGATCACCAGCACCAGCTTGCCCGAGACCTGATTGGTCGCCAGCTCCGCAAAAGCGGCTTCTGCATCCTGGATCGCAAAGGTCCTGGCCAATTGCGGGCTCAGACGCCCTTCGCTGAACAACGGCCAGACATTCTGCCCAAGGTCGCTCAACAGGTCGGCCTTGAACTGGTCATTGCGGCTGCGCAGGGTCGACCCCAGAAACTGGATGCGCTTGGCCAGCACCTGGGCCAGGTCCAGCTGCGCTTCGCGCCCGCCCATCAAGCCGATCAGCACCCAACGCCCATCCAGGGCCAGCAGCTTGAGGTTGTTGGCCACATAATTGGCGCCCACCGGGTCGAGAATCACATCAAAAGGCCCAAAGTCCCGCAGCGCCTCAATGCCATCGGTACGCACCACACCGCCCTGGGCACCGAGGCTCTCGCAGTAGGCCAGGCGATCGGCTGAACCAACGCTCACCCAGCACGGGTTGCCGAACGCCTTGCACAGCTGGATAGCCGCCGAGCCGACGCCACTGGCGCCAGCGTGCAGCAGGACCTTCTCGCCCGGCTTGAGCGCTGCCAGCTGGAACAGATTCAGCCAGGCTGTGCTGTAGACCTCGGGCAGCGCCGCGGCCTCGGCCAGGGACAACCCTTCGGGTACTGGCAGTACATGGCGGGCATCTACCACCACTTCTTCAGCCATGCCTCCGCCCGCCAGCAGGGCACAGACCCGATCACCCACTTGCCAGGACGAACCCGGGCCCACTTCACTGACTACCCCGGAGCATTCCAGGCCAAGGGCCTTGCTGGCTCCGGGAGGTGGGGGATAGAGCCCCGCACGCTGCAACAGGTCGGCCCGATTGAGGCCAGCAGCCGCCACCCGAATGCGAACTTGCCCCACATCACAGGCCGGACTTGGCTCTTCCACCCACTCCACATGACCTTCAACGCCTTGCAATGCTTTCACAGTGCCTCCATAGTGAGTCTGGACTGAGCCCGGAGCGGTAGCACCGGGCTTTTTGCATTATGCGACCGGTCCTTATGGAACCGGCGACTTCAAAGACGGCCTAATATGCGTTATCAATTGCCCCCGCGTCGAATCAGCATGAAGCATTTGTTCCCCAGCACCGCCCTCGCTCTTTTCATTGGTTTCGGCCTGCTGCCGATGTCGACCAATACGTTCGCAGCCAATAGCTGGGACAATCTTCAGCCCGATCGCGATGAGGTAATTGCCAGCCTCAATGTTGTAGAACTGCTCAAACGCCACCATTACAGCAAACCGCCGCTGGATGATGCGCGCTCGGTGATCATCTACGACAGCTACCTGAAGCTGCTGGACCCATCGCGCAGCTACTTCATGGCCAGCGATATCGCGGAGTTCGACAAATGGAAAACCCAGTTTGACGACTTCCTCAAGAGCGGCGACCTGAATGCCGGTTTCACCATCTACAAGCGTTATCTGGACCGGGTCAAAGCGCGTCTGGACTTCGCCTTGGCGGAACTCAACAAAGGCGTCGACAAGATCGACTTCAACACCAAGGAAACCTTGCTGATCGACCGCAAGGACGCCCCTTGGCTCAAGACCACCGCAGAGCTCGACGACCTGTGGCGCAAACGCGTCAAAGACGAAGTGCTGCGGATGAAGATCGCTGGCAAGGAACCCAAGCAGATTCAGGAGACGCTGACCAAGCGTTACAAGAATCAGCTGGCGCGCCTGGACCAGACCCGGGCCGAAGACATCTTCCAGGCCTACATCAACACCTTCGCCATGTCTTACGACCCGCACACCAACTATCTGTCGCCGGATAACGCGGAAAACTTCGACATCAACATGAGCTTGTCGCTGGAAGGCATCGGCGCCGTGCTGCAGAGCGACAACGACCAGGTCAAGGTCGTGCGCCTGGTGCCGGCAGGCCCGGCGGACAAGACCAAGCAGGTAGCGCCCGCAGACAAGATCATCGGTGTCGCCCAGGGCGACAAGGAAATGGTCGACGTAGTGGGCTGGCGCCTGGACGAAGTGGTCAAGCTGATCCGTGGTCCGAAAGGCACCCTGGTACGCCTGGAAGTGATTCCGGCCAGCAATGCGCCAAACGACCAGACCAGCAAGATCGTGCCTATCACCCGCGAAGCGGTGAAGCTCGAAGACCAGGCGGTGAAGAAGTCGATCCTCAACCTCAAGCAGGATGGTAAGGACTACAAGCTCGGGGTGATCGAGATCCCAGCCTTCTACCTGGACTTCAAGGCCTTCCGTGCTGGCGACCCGGACTACAAGAGCACCACCCGTGACGTGAAGAAACTGCTGACCGAGTTGCAGAAAGACAAGGTTGACGGTGTAGTCATCGACCTGCGCAACAACGGCGGCGGCTCCCTCCAGGAAGCCACCGAGCTGACCAGCCTGTTCATCGACAAGGGTCCTACCGTGCTGGTGCGCAACGCCGACGGCCGGGTGGATGTACTGGAAGATGAAAACCCCGGCGCCTTCTACAAAGGCCCGATGGCACTGCTGGTCAACCGTCTCTCGGCTTCGGCTTCGGAGATCTTCGCCGGCGCCATGCAGGACTACCACCGCGCCTTGATCATCGGCGGCCAGACCTTCGGCAAAGGCACCGTGCAGACCATCCAGCCGCTGAACCACGGCGAGCTGAAGCTGACCCTGGCCAAGTTCTACCGGGTTTCCGGGCAGAGCACCCAGCACCAGGGCGTGCTGCCGGATATCGGCTATCCGTCGATCATCGACACCAAGGAAATCGGCGAAAGCGCCCTGCCTGAAGCCATGCCATGGGACACCATCCGCCCGGCCATCAAGCCTGCGGTAGACCCGTTCAAACCGTTCCTGGCTCAGCTCAAGGCCGAACACGAAAGCCGTTCGGCGAAAGATCCGGAGTTCGTGTTCATCCGCGACAAGCTGGCCCTGGCACAGAAGCTGATGGCGGAAAAAACCGTCAGCCTCAATGAAGCGGATCGTCGGGCGCAACATGCTGATATCGAAGCCAAGCAACTGGCCCTGGAAAACGCCCGTCGCAAAGCCAAGGGCGAGGAGCCGCTCAAAGAGCTGAAGAAAGAAGACGAAGATGCACTGGCTGCTGCCGAGCCGGACAAGACCAAGCCGGAAGACGACGCCTACCTGAGTGAAACCGGGCGCATCCTGCTGGACTATCTGAAGCTCAACACCTCGGTGGCCAAGCACTAAGGATGATGGCAATTTAATTCGATCGCGCCTCGGATCGTCATTAAACAGTCATCATTCTGTCGTGAAATAAAGGACCGGGCGCCGCTCTCTAGCCAGAGCCGCGCCCGGTCCTTTTTTTATCGACAGAGATCGCCATGACCACGACCGAACAGCTCAGTGCATTGAGTTCAATCCTGGCTCAAAGCGGTTTGCACAGTCTGTTCCAACCGATCATTTCCCTGTCCGAGCGGCGCATCCTGGGTTATGAGGCCCTGAGTCGCGGCCCCTCAAACAGCCCTCTGCACTCCCCTGTCGCGCTGTTCGCCGTCGCGCGCCAGGCCGGGCGCCTGAGCGAGCTGGAGATTGCCTGTCGGCAAAGCGCCTGCAAACGCTTCAGCGAACAACAACTGCCCGGCAAGCTGTTCCTCAACGTCTCGCCGGAATCCCTGCTGGAGGCCGCCCACCAACCAGGGCGTACCTTGCAGCTGCTTGAGGACTTCGGCATCCCCCCCAGCCAGGTGGTGATCGAGCTTACCGAACAGACCCCGATCGACGATTTCCAGTTGCTGCAGAACGCCCTGCACCATTACCGCGACATGGGTTTCTCCATCGCCCTGGACGACCTGGGCGCCGGTTATTCGAGCCTGCGCCTGTGGTCGGAGCTGCGCCCGGACTACGTGAAAATCGACCGGCACTTTATCGACGGCATTCACCAGGATGCCCTCAAGCGCGAGTTCGTCGGCTCGATTCTGCAAATCGCAAAAGCCTCCCGCGCCCAGGTGATCGCCGAAGGGATCGAACTGACCGAAGAACTGGCAGTGCTGACCGAGATGGGCGTCGACCTGGTCCAGGGCTACCTGTTGTGTCGCCCCCAGGAACAGCCGCCGAGGGACGCTCGGGCAATGATGCCCAAGCATGATCACACCAGCGTGGCCCTCAACGATGATGGCAGCGACCTCAGTGCGCTGCTCAACGAGCAACCGGCCGTTGCCCGCAATACGCCCACCGCCAACGTCCTGGAAGCCTTTCGCCGGCAAGCCAACCTCAACTCCCTCGCGGTGCTGGACGAACAGGGGCAGCCTTGCGGCATCGTCCATCGGCACTCGCTCTCCGACGCCCTGCTCAAGCCCTTTGCCACCGACCTGTTCGCCCGCAAGCCCATCAGCCGCCTGATGAACGATGACTTTCTCGCGGTCGAACTCAGCCAGTCCCTGCAGCAGGTCAGCCGCCTGATCACCAGCCGCGCCCGCCAACGCATCGAGGAAGATTTCATCATCACCTTGAATGGCCATTATCTGGGGCTGGGGCGGGTCATCGATGTGCTCAAGCTGATTACGGAGCTGAAGATCCAGCAAGCCCGCTACGCCAACCCGCTGACTCTGCTGCCCGGCAATGTGCCGATCCAGCAGTGCCTGAGCCGCCTGCTGCAGCAAGCACGGGAATCGGTGATCTGCTACGTCGACATCGACAGTTTCAAACCCTTCAACGATATCTATGGCTATGGCCGCGGCGATGAGGTGCTGCTGTGCCTGGCCCAATGCCTGAACGACCGGGTAGACCCGAGCCGCGACTTCGTCGGACATATCGGTGGGGATGACTTTCTGCTGGTGCTGGGGCCGGAAGACTGGCGCCGACGGCTCAACCAGTTGCTGGATGACTTCCACAGCCAGTGCCGGCGCTTCTATCGCAGCGAACACCTGGAAGCCGGCTGTTTTGTCGCCCCCAATCGGCAAGGTATCCGTCAGGAATTTCCCTTGCTGTCACTGTCCATCGGCGTAGTGCACCTGTATCCACAGGCCTGTGGCCAACTGGACTCCAGCCAACTGGCGGAGCTGGCCTCCCAGGCCAAGCATCACGCCAAGAACATCCAGGGCTACAGCATCCATGTGATCGACAGCCTGGAAGCGGCAGCCAGCCTGGGAGCGCAAAACCTCAGTGAGCCGCTGCGGGATCAGTCGGCTGATCGAGCTGCGTCAGTTTGAGCGCCGCAAGAGGATGCCCGGCCTGGGCCGAAAGCGTCCACCAGCGCGCCGCTTCGACAGCGTCGGGAGCCTTGCTGGGCGAGCCGGCCAGGCTGATCACGCCCAACTGATAGGCTGCCTTGCCATCCCCTGCCAGTGCAGCCAGCCGCAGCAGGCGTTGACCTTCTTGACGGGCGCCAAGCCCCTGCCCACGAAAAGTCAGGATGTGCCCATAAAAGCTCAGCGCACCGACATTGCCCAGATTGGCCATGCGCGCGAACTGACCTTCCATCCAACGCCAGACACGGGGTTGGCGGACAAACCACGGCCAATGAAACAAACGGCGCGCCAGCCAATAGCCGAGTCGTGCCTTGAGTGCCAGGAACATTCAAGCCTCCGCTGATTCGGGATACTCGTACTCGAAGACCCGCACCACTTCCGAGGCATGCCATGAAGCCGCGGCAACACCGTCGGAAGGGCCGGAAAAACGCCCCAGACGCTCCACGCACTCGAAGAAGCCGGTACGCGGCAAGCGGCTGGCCCCCTGGCTGATCACCAGGGAACTGCGCAAAGGCTGTTCGGCCCGTGCATCCAGCGCTGCCAGATGCTCCAGCGCCGCTGTCAGGGTCTGCATGGCCGGGCTGGGCAGTTGCAAGCGCTCCAACAAGGCTCGATAGGTTAAAAGATGCCGCTGACGACGGGCCTGATCCAGCTCACCCAACAGCCCATCCCAGTGCTGACGACTGATCCTTACACTCACGATTGCTCCCTCCACCCCGGCACCGTCAACTCCCAGGCCAGGCTGCGGCGAATCGCAGCGTCGGGTTGACGCTCGCCACTTTCAATCAGGGCCAGGTAAGACGGACTGATACCAACTTTGCGGGCCAGCGCCTCGATGGCGATGCCCTTCCCTTCGCGCAGACTGCGTAATTGATCCAGGCCCGGAAGATTCTGGGCTGGTGGCGCTGCCTGAGAAGTTGCGGCAGCGTGCGGTGGTTGTTCGGTAAGACCTGCGGCTGACAATAAAGCTTGATACTGAGCCCACGGCAGAACCGCATATTCGGGCTCGCCATCGCGTTCAATAATCTGAATATCCATTACTACCCCGTAGGACAACGACACTTAGCGAGTCGGACTTTTCCCTTGAAGTGTAATCCTAACAGCGGCAATGGTCGCGGGGAGCATGATTGTTGTGGGAGGCGGTGAATACCCTTAGTTTTTCTGCGGTCCTTCCAGCAGCAATTGCTCCGCAGTGTCCGGCAAGCGCTCGACAACCGCGAGTTTTTCCGGCATTTGCCGATTACGCCAGGTTCGGAAGGCGTTGAGTTCGTCATCCAGGGTTTTCATCAGCCAAGCCAGAACGGCGATATCGTCAAGCATGCCGAACACCGGAATAAAGTCGGGAATGGCATCCACAGGGCTGAGGAAATACATCAAGCCTGCCACCACCGACAGCAGCGCCTTGGGGCTGATGGCCCGGTACTCGCCACGCCAGTAGGCCAGGCACAGTGCCTGCAACAAGCGCAGGTCCTGTTTGACCTTGCCCAGGCGTCCGCCCTGGCTGGCGCCTTTGCTCGCCACGGCGAACAGCAGCGTGGGCAAACGACCGCGGCTCAGCAAGCGCCCCGCCAACGGCAGGAAACGAGCAAAATTCCAGGGTGCTTTCATCATCACTCCCACTGAAATGTTATCCACACAAATTGTGGATAACCTTGTGAACAGAGCTATTTTTCACGGCTGAAAGCCCCGTTTCATAAGGGCTGAGCTCAGATCGGGCGTTTTTTACTCACATAAAAAAACCCATAATTTCATTGACTTGGCAGCCTCCAGCGACTACCTACCGCTCATACCCTGTTCAGACCACCCACACTGCCGTCGGTTCGGATAATTTGCCATCAGCAACCTGCAGAAACGACAACGCCCCGTAAGAACGGGGCGTTGCTTCAGGCGCTGACGCAGGTTACTTGGCGGCGTCCTGCTTGGCTGGATCCTTGATACCCAGCAGCTCCAGTTCGAAGACCAGCACCGAGTTGGCTGGAATCGCCGGGCTCGGGCTCTGGGCGCCGTAGGCCAGGTCGCTTGGGATGTACAGCTTGTACTTCTCGCCCACGTGCATCAGTTGCAGGCCTTCGACCCAACCCGGGATCACGCCGCTGACCGGCAGATCGATCGGGCTGCCACGCTCTACCGAGCTGTCGAACACAGTGCCGTTGGTCAGGGTGCCGGTGTAGTGAACAGTCACGACATCAGTCGGCTTGGGCTGAGGACCGTCAGCCTTTTTCAATACTTCGTACTGCAGACCGGAAGCGGTGGTGGTCACACCGGTTTTCTTGCCGTTCTCTTCGAGGAATTTCTTGCCGGCAGCCGCCGACTCTTCGCTCATCTTGGCCATGCGCTCTTCGGCACGCTTTTGCAGCGCGGCGAAGGCTTCGACCAACTCTTCATCCTTCAGCTTCTGTTCTTTCTTGCCGACGGCATCTTCGATGCCCTGGGCGACCGCTTTGGAATCCAGGTCATCCATGCCTTCCTGAGCCAGACTCTTGCCCATGTTCAGGCCGATACCGTAGGAAGCTTTTTGCGCCGGGGTTTTCAGCTCTACGCTGGTCTGCGAATCACAACCCGCAAGTACCAGGCTAACCAGGGCCACCGCCGCCGCCAACCGATGCTGTTTCATGCTATTTCCTTGTTCATGCGCCTAAAGGGCAATCGAATAAAGCCGCGAGCTTATCAGGCGACCACGACCAATGGCTACCGGCGTAAGAGTAGTAAATGGCCGATAAGTTCACGTCTTTAAACGCGTTTTCATGCTCTGGGGTACACCCTGCCCAGGCCGCTTACCGAGGCGCTTGAACGGGCGCGAATAACCATAGCTCAAGTAATGGCTACTTGCCGCGTCAGATGAGCTCAGGCATAAGGAAACGAAATTCGACAAGGAAGTACATCTTGCGCCTCATCTATCGTGTGTTGCTGTTGATTGCCGTGCTGATCGGCATTGTCCTGGCTGTAGTCCTGTACTACGTGGCCAATCCGAAACTCCCCGACTATGTACCCGTTGAACAGGTGCACTACCTGGACCAATGGGATGCCAAGGATCGCCAGACCTACTATTTCACTCCCCAGGGCACCCAGGTCAAAGGCCTGCGCTATGAATGGTTCAGCGCTCTGGAACTGCCGTTCTCCGAGCAGCCCTTTGCCGCTCCCGAGTACCTGGCCCGCTTCGGCTTCCTGGTGGAGCCGGGGCAGAAAGCCACAGCGCAGAATCCCGGCAACCTGCCCGTGGGCTTCGCCCGCCATCAGAATCCGGGCAGCGCGGAACAATACCTGGACATCACCTGTGCTGCCTGCCACACCGGCGAGCTGCGTTTCAACCATCAAGCCCTGCGCATTGATGGCGGCTCGGCGCAGCACGTGCTGCCGTCCAGCGTACCGACCCTGCGTGGTGGCAGCTTCGGCCAGGCCCTCGTGGCCAGCCTCACCAGCACCTACTACAACCCCTGGAAATTCGAGCGCTTCGCCCGCAAGGTGCTGGGTGCCGACTACGAAGCCAGGCACGAACAACTGCGCAAGGACTTCAAGGTCTCGCTGGATAACTTCCTGCGGGTGGCCTGGAACGATACCCATCGCGGCCTCTATCCAACCGAAGAGGGTCCGGGCCGTACCGACGCCTTTGGCCGCATCGCCAATGCCAGCTTCGGCGACGCCATTTCCCCTGAGAACTATCGGATCGCCAATGCCCCGGTGGACTACCCGCAACTCTGGGATATCTGGACCTTCGACTGGGTCCAGTGGAACGGCTCGGCGCAGCAACCCATGGCGCGCAATATCGGCGAAGCCCTGGGGGTTGGCGCCACCCTGAACCTGTTCGACGCCAACAGCCAACCCCTCACCGGCGAGGCCCGCTACCCTTCCAGCGTACGTGTCCGCGATCTCAACCTGATCGAGGAAACCTTGCAGCGCCTCAAGCCACCGGCCTGGCCGGAAGCCTTGCTGGGCACGATCGACAAGCCGCTGGCCGCCAAGGGCCGCGAGCTGTTCGCCAGCAACTGTGCCGGCTGCCATGTACCCTCGGTCAGCGACAACAACGGCCGCCCCGTGCAGCAGTTGAAAATGCTTCCGGTAGCGGTGATTGGCACCGACCCGAATTCGGCGAGCAATATCGCCGACCTGCGCTATGACCTGAGCTCCTTGCAGTGGGATACCGCCGAACTGGCCAGGTCCAACGTCGAGCTGCACCCGACACCCAGCGAACCGCTGGACCTGCGTCAACTCTCGGCTGCCAAGGGCCTGGCCTACATCACGGCCTTTGTCGAAGAGCGCGCCTATCGCGACGCCAAGGTCACCCCCGAGGAGCGCCCGCGGCTGGACGGCTACGGGCTGCCGATCGGCGTACGCGAGTTGCGCGCCTACAAGGCCCGCCCGCTGGCCGGGGTCTGGGCCACACCGCCGTACCTGCACAACGGCTCGGTACCCAACCTCTATCAACTGCTGTCTCCGCAATCGGAGCGCTCGACAACCTTCTACCGCGGCACCTTCGAGTACGATCCCAAGCACCTGGGCTATCGCCCGGAAGCCTTCAAGAACGGTTTTGAATTCGATACCCGCATCAGCGGCAACCACAACAGCGGCCACGAATTCCGCGCCGGCCAGCGTGGCAATGGCGTTATCGGCCCACTGCTGCAGCCAGAAGAACGCTGGGCCTTGCTGGAATACCTGAAAGTGCTGGGCGGACCATTGGAGTCGCAATTGCCATGAAACTCGATCTCGCCAGAAAACGACCGTCCCTGCTGGCCCGACTGTGGCTGCGCCTCGGCGCCTTGCTGGGCAGGACCCTGTTATTGCTATTGGTCATCGGCCTGCTGGGCTGGGCACTGTCCAGTGCCTGGTTCGCCTGGCACCACCGAGGCCCGGTAGCGGTGCAGGAGCAGGTTCCTGCCGATGAGGCAGCCCGCACCCAGGACATCATCCAGACCGCGGTACGCATCGTTGACCAGCACCGCGAAGGCACCCGCTACCTGCGCGATGCCCATGCCAAGGCCCACGGTTGCGTGAAGGCACAGGTCCAGGTCCTCAACGACTTGAGCCCGCCACTGCGCCAGGGAGTATTTGCCACCCCTGGCCAGACCTGGCAGGCCGTCGTACGCCTGTCCAACGGCAACGCCTACCCGCAGTTCGACAGTATTCGCGACGCCCGCGGCATGGCGATCAAGCTACTGGATGTTCCCGGGCAACAACTGATGGCGTCGGAATCACAACGCCGTGAACAGGACTTCGTGATGTTCAATCATCCGAATTTCTTCGTCAGCGACGTAGCCGAATATCAGCAGAACATCGCCGCCCAGGCGGACGGCAAGAAAGTCGGCGCATTCTTCCCCGGGTGGGATCCGCGCACCTGGCAGGTACGGCATCTGTTCATCGCCCTGGCGACCCTGTCACCGGCCCCGGCCAGCCCGACCCAGACCACCTACTACTCGGTCTCGCCCTACAAGTTCGGCAATGCCAACGCCAAATTCCGGGTCATGCCGGACCCCGAGAGTTGCCCGGCCTACAGCCTGCCAGCACAGAACCAGGATCTGCCCAACTTCCTGCGCAGCGCCCTGACCCAGCAACTCTCCACCGACCGGGTTGGCGCCTGTTTCGTACTGCAAGTCCAGCGCCAGGACCCGAACCGTTTCATGCCGATCGAAGACACCAGCATTGAATGGAAAGAAAGTGACGCCCCCTTTGAAACGGTGGCGCGGGTGACCCTTCCCGCCCAGGACTTCGATACCCCGGCGCAGAACCTGGCTTGCGACAACCAGTCCTTCAACCCCTGGTTCGGTCTGGAAGCCCATCGCCCCATCGGCGGCATCAACCGTCTGCGCAAGGCGGTGTATGAAGCCGTCAGCGACTACCGGCATAGCCGTAACGCCGAGCAGTAGGCAAAAACGCAAAAAGCGGCCCGAGGGCCGCTTTTTTCATGCGCAGGATTCGAACCGATACAAATCCCAGACAGCAAAAAGCCCGCATTGAGCGGGCTTTGTGTGGCGACCTGGCGTTCAGTGTTCCAGGTTGCCGAATATGGCGCAGCGGACGGGACTCGAACCCGCGACCCCCGGCGTGACAGGCCGGTATTCTAACCGACTGAACTACCGCTGCGCGTAGCGTTGAAAGTAAGTGGTGGGTGATGACGGGATCGAACCGCCGACATTCTGCTTGTAAGGCAGACGCTCTCCCAGCTGAGCTAATCACCCTTTACCTTCGTTGCGGGGCGCATTATGCCACAGAAATTCTTAAGGTGTTGATTTAATTAATAATTTTATTAAAAAAACCAAATTTCCATGTACAGCAACACAACCCACGTAACTCTTTACAGCAAAAAGCCCGCGTTAGCGGGCTTTCTGTGGTGACCTGGCGTTCAGTGTTCCAGGCTACCGAATATGGCGCAGCGGACGGGACTCGAACCCGCGACCCCCGGCGTGACAGGCCGGTATTCTAACCGACTGAACTACCGCTGCGCGTAACACTGAATGCGAATGGTGGGTGATGACGGGATCGAACCGCCGACATTCTGCTTGTAAGGCAGACGCTCTCCCAGCTGAGCTAATCACCCTTCACGTTCGGTGTGGCGCGCATTCTACGGAGCAGCCCCCACTCTGGCAAGCACTTTTTATAATAATTTTTTCAGGCCTTCCAAAGGCTTAGCGAAGGGTTGGCCTGAGCAGCAGCGAAGAGAATAATGCCCTCCTTTGTATAAAGGAGAGATTCACCCCATGTGGTTCAAAAACCTGCTGATCTATCGCCTGACCCAAGATCTGCCTTTTGATGCTGAGGCGCTGGAAACTGCACTGGCGACCAAACTGGCGCGCCCCTGTGCAAGCCAGGAGTTGACCACTTACGGTTTCGTCGCCCCTTTCGGCAAAGGTGAAGACGCCCCGCTGGTTCACGTCAGCCAGGACTTCATGCTGGTAGCCGCGCGCAAGGAGGAACGCATCCTGCCTGGCAGCGTGGTGCGCGATGCGGTGAAGGAAAAGGTCGAAGAGATCGAAGCCGAACAGATGCGCAAGGTCTATAAGAAGGAACGCGACCAGATCAAGGATGAAATCATCCAGGCCTTCCTGCCCCGTGCGTTTATCCGTCGCTCCTCGACCTTCGCCGCCATTGCCCCGAAACAGGGCCTGATCCTGGTCAACTCGGCCAGCCCGAAGCGCGCCGAAGACCTGCTCTCCACCCTGCGCGAAGTCCTCGGCACCCTGCCGGTTCGCCCGCTGACCGTGAAGATCGCTCCCACCGCGATCATGACCGACTGGGTCAAGACCCAGAAAGCCGCCGACGACTTCTTCGTACTCGACGAGTGCGAACTACGCGACACCCACGAGGACGGCGGCATCGTGCGTTGCAAGCGCCAGGACCTGACCGGCGAGGAAATCCAGCTGCACCTGAGCACCGGCAAGGTGGTCACTCAACTGTCCCTGGCCTGGCAGGACAAACTGTCCTTCATGCTCGACGACAAAATGGTGGTCAAGCGCCTGAAGTTCGAAGACCTGCTGCAGGATCAGGCGGAACAGGACGGCGGTGATGAAGCCCTCGGCCAGCAGGATGCCAGCTTCACCCTGATGATGCTGACCTTCGGCGACTTCCTGCCGGCGCTGTTCGAAGCCCTGGGCGGCGAGGAGATTCCGCAGGGCATCTGACGCCTTGCCCGGATAACCGGCACGCACTAGACGCCACCGCCTTCGGTGGCGTTTTCACATAATAAGGAACAGGTCATGCGCGCACTGGCTGCACTGAGCCGCTTTGTCGGCAACACCTTCGCTTACTGGGTACTGATCTTCGCCATCCTGGCATTCTTCCAGCCTGGCTGGTTCGTCGGTCTCAAGGGCGCCATCGTGCCGCTGCTGGGCCTGGTGATGTTCGGCATGGGCCTGACCCTGAAACTCGAAGATTTCGCCGAAGTGGCCCGCCACCCATGGCGCGTGGCCCTGGGAGTGGTGGCCCATTTCGTGATCATGCCCGGGGTGGCCTGGGTGCTCTGCCAGGCATTTCACCTGCCGCCGGAAATCGCCGTCGGGGTGATCCTGGTCGGCTGCTGCCCAAGCGGCACCTCTTCCAACGTGATGACCTGGCTGGCCCGCGGCGACCTGGCGCTGTCGGTGGCCATTGCAGCGGTTACCACTCTACTGGCCCCACTGCTGACCCCGGCGCTGATCTGGTTGCTGGCCTCGGCCTGGCTACCGGTCTCGTTCATGGAACTGTTCTGGTCGATCCTGCAAGTGGTGCTGCTACCGATCGTGCTGGGAGTGCTGGCCCAGCGCCTGCTGGGCCGGCGGGTGCAGCACGCGGTGGAAGTACTGCCGCTGGTTTCCGTGGTGAGCATCGTCATCATCGTCACCGCGGTGGTAGCCGCCAGCCAGGCGAAAATCGCCGAGTCGGGCCTGCTGATCATGGCCGTGGTGATGCTGCACAACAGCTTCGGCTACCTGCTGGGCTACTTCACGGGGCGTCTGTTCAAGCTGCCACTGGCGCAGCGAAAATCCCTGGCCCTGGAAGTCGGCATGCAGAACTCCGGCCTGGGCGCGGCCCTGGCCAGCGCTCATTTCTCGCCACTGGCGGCGGTACCCAGCGCCTTGTTCAGCGTCTGGCACAACATTTCCGGGGCCCTGCTCTCGACCTATTTCCGGCGAATGGAAGATCCAGCCGAACAAAAGCTGGAAATACAGCGAGGCCATGACTGAGGAAAAAATTACTCGCCCACGTGAGAGTGGGCAGTATACTGCGCATCGCGAGGACGACCTCGCGACTCATTCGAGCGATCAATTCCGGGGACGACCCCATCAACCGATGAGGTAGGCATGTCCTGGATCATTCTGTTTTTTGCCGGTTTGTTTGAAGTGGGCTGGGCCGTCGGCCTGAAATACACCGATGGCTTCAGCCGCCCGCTGCCCACCGCCCTGACCATCATTGCCATGGCCATCAGCCTCGGCCTGCTGGGCCTGGCGATGAAGGAACTGCCCCTGGGCACGGCCTATGCCATCTGGACCGGAGTCGGCGCCGTCGGCACGGTGATCGCCGGCATCATCCTGTTTGGCGAATCCATGGCTCTGGTGCGTCTGGTCAGCGTGGCGCTGATCATCGCCGGCCTGGTGGGCCTGAAAGTCAGCGCCAGCTGAAAAGCCCAGGCAGAAATGAAAACGCCCGCAAATGTGCGGGCGTTTTCATATCCGGCAGCTAGCGCCGTGGGCCCCGCAACTGCGCCACCATGGCCTGCAACTGCGCCGGTTCGGCTGCGTCCACCGCCACCGATGGCCCGGCCACCAGGGTCACTCGCGACCAGAAGCGGTGGAAGAAACCCTTGCTCGGATCGCGACTGAAGAAGCTGCCCCACAAGCCTTGCAGAGCCATGGGAATCACCGGCACCGGGGTTTCCTCAAGAATCCGTGTCAGCCCGCCCTTGAACTCGTTGATCTGGCCATCGGCAGTCAGCTTGCCCTCGGGGAAAATGCACACCAGTTCGCCATCGCGCAGGTACTGGGCAATGCGCTGGAAGGCTTTTTCATAGATCTGCAGGTCTTCATGCCGACCGGCGATGGGAATGGTTCCAGCGGTACGGAAGATGAAGTTCAACACCGGCAGGTTGTAGATCTTGTAGTACATGACGAAGCGAATCGGCCGACGCACCGCACCGCCAATCAGCAAGGCATCGACGAAAGACACGTGGTTGCACACCAGCAGGGCAGCGCCTTCATCAGGGATCAACTCCAGATTGCGATGCTCGACGCGGTACATGGAATGGCTGAGCAGCCAGATCATGAAACGCATGCTGAACTCGGGCACCACCTTGAAAATGTAGACGTTGACCGCAATGTTGAGCAGCGACACCACCAGGAACAGGTGGGGAATGGTCAGCTGGACCATGCTCAGCATCACGATAGAGACAATCGCCGAGACCACCATGAACAGCGCATTGAGAATGTTGTTGGCGGCTATCACCCGGGCCCGCTCGTTTTCCGGGGTACGGGACTGGATCAGGGCATACAGCGGCACTATATAGAAGCCGCCGAAGATCCCCAGGCCAAGGACATCGAACAGCACCCACCAGGCATGGGCAAAACCCAGCACTTCAATCCAGCCATGACCCGTGGCGCTTTCCGGGATACCACCGGAATGCCACCACAGCAGCAGGCCGAACACCGTCAGGCCAAAGGAGCCGAACGGTACCAGGCCGATCTCAACTTTGCGCCCCGACAGCTTCTCGCACAGCATCGAGCCTACGGCAATCCCCACCGAGAACACCGTCAGGATCAGGGTTACCACGGTCTCGTCGCCGTGCATCCATTCCTTGGCATAGGCCGGAATCTGGGTCAGGTAGATGGCGCCGACGAACCAGAACCAGGAGTTGCCGACAATCGAGCGCGACACCGCCGGGGTCTGCCCCAGCCCCAGGCGCAAGGTGGCCCAGGACTGGCTGAAGATATTCCAGTTCAGGCGCATCTCCGGGGTCGCCGCGGCAGCCCGGGGAATGGCGCGGCTGGCCAGGTAGCCCAGTACCGCCACACCGATCATGGCGCTGGAGACTATCGGCGCGTAATGCTCCGAGGACATCATGACCCCAGCGCCGATAGTGCCGGCCAGGATCGCCAGGAACGTGCCCATTTCCACCAGGCCGTTGCCTCCCACCAATTCCTCTTCACGCAAGGCCTGGGGCAGGATCGAATACTTCACCGGGCCGAACAGCGCCGAGTGGGTGCCCATGGCGAACAGTGCCACCAGCATCAGCGACAGGTGATCGAAGGCGAAGCCCACCGCCCCCACCACCATGATCGCGATCTCCCCCAGTTTGATCAGGCGGATCAGCGAGTCCTTGGCGAACTTCTCGCCAAACTGCCCGGCCAGGGCGGAAAACAGGAAGAACGGCAGGATGAACAGCAAGGCACAGAGGTTGACCCAGATCGACCGGTCACCCTCGATGCTCAGCTTGTAGAGAATGGCCAGGATCAGCGACTGCTTGAAGATGTTGTCGTTGAAGGCACCGAGGGATTGCGTGATGAAAAACGGCAGGAACCGCCGCTTGCGAAGCAAGGTGAACTGCGAAGGGTGACTCATCTTCCATGTCCCTGAGTGGCGTGGATACTGTTATTGGAATGTCGAATATCGATCCAGGCCACAACCTTACCTATCTTTGCCGATTATTTCCGTAACCCCGCAATGCACGGCGAGACAAACAGCTCTCCTTTATAAGCCCCCTGCACCGTGCGCTTGGCCACGATCAGCCACATCACCGCCAGCGCCGCCACCAGTACCGCGCCAAACACACTGAAAAACCCCAGGTGCAAGGTGCTGCCCAGTTTAAGGGTGGCCAGCGAATACACGCCCAGAGGAAAGGTAAAGCCCCACCAGCCAAGATTGAAGGGTATGCCTTCGCGCAGGTAACGGCGGGTGATGAGCACGGCCATCAACATCCACCACAGACCGAACCCCCACAGTGTGAGCCCCGCCACCAGGCCCAAGCCGGCGGCAATCTCACCGACGCCGGGCAAGCCATTGGCGGCGAAGATCGCCGGTGCATCGGCGCCCAGCACCAGCATGCCCAGGGCACCGGTGCCGATTGGCCCCAGGGCCAGCCAGCTCGACGCCGCCATGCTTTCATGGGGCAGTTTGTGCAGCGCCATGCGCAACAGCAGGATGGTCAGGATGCTGAACGCCACCGGCAGCGAAAAGGCCCACAGCACGTAGCTGGTGCTGAGCATTACCAACTGCCCGTGGGCATCCGGCAGATGAGGCGCAAGCAGGCCGCCACTGGCCGCCGCCACTTCGGCCGCCACCACCGGCAGCAGCCAGACCGCGGTCATCTGGTCGATGCTGTGTTCCTGGCGGGTGAACATCATGTAGGGAATCAGGATCCCGCAGGCCAGGGACATGGCCACATCCAGCCACCACAGCAGTTGCGCCACCTCCACCACACCATCGCCCCAGCGAGGCATGCCGAACACCAGCAAGCCATTGATGATGGTCGCCAGGCCCATGGGGATGGTGCCGAAGAACATCGAGACCGTGGAGTGCCCGAAAATCCGCCGCGCCTCGTCGAAGAACAGCACCCAGCGCGCGGTATACATCGCGGTAAACAACAGGAACAGGGCGATGGTCAGCCACCAGAAACCCTCTGCTACCTGATGCAAGCCGGAAACCTCGGCCGGCCACTGGGCCAGCGCCAAGGCCAGAACCCCGGTGCCCATGGTGGCGGCGAACCAGTTGGGGGTGAATTGGCGAATGGCTTCGAGGGGATGCGGCAGATGGCTCAATGGCCAGTGGCCGGTTTTAACGCTATTGGGGCATGTCATGGTCGTGTCTCCTGTCCTCCGATGAGGTAGGAAACATGGTAGAACCTAATCGAATATCTATATAACGGGTAATTTCTCTATCTGTTATCTATTTTTCAGATAAACATCTATGCACGGCCCCAGGAGCGATCACCGCAATCGGACCACGCCCGGCGACACGCCCGTATCTGATTGGCGTACAGCACCTCTCCCCTGCGGCTTCCCAGGCACAATCCCGCAGCCCTTGAAGCCTTGGGCTCAAAGCCCCGACGCCCCACACGCCGCCACCGGGCGCTGGCGCATCAGGGCCAGCAGCGCACCGAGGGACAAGAGAACCAGTACCGCACCATAGCCGTCGGTAGTAGCGATCAGGCCGAAGCTGCGGGTCAGGTTGCCAGCCAACAACGCCGGCAGACAGAAGGCCAGATAGCTCAGCACATAAAACGCCGACATCAGGCCCGCACGCTCATGAGGCAGGGCCAGTGGCACCACACTGCGCAGCGCACCGAGAAAACCGGCACCAAAGCCGCTGCCCAGTACCAAGGTGCCAAAGAAGAACAACGGCAGGCTGGCGCTATGCACCGCAGCGAGGATCAGCATCACTCCCGTCGCCAGCATCCCGGCGCCCAGGCGCAGCACCCTGTCTGCAGGACGCTGACGCAGGGAAAAGATCATCAGCGCGCCGCTGAGTGTCAGCACCGCCACCAGGCCACCGCCGATCAGGTTCGAGGTGGAGCCGGTCGCCGCACGGACCAGCGAAGGCGCCAGCGACAGATAGAAGCCGCCCACCGCCCACACCGCCACGTCCACCGGCAAGGCCAGCCATAACGCGCGCCGCGCTTGCACCGGCACATGCAGCGTGGGTTTCAGCGACGCCCAGGCACCGGGTTGCGGGCTGACACTTTCCGGCAAGCGCCAGACATACCCGGCCTGGAGCACGAACACTCCGAGCAGCAGCCAGTAGCTCAATTGCAGCGGCCAGGGCGCAAACTCCACCAACAGGCTGGCCCCCATGGCACCACAGGCCATGCCCAATAGAGGCGCAACGCTATTGACCAACGGCCCCTGCTGGCGATCGGTATCCAGCAGGGCCGCCCCCAGCACACTGGTGGCCATGCCGGTGGCAAAGCCTTGCATCACCCGCGCGGCAATCAGCCACTGCACTCCGCTTTCATTGATGAACAGCAACATCGCCAGGATATTGAGCAGTAAGGCGACAAAAATCACCGGTCGCCGCCCCAGGTGATCCGACAGCGACCCTACGGTCAGCAGAGCCGCCAGCAGGCTTATCGCGTAGACCCCGAATATCAGGGTCAGCACCGCCGGGGAAAAGTGCAGGTTTTCCTGATACAGGTGGTACAAGGGGGTCGGTACGCTGGAGGCAGCCAGAAAACTCAACAGGGTAATGGCCAGAAACACCAGACTGCGACGGTTGGACACGCAAGTGTCGATAGCACCGGACATAAGCACGCTCCACTAAAGCTAATATTTTGCTTTTGCGCAGTGTGCTACCCGCCAATGCTTAAAGCAAATTCTTTGTGTTAAGGTGCCGCCCCATGGCTATCAAAGAAGGTCTGCGCCCCGGCGGCCGTAGCGCCCGGGTCCAGGAATCCATTCACACCGCGGTCCGCGAGCTCCTTGAAGAGCAGGATCGCTCGTCCCTCACCGTGCCGCAGATCGCCGCCCGAGCAGGCGTCACTCCGTCGACCATCTACCGGCGCTGGGGCGACCTGTCGGCCCTGCTGGCCGATGTCGCCCTGGAACGAATGCGCCCGGACAGCGAACCGGCCAATACCGGCAACCTGCGCGGCGACCTGCGGGCCTGGGCCGAACAGTATCTGGACGAAATGAGCTCGGAGCCCGGGCGCAACATGATGCGCGATGTGCAATGCAGCGCGACCCCGGGCTATTGCGTGACCATCCTCAGCGGGCAGTTGCAGTGCATCCTCGAGCGCTATCAGGGCCACACGGAACACCTGCCGGACATCGACCGCCTGCTGAACCTGCTGGTAGCACCGACAGTGTTTCGCATCCTGTTCTCCGCCACGCCACTGCCGGTTCAGGAACTCCATGAACTGATCGAGATCGCTCTGCAGCCGTAGCCCTTCCCCGCCTCGGCTCAGCCCTGCGACATCAGGCCGCGCTGATACCTTGGTCGACACTGACGCCAATCCAACATCGTGCCAGACTGTCTGGCCGGGCTGAGGTGCCCGGTGTCTTTGTTCCGGAGTTTCCATGTCGTTGTCCAGCGGGCTGATCGCCGCCGTTGCCCTGGCCTATATGGCCATCATGTTCGCCATCGCCTTCTACGGTGACCGCCGCAGCGCGCCACTTCCGCCGCGGGTGCGGGCCTGGGTATACAGCCTGTCGCTGGCGGTCTACTGCACCAGCTGGACCTTCTTTGGCGCGGTGGGCCAGGCGGCCGAGCAGCTCTGGGCCTTCCTGCCGATCTACCTCGGCCCCATCCTGCTGCTGGTGTTCGCCCCCTGGGTGCTGCAGAAGATGGTGATGATCAGCAAGCAGGAGAACATCACCTCGATCGCCGACTTCATTGCTGCCCGCTATGGCAAATCCCAGTCGCTGGCGGTGGTGGTGGCACTGATCTGCCTGGTGGGGGTACTGCCCTACATCGCCCTGCAGCTCAAGGGCATCGTGCTTGGGGTCAACCTGCTGATCGGTGCCGGTGCAGACGCCATGGGCACCCGCGCCCAGGACACGGCGCTGATCGTGTCGCTGATCCTGGCCCTGTTCACCATCGTCTTCGGGACCCGCAACCTCGATGCCACCGAGCACCACCGCGGCATGGTGCTGGCGATTGCCTTCGAATCCCTGGTCAAGCTGTTTGCCTTTCTCGCCGTCGGCGCCTTCGTCACCTTCGGCCTCTATGACGGCTTCGACGACCTGTTCAACCAGGCCATGCTGGCTCCGCGCCTGGAGCAGTACTGGAAGGAAACCATCAACTGGCCGTCGATGGTGGTGCAGACCGGGGTGGCGATGATGGCGATCATCTGCCTGCCGCGGCAGTTCCACGTCACCGTGGTGGAAAACATCGAACCCCAGGACCTGCGCCTGGCCAAATGGGTGTTCCCGGCGTACCTGGCCCTCGCCGCGCTGTTCGTGGTGCCCATCGCCCTCGCCGGACAGATGCTCCTGCCCAGCAGCGTATTGCCGGACTCCTTCGTCATCAGCCTGCCCCTGGCCCAGGCCCACCCCGCCCTGGCTCTGCTGGCATTCATCGGCGGTGCCTCGGCGGCCACCGGCATGGTGATCGTCGCCAGCGTGGCGCTGTCCACCATGGTCTCCAACGACATGCTGCTGCCCTGGCTGTTGCGCCACAAGAATGCCGAGCGGCCGTTCGAAGTATTCCGCCACTGGATGCTCTCGGTGCGCCGGGTGAGCATCGTGGTCATCCTGTTGCTGGCCTACGTCAGCTATCGCCTGCTGGGCTCCACCGCCAGCCTGGCCACCATCGGCCAGATCGCCTTCGCCGCCGTGACCCAACTGGCACCGGCCATGCTCGGCGCGCTGTACTGGAAACAGGCCAACCGCCGCGGTGTATTCGCCGGCCTGGCTGCCGGCACCTTCATCTGGTTCTACACCCTGATCCTGCCCATCGCCGCCCACAGCCTGGGCTGGTCCCTGAGCAGTTTCCCCGGCCTGGCCTGGCTGCACGGCAATCCGCTGAACCTGCCGATCACCCCGCTGACCCAAGGCGTAGTGCTGTCCCTGGCGGGCAACTTCACCCTGTTCGCCTGGGTTTCGGTGCTCTCGCGCACCCGAGTCTCCGAGCACTGGCAGGCCGGACGCTTCATCGGCCAGGAAATCAGCGGCCGCCTCAGCTCCCGCTCGATGCTGGCGGTACAGATCGACGACCTGCTGAAACTGGCCGCGCGTTTTGTCGGTGAGGAACGTGCGCGCCAGAGCTTCATCCGCTTCGCCTATCGTCAGGGCAAAGGCTTCAACCCGAACCAGAATGCCGACGGCGAGTGGATCGCCCATACCGAGCGCCTGCTGGCCGGTGTGCTCGGCGCCTCTTCCACCCGCGCCGTGGTCAAGGCCGCCATTGAAGGCCGGGAGATGCAGCTCGAAGACGTGGTGCGCATCGCCGACGAAGCCTCCGAGGTGCTGCAGTTCAACCGGGCCCTGCTGCAAGGGGCGATTGAAAACATTACCCAGGGCATCAGCGTGGTCGATCAGTCGCTGAAGCTGGTGGCCTGGAACCGCCGCTATCTGGAGCTGTTCAACTACCCCGATGGGCTGATCAGCGTGGGCCGGCCAATTGCCGACATCATTCGTCACAATGCCGAGCGCGGCCTGTGCGGACCTGGCGAGGCGGAAGTCCATGTGGCCCGGCGCCTGCACTGGATGCGCCAGGGTCGAGCTCATACTTCCGAGCGACTGTTCCCCAATGGCCGGGTCATCGAACTGATCGGCAACCCCATGCCCGGCGGCGGCTTTGTCATGAGCTTCACCGACATCACCCCGTTCCGCGAAGCCGAGCAGGCCCTCACCGAGGCCAATGAAGGGCTGGAACAAAGAGTGGCTGAGCGTACCCACGAACTGTCGCAACTCAACGCAGCACTGACTGAGGCCAAGGGCACGGCGGAAGCGGCCAACCAGTCGAAGACGCGTTTTCTGGCCGCGGTCAGCCACGATCTGATGCAACCGCTGAACGCCGCGCGCCTGTTCTCCGCGGCCCTGTCCCACCAGGACGACGGCCTGTCCGCCGAAGCCCAGCAACTGGTGCAGCATCTGGACAGTTCGTTGCGCTCCGCCGAGGACCTGATCAGCGACCTGCTGGACATCTCGCGCCTGGAAAACGGCAAGATCACCCCTGATCGCAAGCCCTTTGCCCTCAACGAACTGTTCGACACCCTGGGAGCCGAATTCAAGGCGCTGGCCCAGGAACAGGGCTTGCAGTTCCGGGTGCGCGGCAGCCATCTGCGCATCGACAGCGACAGCAAGCTGCTACGTCGGGTGCTGCAGAACTTTCTGACCAATGCCTTCCGTTACGCCAAGGGCCCCGTTTTGCTGGGAGTGCGCCGCCGTGGTGAAACGTTGAGCCTGGAAGTCTGGGACCGGGGGCCGGGTATTCCCCAGGACAAACAGCAGGTGATCTTCGAGGAATTCAAGCGCCTGGACAGCCACCAGACCCGCGCCGAGAAAGGCCTGGGCCTGGGCCTGGCGATTGCCGATGGCCTGTGCCGGGTGCTCGGCCATCCGTTGCAGGTACGTTCCTGGCCCGGCAAAGGCAGCGTATTCAGCGTCAGCGTGCCCCTGGCCCGCAGCAGCGTGGTGGCTCCAGGCAAGGCAGCCGAGCTCAACGGCCAGTCCCTCAATGGCGGGCAAGTGCTCTGCGTCGACAATGAAGACAGCATTCTGATCGGCATGAACAGCCTGCTCACCCGCTGGGGCTGCCAGGTCTGGACCGCCCGCAACCGCGAGGAATGCGCGGCGCTGCTCAAAGAAGGCATCCGCCCGCAACTGGCCCTGGTGGACTACCACCTGGATAACGGTGAGACCGGAACCGAGGTCATGGCCTGGCTGCGCACGCAACTGGGCGAGCCGGTACCGGGGGTCGTGATCAGTGCCGATGGGCGCCCTGAAATGGTCGCCCAGGTCCATGCAGCGGGCCTGGACTATCTGGCCAAGCCGGTGAAACCGGCGGCCTTGCGCGCCCTGCTGAGCCGGCACCTGCCCCTGGGCTGACGGGCCTTTGGCGGATTACTCCGGCAATTCCAGCTCGCGTCCTTCGGCGTCGGTCATGGCCCGCTCCAGCAAGTCCGCCGGCAAGCTCTTGCTGGCCCGGGCGCCAAGCAGCTTGAGCTGCTCGCTACGGCTGACCAGGTTGCCACGCCCTTCAGTCAGCTTGTTACGCGCAGCGGCGTAGGCCTTGTCCAGTTGTTGCAGGCGATTGCCCACTTCATCCAGGTCCTGGATAAACAGCACGAACTTGTCGTACAGCCAGCCGGCGCGCTCAGCGATCTCCCGGGCATTCTGGCTCTGGCGTTCCTGCTTCCACAGGCTGTCGATCACCCGCAAGGTGGCGAGCAACGTGGTTGGGCTGACGATCACGATATGCCGGTCAAAGGCTTCCTGGAACAGATTCGGCTCGGCCTGCAGAGCCGCAGAAAACGCTGCCTCGATGGGCACGAACAGCAGCACGAAATCGAGGCTGTGCAAGCCTTCAAGGCGCTTGTAATCCTTGCCGGCCAGACCTTTGACGTGATTACGCAAGGACAGCACGTGCTGTTTCAGGGCCGCCTGGGCGACCTGCGGATCGTCGCTACCGACGTATTGCTGGTAAGCCGTGAGGCTGACCTTGGAATCCACTACTACCTGCTTGTCACCCGGCAACATGATCAGCACGTCAGGCTGGAAGCGCTCGCCATCCGGGCCCTTGAGGCTGACCTGAGTCTGATACTCGCGGCCCTTTTCCAGGCCGGCGTGCTCCAGCACTCGCTCCAGAATCAGCTCGCCCCAGTTGCCCTGAGTCTTCTGGCCCTTGAGGGCACGGGTCAGGTTGGTGGCCTCATCGCTCAGGCGCAGGTTCAGCTGTTGCAGGCGCTCCAGCTCCTTGGCCAGGGAGAAGCGCTCCCGGGCTTCGGCCTGATAGCTTTCCTCGACCCGCTTCTCGAAGGACTGGATGCGCTCCTTGAGCGGGTCCAGCAACTGCCCAAGGCGCTGCTGGCTGGTCTCGGCGAAACGCTGTTCGCGCTCATCGAAGATCTTCCCCGCCAGTTCGGCGAACTGGGCGCGCAACTCATCCCGCGAGCCTTGCAGATCGGTCAGGCGCTGCTGGTGGCTGTCCTGCTGCTCACGAAGCTCGGCATTCAAGGACGCCGCCAGGGCATCCAGCCGGCGCAATTCGTTTTCTTTGGCGGCCCGTTCCAGGTTCCAGGCGTGGGCGGCATCACGGGCGTTATCGCGCTCGATCTGCAGCAATTCGACCTCGCGGCGCAGGGCTGCCAGGTCCGCCTGCTTCAGAGCATTGGCCTGGCTCAGGTCGCTGACTTCATCGCGGCTGGCATCCAACTGTGCTGCCAACCCCTCCTGGGCCAATTGGGCCGTGGCCAGGCGCTCCTCCAGCAGGCTCAGCTCAGTCTGGCTGGAACTGGCCCGGCGTTGCAGTTGCCAGGCCAGAACCAGTAGCGGCAGCGCCGCTCCCGCCAGGCCAAGCAGCAAGCTGGTCAAGTCCATAGCCATAGCGATTCCTGCCGTAGAAAGAAGAAATGAAGGTTAACCAAGCGTCCGAGTGTTGGACAGCTCAGTCTTCGATCCGGCCCAGCTCCAATTGCGCACGGCGGTCGCCGGCACGGGCAGCCTGGCGCAACAGGTCATGGCCGATGCGACGATCACGGGCGTTGCCGCATTCGCGGCACATCAACTGGCCCAGGCGACTCTGCGCCGCGACCACGCCTTCCCGGGCCGGCTGCTTGAGCAGGCGTCCAGCAAAATGCTTGACGTTGGGGTTGTGACCAAGGCGTGGGCTGTCCAACAGCCAGAGAGCAACGCGCAGGGAAAACCGCTTGGGTTCGGTAACACTGGCAGGGGTCGCGGTAACAGAAGGTGATACGGAGCGAAACTTCATAAAGCACTGTGGGGCAGATCGAAAGGCGCGCCACTCTACTCCTTTTTTCGCCCGGGTAAAGCCTAAAAGAGCCAGCACGCCCGTCCTAGAGCAAGCGCTTGGGACAATCCACAGAAGCTGTGGATAACTCAGTGGACAACCCCTCCACAACCCTCCCAAAGCCCCATGAGACGGGCCTTGCAGTCAAACTGACGATTTTTTCACCAGTAAAAAAAAGCGATGTTTATCATTGACTTAAATTCTCGAGACAGGCTAAGGGGCGGGCGTTGGGGAAGGTGACAACGGGGTGACACGCTGCGCAACAAGTGTGCACAACCTTGCGCAGATTAACGCCGGTAACGCACTGTTTTCGTACACGCCACAACAGCAACGGTTACACAGCTGATGCTTGAGCCTCTGGCCTCTTCTGAAAGTTTTTTCCTAGCACACTTGCATTATGTCGTTCAACCCAATAGAATCCTCGCCGTTAGTACCAAGCTGAAAGTCAATTCTGGTCGAACAAGTCCCATCGACAGCGTCTCCAACCGAGCACAACGTCGAACACCAAGGACCGACCACCTCGATGGTTTCCAGGTAAAGCTCACCCTATCGCCCTTGATACGAATTCAACGGCAGTGCTCGAGCCATTTACTCTGACCGAACCAACCTGCAAATTGATCAGGATCTCCACCCTGGGCCCCGAACCTTTGCCCTTGCTGTGTTGCCTGCCCTCCTAAGTACCTACCTGCCAGCCCTAGCGCAACCAATCAACGCGCTGCAACTGGCTGCTTTGTTCCAGTCAGGTTCTTCGTTTGACCAATGCTGGTCGACGTTTACTGGAACGTTTTAACGTTGCACGGTTCTTAACCGTGTCATTTGTAGGAACACCTAATAATTATGTCTACTCAAATCCAGACTCAGGATGCCATTCGCACCCTAACCCACGCCTTTGCACCGTTGAACTGCCTGATCATGGCCGCTCGCAAAGGTTGCTTCAGCTTCACCCTGGTCAACGAACATGGGATCGCCCGTCACAGCGAACGCCTGTATCCCGACCAGTATTCCAGCGCCGAACCGCTGCAGGCAGTGATCGAACGTGCGCGCCAAGCCCTGGTTGCCTGATACGCCGAACTGCTGAAAACCCTGAAAAGCCTCGCCTGATCGCGGGGCTTTTTATTGCCTGCAATTCGCCCATTTACCCTACAGAGAAAAGTACCAATCGATATAAGGCTTA
Organism: Pseudomonas sp. NFPP25; assembly: GCF_900116505.1. Classification (NCBI taxonomy): domain Bacteria; kingdom Pseudomonadati; phylum Pseudomonadota; class Gammaproteobacteria; order Pseudomonadales; family Pseudomonadaceae; genus Pseudomonas; species Pseudomonas sp. NFPP25. Next base: position 769,049 of record NZ_FPBG01000002.1, on the reverse strand, counting down.
TAACAAGAGGACGGAAATATTTTAAAAACAGTCCTTTACAGCACAGATATGACACTACACTTCAACTCAAGCGGCCTGAACCGCTTCCGGCAAACCTGATCCTTTTTTGCTGCCAAGCGCCCTTCAGGTTTCGCCGGCCATTTCACGCTTCGAGGGCTTTATGGGTATCGCCGCCAGCGAGTTGTGCCGCTATGTGATCCGCCCGACGCTGATGTACCTGGGCAGCCATAGCAAAACCGCTGAAGTCCTGCTGCTGGGCATTGCCGCCAGCCAATCGGCGCTGGGCTCAGCCCTGCACGATCGTCGTGGCCACGGCCTCTACCGCATCACCGAATTGCGCCATCAAGCCCTCTGGGACCAGTACCTGGCACTGGATCCGGAACGGGCCAGCCTGGTTCGCGGGCTCGCCAGCCAGCATGCGTTCCTCAGCGGGCCGCACCTGGAACTGACCGTCAACCTGCGTTACGCCACCGCCATTGCCTGGTTGCTGGTGGAAGAACAACACACGCCGCTCCCCGCTGCCGACGACCTGCTCGGCATGGCCCGCATCTGGAGGAAGACCTTTCAACCACAAGGACGTTTAAGAGATTTCGCCTGCGCCTGGCAGACCTGCATTGCACCGTTAAACCAGGTCGCCTGCTGACAACGACTTTTGCAAAATCGGAGAAAGAAGCCGATTTTGGTCGGATTGTCCTACAAAAACGCTCTAAATCAACTGTTGCAGCCTATAGCGCCGAGATCGAAATGTTGGTAATTTTCGCCTCGGTGATCACCAGGAGTTCTAATAATGAAAAAAGTAATGCTCAAATCCACCATAAGTCTCGCGGTTGCACTTGCCTCTACCCAACTTTTCGCCAGCGGTTTTGCTCTTAACGAACAAAGCATCAGCGGCATGGGTACCGGCTTCGCGGGTCGTTCCTCTTCTGCCGAAGATGCCAGCACCGTTTACGGTAACCCTGCCGGCATGTCCCTGCTGCAACGTGACCAGGTAACTGTCGGCGTTGCGGCAATTGATGCCAAGACCAACCTGAAAAACGTCAAGGGCGGCCCACCCGGCGGCACCAGCGACGGCGACATGGTTCCGTTCACCAGCGTTCCTATGGGGTTCTTCGTCAAACAACTGGGCAACGGCTGGGCATTGGGTCTGGGCGCCTATGCACCCTTCGGCCTGGTTACCAACTATGAGTCCACTTCTGCCAGCCGCTATTACGGCGACAAGAGCGTAGTCAAGGTCGTCACCCTGCAACCGACCGTCAGCTATGCCTTCAATGACATGGTGTCGATCGGCTTCGGCCCGACCATCAACCGCCTGAGCGGTGAACTGACTTCCGCGACTCCGTTTCCAAACCCTGCGCTCTTCGGCCGCAATGATGGCAGCGTGAAGATCAAGGGTGACGATACCGCCATCGGCTACAACGTCGGCATCATCGTCCAGCCTACCGACACTACTCGCCTGGGCCTGACCTACCACTCGAAGGTCAAGTACAAGCTGGAAGGCCACACCAACATCGCCGGCCCGGGCTTCGGTCCGTTCAATGGCGGCCGTTACGATGCCTCGCTGGACATCACCACTCCGGAAGTCGTCGACTTCTCTGTCACCCAGAAACTGGATGACCAGTGGACCGTCTACGCAGGTAGCACTTGGACTCGCTGGAGCCGCCTGAAAGACATCACCGTGAACAACGAAGGTGTTCCTGCCCTGCTTGGCGGTTCCAGGGGCCCGATCGGCACCATCACCGAGCCACAGAACTGGCACGACACCTGGGCCTCGGCTGTTGGTGTTTCCTACAAGGTCAACAAAGAGTGGGTTCTGCGCAGCGGCCTCTCGGTTGACCAGGCGCCAACCAACAACACCGACCGTTCCGTACGTATCCCTACCGGTGACCGTAAGGCCATCAGCTTCGGTGCCGGCTACAGCCCGACTGAAGACCTGACTCTGGACCTGGCGGTTTCCTACCTGAAGGAAGAAGACGTCAACGTCAACAGAACCGGCAAAGGCAATGCCTACAGCGCTACTTACCAGAACAGCGCATGGGGCTACGGCCTGGGCGCCACCTACAAGTTCTAACGAACTCTAGGCCGCGCAGTTTCAAACCAATAAAAAACCCGCAGATGCGGGTTTTTTATTGGCTAATGAATAGGCTTTCTCAGGATTTCGACGCCAATGCCTTCTCCACCGCTTCGATGAGTTCCGGATTGTCCGGTTTGGTCAGGCTGGAAAAGTTGGCAATCACATTGCCCTGGCGATCCACCACGTATTTATAGAAATTCCACTTCGGCGCGCTACTCTGCTGCGCCAGCACCTTGAACAGGTGCACCGCATCCGCCCCCCGAACCTTCTGTGGCTCGGTCATGGTGAAGGTCACGCCGTAATTGACGTAGCAGACCTTGGCAGTCTCCGCGCCATCCTTGGCCTCTTGCTTGAAGTCATTGGAGGGCACGCCCACCACTTCCAGCCCTTGATCCTTGTAACGCTGGTACAGCGCCTCAAGGCCTTTGAATTGCGGAGCAAACCCGCAGAAGCTCGCCGTATTGACCACCACCAGCGGCTTGCCGGCAAAGCGCTGGCACAAGTCGATGGATTCCTTGGCGTGCAATTTGGGCAAGGAACCCTGCAACAGGGGCGGACAGTCCGCCGCCCATGCCGAGCCGGCCAAGGTCGCGAGTAAAGCTGGAACCGCAAACCAGCGCATAGCCATGTCCAGAATCCTTGTCAAAGTGTCGGGCTACGACGTTACTCGCCCCCTCGCTCCCCTAGCAAGCGCCCATGCCCAGCTGCATCAGCGCCAGGCCGCCCCGGTGCCAGCCCCACCAGGCCAGCAGCAACAATAGAATGCCGAGGCCCAGGCCGGCACCGCGCAGCAGCCAGCGGTTCATGCCGCGCTGGCCTGCAAACGCGCCACCGGCCGCTCGCGCACCGGCCAGTTCAGTGCCGCAGCCAACAGACTAAGGAGAATCGCCACCTGCCAGATCAAGTCGTAGCTCCCGGTACGGTCATACACCACGCCCCCCAGCCAACCACCAAGGAAAGACCCCAATTGGTGGAACAGGAACACAATGCCGCCGAGCATGGACAGGTTGCGCACGCCAAACAAGGTGGCCACGGTGCCGTTGGTCAAAGGCACGGTGGACAGCCAGAGAAAGCCCATGGCCATGCCGAACAGATAGGCGCTGGCCTGAGTCACCGGCAACCACAGGAACAGCCCGATCACCACCGCCCGTAGCAGATACAGGCCCGTCAGCAGGCGCGGCTTGGACATCCGCCCACCCAGCCAGCCGGCGGTATAGGTACCAAAGATATTGAACAGGCCAATCAGGGCCAGCACCGTGGTGCCCACGGTCGCCGGCAAGTGCTGGTCCACCAGATACGCCGGCAGATGCACGCCGATGAACACCACCTGGAAGCCACAGACGAAAAAGCCGAATGCCAACAGCCAGAACCCTGAATGGGAACAGGCTTCACGCAAGGCCTCCATGAGGCTCTGCTCATGCCCCAGCGCCGGCAGCGGTTTGTCCTTGAGCATGCTCACCAATGGCACGATCAAGGCCACCAGCAAGCCCAGCACCAGCAGCGCCGTAGACCAGCCCAGCCAGCCGATCAGCCCCAGGGTTCCGGGGAGCATGGCAAATTGGCCGAAGGAACCTGCCGCACTGGCAATCCCCATGCCCATGCTTCGTTTTTCCGGCGGCAAGGCGCGGCCGACAACACCGAGAATTACCGAGAAGGACGTACCCGACAGACCTATGCCGATCAGCAGCCCGGCACTCAGGGACAGGGTCAGGGCCGAATCCGACAGCCCCATGAACACCAGCCCGACCGCGTACAGCACGCCACCCACCAGCACCACTTTCGCCGCACCAAAACGATCGGCCAAGGCTCCGGTAAAAGGCTGGGCCAGCCCCCAGATCAGGTTCTGCAGGGCAATGGCGAAGGCGAAGACTTCGCGCCCCCAGCCAAACTGCGCGCTCATGGGCGGCAGGAACAGGCCGAAGCCATGCCTGATCCCCAGCGACAAGGCCAGGATCAATGCGCTGCCGAGAAGCACCCAGCCGCTGGTACGCCACATCGATGACATTTTTATTCTCCAGTTACGGGTATATACCCGCTTATAGTCGAACGAAAGGCGCTCAAGACAGTTCGTTCAGCAAGGCCAACAAGGTTTCACGCTTTTCCACACCCAGGCGATCGATCAACCGCTGCTGAGCCGCTTCCCACGCAGGCAAGGCCGCCACCAGCCGCTCATGCCCGGCCTCGGTCAACAGCACCAGCCGGTTTCGCTGATCGTCGCCTTCCTGCAGGCGCACCAGCCCTGCTGCTTCCAGGACCCGCACATTGCGCCCGAGCGTGCTGCGATCCAGCCCCATGGCTTCCGCCAGGCTGGAAATGCTTGGCTGATCAAGGCGCAACAGGTTGTTCAGCAGAGAATACTGGGCAACGTTGATCCCGAAGCCATCAAGGGCGCCGTCGTAGTACCTGCTGACGCCACGGGCGGCGCGACGCAGGTTGGTGCACAAACACTGAGAGGGAAGCATGATGCGTGTATATACCCGTGATTATTCCAAGGCAAGATTTTTCATGAAAATCGTCAATCCCGTGCTCCACTCAAAACAGCGCCACCCCGAGCAATACGGCAGTTTCCAACAGTTCAAGCACAGCCCCGGCAGTGTCTCCAGTGGTACCACCCAGGCGCCGCATCATCACTTGCCGCAGCCAGAAGAACAGCACAGTGGCCAGCAGCACTGCCCATAACCCGCTGTAGCCTCCCAGCAGCAAACAGGCCAGTACGCTCAAGCCCAGCACTTGCCGCCCGGCCACACGTGGCAGGTGGTCAGCCAGCGCCTGCCCTAGCCCACCGGCACGCACATAAGGCGTGCAGAGAAACAGGCCCAGCAATGCCCCGCGGCCGATCAGCGGCGCCAGCAACAAGGCAAAGCCCTGCTGCTGTTCGATCAGCGCCACCAGGGCGGTGAACTTGAGCAGCAGCACCAGCACCAGGGTCACCACGGCGATCGGACCACTACGGGGGTCCTTCATGATGCTCAGGGTCCGCTCTCGATCGCCAAAGCCTCCCAGCCAGGCATCGGCACTGTCCGCCAGGCCATCCAGGTGCAGACCACCGCTGAGCAGGACCCAGGCGGTCAACAGCAAGGCCGCATGCAGCAACAGAGGAACACCGCCCAGCATGGCATTCAGCACCCACAACAGCACGCCGAACAGCAGCCCCACCAACGGATAGAACAACAGCGAGCGGCCCAGCTCTTCAGGCCGAGGCATGCCCGGCAGGCGGACCGGCAGGCTGCTGAGAAACTGCAAGGCAATCCAGAACGGCAACATCTCAGCCCTCCTCGCTCATCCGGCCTTCGCTGGCGACCTGCAGACGAAACAGCGCGCCATGACCCACTTCAACGTTCAACAACTGCTGGCGCGGCAGCCCTCGAGCCCGGGCCAGCAGCAAGCGCATGACCCCGCCATGGCTGACCAGCAGCACACGCTGCCCGGCGCAGGCCTGGTACAAGCGCTCTATCGCCCCCAGCACCCGCAGGGAGAACAGCTCTACCGGCTCGCCCCCAGGCGGGGTGAATGCATAGGGATCGGCCCAGAAACGCCCCAGATCATCGGCGTCGGTTTCCATCAGCGCCGCCGCGCTCTGCCCTTCCCAGGCGCCAAAGTGCAGTTCCTGAAGGTCGGGCTCAAGGCTCAGCGGCAACTGCAGCTGCTCCGCCATTTCTTGGGCGAAACGCGCACAGCGCTGCAATGGCGAACTCAGTACCCGGTCCCAGGGGCCCCGCCCCTGGACGGCTTCGCGCATCTGTTGCCAGCCCGTTGCAGTCAACGCATCGTCCAGGCTGCCGCGCAGGCCACCACCCAGTTCGGTTTCACCGTGGCGCAACAGGTCCAGGTACAAGGTCATGCCGGACGATCCGCCACCGCTGCCTCGGCGAAAGTCGCCATCTGCCCGTGCAGGTCACAGGCCAGCCGCAGCAACGGCACTGCCAGGGCGGCGCCGCTGCCTTCACCCAGGCGCAGGCCCAGGTCCAGCAAGGGTTCGGCTTGCAGGGTCTGCAGCACATGCCGGTGCCCGGGCTCGGCGCCCTGGTGGGCGAACAGCAACCAGGGCGCGCAGGCCGGATTCAGACGCACCGCCACCAACGCGGCGACGCTGCAGATGAAACCGTCCACCAGCACCGCAATGCCCTCCTGGGCACACGCCAGGTAAGCCCCCACCAGCGCCGCCACTTCAAAGCCACCCAGGTTGAACAGGGTCTGCAAGGCATCGCCGCGAGAGGCATCGTGCAGCGCCAGGGCACGCTCGATAACCTGCGCCTTGTGATTGACCCCCTCGGCATTCAGGCCGGTGCCCGGCCCGGCCAGTTGTGCCACTGGAATCCCCAGCAGGGCACAGGCAATGGCACTGGCTGCGGTGGTATTGCCGATGCCCATTTCACCGCCGATAAACAGCTGGGCGCCGTCGGCATGAGCCCGCAGCGCGCTGTCGCGGCCGGCTTGCAGGGCCTGCTCGCCTTGTGCACGGGTCATCGCCGGCCCCTGGACAAAATTCTGCGTGCCGGCCCCCAGGTTCAGGTGGCGCACCCCCGGCAGGTTCAAGCCTGGCGTCACTGTGCCCAGATCCACCACCTCCAGTTGCGCCTGCAGTTGCCGGGCCAGCACGCTGATGGCCGCTCCGCCGCTGACGAAGTTCAACAACATCTGCCCGGTGACTTCCTGCGGGTAGGCGGAAACGCCCTCGGCCACCACCCCATGGTCACCGGCGAAGATGGCGATCCATAGCCGCTCGATGCCGGGCTTGAGCCGTCCTTGCAGGCCCGCCAGGCGTACCGCCAGTGGCTCCAGGCGCCCGAGAGAGCCGGCCGGCTTGGTCAGTTGCTGCTGACGCGCCAGGGCCTGCTCGACCATCTGGGTGTCGATTGCCTTGCACGGTTCCAGCCACCAGGAGTTATTCATAACGCAGTTCCTTTCAAAGTCAGGGGCAGGCCGGCGACCGTCAGCACCACTCGCTGACAACGCTCGGCCAGGGCTTGATGCAGCCAACCGGCTTCATCCACATAGCGGCGAGTCAATTCGCCCAGCGGCACGACACCCATTCCGGTTTCGTTGCTGACAAAAATGATCTCCCCCGGCAAGCTCGCCACGCACTGCAACAAGGCCTCGCGTTCGGCGGCCAGGCGCTCGGGGTCCTCGAGCATCAGCAGGTTGGTCAGCCACAGGGTCAGGCAGTCCACCAGCAGGCAGCGCCCTTCGCCGGCAGATTCCTGCAGCACCCGGGCCAGCTCCAGCGGCTCCTCGATCAAGCCCCAATGGGCCGGACGCCGCTCGCGATGATGGGCAATGCGTTGATTCATCTCGCCATCCAGGGGCTGGCTGGTGGCGATGTAGGTCACCGCCAGGGCGCTGTCACCGGCGAGCTTTTCAGCGAGGCGGCTCTTGCCGGACCGGGCACCGCCGAGGATCAGTTGCAACATGCTTGGGCACCTCTGATAGGGAAGACGGCCTGGGTTGAGCGCTCAAAGGCCACAGAGCCGACGCAGTGCAGCGGTGTCCAGGTGATGCTCCACCAGGTCCGCCAGACGCTCGATATCGCGTTCACGCAAGGCGTGGTAATCCACCTCCTGCACCGCTTCGAGCCCGGCCCAGCGCAACAGCGCACTGCAGGCCGCAGGGGTTTCGAACAGACCGTGCAGGTAGGTGCCGAGGATCTGCCCGTCGGCGCTGCAGGCGCCATCGCTGCGACCGTCGTCCAGTTGCACGGCGGCCAGCTCCAGGGCCGGCCCGCGAGTGACCCCGGCGTGAATTTCATAACCACTGACCGCGGCATTCTCCAGGCTCAGGCGACCGCTGACGTTACGCAGCTGCTTCTCTTCTTCGAGCACGGTTTCAAATGCCAGCAGGCCCAGGCCGGGGCTGGAACCCGCAGCGCCTTCGAGCCCGAGCGGGTCATGCACCTGCTCGCCAAGCATTTGCAGGCCACCGCAGATGCCCAGCACCTTGCCGCCGTAGCGCAGGTGGCGGGCAACTGCCCGATCCCAGCCGTTGCTGCGCAGGTAGGCCAGATCGCCCCGTACGCTTTTCGAGCCGGGGAGGATGATCAGATCGGCAGCAGGAATCGCCTGGCCGGGGCCGATGAATTGCAAGTCGACCTGAGGATGCAGGCGCAACGGATCGAAATCCGTGTGATTGCTGATGCGCGGCAGCACCGGCACCACCACCTTGAGCAACTGTTCGACCTTGCCCACCTGGCGTTGGTCGATACCGTCCTCGGCTTCCAGGTGCAGGTCCAGGACATAGGGCAGCACGCCGATCACTGGCTTGCCGGTGCGGGCCTCCAGCCAGTCCAGGCCCGGTTGCAACAACGCCAGGTCGCCACGAAAGCGGTTGATGATGAAGCCCTTTACCCGGGCTTGCTCACTGGGAGACAGCAGTTCCAGGGTGCCCACCAAATGGGCGAAGACCCCACCGCGGTTGATGTCGGCGATCAGCAGCACCGGGCAGTCCACCGCCTCGGCAAAGCCCATGTTGGCAATATCGCCGGCCCGCAGGTTGATCTCCGCCGGCGAGCCGGCACCTTCCACCATCACCACCTGATAAGCGCTTTTCAGGCGCTCATGGGAAGCCAGTACGGCCTGCATGGCGATGGCCTTGTAGTCGTGATAGGCCACGGCGCTCATGCTGGTCACGGCGCGGCCGTGAATGATTACCTGAGAGCCGGTATCGCTGTTGGGCTTGAGCAGCACCGGGTTCATGTCGGTGTGGGGCGCCAGATTGGCCGCCTGGGCCTGGACGGCCTGGGCCCTGCCGATCTCGCCGCCATCGGCAGTCACCGCACTGTTGAGGGCCATGTTCTGGGGCTTGAACGGCACCACGCTGACACCCTGGCGCCGCAGCCAACGGCACAGGGCCGTCACCAGGGTGCTCTTGCCGGCATCCGAGGTGGTGCCTTGAACCATCAGAGTGCTCATGGATATTCCTTGCGATAGGCCTGCAGCGCCTGTTCCAGGCGATCCCAATCGGCCTCCTCGGCGGGCAGGCCGAAGCGCAGGCTGCTGTTATGGGTGAACAGCCGCAGGAGAATGCCGCGGCGCGCCATGAAGTGATAAAGCGATTCGGCCTCGGCACTGATCAGCCACTGAAACAGCGCGCAACCGCCCTGGGGCTTGAGACCATGGCGCTCGAGGACTTCAACCAGACGCTCGCTCGCCGCTTCGCTGCGCAACCTTTGCCGGGCGTGCCCCTGGGTATCGCGCAGGCAGGCCTGCCCCACCACCCGGGTCGGCCCGCTGACCGCCCAGGGTCCGACCTGCTCCGCCAGCAGTTTGAGCAGCCGGCGCTCGGCCAGGACAAAACCCAGGCGTACTCCGGCCAGGCCAAAGAACTTGCCGAACGAACGCAACACAATCAGCCCCACCTGATGGGCGTGGCGGGCTAGGCTCAGGTGCGGGGTGTTGTCCATGAAGGCTTCGTCCACCACCAGCCAGCCGCCGCGCTGAGCCAGGCGCGCGTGCCAGTCCAGCAGGCGCTCCGGGGTCAGGCTCAGGCCGGTAGGGTTGTTCGGGTTGACCACCACCAGCACATCGAGGCTGTCGAGGAAGAAATCCACTTCCTGCTCCAGCACTTCGCGTACCCGGTAGCCGCTGCGGCGCCAGGCTTCGGCGTGCTCGGCATAACAGGGCGACAGCACACCGACCTTGCCCGCTCGACGCAAGCGCGGCAGCAACTGGATTGCTGCCTGGGAGCCGGCCACCGGCAGCACTTCACTGGCGCCGTAGTATTCGCGGGCCGCCTGTTCCAGTCCGTCATCGGTTTCCGGCAGGCGCGCCCAGGCACGCAGCGCAATGGGCGGCAGGGGAAACGGCCAGGGCGCCAACCCGCTGGACAAGTCCAGCCAGGCATCTTCGGCAATCCCGTATTGCTCGGCCGCCTTGCGCAGTCGTCCGCCGTGCTCAAGCATAGAATTCAGCCCCCAGGCAAAGAATCAGCAGCCACAGCCAGACACCCCGCTGCACCAGCTGCCAGCCACGATCAATGGAACCGGCACTGGCCGGCTCGCCTTCACCCAGTTGCGGGCGCTGATGCAGCTCACCGTGATAAATCGCTGCGCCACCCAGCTCCACTCCCAGGGCGCCCGCCCCGGCCGCCATCACCGGGCCGGCATTCGGGCTGTCCCAGGTCGGGCCCTGGCGGTGCCAGCACTTGAGTGCCAGCCGGGTCTTGCCCAGCAAGGCGTAAGTCAGGGCCACCAGGCGCGCGGGAATGTAATTGAGCAGGTCGTCAATCTTCGCCGCAGCCCAGCCAAAACGTTCGAAGCGCTCGTTGCGGTAGCCCCACATCGCATCCAGGGTATTGCTCAGACGGTAGAGCACCACCCCGGGCGCGCCGGCCACGGCAAACCAGAACAGCGCGGCGAACACCGCATCGCTGCCGTTTTCCAGCACCGATTCGGTGGCCGCGCGGGCCACTTCGGTGGCGTCCAGCTCGCTGGTCTGGCGACTCACCAGAAAGCCTACCCGGCGGCGCGCTTCTTCCAGATCGTCACTGCGCAACGCCTGGGCCACCGGCTCCACATGCTCGCCGAGGCTGCGCAGGCCCGAGGCGCAGTACAACGCCAGGATTTCCACCAGCCAGCCGACGTAGGGCAACCAGGACAGCGCTGTGGCCACCAGGGTCAGGGGCACCACCGCCAGCACCCAGGCGGTGACGCCATGGCTGCGCCAGCCACGGCCGGCGGAGTTGAAACGTTGCTCGATACGATCGGCCACACGGCCGAACGCCACCAGCGGATGCCAGCGCCTGGGTTCGCCCAGCAGCGCATCCAGCGCGACCCCGGCGACACTCAGCAAGGCCACACTCATTGACTCACTCCCCAGTAATTCTCATACAACAACTCACTCAGCGGCCGCGGTTGCGCCCAGCCTTCCAGTGCCAGCATCGGCGCCGGGTAGAATTCGGAGACCGGGCCCAGGCACAGCACGGCCACGGGCTTGGCACCTGCCGGCAGCCCCAGCAGATCGGCCAGGGCCTGAGGATCGAACAAAGACACCCACCCCATTCCCAGGCCTTCGCTGCGGGCCGCCAGCCACAGGTTCTGGATGGCGCAGGACAGGGACGCCAGGTCCATCTCCGGCAGGGTCCGACGGCCGAAGATGTGTCGTTCGCGGTCATCCATCAAGGCGGCCACCAGCACCTCGGCACAATCGTTGATGCCTTCGACCTTGAGCTTCATGAACTCGTCGGAACGCTCACCCAGGGCTTGGGCGGTGCGCACCCGCTCCGCCTCCACCAACTGCTGGATGTGCTTGCGCAACAGGCGGTCGCTGATGCGAATAAAACGCCAGGGCTGCATCAACCCGACACTGGGCGCCTGATGCGCTGCTTCCAGCAAGCGCCGCAGCACTGCCGGCTCGACACTGCCACCCGCGAAATGACGCATGTCGCGGCGCTCGGCGATGGCCCGGTAGACCCCCTCGCGCTGCGCCTCAGAGAACCCCTGCTCACTCACCCGCCACGCCCTCGGCTAAAACCGGCTGAACAGGCGCGCCCGGCGCAAACAACGCCGCCACCGCCGCCGGATTGGACGGGAAATAGAAGTGCACGTAAGAGGCCGTCATCCGCCCCTGGCGATACACCGCTTCCGCGCCGCGCCCGCCGTTGGGGCTGAGCCCACGAGCGATGGGCAGCAGCTCGGTGCTGGTCAGGGAATGGTGATAGGTGTGGCCGCGCAGACTGCCTTCGGGCAAATCCACCGCCTGCAAGGCCAGTGCCGCCAGGCGCTTCTGCATTACCGCATCTCCGGGCAGCAGGCCCAGGAGCTCGGCACGCTGGCCTTCGACATCGGTCAGGGAGTCCAGCAGGTAGAGCATGCCGCCGCACTCGGCGAGCAGCGGCTTGCCGGCCGCGTGATGGGCGCGAATGGCCTGCAGCATGCTGCTGTTGCGGGCCAGGGCCTGATGGTGCAACTCGGGATAGCCGCCGGGCAGGTACAGGCTGTCCGCGTCGGGCAGCTGGGTATCGTGGATCGGCGAGAAGAAGCTCAACTGCGCCCCCATGGCTCGCAACAGATCGAGGCTGGCGCCATAGGTGAAGGCAAACGCCTCGTCCCGCGCCACGGCAATCCGCACGCCCTTGAGCAGCGGCGCGCAAGCCACCGGCGTGGGTGCGGCAAAACTCACCGCTGGCGGCAGTTCCACCTGACAACTGCTGGCCAGGGCCTCGGCGGCGGCATCCAGGCGCAGGTCCAGATCATTCAGCTCGCTGGCCTGCACCAGCCCCAGATGGCGGCTGGGCAGCTCGATATCGGTTTCCCGGGACAAGGCGCCATACCAGCGCAAGCCTTCCGTCAGGCTGCCTTCCAGCAACTGCGCATGGCGCAGGGTACCAACCCGGTTGGCCAACACCCCGGCAAACGGCAGGTCCGGCTGGTAGCGCGCCAGGCCCAGAGCCAGGGCGCCGAAGGTCTGGGCCATGGCGGTGCCATCGATCACCCCCAGCACCGGCACGCCGAAATGCCGCGCCAGATCGGCGCTGGAAGGAGTGCCATCGAACAGGCCCATGACCCCTTCGATCAGAATCAGGTCGGCCTCTCCCGCCGCCTCCCAGAGCAGACGGCGGCTTTCCTGCTCGCCCACCATCCACATGTCCAACTGGTACACCGCGGCACCACTGGCGCGCTCAAGAATCATCGGGTCGAGGAAATCCGGGCCGCACTTGAAGACCCGGACCTTGCGCCCCTGGTTGCGGTGCAAGCGGGCCAGGGCCGCGGTCACCGTGGTCTTGCCCTGGCCGGAAGCCGGTGCGGCGATCAACACTGCCGGGCAATGACGAACATCAGTCATGAATTCACGCTCACAGCTCGACACCTTTCTGCGCCTTGATCCCGGCCTGGAAGGCGTGCTTGACCATGCCCATCTCGGTCACGGTATCGGCCAGCTCGATCATCTCCGGCTTGGCGCCGCGACCGGTCACTACCACATGCTGCATGGGCGGACGGGCCTGCAGGTCACTGAGCACCTGATCCAGGTCCAGGTAGCCGTGCTTGAGGGCAATGTTCAGCTCGTCGAGCACCACCAGGCCAATATCCGGGTTGCTCAGCAACTCCCTGGAAACCGCCCAGGCGGCTTCAGCCGCAGCGATATCGCGCTGGCGATCCTGGGTTTCCCAGGTAAAGCCTTCGCCCATCACGTGAAAGCGCACCTGCTCGGGGAAACGCCTGAAGAACAGTTCTTCGCCGGTGCTGTTACGCCCCTTGATGAACTGCACCACGCCACACTGAATACCGTGGCCCATGGACCGCGCCAGCATGCCGAAGGCCGAGCTGCTCTTGCCCTTGCCGTTGCCGGTCAATACCAGCAGCAGGCCGCATTCGTTGGGCGAGTTGGCAATGCGTTCATCGATCACGGCTTTTTTGCGCAACATGCGCGCCAGATGGCGCTCGTCACGATCGGGGGATTCACTCATGGGGCAGCTCTCCGTTGGGGCTGGGGAACGGGGGGCAGGGAAAAGGAACAGACGGCGCTAGCCTGGCATCGCCCACCGTGATGCCGTTGGATGGATCAGGCCGGTCTCCGGGCTCATGAGCGGCATGGCTGCCGGACTGCGCGCCTTCCCGTGTCATTGACACAGTGGCGTCAGGCGCAGTCTTGACTCATCTACCGTTGCGGGGGCAGCGCCGGAATCGTCGTCGGCTCCATCACTGGAACAGACCCTGACCGGCTTCCCTGTTTCACTCTGTCGGCCACCGGCCACAGAGCACCTGAAACAAGTCGCGAAGGTTAGAGGGTTGGGGGTGGAGCGTCAATTAAAGCCGGCCGTCGCCCCCGGCACAAAACTGCACTGCATCAATAAACTGACGCCAATCTTGTGCCACACTCAGAGCAATGATATCAAATAGCCACTTTTCAGCGCTCCAGGCGCCAACCACACAACAATAAGGGGTGAGTTCGATGCAAGGCATGATCATCAGCAATCCGAAGCTGGAATTCCTGCGCCCGATGCTGGAACGCTGGTTCGATTGCATCGATCGCTACAACGCGGTTCGCGGCGATAACGAAACGCCCTACTGGTTCGACGAGCAGGCCAATCTCGGGCTGCTCAGCGCGGCGGCCTGGATGGCCGAGATGGTCAGCCTGGAACACAGCCCCAGCAGGAAACAGCAGGAAGAAGGTGCGCGCAACGCCCGCACCGACCTGTACCTGGCCACCAAGGAAGAGCGCGCCTACATCCACGCCACCCAGCGCTGGCCAAGGGTCAACAGCCTGAACCTGACCCAGGCACTGCTGGACGTTGCCCAGGACGCAAGAAAGATCAGCTACGCCAGCGACCTGAGACTGGGTTGCCTGTTCGTTGCCCCACAAAAATCCCAGCACAGCGCTACCCCGGAAGAGCTCCAGGACATGCTCGACGAACTGCAGAAAGAGCACTGCTGCGCCGTGGCCTGGTACTTCCCCTACGCCTATCGCAAGCTGCACAACGAGGCCGGCCACTACCACCCGGGCGTCGCCGTGCTCTTCAAGGAGGCCCGCTGATCGGGCGGAACCATCGACTGGCTATGCTTCTCTATGACTACGACGTCCGTGCACTCATAGGGAAATTCGCATGCTCAAGCTTCAGCACAGCCTACTGATCGCCATCGCCGCCGGCCTCGCCGCCTGCGGCGAAACTTCCAGCCTGCAGGTGTCCGACGGCACCGGCCCCAACCCCAAGCTGCCGGAACCCAACCCGACGCTGATCCCCACGGTCAACATCGCCCCCGCCATCGGCTGGCCGCAAGGCGCAAAACCCCAGGCCGCGGCCGGCACCCAGGTCAAGGCTTTCGCCGAGAACCTCGACCATCCACGCTGGCTCTACGTCCTGCCCAATGGCGATGTGCTGGTGGCGGAAACCAACGCCCCGCCCAAACCGGATGACAGCCAGGGCATTCGCGGCTGGATCGCCGGCAAGGTCATGGGCCGTGCCGGGGCGGCCGTGCCCAGCGCCAACCGCATCACCCTGCTAAGGGACCAGGATCACGATGGCGTGGCGGAGACCCGCACAGTGTTTCTGGAGAACCTCAATTCGCCCTTTGGCATGACCCTGGTGGGCAATGACCTGTATGTGGCCGATACCGACAAGCTACTGCGCTTTCCCTATCAGAGCGGCGACACCCAGATCAGCGCAGCCGCCACCAAGGTGGTCGACCTGCCCGGCGGCACCCTCAACCATCACTGGACCAAGAACGTCATCGCCAGCAAGGACGGCAGCAAGCTCTACGTCACCGTGGGCTCCAACAGTAACGTCGGCGAAAACGGCCTGGACAAGGAGCAAGGCCGGGCGGCGATCTGGGAGGTGGACCGTGAAAGCGGCCAGCACCGCCTGTTCGCCACCGGCCTGCGCAACCCCAATGGCCTGGCCTGGGAGCCGGCCAGCGGCGCACTCTGGACCGCAGTCAACGAGCGGGACGAAATCGGCAGCGACCTGGTGCCGGACTACATCACCTCGGTCAAGGATGGCGCGTTCTATGGCTGGCCCTTCAGCTACTACGGGCAACATGTGGATGTACGGGTCAAGCCGCAGAACCTCGACCTGGTGGCCAAGGCCATCGCCCCGGATTACGCGGTAGGCCCGCACACCGCGTCGCTGGGGCTGACCTTCGCCGACGGCAGCAAGCTCCCCGCCCCCTTCACCGAAGGCGCTTTCATCGGCCAGCACGGTTCCTGGAACCGCAAACCCCATAGCGGCTACAAGGTGATTTTCGTGCCATTCAGCGCCGGCAAGCCCAATGGAGCGCCGATCGATGTGCTTAGCGGCTTTCTCAATGCCGACGAGAAGGCCATGGGACGCCCGGTCGGAGTGGTGATCGACCAGCAAGGCGGGTTATTGGTGGCCGACGATGTCGGCAACAAGATCTGGCGAGTCTCCGCCGCCAAAGCCCCCTAGGCTCAACGCTTGCGGCACAGCGTCAGACCATCTCCCAGCGGCAGCAGCGACAGATCGATACGCGAGTCATCCTTCAAGGCGCGATTGAGCGCCTGGATGGCTCGGGTATCCTCGCTCAGGGAATCGGTCTCCAGCACGCGCCCGCTCCACAGGGTGTTGTCGAACACCAGCAGCCCGCCAACGCGCAGCAGGCCTAGCGCGGCCTCCAGGTAGGCCGGGTAGTTGGCCTTGTCGGCATCGATGAAGATCAGGTCGAAACAGCCAAGCTGCCCCGCTCGCTCCAGGCTGGCCAGGGTATCCAGGGCCGGGGCCAGGCGCAGTTCGATGCGCTGGCCCACCCCCGCCTCCTGCCAGTAGCGCAGGGCCGTAGCGTTGTAGTCGCCGGGAATGTCGCAGCAGATCAGAGAACCGTCTTCAGGCAGCGCCTGGGCCATGCACAGGGCGCTGTAGCCAGTGAAGGTGCCGACCTCCAGCACGCGACGGGCGCCGGTCAACTTCACCAGCAATGCGAGGAACTGGCCCTGCTCGGGCGCCACCTGCCAACGGGCGGTGGGCAATGCCTGGGTTTCATCCCGCAGACGACGCAGCAGGGGCGTTTCACGCAGGGAAACGTCCAGCAGGTAATGGTAGAGGGCATCGTCGAGGTTCAGCGTCCGAGCGGTCACAGGCACCTCGACCAGAGAAGATTAGGGATTGCGCGCCAGGTGTTCTGGCTGCAGGACGCGCTTGGCGCTCAGGTAGGCCTTCTGCCAATAGGCCTTGGACAGGCTGTCGAGCTTCACCGTGCCGCCAGTGGCCGGCGCATGCACGAAGCGCCCTTCCCCCACGTAGATGCCCGCATGGCTGACCTGGGAGCCGCCATTGGTGGCGAAGAAGATCAGATCGCCGGTCTGCAGCGCGTTCTTGCCCACATCCGGCGCCTGCATGCCGATCATTTCCCGGGTTGAACGCGGCAGGGAAATACCCGCCGCATCGCGGTAGACGTAACCGATCAGGCCACTGCAGTCGAAACCGGAATCCGGAGTGTTGCCGCCCCAGCGATAAGGCGTGCCCACCAGCCCAAGGGCGCGGAACAGCACGTCTTCGGCAACCGGAGAGAAGGTTTGGGAGGAGTTGAACACCGGAGCACGCACCACAGGCGCAGGCGGCGGGGTACGGCTGGCACAGGCGCTGAGCAGCGCTGCGAGGGCAATAAGAGCAAAACGGGCTGAGGTCGACATAAGCTGGACAATCCTGATCGGGATGCGGCTTTCTCTGCCGTGGCACTGAAAACAAAACCGCGTAAGCAAGGCTTACGCGGTTAGTTTCAACAATAGATCAGGATTCTAGCGCCTACACGCCAAACTTCAAGTAAGACTTTAACTTCGCCCTACAAATAGTCCGCTTATTTGCGTGCAGTGACCACGGTTGGAGCCATGGCAAGTGCGCGCTTGGCTTCGATGAAGGTCTTGCTCCAGTAGCTATCGCCCAGGCTGTCGACCCGCACACCGCCACTGCGACGGCTGCTGGAGTGGATGAACTGGTCATCGCCCAGGTAGATACCTGCGTGGCTGACGCGCCCACGGCCGTTGGTGCTGAAGAACAGCAGATCACCCGGCTTGAGATTGTTGCGCGCTACCAGTGGCGCTTTCACGTTGATCATTTCGCGAGTGGAACGCGGCAGGTTCATGCCCGCCTCTTCACGAAACAGATAACCGATGAAACCGCTGCAATCGAAGCCGGCTTCCGAGGTACCGCCGAAACGGTAACGGGTACCGATCAGGGACATGCCGCGCTCGAGGATGCTGTCAGCCAGAACTGGCAACTGGTAAGGCTTGCTGTCAGAGAACTCTGCCAGTTCCTTTTCAGTTGCCAGCTCTTCCTGATAAACAGCGGAAGACTGGTTTTTGACGGAGACTTGAGCCTGCTGGACAGGTTGCTGCTGGGACACCGGAGTGTGGGAGGCGCAACCAAACAACAGGGTGACGAGTGCGAGAGGCACGAGGGGTGCGAAGCGATTTAGCATGGGCACGACCGTGGCTTGAAATAAAAGAAGACGCGACTATGCCTTCTATCGCCCTCATTTGCAAATTCAATCGATCAGAATGTGACTTATGAGTTTCTTCCGTACATCTAAGGCTTTAAGCCCATTTTAAGTCCGCCCACCTCTGGAAACCCTTCCAAAGGTGCGTTTTCTGGCGCCTGGAATATGCCGAAGGTCGCCCCCGAAAGCCCTGGAAGCCTTGTCTTTACCAGCCCAGGGTCTCTTTCAGAAAAGGGATGGTCAGCTTGCGCTGGGCCTGCAACGAAGCCTGGTCGAGGCGCTCGAGAAGCTCGAACAGGGCACTCATGCTGCGGGTACCGCGGGTCAGGATGAAATGCCCGACCTCGTCGGTCAGATGCAGCCCCCGGCGGGATGCCCTTAGCTGCAAGGCACGCAATTTGTCTTCGTCGGAGAGCGGGCGCATCTGAAAGATCAGCGCCAGGGTCAGGCGGGACTTCAAATCCGCCAGCTTCACCGGCAACTCGCGAGGCGAGGTCGAGGCCGCGATCAACAGGCGCCGACCACTGTCGCGCAAGCGGTTGAACAGATGAAACAGCGCTTCTTCCCAATCCGCCTTGCCAGCCACTGCCTGCAGGTCATCCAGGCAGACCAGCTCATACTGTTCCAGGTTGTCGAGAATCTCGATACCGCGATCCAGAAGCTCCGCCAGCGGCAGATACACCGCCGGCTCCCCCAACTGCTCGAAACGCAGGCACGCGGCCTGCAGCAAGTGCGTGCGGCCCACGCCATCCTTGCCCCAGAGGTAGATCAGGCTTTCGGTCCAACCGGCGTCGGCTTCGCAGAGGCGCTCGACGTAGCCGAGTGCTGCGGCATTGGCGCCTGGGTAGTAGTTGATGAAGGTGGCGTCATCACGCAGACGCACACCTAGGGGCAGCTGAATCGGTTTCATGCTGACTGAACAGTTCCAAACGAACCGTTAGTGGCCTCTGTGTAAAGTTTGCAAAGTTTATACCCGTGACGCCGAGCGCACAATGCAGCAGACCACAAGCAAAATCAAAGGTTTGCGACAGCCAAACGCAATCGAAGGGCGTTCCTTGACAGCTACCGTGACGGCCAGTCAAGCGCCGCCAACCGTCACGCAGGCCCGCGCACCCCTTTACAACTCGGGGTCTTCAGCACCGCTGTAGAGATCCGAATCCTTGTACAGATCATGCACATGGCGCACCAGCACCATGATCACCGCTGCCACCGGCAGCGCCAGCAGCACCCCGGTAAAACCGAACAGTTCGCCGCCGGCAAGAATGGCAAAGATCACCGCCACCGGGTGCAGGCCGATGCGATCGCCCACCAGCAACGGCGTCAGCACCATGCCCTCAAGGGCTTGCCCCACCATGAATACCGCGACAATGCCGATCATCGGATACAGGTCGCCACCGAACTGGAACAGCCCGGCAATCAGCGCAGCGCCAATGCCGATGACAAAGCCCATATACGGCACGATTGCCGCCAGACCGGCAATCAGACCGATCAACAGCCCCAGCTCCAGCCCCACCAGCATCAGGCCCGCGGCGTAGATCACCCCGAGAGCCAGCATCACCAGCAATTGCCCGCGAACAAAAGCCCCCAGCACTTCATGGCACTCCCCGGCCAGAGACACCACCTGCTCTTCGCGACTGCGTGGCAACAGGCTGCGGATCTTGGCCATCATCAAGTCCCAGTCCCGCAGCAGATAGAAGCTGACCACCGGGATCAGTACCAGATTGGCCAGCCAGCCGATCAGCGCCAGGCCCGAAGCCGTTGCCTGGCTCAGCACCACGCCGACGATATCGGTGGTCTGACCCATGTGCTCGCTGATGGCCGCCTTGACCTTGTCGAACTTCCAGAAGCCGTCCGCCAGACCGAGCTTGGACTGCACCCAGGGCATGGCGCTGTGCTGGACCCAATCGAGCATCTGCGGCGCCAGTTCATAGAGCCGCACCAACTGCTTGGCCAGCATGGGCACCAGCACCAGCAGCAGGGTCATGACGATCAGGGTGAACAAGGCGAATACCGCCACCACGCCCCAGGTCCGCGACAACCCCCATTGCTCCAGCCGGTCCACCAGCGGATCGAACAGGTAGGCCAGCAACAGCGCCACCAGGAACGGACTGAGGATCGGGTGCAGCAGGTAGACGAACCCGCAGGCCAGGAGCACGACACCCAACCAGACCCAACGACGCGTATCAGCCATATACCTCTCCAGCTTCTATATAGAAGGAAACAACCTGCTACCAACGAAAACGCAGTTGGGCCTGCGGCGCCGGCGGCGCGGCCCCTTCAGCGCCTTGTACAGGAGCATGCGGCGCAGGCGCTTCACCCGCCGGAATCTCTTGCAGCTTGGCCAGCGACAGTTGCGCCCGCAGCTGCTCAGCACTGCCGTTGACGCGATAGACGATCCGATCACCGTCAACGCTCTGCAACTGCGCACCAAAAGGCTCCAGCAAGTGCCCAAGGGCCGCGTAATGCTCCAGAGTCATGCCCTGCACTTCCAGCAACTGCTCGCTGGAAGCACCAGGACGAGTGACGAAACGGGGCGCCAGACGCTGGCTCACCGCCAGCAACACCCCATCGGCCAGGGCCGCGGTATCGGCGCCCTGGACAGTGCCCTGCTCCTTCTGATCGCCCAGCCACAGCCGCCACTTGGCTTGCCATTGGCCACCTTCTTCCCGGGCATGTACCGCCAGCAACGCATCAGCACCGTAACGCTCGGAGGCTTCACGCAGCGGCGCCGGATCGGAACCTTCAAGATTCAGCGCCGTGGCGACGATCTGCTCGTTCAGATCCCCCAGCGGCAGGCGCAGGGGCAAGCCACGATGTTGAGCCGCACGCCGCAAGGGCGCCGCGCTGGCCTGGCCATCACCCACCAGGCTCGAGCCTTCGGTGGAATCACTCAGCCACCAGCCGATGATCGACGGCCGGTTGTTGCCCCAGAGCGATAGCCCGGCCTGACGCAGGGCGCGATCGGTGGTGACCGGATCGAAATCCACCTGCAGGCTTTCCGGCGGGCCGGCGTCGTAGCCGTACTGACTGATGATCTGCTGCGGGTCCCTGCGGATCGCCGCCAGCCCTGGCCCCTGGGCGGCCTTGGCGTCGCCAGTGAGGCGCAGCACCAGGGTTTCCAGGGCCCGTTGCGTGGCCTGGTCGCGCTCTTCGGGCGACTGGCTGCTCACAGGCTCACGCACTTGATACAGGCCATTGAGGGTTTCGGCATGACTCGCCAGGCTGACCAATGACAAACAGCCCACAAACAGAAATTTACCCAGACGCATGGAAGATTCCCGACGACAGAAAACGATTGAAACAGCGCACTTGAACCGCGGCGAGCAAGGCTGTGACCACAAGCCTGGGCAAAACATTCACCCGGCGCCCGATAGTTTTCGCGCTGTCATAACGATAGCCACTTGAGCGCTATACCTTATACAGGCATGGGCAGGAGCACCAACACGACCAATCGCGGTTTTTTTAACAGGATATGCCTCTCCCCGTCGGCCCGAGGATGGCCGCTGCCCCTCAAGCCTGATAAAATCGCGCGCCTTCGCAGACCGGCATCAACTGGGCACCCTGAAACACTTTTCCTGTGTTTCCGGCAGTCTCACTGGTTCGGTCGATACCCCTGAATCCCCCCT
Source organism: Pseudomonas sp. NFPP25 (assembly GCF_900116505.1). Classification (NCBI taxonomy): domain Bacteria; kingdom Pseudomonadati; phylum Pseudomonadota; class Gammaproteobacteria; order Pseudomonadales; family Pseudomonadaceae; genus Pseudomonas; species Pseudomonas sp. NFPP25. Next base: position 747,475 of record NZ_FPBG01000002.1, on the reverse strand, counting down.
AAAGGCCTGGATCATGAGCAAGCAACCCTCCCTGAGCTACAAAGACGCCGGTGTAGACATCGACGCCGGTGAAGCATTGGTCGAACGCATCAAGAGCGTCGCCAAGCGCACTGCGCGCCCGGAAGTCATGGGCGGCCTGGGCGGTTTCGGCGCCCTCTGCGAAATCCCGGCCGGCTACAAGCAACCGGTGCTGGTCTCCGGCACTGACGGCGTCGGCACCAAGCTGCGCCTGGCCCTGAACCTGAACAAGCACGACAGCATCGGCATCGACCTGGTGGCCATGTGCGTCAACGACCTGGTGGTCTGCGGCGCCGAACCGCTGTTCTTCCTCGACTACTACGCCACCGGCAAGCTCAACGTCGATACCGCAGCCCAAGTGGTAACCGGCATCGGCGCTGGCTGCGAGCTGTCCGGCTGCTCCCTGGTGGGCGGTGAAACCGCTGAAATGCCCGGCATGTACGAAGGCGAAGACTACGACCTGGCCGGCTTCTGCGTAGGCGTGGTGGAAAAGGCCGAGATCATCGACGGCTCGAAAGTTGCCGCCGGCGATGCCCTGCTGGCCCTGCCCTCCTCCGGCCCGCACTCCAACGGCTACTCGCTGATCCGCAAGATCATCGAAGTCTCCGGCGCCGACATCGAAAGCATCCAGCTGGACGGCAAACCACTGACCGACCTGCTGATGGCGCCGACCCGCATCTACGTCAAGCCACTGCTGAAGCTGATCAAGGACACCGGCGCGGTCAAGGCCATGGCCCACATCACCGGTGGCGGCCTGCTGGACAACATCCCGCGCGTGCTGCCAAAAGGCGCCCAGGCCGTAGTCGACGTGGCGAGCTGGCAGCGCCCGGCGGTCTTCGACTGGCTGCAGGAAAAAGGCAACGTCGACGAGCACGAAATGCATCGCGTGCTGAACTGCGGCGTGGGCATGGTCATCTGCGTGGCCCAGGATCAGGTCGAGAACGCCCTGAAGGTCCTGCGCGAGGCGGGCGAGCAGCCATGGGTCATCGGCCAGATCGCCACCGCAGCCGAAGGCGCGGCCCAGGTCGAGCTGAAGAACCTCAAGGCTCACTGATGCAAGAGCGGATGTCGCCGACCTGTGATGTTGTGGTGCTGTTGTCCGGCACCGGCAGTAACCTGCAAGCCTTGATCGACAGCGTGCACACCGGCGACAGCCCGGTGCGCATCGCCGCCGTGATCTCCAACCGCGCTGACGCCTATGGCCTGCAGCGCGCCAAGGAAGCGGGTATCGCTACCCGCTTCCTCGATCACACCGCCTTCGAAGGCCGGGAGGCCTTCGATCAGGGGCTGATCGAGCTGATCGATACCTTCCAACCCAAACTGGTGGTCCTGGCCGGATTCATGCGTATTCTCAGCGCCGGATTCGTCCGCCACTACCAGGGCCGGCTGCTGAATATCCACCCCTCGCTGCTCCCGAAATACAAAGGGTTACACACTCATCAGCGGGCGCTGGAGGCCGGAGATACGGAGCATGGCTGCAGCGTGCACTTCGTCACCGAGGAACTCGATGGCGGCCCTCTGGTCGTACAGGCTGTGATCCCGGTAGAGTTGCACGACTCGCCGCAGAGCCTGGCGCAGCGAGTGCACGTCCAGGAACACCGGATTTACCCCATGGCCGTACGCTGGTTTGCCGAAGGTCGGCTGACGCTCGGCGATCAGGGTGCTTTACTGGATGGTCAATTACTGGCCGCCAGCGGCTATTTGATTCGAACCTAGGAGATTTTATGCGTCGCGCCCTGCTCTTCGCTTGCGCTCTGTTCGCCCTGCCGGCTGTGCAGGCGGCAGACCTTCATCCGTTCTCCGCCAGCTACACCGCCGACTGGAAGCAACTGCCCATGAGCGGCACTGCTGAACGCAGCCTGGAAAAAACCGCCAATGGTGCGTGGAAACTCAGCTTCAAGGCATCGATGATGATCGCCAGCCTGAGCGAGGAAAGCACCCTGACCCTGGACAAGGACACCCTGGTGCCCCAGTCCTATCGCTTCGAGCGTGGTGGTCTGGGCAAAGCCAAGAAAGCCGACCTGGATTTCGACTGGAAAGCCAAGATGGTCACCGGCACCGACCGTGGTGATGCGGTCAAGCTGCCGCTGAACACCGGCATGGTGGATAAATCCACCTACCAGTTGGCCCTGCAGCACGATGTGGCAGCCGGCAAGAAGACCATGAGCTATCAAGTGGTCGACGGCGGTGAAGTCGACACCTATGACTTCCGTGTCCTGGGCTCGGAGAAGGTTGACACCAAGGCTGGCCAGATCGATGCGATCAAGGTCGAGCGCGTTCGCGACCCGACACAGAGTAAACGCATCACCGTGATGTGGTTCGCCAAGGACTGGGATTACCTGCTGGTGCGTCTGCAACAGGTGGAAACCGACGGCAAGGAGTACAACATCATGCTCCTCAACGGCACCGTTGACGGCAAGACGGTCAAAGGCAGCTGAGCCGCAGCAGTCTCGAAGCCTCGCGAAAGCGGGGCTTTTTTTTGCCCGGGATTTGGCTCCTCGCCCGCGCAGCAAGCCCCGGCACAAGCCCTCGAAGATGAAACTTTTGTCATGAAGCGGTACGCCCTGCGGCGAAATGTCACGGTTTACGCGGGCTGCAGGATTCTCTTCGATTCTGCAAAGGTTTGTTGCAGCGACAGGCAATTTACTTAGCAAGCTAACAAAATATATAACAGAGTCCTGCACACGCCTTGCTGCAGATCAACAGAGATTGGAGCTAGCAGATGACTGTAAAAGTAACTGAACGCGACGATTCACATATGTCCCATGAAGGCGTAGCCGCGGGTGTACGGATATGGGATGTACATCAACAAGACATGCTGGTGGGCATGTTCCACTCCGAGAGCGACGCCCACAGCTACAAGGCTGAATTGGAAAAACTCGAGCAGAACCGCGCGCCCCAGAGCTCCTGACTCGACCTCAGTGCCGGAGTGCCGGGATCTCCACGCGGATCAACGGCCTCCCCCACAAACGACAAACCCCGCCATGAGCGGGGTTTGTCGTTATTCAAGGCTTACCACATCAGATCGTCGGGGATCTGGTAGGCCGCGTACGGATCATCTTCATCCGGCGCTTCGGTAGGCGTATTGAGCTGCACGATACGGCGCGGGTCGCGCTCCTGGATCTTCAGCGCGGCTTCCCGCGGAATCACCTCGTAGCCGCCGCCATGGTGGACGATGGCCAGGGAGCCGCTGCTCAGCTTGTTGCGCATAAGGGTATTCACCGACAGGCGCTTGACCTTCTTGTCGTCGACGAAGTTGTAGTAGTCCTCGGTGTTCAGCTTGGGCAGCCGCGACACTTCGATCAACTGCTTGACCTGCGCCGCACGGGCTTTCTGCTCGGCCTTTTCCTGCTGCTGACGGTTGAGCTCCTGGTCGCGCTTGACCTTCTCGGCCATGGCTTCCTGGGCCGCACGCTGCTGGGAGTCATCGAGTTCGATCTGGCCTTTGTGGGCCAGGCGCTGCTGCTTCTGTTTGTCTTTGCTGACCTGCTTGGCCTGCTTTTGGTTGACCAGCCCTGCTTTGAGCAACTGGTCGCGAAGGGAAAGGCTCATGGTGCTTACTCACTTAGGCAACGGCCTCAGCCACAGCTGGGCAAATTCTTTTCCTGACGTTTGGCTTCGCCCCACAGGGCATCCAACTCTTCGAGGGTGCAATCTTCCATGGGACGGGCAGTGTCGCGCAATGCCTGCTCGATAAATCGGAAGCGTCGGTCGAACTTGGCGTTGGCACCGCGCAGGGCGGTTTCCGGGTCGACCTTGAGGTGCCGGGCCAGGTTGACCACGACAAACAGCAAGTCGCCGATTTCATCGGTGATCGCCGCCGCATCGTTGTCGGCCATGGCTTCCAGCACTTCATCCAGTTCTTCACGAACCTTGTCCACCACCGGCAGGGCTTCGGGCCAGTCGAAACCGACCTGGGCCGCACGCTTTTGCAACTTGGCGGCGCGGGACAAGGCCGGCAAGGCCACCGGCACATCATCGAGCAGGGACAACTGCTGGGGAGCCTCGGACTTCTCCGCGCGCTCCTCGGCCTTGATCTGCTCCCAACGCTCCTTGACCTGGTCTTCATCGAGCCGCGGGATGTCCAGCGGCGCGTACAGGTCCCCGGTGGGAAATACATGGGGATGCCGGCGGATCAGCTTGCGCGTGATGCCGTCCACCACCGCGTCGAACTCGAAACGCCCCTCCTCCCGGGCCAGCTGGCTGTAGTACACCACCTGGAACAGCAGGTCCCCCAGCTCGCCCTGCAAGTGGTCGAAGTCGCCGCGCTCGATGGCGTCGGCCACTTCATAGGCCTCTTCCAGGGTGTGGGGGACGATGCTGGCGTAGTTCTGCTTGATGTCCCACGGGCAGCCGTACTGCGGGTCGCGCAGGCGCGCCATGAGGTGGAGCAGGTCTTCAAGGCTGTACATCAGCTCATCCATTTCATACTGGCATCAGGGGGTCCGGTTGCGCCGGGTCTCGATGATGTTAGGCAACTGGGAAATCCGCCCCAACAGGCGACCCAACGCGTCCAGCCCCGGGATCTCGATAGTCAGGGACATCAACGCAGTGTTGTCCTCCTTATTCGAGCGGGTGTTGACCGCCAGCACGTTGATCCGCTCGTTGAGCAGCACCTGGGACACATCACGCAGCAGGCCGGAACGGTCGTAGGCGCGGATGATGATATCCACCGGATAGGTCAGCACCGGCACCGGCCCCCAACTGACCTGGATGATCCGCTCCGGCTCGCGCCCGGCCAGTTGCAGCACCGAGGCGCAGTCCTGGCGGTGAATGCTCACGCCGCGGCCCTGGGTGATGTAGCCGACGATCGCATCCCCCGGCAATGGCTGGCAGCAGCCGGCCATCTGGGTCATCAGGTTGCCCACGCCCTGGATCTGGATGTCGCCACGCTTGCCCGGCTTGTAGCCGGCAGCCTTGCGCGGAATCAACTCCAGTTGCTCGTTGCCCCGCTCCGGCTCCACCAATTGCTGGGCCAGGTTGACCAGTTGCGCCAGGCGCAGGTCCCCCGCGCCCAGGGCGGCGAACATGTCCTCGGCGATCTTCATGTTGGCCTTCTCGGCCAGCTTGTCGAAATCCACCTGTGGCAGGCCGAGTCGGCTCAGTTCGCGTTCCAGCAGGGTCTTGCCGGCGGCGACGTTCTGATCGCGGGCCTGGAGCTTGAACCAGTGGACGATCTTCGCCCGCGCCCGGGACGTGGTGACATAGCCCAGGTTCGGGTTCAGCCAGTCGCGGCTCGGCGTGCCGTGCTTGCTGGTGATGATCTCCACCTGCTCGCCGGTCTGCAGGCTGTAGTTGAGCGGCACGATGCGCCCGTTGATCTTCGCGCCCCGGCAGTTGTGGCCGATCTCGGTGTGCACCCGGTAGGCGAAATCCAGCGGCGTGGCGCCCTTGGGCAGGTCGATGGCGTGACCGTCGGGGGTGAAGATGTACACCCGGTCCGGTTCGATATCCACCCGCAGCTGTTCGGCCAGACCGCCGATATCCCCCAGTTCCTCGTGCCATTCGAGCACCTGGCGCAACCAGGAGATTTTCTCTTCGTAATGGTTGGAGCCGGACTTGACGTCGGTGCCCTTGTACTTCCAGTGCGCGCAAACCCCCAGCTCCGCCTCTTCGTGCATGGCGTGGGTACGGATCTGCACTTCCAGCACCTTGCCCTCAGGGCCGATCACCGCCGTGTGCAACGAGCGGTAGCCGTTCTCCTTGGGGTTGGCGATGTAGTCGTCGAACTCTTTGGGGATGTGCCGCCACAGGGTATGCACGATGCCCAGCGCGGTGTAGCAATCGCGCATTTCCGGCACCAGCACCCGCACCGCGCGCACGTCGTAGATCTGGCTGAACTCCAGGCCCTTGCGCTGCATTTTGCGCCAGATGGAATAGATGTGCTTGGCCCGCCCACTGATGTCGGCGTTGACCCCGGTGGCCTTCAGTTCGTTCTGCAGCTGGTTCATCACGTCGCTGATGAAACGCTCGCGATCCAGGCGCCGCTCATGCAGCAGCTTGGCGATCTGCTTGTACTGCTCGGGCTCCAGGTAACGGAAGGACAGGTCTTCCAGCTCCCACTTGATATGCCCGATACCCAGGCGGTGAGCCAGGGGTGCGTAGATGTCGAAGACTTCCCGGGCAACCCGGTTGCGCTTCTCTTCGTCGGCGCTTTTTACCGCTCGAATCGCACAGGTACGCTCGGCCAGCTTGATCAGTGCAACCCGCACGTCATCCACCATGGCCACCAGCATCTTGCGCAGGTTTTCCACCTGGGCCTGGGTGCCCAGCACCAGGGACTGGCGGGGGCTGAGGCTGGCGGTAATGGCCGCCATGCGCAAGACGCCATCGATCAGCTTGGTGACCACCGGACCAAACCGCTGGCTGACCGCCGGCAACTGGATCTGGCCCTCGCGGACACCCCGGTAGAGCACCGCGGCAACCAGGGAGTCCTGATCCAGCTTGAGATCGGCGAGGATCTCGGCGATCTCCAGGCCCGTGCTGAAACTCGACACGTCCTCGGGGCTGAGATTCTTCGTTGCTATGTGCTGCAGTTCCGCCTCGCGGGCGAACTCGCAGGCTTCTTTCAAGGCTTCACGGTCCAGTGCCATGTCGACGCTGACCGTATGATCGAGCCATGCCTCGAGATTGATACTGCCGTCGGTGTTGATCGGCTGGTGCGCTCTCACCTGTACCATCTTGCTTTACCTTCCCTACGACGCACATTCAATGCGTCAAATCGCTGACCTTCAACGCTCGGGTGCGGCTCGCAGGGCCAGCGCGCCACTCCCGAAAGACCAGTCGGATTAGACAAGCCATCCTAGCTCGCTTCAAATAACGCCATGGCCTCGACATGCGCCGTCTGAGGAAACATATCGAGGATCCCGGCACGTTTTAATCTATAGCCCTGCTTGATCAGTTCGACCGTGTCACGAGCCAAAGTTGCCGGATTGCATGACACGTACACCAACCGCTTGGCACCCAGGGTCGCCAACTGGCGGACCACCTCGAAAGCACCGTCGCGGGGTGGGTCCAAGAGTACCGCAGAAAAGCCTTCATCAGCCCACTCGGCAGCGCTCAGAGGTTGGGATAAATCGGCTTGAAAAAAGCGCGTGTTATGCAAATTGTTGCTGGCGGCATTCTCCGCGGCGCGCGCCACCATGGTCGCCACGCCTTCCACTGCCACCACTTCCCGCACTTGCCGGGCCAGCGGCAAGGCGAAGTTGCCCAGGCCGCAAAACAGGTCCAGCACCCGCTCATCAGCTTGCGGCGCGAGCCACTCCAGGGCCTGGGCGACCATCGCTTCATTGACTCCCGCATTGACCTGGACGAAGTCACCCGGCCGATACGCCAGGTGCAGGTCCCAGGTCTCCAGGCGGTAGCCCAGAGCCTGCGATGGATCAAAGGGTTGCGGCTCGCCTTCACCGTGCAGCCACAATTGCGCCTGATGGAAATCGCAGAAGTCCTTGAGGATCGTCAGGTCGCTGTCGGACAACGGCGCCATGTGGCGCAACAGCACCGCCAGGGCCGAACCGCTGAACAACTCCACATGCCCCAGTGCCTGAGGCTTGCTCAAGCGTCGCAGCATGGCGGGCAAACGGTTCATGACAGGTTGCAAGGCCTGTACCAGCACCGGGCAATCGTCGATGGCGACAATGTCCTGGCTACCGGCAGCGCGAAAACCCACCTCAAGTTGCTTGCCCTTGGCGTCCCAGCGCACCGCCACCCGGGCGCGGCGCCGATAGCCGAACTCGGGACCGCTCAAGGGGGCGGCCCAGGCCTCGGGCTCGACACCCGCGACCTTGGACAACTGCTCGGCGAGCATGCGCTGTTTCAGGGCAAGCTGTTCGTCATGGGGCAAATGCTGGACACTGCAACCGCCGCAACGCCCGGCATGGGCACAGGCCGCCGGGCGACGCAGATCACTGGCGTTGAAGATGCGCTCGGCACGGGCCTCCACCACTTTGCCGTGGCTGCCCAACACCCGAGCTTCGACTTCTTCACCGGCCAGGGCACCGCTGACAAACCAGGTACGCCCTTCGACAAAGGCAATGCCACGGCCGTCGTTGGCCAGACGCTGAATCGTCAAACGCTGTTTCTTGCCCACCGGAATCTGCGGCGCCCGGCTGCCGCCCGCAGGCTGGAAGCGCAGGCCTCTATCGTGCTTAGCCATCAATTGGGCGCATCGAAAATGCCGGTCGACAGGTAACGATCGCCACGGTCGCAGATGATCGCGACCATGACTGCGTTTTCCACTTCCCGGGACAGGCGCAGCATCGCTGCCACCGCACCGCCGGAAGAGACGCCACAGAAGATCCCTTCTTCACGGGCCAGGCGCCGAGTAACGTCTTCGGCCTCGCTCTGGGCCATGTCGACGATCCGGTCGACCCGACTGGCCTGGTAGATCTTCGGCAGGTATTGCTCGGGCCAGCGGCGAATGCCGGGAATGGCCGAGCCTTCCATCGGCTGCAGACCGACGATCTGCACCGCCGGGTTCTGCTCCTTCAGGTAACGCGAGGTGCCCATGATGGTGCCGGTGGTGCCCATCGAGCTGATGAAGTGGGTAATGCTGCCCTGGGTCTGGCGCCAGATTTCCGGGCCGGTGCCGCTGTAGTGGGCCTCAGGGTTGTCGCCGTTGGCGAACTGGTCGAGCACCTTGCCGCGGCCTTCGGCCTGCATACGCTCGGCCAGATCGCGAGCGCCTTCCATGCCTTCTTCCTGGCTGACCAGAATCAGCTCGGCGCCGTAGGCGGTCATGGCCGCCTTGCGCTCGGCGCTGGAGTTGTCGGGCATGATCAGAATCATCTTGTAGCCCTTGATCGCCGCAGCCATGGCCAGGGCGATGCCGGTATTGCCCGAAGTCGCTTCGATCAGCGTATCGCCGGCCTGGATCTGCCCGCGCAACTCGGCGCGGGTGATCATCGACAGTGCCGGACGGTCCTTGACCGAACCCGCCGGGTTGTTGCCCTCGAGCTTTAGCAGCAGGGTATTGCTGGTGGCGCCGGGCAGGCGCTGCAGGCGGACCAGGGGGGTGTTGCCGACGCAATCGGCGATGGTTGGGTACTGCAAGGTCATGGCGTATTCGCAATCCAGACTGCGGGGGCGCCTATCATACCGGCAAACGACCGAGCGCCATATCACGCAAAGTGCGAGCCTTATGGCTTATTGGAATAAGGCAGCCCAGGGCAAGCCTCAGGCCGCCAGCAGGCGCACGTGGATGCGCAAGCCCTGGGCCAGGTTCTGCGCCCACAACTGCCCACCCTGACGCCCTACGGCATTGCGGGCGATGCTCAGGCCCAGGCCGAAACCGCCATCCCCCGGTCGCGACCCATCCAGACGAGTGAAGGGGGCGAAGATCCTTTCCAGATCCTCTTCAGCCACCCCCGGCCCTTCGTCATCCAGCCACAGGTGCCAGTACTTGCCGTCGCGCTGGCCTCCGAGGCTGACCCGTGCTCCGGCCGGCGAATGCCGAATAGCGTTGCGCAGGATGTTTTCCAGGGCCTGGGCCAGGGTATTGAGGTGCCCGCGAACCCAGCAATCGGCCTCCAGCTCGCAACGCAGCTGCTGCGCGGACCAGCCACTCTCGAAGCAGGCATTTTCGCTGAGCATCTCCCACAACGCCTGGACCTGGATCTGCTCTTGCGGCAGTGGCGCACGCTCGGTGTCCAGCCAGGCCAGTTGCAGGCTGTCCTCCACCAGGCGCTGCATGCCGTCGACCTCCCGCGCCAAGCGTTCGCGCAGCGCGGCAAGATCACGCTCGCCATCGCAGGCCACGCGCAGGCGGCTCAGGGGGGTGCGCAACTCGTGGGACAGGTCCCGCAACAACTGCTGCTGCACCGCCACGGTACTCTGCAGACGTTCGGACATCTGATCGAACGCCCGTCCCAGTTCGCCCAGCTCGTCCCGACGCTGGGTGGTTTCACTGGACAGCCGCACGTTCAACTGCTCCGCCCGCCAGGCGTTGGCCTGCTCGCGCAACTGGTTCAGCGGCACCACCAGCAAGCGATACAGGCCGACACACAGCAACAAGGTGAACAGCCCGGGAATCACCCCATTGGTAATCACCTGCCAGAACACCCGGTAGCGCCCCGGCATGAAACGTTGCGGCAACTCGATCACCAGGCTGCCCAGGGACGGATCCTCGGGAAAGGGTACTTTCAGCCACGGCAGGCCCCGGGCGTGCCGGCTCACCGGCCAGTCGGCACCGCGCAGGAAGGTCAGGCGCTGGGCCTCCGCCGGCGTCAATGGGTAGCTGCTCAGGGATTGCAGGTCACTGCCAATCACGCCGATCCAGGTTTTCTCGCGGCTGGCGATCTGTTGGATCCAGGCATCGACACCGGCACTCTGGCCACCCTTCCAGGCCTGCTCGGCCTCGCGGGCGTAGCTGCCCAAGGTGGCTCTGGCCTCATCGGAGAGGTAGAGGTTCTTCTGCTCCACATAACGCCCCCAAGACCAGCTCAGCCAGATCATCAACAGGCAGAAAGCTACCAACAGGCACGCCAGCTTCCAGAACAGCGAATGCCGCCCCGGCAGATCAGACCAGTTCATCTAAGGCGCTCAGCACATAACCCTTGCCCCACACGGTTCGCAGCTCACGCTCGCTGTAGCCCAGCGCCTTGAGCTTGCGGCGGATCTGGCTGACATGCATGTCCAGGCTGCGGTCGTGGGCCGCATAACCGCGTTGCAGTACATGCTGATAAAGGAAGGCCTTGCTCAACACCTCGTCGCCATTGCGGTGCAAGGTATCCAGCAGGCGGTATTCACTGCGGGTCAGGCCGGCCCATTGCTCGGCAAAGAACACGTCGCTGCGCTCATCGTCGAAGCGCAGGCTCTGGGCCAGGCTGACGGGTACCGGTGGCATCGGTCGCCGGTCCAGGGCGACCCGGCGCAGGATGGCCTCGATGCGCACACGCAGCTCGGCCATGCTGAATGGCTTGGGCAGGTAATCGTCGGCCCCCAGGCGGAAACCGCTGATTCGGTCGGCTTCCGCTCCCAGGGCGGACATCAGCAGCACCGGCGTGGAATGGCTCTGGCGAAAGTGCGTGAGCACTTCCAGGCCATCCATTCCGGGCAACAGGATATCCAGCAGCACCACATCGAAAGGTCGGCGCCGGGCAATGCCCAGCCCTTCCGGGCCGTTCTGGCACCAGGTCACGGCAAAGCCACAATGCTCCAGGTGCTCGCGCACATAGGCACCCAGCACCGGGTCATCTTCAATGGTCAGAATACGTGGTGGCTCAACAGATACGGGAGTCATTGACTTCTGCAAGTGATTCTCAGTTGGGCTGATTATTCAAGATTGCCCGGATCGCGGCAACCAGTGCCTTGGTCGCAGCCCGGCTTCAGGCATTTCAGGCGACGGCCGCCCTGGCGCAATTTGCCAAGATCAGCCCCCGGCAAATCGTTACACTGCGCAGGTGGCGCATCACGGACGTGCCCGTAGACCTTTCAAAACAGCGTGGAAGCAGGAGAGTTGCGTGCTCAAGAAACTGGGAATCAAAGGCCGCGTACTGTTGCTGACCTTGTTGCCAACCAGCCTGATGGCTTTGGTGCTGGGCGGCTACTTCACCTGGATGCAGCTCTCGGACCTGCAGACCCAGCTCCTGCAGCGTGGCGAGATGATCGCGGAACAACTGGCCTCCCTGGTGGCCCCGGCCATGGGCAACCACAACACCCAGATGCTCGAGCGCATTGCCACCCAGGCGCTGGAACAGCAAGACGTGCGCGCCGTATCGCTCCTTGCCCCGGATCGCAGCCTGCTGGCCCATGCCGGCCCCAGCATGCTCAACCCGCCTCCCGCCGGTAACAGCAGCCACATGATGCAACGCTCCGGCAGCGACGCGACCCGCTATCAACTGCCGGTCTTCGGCCGGCACCGCAACCTGGCCGGCGACCTGATTCCCGATGAGTCCGACCGCCTGCTGGGCTGGGTGGAACTGGAGCTGTCCCACAGTGGCATGCTGCTGCGCGGCTACCGCAGCCTGTTCGCCAGCCTGCTGTTGATTGCCGCCGGGCTGGCCGGCACCGCCCTACTGGCAGTGCGCATGGGCCGCACAATCAACAACCCGCTGACCCAGATCAAGCAGGCCGTGGCGCAACTCAAGGACGGCAACCTGGAAACCCGCCTGCCACCCCTGGGCAGCCAGGAGCTGGATGAGCTGGCCTCGGGCATCAACCGCATGGCCAGCACCCTGCAGAATGCCCAGGAAGAATTGCAGCACAGCATCGACCAGGCCACCGAAGACGTGCGCCAGAACCTGGAAACCATCGAGATCCAGAACATCGAGCTGGACCTGGCGCGCAAGGAGGCCCTGGAGGCCAGCCGGATCAAGTCGGAATTCCTGGCCAACATGAGCCATGAAATCCGTACACCGCTCAACGGCATTCTCGGCTTCACCCACCTGTTGCAGAAAAGCGAGCTGACACCACGCCAGCTGGACTACCTGGGCACCATCGAGAAATCCGCCGACAGCCTGTTGGGCATCATCAACGAGATCCTCGACTTCTCGAAAATCGAAGCCGGCAAACTGGTGCTCGACAGCATCCCGTTCAACCTGCGGGACTTGCTGCAAGACACCCTGACCATCCTCGCCCCGGCCGCCCACGCCAAGCAGCTGGAACTGGTGAGCCTGGTCTATCGCGATACGCCGCTGTCGCTGGTGGGCGACCCGCTGCGGCTCAAGCAGATTCTTACCAACCTGGTGAGCAACGCCATCAAGTTCACCCGCGAAGGCACTATCGTCGCCCGGGCCATGCTGGAAGAAGAACACGAAGACAGCGTGCAACTGCGCATCAGCATCCAGGACACCGGTATCGGCCTGTCGAACCAGGATGTGCGCGCCCTGTTCCAGGCCTTCAGCCAGGCTGACAACTCGCTGTCGCGGCAACCCGGCGGCACGGGGCTTGGGCTGGTGATTTCCAAGCGCCTGATCGAACAGATGGGCGGCGAGATCGGTGTCGACAGCACCCCGGGCGAAGGTTCGGAGTTCTGGATCAGCCTCAACCTGCCGAAAACCCGCGACGACGCCGAGGACCTGCCCGGCCCACCGCTGCTGGGGCGGCGCGTGGCGGTACTGGAAAACCACGAGCTGGCGCGCCAGGCCTTGCAACACCAGTTGGAGGACTGCGGCCTGGAGGTGACCCCGTTCAATACCCTGGAGGCCCTGACCAACGGCATTACCGGCGTGCACCAGAGCGAACAGGCCATCGACCTGGCGGTATTGGGCATCACCACCAACGACATGTCGCCGGAACGCCTGAGCCAGCATATCTGGGACCTCGAACACCTGGGCTGCAAGGTCCTGGTACTGTGCCCGACCACCGAACAGACACTGTTCCATCTGTCGGTGCCCAACCCTCACAGCCAGTTGCAGGCCAAGCCCGCGTGCACCCGCAAGTTGCGCCGGGCCCTGTCCGACCTGGTGACCCCGCGCCGGGCTCGCAGCGAACCGGAGGAAACCCTTTCCAGCCGCGCGCCGCGAGTGCTGTGTGTCGATGACAACCCGGCCAACCTGCTGCTGATCCAGACCCTGCTGGAGGACATGGGCGCCAAGGTGCTGGCGGTGGACAACGGTTACGCCGCGCTGAACGCGATCCAGACCGAACCCTTCGACCTGGTAATGATGGACGTGCAGATGCCCGGCATGGACGGCCGGCAGAGTACCGAGGCGATCCGCCAGTGGGAAAGCGAGCGACACGGTACGCCGCTGCCCATCGTCGCCCTTACCGCCCACGCCATGGCCAACGAGAAGCGCGCCCTGCTGCAAAGCGGCATGGACGACTACCTGACCAAGCCCATCAGTGAGCGCCAACTGGCCCAGGTGGTGCTGAAATGGACCGGCCTGGCCCTGCGCAACCAGGGCCCGGAGCGGGCCAGCGAGCGCCCGGAACTGGGGCTGGAGCTGCAGGTACTGGATCAGGATGAAGGCCTGCGCCTGGCCGCCGGCAAGGCCGATCTGGCGGCGGACATGCTGGCCATGTTGCTGGCGTCCCTGGACGCCGACCGCGAAGCCATCAAGGCAGCGCGGGCCGCCAATGACCAGAACGCCCTGATCGAACGGGTCCATCGCCTGCACGGTGCCACCCGCTACTGCGGTGTGCCGCAATTGCGCGCCGCCTGCCAGCGCAGCGAGACCCTGCTCAAGCAGGAAGATGCCAAAGCCTTTGCCGCCCTGGATGAACTGGACCACGCCATCGGCCGCCTGGCTGCCGAAGCGCGGACCAACGCCTGACCCAGGGCAAGACCTGCCCGGCGCCCAGCCGCCATGCTGGGCGCCCCGAACAAGGATGCAGCCATGCGTACGATTCTTTTCAGCAGCCAGAACTACGACCGCGAGAGTTTCCTCGGCGCTCAACTGCCAGCAGGCATCGAACTGCAATTCCAGGCCGCACGCCTGAGCCTGGATACCGCCGCCCTGGCTGAACGCCATGAAGTGGTCTGTGCCTTTATCAACGACGACCTCAGTGCCCCGGTACTGGAACAGCTGGCTGCCGGTGGCACCCGCCTGATCGCTCTGCGCTCGGCCGGCTACAACCACGTCGACCTGAGCGCGGCCCAGCGCCTGGGGCTGGATGTGGTGCGGGTCCCGGCCTATTCCCCCCATGCGGTCGCCGAACATGCCGTGGCCCTGATCCTGGCGCTCAACCGCCGCCTGCACCGGGCCTACAACCGCACCCGCGAAGGCGACTTCACCCTGCACGGCCTGACCGGCTTCGACCTGGTGGGCAAGACCGTGGGCATTGTCGGCACCGGCCAGATCGGCGCCACCTTCGCCCGGATCATGGCCGGCTTCGGCTGCCAGCTGCTGGCGTACGACCCCTTCCCCAATCCCGCCGTAGAAGCCCTCGGTGCCCGTTACCTGGACCTGCCCGAGCTGCTGGCCCAGTCGCAGATCATCAGCCTGCACTGCCCGTTGACCGAGGACAGTCGTTACCTGATCAACCAGCAGAGCCTGGCCCACATGCAACCGGGAGCAATGCTGATCAACACCGGGCGTGGCGGCCTGGTGGACACCCCGGCGCTGATCGAGGCGCTCAAGAGCGGCCAACTGGGCTACCTGGGGCTGGATGTCTATGAAGAAGAGGCGCAACTGTTCTTCGAGGACCGCTCCGATCTACCCCTGCAGGATGACGTGCTGGCGCGGCTGCTGACCTTTCCCAACGTGATAGTCACTGCGCACCAGGCGTTCCTGACCCGCGAAGCCCTGGCGGCCATCGCCGAGACCACCTTGCACAACATCGCCAGCTGGGCAGCTGGCCAGCCGCAGAACCGGGTCCACGGCTGAAATCCGCGCCACGGGCTGATCGAAGGTCACCTGCCCGCAACCTGCGCCGCAGGGGCCCGTGCTAGCATACGCGGCAGATTTGGAGGACCCATGGTCGAACACGATTTCCGCTACAACCTGATGAACCCGCAACACACCCTGATCGAATGCCGTGCCCTGGTGCCCGGCCGCTATCAAGTCACCGGCAACGGTGGCTCGATCCGTACCGACGACGTGCTTCTGGTCACCCTCAAGGGCAGCAAGGACCTCTCCATGCGCCTGACCGTGGACACCGTGCGCCACTTGATCAACCCCGTCGGCCAGTGGGTCGCCGTGGCGCGTGGCCCGGTATTCGGCGAACTGGCGATCCACCAGTGGCAGGTCAATTGCGACAGCTGCGACG
Source organism: Pseudomonas sp. NFPP25 (assembly GCF_900116505.1). NCBI lineage: Bacteria > Pseudomonadati > Pseudomonadota > Gammaproteobacteria > Pseudomonadales > Pseudomonadaceae > Pseudomonas > Pseudomonas sp. NFPP25. The sequence goes on along the minus strand of NZ_FPBG01000002.1, from coordinate 731,809 downwards.
CCACCCTGGACTTCGAGTTCGCAGTGGATGCCAAGCTGGGCAGCAAGGCCCAGAAGCCTGCCGCCAGCGCGCGCATTGCCGAGCTCGGCTGGCGTAGCGAGGGTGAGCATCACCGCTGCCCGAAATGCCAGCAGGCCGGCCAATGAAACGCCTGATGCTGGCTGCGGCGCTGGGGGCCGGCCTGCTGGGCTGCGCCGCCGAGCCGCTGAAGCTGCAGCAGGACCGCAGTTACGTCCTGGAATGGATTGGCGAGCGTCCGCTGATCGATTACAGCCACCTGACCATCACCCTCGGCGAGGACGGTCGGGCCTATGGCAATGGCGGCTGCAACCACTGGTTCGCGCCCTACACCCTGGACGGCGAAAAACTCAGCTTCGGCAAGGTCGGCAGCACCCGCAAACTCTGTGCACCGGCGTTGATGGAGCAGGAGCGGCGCTTCCTTCAGGCGCTGGAAACCGTTGAGCGCTGGGACATCTCGCCGATCGAACAGGTGCGGTTCTGGCCTGCCGAGGGCAAGCCGTTGCGCTGGTGGCTGGAAGAAGGCTGATAGTGCGCTAGCCGCTGCCGAGCCCGCGAGGCTGCGAACGGGACTCCAGGATGTTCCTGGATGAATCTCTGGCGAGTTTCAGGCCCCCTGCGTCACTTGAGGGCGCTCGCACTGCGCGGCAGCGGCTCCAGATCCTCGCGCCCTCAATGCCCGCGCAAGGCCTGCAGTTTCGCCAGCACGCCGGCTGCAGTCTGCTCGCCCATCATCTGCTCACGTACCTTGCCCTTGTCGTCAATGATGTAGGTCACCGGCAGCGCCTCGCTGCGTGGCAGATCGAAGAGCTCCGCGGGGTTCCGTGCCAGCACGGTGAACTTGATCCCCAGCTTCTCGCTGGCGCTCTTTAGCTCTTCACCCTGCACATTGTCGAAGTTGACCCCCATCACCGATGCCGACTGCCCCTTGAGCTGCTCGTTCAGGGCATTGAGTTCCGGGATCTCGGTACGGCAAGGCCCGCACCACTCGGCCCAGTAGTTGAGCACCAGCCACTGCTTGTCGATACGCTCGGCGGCGACTTTCTGGCCATACTGGTCGACCCCGTAGTCATTGCCACAACCGCCCAGCAGCAGGGTTGTGATGATCGCCAATACCGCCGCCAATTGCCTTGCCATGCGCTGTTTCCTGTCTTGAAAGATGTCTTGAAAAATAGCCGTCGACCCAGGGTCGCTGCGACCTAACGACTCCCAAGGTTCAGGAGTGCCCATCGCGCGGGTAGAATAGCCGCCACCTTACGCAAGATGCGACCCGCACATGACCGATCTGACGCTTTATCACAACCCGCGCTGCTCGAAATCCCGCGGTGCGCTGGAACTTCTGGAACAACGCGGCCTGGCCCCGACCGTGGTCCGCTACCTGGAAACCCCACTGGATGCCGCCCAGTTGCGCAGCCTTCTGGCCAAGCTCGGCCTCAGCGCGCGCCAGCTATTGCGCACCGGCGAGGACGAGTACAAGACCCTCAACCTGGCCGACCCGAGCCTCAGCGAAGAGCAACTGGTCGCCGCCATTGCCCAGCACCCGAAACTCATGGAGCGGCCGATTCTCGAAGCCGGCGACAAGGCCATCATTGGCCGGCCGCCGGAGAACGTGCTGGAGATCCTGCCTTGAGCGCGCCCTATATCTTGGTCCTGTACTACAGCCGCAACGGCTCGACCAACGAGATGGCCCGGCAGATCGCCCGCGGCATCGAGCAGGCCGGCCTGGAGGCTCGTCTGCGCACTGTCCCGGCGATCTCCGCGGAATGCGAGGCGGTCACCCCGGACATCCCCGACAGCGGCGCCCTGTACGCCAGCCTCGACGATCTGAAGCACTGCTCAGGCCTGGCCCTGGGCAGCCCGACCCGCTTCGGCAACATGGCAGCGCCGCTGAAGTATTTTCTCGACGGTACCAGCAACCTCTGGCTGACCGGTGCCTTGGTGGGCAAGCCTGCCGGCGTGTTCACCTCGACCGCCAGCCTGCATGGCGGCCAGGAAGCCACCCTGCTATCGATGATGCTGCCATTGCTGCATCACGGCATGCTGATCACCGGCCTGCCCTACAGCGAGTCGGCCCTGCTGGAAACCCGCGGTGGCGGCACGCCGTATGGCGCCAGCCACCATGCCGGAGCAGATGGCAAGAGCCCACTGGACGAACACGAGATTGCGCTGTGCCGGGCCCTGGGCCTGCGTCTGGCGAAAACCGCCCTGCGACTGGAGAACGGCCGTGGCTAAGAAGCCGAAGATCCTGCCCCCGGTGGAATGGCTGGAGCCCCGGGTCCGCCTGATGCGAATCCTCAGCCTGGTCTGCTTCTTCGGCCTGGTGGGGCTGCTTTGCGGGTATTACCTGCTGGTGGCCGATCTGCACGGTGCCCGCCCCTGGGTCATCCTGCTGATCGAGCTGGTGCCGCTGCTGCTGATGGCCCCCGGTATGCTCAGCGGCAGTGCCCGTGGCCATTCGTGGATGTGCTTCGTGGTCAACCTGTACTTCATCAAGGGCGCCCTGGCGGCCTACGATCCGAACCGCCAAATGTTCGGCCTGCTGGAGATGTTCGCCAGCCTGGCCGTGTTCACTTCGGCGCTGCTCTACGTGCGCTGGCGCTTCCAACTTAATCGCCGGCTCGCGGGCGAAGGCACCAGCCCGGCCTGAATCCGCCCCAGGTTCCCCGGCTCCCGGGGAACTTGTAATGCCGCCAAAGGCCCCAACCCTGGTCAACAGACTTTCCGACCCTCCCGACCGTCCCGGAGCAGGCATGCACGATTACAAATGGCTAAATGAATACTGTCTCAACCGCTTCGGTTCCGCTGCGGCCCTGGAAGCCCAGTTGCCCACCCCGGCCAGCGACGACTACCTGCGCGCATTGAGCGCCGACCGCTACCTCTCGACCCTGGCCCTGCGGGTTTTCCGCGCCGGCCTCAAACACAGCCTGGTGGACGCCAAATGGCCGGCGTTCGAGCAGGTGTTTTTCGGCTTCGATCCGGACAAGGTGGTGCTGATGGGCGCCGAGCACCTGGAGCGGCTGATGCAGGACACGCGGATCATCCGCCACTTGGGCAAGCTCAAGAGCGTGCCGCGCAACGCGCAGATGATCCTCGATGTGCAAAAGCAGCACGGCAGCTTTGGCGCCTTCATCGCCGACTGGCCGGTGCAGGACATCACCGGGCTCTGGCAGTACCTGGCCAAACATGGCAACCAGATGGGCGGGCTGTCTGCCCCGCGCTTCCTGCGCATGGTGGGCAAGGACACCTTTATCCCCACCTGGGACGTGGTCGCGGCCCTCAATGCCCAGAACATCATCGACAAGGTGCCCAGCAGCAAACGCGACCAGGCCCTGGTGCAGGAAGTATTCAACCAATGGCAGCAGGAGAGCGGCCGGCCACTGTGCCAGCTGTCGGCAATGCTGGCCTACACCGTCAATCACTGAGCCGCCCGCTCCCCAGCATCACTTCCTGCCCGAAACAACGGGCAGGAAAACCTCCCTTCTCATGCCCGCCCTCCAGCCCAAGCTGACAATAAGCTGAACTAAACGCGAGGATTTTTCATCCGCTGTTTTTTATCGGATAAAGTTCGCCTCGCACTTGCCTCAACGATAAAAACGAAACTCCGGGAATAACCTCCCGAAGCCATCTGACGTGCATAACCGGATAACAAAGCAGCGTTCGGGCCAACAACCTGAACAAAGGCTGTCCGGTTTTAAAAGAACTGCCGTCGCCCATTCGTTTTTTTCACATTGCTTTCACTCTTCGCCCACCTGGCCCGACCTAAATTGGCCCCAGTTGCAGTGCGGGTTCCAGTGGCTGCATGTCGTTCGTCTTCAACGCACCAGTTCCAACCCGAATACCCAACACTCGGCAAAAACCTACTCAGGTACACCACGTGCTCAACACCGCTGAATCCGGCACTGGCAACAAGCCTCCCCGAACCTGGCGAATCGTCGGTGGCATCTGTGCGGCGGCTCTGGCAATCCTGGTCAGCGGCTTTGTCCTGTGGCCCATCACGCCTCGCGACCTGGGGGTCGGCAACCAGATGCAGCAGGCCAACATCTACCGTCACTGGCAAGGGGGCGAAGTGATAGTCCTGGTCCGCCATGCCGAGCGTTGTGACCGCTCCGCCAACCCCTGCCTGGGGCCCGCCGATGGCATTACCCAGCTCGGAAGCCACAGCGCCAGCGACCTGGGACGAGCCTTTCGCACCCTGGGCATGGCCGCCACTGATGTCATCAGCAGCCCCGCAACCCGCACCCGGCAAACGACGGAATTCATGTTCAACGGTGCGGCGCAGACCCAGGACTGGCTGGCCACCTGTGACGAGCATTTCCAGCAGACGATCAAGGCGCACAAGTCACTCAAGCGCAATCTGATCCTGATAACCCACAGCGACTGCATCAGCAGCCTGGAACGCCAGCTGGGCTACCCGCACGCCCTGGCCAGCGAATACACCAGCTCGCTGTTTATCACCCTGGACCCGCAAGGCCACATGCAAGTACTGGGAACCCTGGATGCAGGCAGCTGGCAGCACGTACTTGATCAACCCCTTGAGTAACTTGTAACTATTTTTAACAACATGCCAACAGACTTTATTAGGGGAAGCGACACACTTGCCGGCTAATTATTGACTTAACAAGTTTCTGTACTAATAAGAAACGGACAGCCGCATTTATAAAAAATTCTCAAACAAATGAATGCTACCCGCTGAAACTTCGCGAACTTGGGAAAGCCAGCAGTTCCACAAAATTGACGCTTTGTCAGCAACCCCCAGCAAATAACGAAATCGCTATCGGCCAATGACTTCGAGGATACAAATGCACCGCACTTCGCCGCCCCCCGCTTATGGAACAAGCGCCCCGCCGTCCGGCTTTACCCTCGGCGCAAGTACAACCAGCACTCTCCAGCGCTGGGCACTTCCTCTGTTGCTCGTGGCCTTCGGCCTGTTCTACCTGCTACCTCTGACCAGCCACGGCCTGTGGATTCCCGACGAGACCCGCTACGCCCAGATCAGCCAGGAAATGCTGCTCAGTGGCGACTGGGTGGCGCCACACTTCATGGGCATCCGCTACTTCGAGAAGCCCATCGCCGGCTATTGGTTGATCGCCATCGGCCAGGCGGTCTTTGGCGACAACCTGTTCGGCGTGCGCATTGCCTCGGCCCTGAGCACCGGCCTGAGCGTACTGCTGGCCTACCTGATCACCCGCCGCATGTGGAACGACCCGCGCAAGAGCTTCGCCGCCGCCCTGCTTTATATGAGCTTCGGCCTGATTGCCGGGCAAGCCGGATACTCCAACCTTGATCCGCAGTTCACCTTGTGGGTCAACCTGAGCCTGGTAGCCCTGTGGTTCGCCCTGGACGGCCGGAGCACTCGCGAACGCCTGCTGGCATGGGCCGGGCTGGGCGTCGCCTGTGGCATGGGCTTCATGACCAAGGGTTTCCTGGCCTGGCTGTTGCCCGTACTCATCGCCCTGCCCTACATGATCTGGCAACGCCGTCTGGGCGAACTGCTGCGCTACGGGCTGGTGGCCGTGCTGGTAGCGATCGGCATCAGCCTGCCCTGGGTACTGAGCATTCACGCCCACGAGCCCGACTTCTGGCGCTTCTTCTTCTGGCACGAGCACATTCGCCGCTTCGCCGCCGACAACGCCCAACATACCCGCCCCTGGTGGTTCTACCTGCCGCTGCTGGTGGCCTCCAGCCTGCCCTGGGCAGCCCTGTTGCCGGGCACATTCATGCAAGCCTGGAAAGACAAGCGCCAGGCCCCGACCGGTTTCCTGCTGCTGTGGTTCCTGCTGCCCCTGGCGTTCTTCAGCCTGAGCCGTGGCAAGCTGCCAACCTACATCATGCCGTGCCTGCTGCCGCTGGCCGTGCTCATGGGCAGCGCCCTGATCGACCGTATCAACGCCAGCCAGGGCCGGAGCATCCGCATCAACAGCCTGCTCAACCTGCTGATCGGCGTGGCGGCCATGGGGGCCCTGCTGTACATCCAGCTCACCCGGCCGGTCTACGGCCACAACGAGATGCTCGGCCTGTCCCTGGTGTTCATCATGCTGATGGGCTGGATCATCGCCAACCTGCTGCCGGCCGCCCGTCCGCTGCAGTACTGGCCGGCCCCGGCCCTGGGCATCTGGTTGCTGGTGGCCCTGCTGCCGGCGGGCATGCCGGGGTTCATCGTGCATAACCAGATGCCGGACCAGTTCATCAAGGAACATATCGAGGAGCTCAGGCAGACCAAGACGCTGCTGAGCAATGACCTGGGCGCCGCCTCGGCCCTGGCCTGGCGCCTGCAACGCCCGGAGGTGACGCTGTACAACACCGAGGGCGAATTGAAATATGGCCTGGCTTATGCTGATTCGGCGCAGCGCAAGGTAAGCATGGCCGAGGTCGGGCAGTGGGTCAGCGAGGCCCGCAAACAGGGTTCGGTGGGTGTGGTGATGCGGGTCAAGGACGTGGTGGAAAGCGAGGAAGTGGCGCTGCTGCCGCCCGGAGGCAAGCGCTATGAGGAAGGCAATATGCTGGTCCTTATCCTGCCACAAAGCCAACCCTGACCCTGGGTACCCTTGTAACGACAGCGCCGACCACGGTTGGCGCTGGCTTTTCTTCACGCTTCGATGCCCTGGATGGCTGCGACTTTTCCCACCGCTGCTCTGGAAATCCATCTATGAATCTGTTTCGCAGCGAACGCGGGGCCCTGGCCCTGCTGCTCGGCGTGTCTGCCTTGATCCTGCTGCTGGGCCTGGGCTCCCGTGAACTCTGGGGGCCGGAGACCCGCTGGGCCAACATCGCCTTGCAGATGTTGCAGAGTGGCGACTATTTCGACCCTTACCTCAAGGGCGCTCCCTACTACGACAAGCCCCTGCCCTCCTACTGGCTGATTACCGCCAGCGCCTGGCTGATGGGGAGCCTGGGGCACTGGTCGCTGCGCCTGTCCTCGGTGATCGCCGCATGGCTGAGCATCTGGCTGGTTTACCTGATCGGCGAGCGGCTGTTCCACAAAGGCACTGGGCTGATCGCCGGCTGGATGCTGGCCACCACCTTCTATTTCGCCTTCTGGGCGCGGGTGGCCACGGCCGACATCCTGACCGTCTGTGGCGTATTGGCTGCAGTGTGGTGGTACTGGCGCGGCCCGGAAGATACCCGCCTGGGCCGCTATACGGTGTTCTTCCTGATACTGGCGGCGACCTCGCTGCTCAAGGGGCTGATCGGCTTCGTCCTGCCGGGGCTGATCCTGTTGCCACACCTGCTGAGCCAGGGGCGCTGGAAACGCCACTTGAATCTGCGCCTGTTGCTGGCCTTGAGCATCGCCGCGCTGTTCTACATGGTGCCCTTCGTTCTCTCGCACCTGTACGGCGCTCCCAGCTACGGGGAAAGCGGTCTGAGCCTGGTGTTTCGCGAGAATGTGGTGCGTTTCTTCAACCCCTTCGACCATGTCGGGCCGATCTACACCTACCTGATCTACCTGCCGGCCTATACCTTGCCCTGGGCGCCCTGCTGGATCCTCGGCCTATGGCTGGCGGCCCGGCACTGGCGCCAGTTGCAACCCAATGAGCGCTGGCTGGTGTGGGCCCTGGGGCTGCTGTTCCTGTTCTTCACCGCCAGTGGCAGCCGGCGCAGCTATTACGTTCTGCCCCTGGTGCCCTTCGCTCAGTTGCTCGGTGCCTGGTGGCTCAACCGTCGGCTGCAGCTACGCCAGGCCGTCGGCAAACCCGTTTCCCGTGGCTGGCCCCTCGGCTTCTCCTGTGCGGCCCTGGTCATGCTGCTGGTGCTGGGGGTTGCCTACCCCTGGAGCAACAGCGGCGGGGGGGTGATGCAGTTCAGCGCCGATACCCGGGCTGCCGCGAGCCGGATCGCTCCCTGGAATCAATGGCGGATGGTCATGGTGGAAATCGATAACAAACTGCCGATGTACCTGCAGAACCAGGGCGCACCCTTCTACTACGTGGCAGAAACCGCGGACTTCCCGCGCAACGGCAGCAGCGCGGACTTCATGGCCTGGCTGGACAAGACCAGTGGCCAGCACTGGGACCCGCAGCGCACCCTGATCTTCGTCCAGCAGAAGCACGATGAACCGCTGATGCTGGGGTATCTGGGCGAGGATCATCAACTGGTCCGCACCACCCCGACCAACGGTGAGCGCCTGGCCAAGAAACCGGCGCAAGGCAGCGTGGCCTTCATTCCTCGCATGCCGGGGAACTGAATGACCGGGCTGCGCAAGCGCAGCCCGGATTCACCAGGATCGGATCAGAGGTTCACCACATTGACGAAACGCGGCGTGGCGCTGTCGTCGATGCGCAGACTGGTGAAGTCGAACAGATTGCGGTCCGCCAGTTGCGAGGGGATCACGTTCTGCAGGCCGCGGAAGATGCTTTCGGTACGCCCTGGAGTCTTGCGCTCCCATTCCTGAAGCATCTCCTTGACCACCTGGCGTTGCAGGTTCTCCTGGGAACCGCAGAGGTTGCACGGGATGATCGGGAACTGCTTGAGGTCGGAATAGGCCTGGATGTCCTTCTCGCTGCAGTAGGCCAGCGGGCGGATTACCACGTTGCGCCCATCATCGGCCAGCAGCTTGGGCGGCATGGCCTTGAGCGAACCGTTGTAGAACATGTTGAGGAAGAAGGTCTCGACGATATCGTCGCGGTGGTGACCCAAGGCCATCTTGGTGGCGCCTATTTCGTCGGCGAAGGTGTACAGGGTGCCGCGACGCAGGCGCGAGCACAGCGAGCAGGTGGTCTTGCCTTCCGGGATCAGCTCCTTGACCACCGAATAGGTGTCCTTCTCGACAATGTGGTACTCGATCCCCAGTTCCTTGAGGTAGGCCGGCAGCACGTGCTCAGGAAAGCCTGGCTGTTTCTGGTCCATGTTCACCGCGACGATCTCGAACTTGATCGGCGCCACCTTCTGCAGGTGCAGCAGCACGTCGAGCATGGTGTAGCTGTCCTTGCCGCCGGACAGGCAGACCATGACCTTGTCGCCCTCTTCGATCATGTTGAAATCGGCGACCGCCTCGCCCGCCTGGCGGCGAAGACGTTTCTGCAGTTTGTTCTGGTTGACCGTAAGAGTGCCCATGGCTCTTGAAATCCGCGAGGTATGTGACGAAAAGCCGGACATTTTACGCAAAAACCCCAGCCCCGTGAAAGCGCCGCAGAGCAGCGGTGCCGGGGCTGCAATGACAGATGCAGCAGCGATTAGCCCGGGGGTTTACAGCGCAATTTGCTCTAAAGGTGCGTACATCTGCGGAAAACTCCTCCCTATACTGCGACATAAGGTCGCATGCACATATAGACCTATACTGACTGTGCCACTTGGCTGTAAGCGCTCCGTTGGGGGGCGATGGCAACAATAAAGGAGTGACTGACCATGATTCATCATGTCGTAGGACTCTTCACCCACCCCGATCAGGAATGGCGAGACATCCGTGGCGATGCCGAGGAAAGCATCAGCCACATGTACCTCACCCATACGCTGATCCTCGCGGCAATCCCCGCCATTTCGGCTTTTATCGGCACCACCCAGGTCGGCTGGGTCATCGGCAATCGCGCGCCGGTGATGTTGACCATGGAAAGCGCCCTGTGGATGACCATCATGTCGTACCTGGCCATGCTTGGCGGCGTGGCGGTGATGGGCGCGTTCATCCACTGGATGGCCCGGACCTATGACGCCAGCCCGAGCCTGGCACGTTGCGTGGCCTTTGCCACCTACACCGCCACACCGCTGTTCGTCGGTGGCCTGGCGGCGCTGTACCCGCACATGTGGCTGGGCATGATCGTCGGCACTGCCGCCATCTGCTACACGGTCTACCTGCTGTATGTCGGGCTGCCGACCTTCATGAATATCCCGTCGGACGAGGGGTTCCTGTTTTCCAGCTCAGTGCTGGCAGTCGGCCTGGTGGTACTGGTCGCGATCATGGCCTTCACCGTGATTGTCTGGGGCCTGGGCGTCGGCCCCGTGTACACCAACTGACGCCGCACCAATAATAATCCTCTGTCTGCCAGCACAGGCCGCCGCAAGGCGGCCTTCTTATGGGCGCGGGGTGGATGACCATTCGGCGCCTGGGCGATTCGCCCCCCCCCCTGTTTGCGGCATACTCACTCCCTCTGGAGAGCCGTTAAGCATGCCCGAGCAACTCAATACCCGCGTCGAAGATTGTTTCCAACTCGCTGAATCCTTTTTCAAACGTCCTTTCAAACGCCCGGTGGTCAGCCTCAAGTTGCGTGGCCAGAAAGCCGGTGTCGCCCATTTGCACGAGAACCTGCTGCGCTTCAACCCGCAGCTGTACCGGGAAAACACCGAGGACTTCCTCAAGCAGACCGTGGCCCACGAAGTGGCACACCTGATCGCCCACCAACTGTTTGGCGAACGTATCCAGCCCCACGGTGAAGAGTGGCAACTGATCATGCGCGGTGTGTACGAACTGCCGCCCAATCGTTGTCATACCTACGACGTCAAGCGTCGCAGCGTGACCCGCTATATCTACCGCTGCCCCTGCGCCGAGAGCGATTTCCCGTTCTCCGCCCAACGCCACAAACTGGTGGCCCAGGGGCGTCGCTATCTGTGCCGGCGTTGTCGGCAAACCCTGGTCTACAGCGGGGAAACCAGGGTCGAGTGACAGTTTTAAAGCACTGCCTCGGCAAACCCGCAGCTACGCGATGACCCGCTCGCGCCGCAGTGCCTCGATGCGCTCGGCGCTGTAGCCCAGTTCCTCCAGCACCTGATCGGAATGCGCCCCCAACCTGGCGCCAATATGCCGCGGCTCTGGCAGCCCCTCGGAAAACTTCAACGGGCAGGCCATCTGCGCCTGCCGGCTGCCGTCTTCACGGGGCACCTGGCTGACCAGTTGCCTGGCCTGCAACTGCGGATGTTCCAGGGCCTCGCCCAGGCTCAGCACCGGCTCGACGCAGGCATCGAAACCAGCGAACAGCTGGCACAACTCGGCGAAATCGTGTTTCTCGAATTCGACCTGCAAGGCCTGCTTCAGTGCCTGTTGCTGTTCGGGCAAGGGAGACAGGCCCTGGGCCGCCAGTTCCGGGCGGCCCAGGGCCTGACACAACTGCTGCATGAACACCGGCTCCAGACTGCCCACCGACAGCCAGCGCCCGTCTCGGCTGCGGTAGTAGTCATAAAAGCTGCCACCATTGAGCACCTGCTGCTCCATTCCGGGCTCGACCCCACAGGCCAGGTAGCCGGCACCGGCCATGGCGTTCAGGCTGAACACGCAGTCGGTCATGCTCACGTCCAGGTACTGTCCCTGGCCGCTATGCTGGCGCGCGATCACCGCCGCCAACAGGCCGATCACCCCATGCAGCGAGCCCCCGGCGATATCCGCGGCCTGGATGCCCAGGGGTAATGGTCCCTGATCGCGGCGGCCGGTCTGGCTGGCCAGCCCGGCCAGGGCCAGGTAGTTGATGTCATGCCCGGCGCGGTCCCGGTAGGGGCCGGTCTGGCCATAGCCGGTAATGGAGACGTAGATCAGTCGCGGGTTGATCGCCTTCAAGGCCTGGTAACCCAGCCCCAGGCGCTCCATCACGCCCGGGCGGAACTGTTCGAGAACAATGTCGTAGTCCTGCACCAGTTGCCGCACCACCTCCAGCGCTTCGGGACGCTTGAGGTCCAGGGCCAGGCTGCGTTTGTTGCGGTTGAGATAAGCGTGGCTGGCGGAAACCCCGGCATCGTGAGGCGGCAACACCCGCAACAGATCCATGCGGGTCGGCGACTCGATGCGCAGGACCTCGGCGCCCATGTCCGCCAGCAGCAACGAGGCGAAGGGCCCCGGCAGCAGGGTGGAGAAATCCAGTACCTTGAGTGACGCCAACGGCCCTTGCATAGCCCTCTCCTCTTGATCGGCAGCCCACAGAGTAGGCAGCCGCGACGCCCGCAACAATCACCGCAACAGTCAGCCGGGCTGACCGTTGCGCTCAATCGCCAGGCAATAAAAAACCCGCCGAAGCGGGTTCTTTATATAGCTCAAGGCTTACTTGATGCTCGGTGCCGGGCCTTCGGCCACACCCAGGTCATCGGTTTCACGGGTGTCGGTAATCGGCCGGCCACCGGAAGCCAGCTCGGATTGCAGCTTGTCTTCGTCCAGCTCCTTGACCCACTTGGCAACCACTACGGTAGCCACGGCGTTGCCCACCAGGTTGGTCAGGGCGCGAGCTTCGGACATGAAGCGGTCGATACCCAGGATCAGCGCCAGGCCGGCCACCGGCAGGTGACCCACGGCCGACAGGGTCGCGGCCAGGACGATGAAGCCACTGCCCGTCACACCGGCAGCGCCTTTGGAAGACAGCAGCAGCACCAGCAGCAGGGTGATCTGGTGAGTGATGTCCATGTGGGTATCAGTGGCCTGGGCAATGAACACCGCAGCCATGGTCAGGTAGATCGAAGTACCGTCGAGGTTGAACGAATAACCAGTAGGGATCACCAGGCCGACCACCGACTTCTTGGCGCCCAGGCGTTCCATCTTGATCAGCATGCGCGGCAGGGCCGATTCCGAGGAGGAAGTCCCCAGCACGATCAGCAGTTCTTCACGGATGTAGCGGATCAGCTTGATCACGCTGAAGCCGTGGGCGCGGCAGATTGCCCCCAGGACCACCAGCACGAACACCACGCAGGTGATGTAGAAGCAGATCATCAGTTGGCCCAGTTGCACCAGGGAACCCACACCGTAGGCACCGATGGTGAACGCCATGGCGCCCAGCGCACCCAGGGGCGCGAGCTTCATGATCATGTTGATGATGTTGAACATCACATGGGCGAAACGGTCGATGAAATCCAGCACCGGCTTGCCGTAGGCGCCCAGGCGATGCAGGGCGAAACCGAACACCACGGAGAACATCAGCACCTGCAGGATATCGCCATTGGCGAAGGCGCCGACGATGGTGGCCGGGATGATGTTGAGGATGAAGCCGACGATGCTCTGGTCATTACCGGCAGTCACGTAGGCTGCAACTTTCGAGGCGTCCAGGGTCGAAGCGTCGATGTGCATGCCGGCCCCCGGCTGCACCACGTTGACCACGATCAGGCCGATCAGCAGGGCGATGGTGGAGACGATTTCGAAGTACAGCAGCGCATAGCCGCCGGTCTTGCCCACCGACTTCATGTTCTGCATGCCGGCGATACCACTCACCACGGTACAGAAAATGATCGGAGCGATGACCATCTTGATCAGTTTGATGAAGCCGTCACCCAGGGGCTTGAGAGCCACGCCGGTCTGAGGGTAGAAGTGGCCGAGCAGGATGCCGATGGCGATGGCAACGATCACCTGGAAATACAGGGATTTGTACAGTGGCTGACGAGTCGTCATTGCAAGTTTCCTCAAGAGCCCCGGCATGCACTTTCCGTCGATGCATGCGGTGCCTAAAGTGCGAACCCTCCTGCGCTGGAGGGATTTGTTGTGTCGAGCTGCGTGCTGGCAGATCTTCCGGCTCTATCGCAAAGCCCGTGCCACCTTGTGAAAAAGCCTTGCAGGCCTTTAGACATCAGGGGTGCGGGCTGATCCTTGCATCCGTTGCGCAGGCTGAAGCTGGCGGATTTCCGCCCACTCACCCTCTCTCGTCCTACAATTTGGCGGATATCCGCCTTGTTCCCTTCCTGGGGGCTGGCTAAGATCCGCCACTCAATGGACGGACCTGCCTGCATGCGCGAACGCACCATCGCCAGCCACTTTGCCCGTGCCGCCTTGGGCGGAGCACGCCGGCACGGCTATGACTACGCGCCCCTGCTGCATCAGTTGGGCATCAGCCCCGAACTGCTGAACCAACCCAAGGCCCGTATCGCCCCCGAGCAATTCACCCGTCTATTGCAGCAACTGTGGCTGGAGCTGGATGACGAGTACCTCGGGTTCGGCCATGGCCCCAGCAAGCGCGGGACCTTCGCCATGATGTGCCACGCGCTGATCCACTGCCGTACCTTGGAAAAAGCACTCAATCGCGGCTTATTATTTTATAGCCTGTTTCCGGAAGCCCCGCGTCTGAGTCTGACGCGTGAAGGAGAAATGGCCCGGCTGAGCCTGGATGATTCCGAGCTATGGGATCCCGAGCACTTTCTCAGCGAGAGCCTGCTGGTGATCTGGCATCGCCTCGGCAGTTGGTTGATCGGCCAGCGCATCCGCCTGGAGCAGGCCTGCTTCAGCTACCCCAAGCCCGATCACGGCGCGGAATACGACCTGCTTTTCCCTTGCCCGCTGCAGTTCACCCGGGAACGCAGCAGCCTGCTGTTCCACAGTCGCTACCTGGGCATGCCGCTGCTGCAGGACGAACGCACCCTCAAGCACTTTCTCGAACGCTCTCCCGCCGACCTGTTGTCGCGCCCGGATGAAGGCGACAGCCTCAGCAGCCAGCTGCGCCGCCTGCTCAGTCGCGACCGCGAGCACTGGCCCGACCTGGAAAGCGTCGCCCAGCACCTGCACGTCAGCCCGCAGACCCTGCGCCGGCATCTGCGCGAAGAAGGTTCGAGCTTTCAGGAGCTGAAGGATGAGCTGCGCCGCGACATTGCCATCTACCACCTCGGCCGGGCCGACCTGTCATTGCAACAGATCGCCGAACAACTGGGCTTTTCCGAGCCCTCGGCCTTTCACCGGGCGTTCAAGAAATGGACCGGCCTGACCCCGGGCGCCTACCGCGCCCGGGAACAGTAGCCCCCCTACAGGGCCGGAAAGTGAATCCGGAAGGCCGCCCCCCCCAGGGCCGAATCCCCCAGGGTCAGTTGCGCGCCGTAGCTCTCGATGATGTCCTTGACCACCGCCAGGCCGATGCCCTGTCCCGGGTGCTGGCGATCCAGGCGCTCACCGCGCTGCAGAATCCGCGCCCGCTGATCGGGTGGCACGCCGGGGCCGTCGTCTTCCACACACAACTCGGAGCCTTCCAGGGTCTCGCGCACGCTGATGCGCACTGAGCTCAGGCACAGGCGATAAGCGTTCTCCAACAGGTTGCCGAGCAACTCCAGCAAAGCGCCGTGCTCGATCGGCAGGTAGCAGCGTTCCGGCAAGTCGAAGGACACCCGTACCTGCTTGTCGCGATAGACCTTGTCCAGGGTGTCGCAGAGGCTTTGCAGCACCGGCCGCAGCCGCACCTGGTGGCGCACAAGACCGCTCTTGCGCAGGCTGGCGCGCTGCAACTGGTAACTGATCTGCTGGCTCATGCGCTCGATCTGCGCCTGCAGCACCCAGGCCTGCTCACGATCCTGGGGCCGTTGCGCCATGTCCTCGCTCACGCCCTGCAACACCGTCAACGGGGTTTTCAGGCTGTGGGCCAGGTCATCCAGGGAGTCACGATAGCGGCTGCGCTGCTCACGCTCGCTTTGCAGCAGGCGGTTCAACGAGCCCGTCAGGCGCAACAGCTCGCGCGGGTGCTCCTCACTGAGGCTCTGGCGGGTGCCGCTTTCGATCTGGTCCAGCTCCTGGCTCAAGCGTCGCAAGGCTTGCAAACCCCAGGTCAGGCCGAGCCAGAGCAGTGCCAGGAGCACCAGCAAGGCCGCGCCGAACCCCAGGTAGAGGTTTTCCCGAACGCCTTCCAGGGTTTGCTGGTACTCACGCACCGGCTGCAGCGCGACGATACTGAAGGCCGCGCTCTTGCCCCCCAGCAGCTTGATCTCGACGTCGTAGACAAAGAACTCCTGGCCGTTGGCTTCACGGATCCTGGCGAACTCATTGCCACGCCCGTCGTACCGCGGCCGGTAGTTGATGTTCTCTTCCTGGGTCGCCCGCGAGCGCCAGACCAGGTGCCCTTCGCGATCGTAGATGTAGCCCAGCAGGCGGCTGTCGGCGAGGTTGAAGCGCTCGTCGGGCAATTGCGCCGGCATCTGCAGGCGGTTGTTCTCGATCCGCGCCGCACTGATCAGGGTGGTGACATCAGAAGCCAGGCGCTGCTCGATAGAGTCCTGCAACGCCAGGCTGAACGCCCCCTGCATGGCTGGCAGCAGGGCCAGCATGAACAGCACCGCCAGGGTCGTGGCGGCCAGCATCAGGCGCAGGCGCAGCGATCGAATCATCGGCAACGCTCGTTGAACAGGTAGCCCAGGCCACGCACCGTATCGATCGGCTTGAAGCCCGACGGCCCCTCAAGCTTGCGCCGCAAGCGGCCCACCAGCACTTCGATGACATTCGGATCGCGCTCGTCGTCGTCCGGGTACAACTGCTCCATGAGCCGGTCCTTGGCCACCACTTGCTGATGATGACGCATCAGGTATTCGAGAATCCGGTACTCATAGGCCGTCAGGGCCAGGGGCTGCTCATCCAGGGAGGCCTGCTTGCGATTCAGGTCCAGCAGCAGCGGCCCGGCAATGATGGTGGACTGGGTGAAGCCACTGGAGCGCCGCAGCAGCGCATTCAGGCGCGCATCCAGCTCTTCGAACTGGAATGGCTTGACCACATAGTCGTCCGCACCGGCCGCCAGGCCCTCGACCTTGTCCTGCCAGTTGCCACGGGCCGTGAGGATGAGGATCGGGAACGTCTTGCCACGGTTGCGCAACTGGCGGATCAGGTCCAGCCCGCCCATGCCGGGCAGGCCCAGGTCGATCACCGCCAGATCGTGGTTGAACTGCTCGGTCTGATACAGCGCCTCCTCGGCGTTGGCCACGGACTCGACGACATGACCGCTGTCGGTGAGGCGGGTTTGCAAATGATGACGCAACAGCGCCTCATCTTCGACGACCAGCAACTTCATAACGCTCTCCCAGGCAAAATTCGACATCTCCAGGGGCGCCCCTGCGCCCTGATGATTAATGCGCCAACGCCGGACCGTGCCCAAGGCACGATCCGGCGCGGTCCAGGCCAGGCCGCTTATCAGAAAGCGTAGTTGGCCGACAGGTAGGTCTGGGCGCTGCTGGTAAGGCTCAGCGAACCCTGCTTGCTGCCACCGCGCTCGCTCATCTCGGTCCCGGCATTGCTGCGCAGGTAACGGTAGCCGAGCTCCACCGAGGTGTTCTGTGAAACCTGTTGCAGGACGCCGGCCTGTACGCCCACCGCGTAACCAATGTCGCTGTCACGGCTGAAGCCCGGAGACTCCTGAGTCAGCTTGGTCAGGCCGGCCGTACCGCCGCCAAAGAGTTTGGTGCTGCTGGTCACCGGCAGGAACATATCGTAGCTGCCCAGCAGGTTCTGCTGGCGCAGTTTAATGCCGTTGTGGGAGCCAGACACATAATCGTAGGTAGCGTAGTAGCGACCCTGGTCATTCTGTTGACCGGCGCGTATGCCCCAGGTGTTGTCCTTGCCGATCACGCCATCGGCGTTCGGGTGGCCCAGGTTGCTGTTGAGCTGGCTGGACTTGTTGATCTTGTCGCTGGTCTGGCCAAAGGACAACCCAACGAAGTTGCTGTCAGCGGCTTGGGCAGCGGCGCTGGCGCCGAAGACGGTAAAGGCCAGGAACAGTTTTTTCAATGAAGTCATAGGAAGTTTCCTTTGCGCTATTGGCTTTTTGGGTACGGGGCTAGAGTAAACAGCCCGCCCTGAACTCCCCCTGAACACACCCTTAACCTCGCCTGAACCAGATCGACTAGGCTGTGCTGACACCTTTTCAACCGGAGTTCCCCTCATGCGCATGCTCGTCGCATTGGTCCTGTTAACCCTCGGCAGCCTCAGCCAGGCCGCCATCAAGACTCAGGAAATTCCCTATCGCAGCACCGACGGCACTCAGTTGATCGGCTACTACGCCTACGACGACGCCCTACAGGGCCCGCGCCCGGGCATCGTGGTGGTGCATGAATGGTGGGGCCTCAACGACTACGCCAAGCGCCGGGCCCGGGACCTTGCCGCCCTTGGCTACAGTGCCCTGGCCATCGACATGTACGGCCAGGGCAAGCACACCGAACACCCGGCGGACGCCATGGCCTTCATGCAGGCCGCGCTGAAGGACAGTGCCGCTGCCAGTGCACGTTTCAACGCCGGCCTTGAGCTGTTGAAACAGCAACCGCAGACCGATCCGCAGAAACTCGCCGCCATCGGCTACTGCTTTGGCGGCAAGATTGTCCTGGACGCCGCGCGCCAGGGCCTGCCCCTGGCCGGCGTGGTGAGTTTCCACGGTGCCCTGGCCACCGCCACACCGGCTACCCCCGGCAGCGTCAAGGCCAAGATCCTGGTGGAACATGGGGCCCAGGACAGCATGGTGACGGCGGACAACGTCACCACCTTCAAGGCGGAAATGGACAAGGCCGGCGCCGACTACCGCTTCGTCAGCCTGGAGGGAGCCAAGCATGGCTTCAGCAATCCCGATGCCGACCGCCTGAGCCATGGCGAACACGGCGGGCCGGACATCGGCTACAACAAGGCCGCCGATGAGCGTTCCTGGGCCGACATGCAGGCATTCTTCAAAAAACTGTTTGGCTAGCCGCCGTACCTGGGTTGCCGTCAGTGCGCTGCGGCAACCCTTTGCGCTTCACCCGACTACCCTCAAACGCAGCAACCCGGCACACTAGCGGCCATGAATGCTCTCCCCCCCCTCCCCGCTTGCTGCACCCCTCTGGACGCTGCCTGGCCGCTGCCGAACGTCCTGCCCCAAGCCCTCTGGCTAAGTACCCGGTTCGATCCCGGGCAACTTGCCGCGGATGATTTTCAGCGCAGCGGCATTGAGGCACCGCCGAGCATCCAGCGTTCGGTGGCCAAGCGTCAGGCCGAATTTCTCGCTGGACGCCTGTGTGCCCGAGCCGCCTTGCAGCAACTGCAACGACTGGACTGGGTACCGCCCATTGGCGATGACCGAGCGCCGATCTGGCCCCAACACATCTGCGGTTCGATCACCCACAGCAGCGGACGCGCCGCGGCCATCGTCGCCGACAAGCAACACTGGCGTGGCCTGGGAATGGACCTGGAACACCTGCTCAGTGCAGAACGTGCGGCCAAACTGGCGGAGCAGATCCTGACCCCGGCCGAACTGCAGCGCCGCGACCAGTTGCCGGCCGAGCTGCATGCACTGGCGGTAACCCTGACCTTCTCGATCAAGGAAAGCCTGTTCAAGGCCCTGTACCCGCTGGTGCACAAACGCTTCTATTTCGAACACGCCGAAGTCCTGGAATGGTCTGCCGAAGGGCCGGTGCGGATGCGCCTGCTGACCGATCTGTCCGGGGAATGGCAGCACGGCCGCGAACTGCAAGGGCAGTTCGCCGTGCAAGATGATCATCTGCTGAGCCTGGTGGCCATCAAGGCCTGAACCGGGGCCGCCCTCAGCGGGGTTCCTGATGCCGTGGCCAGCTCAGGCTGAAGCAGGCACCGCCCAGGTTCTTGCTCTTGCTGATCAGGGCGCGGCCCTCGTGCCAATGGATGATCCGCCGCACAATCGACAGCCCCAGCCCATGCCCGCCGGAAGCCCGGGTGCGGCTGTCATCCAGGCGCAGGAATGGCGTGAAGATCTTTTCCCAGGCATGTTCCGGTACGCCGGGACCGTCATCTTCCACATCCACCCGGCAGCGCAACTGCCCTACCTGATAGCTGACCGTCACCTGGGACTCGGCATGACGCATGGCGTTGCCCACCAGGTTCTGCAAGGCCCGGTGCAGGTAGCGCGGCTCGGCCTCGACCCACGCACCGTCACACTCGGCGGCAGACAGGCACAGGCCACGCCGGACCTTGAGATTGGCCCGCAACGGCGCCAGTTCGCTGATCACCTGGTTGATCAGCGCATCCAGGTCGATACGCTGGAAATTCAGGGCCGGTGAGCCCTGCTCCAGACGGGCGTAGGTCAGCATTTCGTCCACCAGCCGGTCGAGGTCCTGAATGTCGTTGTCCATGCCGTCCAGGTACTTCTGCCGGGCCTGATCGGTGCTCGCCGAAGCAATCATCTCCAGGCCGAAACGCAGCCGCGCCACGGGTGTGCGCAACTCATGGGACACCGCACGTACCAGCTCGCGCTGAATCGCCAGCAGGCGCTGCAAGTGCTCGGCCATGCCATTGAAGGCCGCCGCCAGGCGCCCCACCGAGTCCGCGCCACGGGCCGGCACGCGGGTCTCCAGGCTGCCCTTGGCGATGCGCGTGGCCGCCGACTCCAGGCCGCTGAGGCGCCGCTCCAGCTGGCGCACCAATAGATAGACGATCAGGCCGATCAGGCTCAGGCCCAGCACGGCAATCAGCACCAGCCATTGCGGCGGATAGGGATTCATCTGATACAGCGGGCCGATCTCCAGCACCCAGGGCGTGCCCACCAGGCCGGCGAAGACCCGGATCGAATCGCCACCCTTGCCCAGGGCCATCACCGTGTCGCCCTCGGCCACCCGGCGCCGCTGATCCTCGTCCATGTCGGCGGCGTCCAGAGTCGACAACTGCATATCGAAGCCAAACCCCTTGGCTTCCTTGAGTGCAGCCAGGCGCTGGGGTTGCTCTGCCACCGGATAACGCACCAGCTCATCCGCCAGCAGGTAGATAGTGGCCCGGGCCAACTGCTCGCTGATCTGCTGGACCTCGGCACTGAGCAGCAGCTGTTCCTTCTCGCTGACCAGGCGATAGACCCGGGCGGCGAAGGGGCCGGTCTGCTCCACCAGCGCCTGGCCGCGCAGCACCCGACCGCGCTGGCTACTGTCCAGGTCGGTCTGGCTGAAGGTCTTGAGACTCAGGGGAATGCCCAGCAAGCGCTCCCACACCGCCAGCGCCCGGCGACGCTCGATCTCGCTCATCGGCTGCAGGTTGTCCGCCATCAGCGAAAAAGTGCCGTGGGCCAGCCGCTCGCGGTACTGCTCGCTGCGCACCTGGTTCAACAGATGCAGGGCCAGGACCCCAAGCAACGCCACGAGGATCAGCGCGGCGCACATACCGCCGTAGATCCGCAGGAAGATCGAGTTCACGAGCGCATGTCGGCGGCGGCTTCGGGGACGAACAGGTAACCCTTGCTGCGAATGGTCTTGATCAGCCGCGGGTGCTCCGGATCGTCACCGATCTTCGGGCGGATGCGCGAGATCCGAACATCGATGGAGCGGTCCTGGCCGTCATAGCCGATGCCGCGCAGGGCGGTGAAGATTTCTTCCCGGGACAGGATCCGCCCGGCATTGGCCACCAGCAGCCACAGCAGGTCGAACTCGGCACTGGTCAATTCGATCCCGGCATCGCTCAGCCAGGCCTCGCGCAGGGCATTGTCCACCACCAGCGGGCCGAACTGCAGGCGGCGGGTTTTCTCCACCGCCGGCTCCGGCGCTTCGCTACGGCGCAGCAGGGCCTGGATGCGTGCCAGCAGCAACCGCGGGCGCACCGGCTTGCAGACATAGTCGTCGGCACCCAGGTCCAGGCCCATGATCTGGTCCATGTCATCGGTACGGGCGGTGAGCATGAGGATCACTCCGTCATAACGATCCCGAACCTTGCGGCAGATGCTCAGGCCGTCTTCACCGGGCAGCATCAGGTCGAGGATCACCAGATCCGGCTGCTCGGCAATGATCCTGGCCGCGGCCCGGGCACCGTTGCCCTCGATCGCCACCTGCAGGCCATTGCTTTCGAGATATTCACGGGTCAACTCAGCCAGACGCTGGTCATCCTCGACAATCAGTACCTGCCAGGCTTCCTGTTCCACGCACGACCTCTTCTTGTTCTATTGCCAGTCCACCTTGAGCAGGAAAGCCCCCGTCTTTCTGTCATGAAAAAGGCGGATAACACGCTCTGGGAAAGGTGGCTGGTTTGCCATGGGAAAGGCCGGGAAACCCCAGCCGATCGCTGCCGATTGTAGCAACCGGCACAGGCGCCGACACAAGCGGCTAAAACGACTCGGTCAGGGCGTTTTTTTGTGATAGGGTTCGCGCCCGCAAAAATCCGCCCAAGGCAATTTTCGACGGTAAAAAACAGTGACAAACGGTTCCATCCACTGGGACTGCGGGCTGCGTGAGTTTTACCCAGTCCATACACAATTTACGCACAACCTTATCCACAGGCAGTACGTTGCAATCAGCCCCCCAAACGCATTATCTTGTAGCCCGGCGGCTAAAAATCCCTATATCTAGGGTTTTGCGCAAAAAACCAAACACAATTCAGCCAAGAAACTCAAGCCCTTTTCTTGCCCCGTTTGGTGGAACCAATCGCTGTTTCAGAAGACCAAGACCGCGCGTGCGGATGGCATCGTTTTCCACCCTGTCCAGGAGAAAGCGGTACGGGTGTTGCAGCAACAAGACTGTCACCCACCAGGAATAAGGTGCCGAGCCCCGGCTCGGCACCCATGACTTCGGCATGGAAGCGGCGCCTATAGCCCCCTTCCTGAACTGTCCCGAAGTCGTTATGCCCGGCCTCTGCCGGCTGTAGTGCTTCAGGACGGAACGGTGGGCACCCAAACGGTGCCCAAACAAACATAGAGAACGTGGAGACACCCATGCAAACCGACACAACTCGCGAGAACTCGCAGGCCAATGCGCCGCAGGCCGCCGATTCCACTCAGGATCTGTCTGCTACCGCACCTGGCCAATTGCGCGTGATCAAGCGTAACGGCACTGTCGTTCCTTATACCGATGACAAGATCACCGTCGCGATCACCAAAGCGTTCCTCGCAGTTGAAGGCGGCACCGCCGCTGCCTCGTCGCGAATCCACGACACCGTGGCGCGCCTGACCGAACAGGTCACCGCAACCTTCAAGCGTCGCATGCCTTCGGGCGGCACCATCCACATCGAAGAGATCCAGGACCAGGTCGAACTGGCCCTGATGCGCGCCGGCGAGCAGAAAGTCGCCCGCGACTACGTGATCTACCGTGACTCCCGCGCCAAGGAACGGGCTACCCGCTCCACCAGCGAAGAGCCGGTACAAGCCCACCCTTCGATCCGCATCACCCGCACCGATGGCAGCTTCGCGCCCCTGGACATGGGCCGCCTGAACACCATCGTCAGCGAAGCCTGCGAAGGCCTGGAAGAAGTCGACGGCGACCTGATCCAGCGCGAAACCCTGAAGAACCTCTACGACGGCGTGGCACTCAAAGACGTCAACACCGCCCTGGTGATGACTGCCCGCACCCTGGTCGAGCGCGAGCCGAACTACTCGTTCGTGACTGCCCGCCTGCTGATGGACACCCTGCGTGCCGAAGGCCTGGGCTTCCTCGAAGTAGCCGAAAGCGCCACCCACCACGAAATGGCCGAGCTGTACGCCAAGGCGCTGCCGGCTTACGTCGCCAAGGGTATCGAGTTCGAATTGCTGAACCCGGTACTGGCCGAGTTCGATCTGGAAAAACTCGGCAAGGCGATCAACCACGAGCGCGACCAGCAGTTCACCTACCTGGGCCTGCAGACCCTGTACGACCGCTACTTCATCCACAAGGATGGCGTGCGTTTCGAACTGCCACAGATCTTCTTCATGCGCGTGGCCATGGGCCTGGCAATCGAAGAGAAACAGCGTGAAGACCGCGCCATCGAGTTCTACAACCTGTTGTCGTCCTTCGACTACATGGCTTCGACCCCGACCCTGTTCAACGCCGGCACCCTGCGTCCACAGCTGTCGAGCTGCTACCTGACCACCGTTCCGGACGATCTGTCGGGCATCTACGGCGCCATCCACGACAACGCCATGCTGTCGAAATTCGCCGGCGGCCTGGGCAACGACTGGACTCCGGTACGCGCACTGGGCTCCTACATCAAGGGCACCAACGGCAAGTCCCAGGGCGTCGTGCCCTTCCTGAAAGTGGTCAACGACACCGCGGTAGCCGTGAACCAGGGTGGCAAGCGCAAGGGCGCTGTCTGTGCCTACCTGGAAACCTGGCACATGGACATCGAAGAGTTCATCGAGCTGCGCAAGAACACCGGTGATGACCGCCGTCGTACCCACGACATGAACACCGCCAACTGGATCCCCGACCTGTTCATGAAGCGCGTCTTCGACGACGGCAAGTGGACCCTGTTCTCGCCATCGGAAGTGCCTGATCTGCACGACCTGACCGGCAAGGCCTTCGAAGAGCGCTACGAGTACTACGAAGCCCTGACCGAGTACAACAAGATCAAGCTGTTCAAGACCGTCCAGGCCAAAGACCTGTGGCGCAAGATGCTGTCCATGCTCTTCGAGACCGGCCACCCATGGCTGACCTTCAAGGACCCGTGCAACCTGCGCAGCCCGCAGCAGCACGTGGGCGTGGTCCACAGCTCGAACCTGTGCACCGAGATCACCCTGAACACCAACAAGGACGAAATCGCAGTCTGCAACCTGGGCTCGATCAACCTGCCGAACCACATCGTCGACGGCAAGCTGGATACCGCCAAGCTGCAACGCACCGTGAACACTGCCGTGCGCATGCTCGACAACGTGATCGACATCAACTACTACTCGGTGCCGCAAGCGAAGAACTCCAACTTCAAGCACCGTCCGGTCGGCCTGGGCATCATGGGCTTCCAGGATGCGCTGTACCTGCAGCACATCGCCTACGGTTCCGACGCAGCCGTCGAGTTCGCCGACAAGTCCATGGAAGCGGTCAGCTACTACGCAATCCAGGCTTCCTGCGACCTGGCCGACGAGCGCGGCGCCTACGAGACCTTCCAGGGTTCGCTGTGGTCCAAGGGCATCCTGCCGCTGGATTCGCAACAGATCCTGATCGAAGCCCGTGGCCAGAAGTACATCGATGTGGACCTCAACGAATCCCTGGACTGGGCACCGGTTCGCGCCCGTGTACAGAAAGGCATTCGTAACTCCAACATCATGGCCATCGCACCGACCGCCACCATCGCCAACATCACCGGCGTGTCGCAGTCGATCGAACCGACCTATCAGAACCTCTATGTGAAATCCAACCTGTCGGGCGAATTCACCGTGATCAACCCGTACCTGGTTCGCGACCTGAAGGCTCGCGGTCTGTGGGACTCGGTCATGATCAACGACCTGAAGTACTACGACGGTTCGGTACAGCAGATCGAGCGCATCCCGCAGGAGCTCAAGGAGCTCTACGCGACTGCCTTCGAAGTGGAAACCAAGTGGATCGTCGACGCCGCCAGCCGTCGCCAGAAGTGGATCGACCAGGCTCAGTCGCTGAACCTGTACATCGCCGGCGCTTCGGGCAAGAAGCTGGACGTGACCTACCGCATGGCTTGGTACCGTGGCCTGAAAACCACCTACTACCTCCGCGCCCTGGCCGCCACCAGCACCGAGAAGTCCACAATCAACACCGGCAAGCTGAACGCTGTTTCCAGCGGCGGCAACCACGGTGACGACTCGGTCCTCGCGGCTCCAGCCGGTCCAGCTCCTGTACCTAAGGCTTGCGCCATCGACGAGCCGGATTGCGAAGCTTGCCAATAAGCTGAGCCGACAGGTGCCTGCGGGCACCTGCCCCAACCCCCGATAGACCTCCGGTTTATCGGGGGTTTTCTTTTGCCCGCAACAAAGCTGCAGGAGCCTGCCTGCCAGCGAAGAGGCCCGAAGCCTTGCACTGCACCGAGAGCGCCTTCGCTGGCAAGCCAGCCCCTGCGGCAGCGGTTCTTGCAGAGCGAACAGCACTATCGAACAGGCACAAAAAAGCCCCTCGAGGAGGGGCTTTTCGTAAAGCGTTTCAGCCAACCAGCATCAGGTCATCTGGATGATGGTCTGCATGATGGTGCTCTGGGTGGAGATGGTCTTGGCGTTCGCCTGATAGTTGCTCTGGGCCTTGATCAGGTTTACCAGTTCGTTGGTCAGGTTGACGTTGGACTCTTCCAGGGAGTTGGACTGAATCGCTCCCAGGGTGCCGGTCTTCGGTGCGTCATAACCAGGAATACCGGACGAGTAGGTCTCTTTCCACTGAGTGCCACCTACCGGCTGCAGGCCCTGCTCGTTGGTGAAGCTGGCCAGTGAGATCTGACCGATCGGCTTGGTCTGCTCGTTGCTGAAGTTGGCCAGCATCACACCGGTGCCATCGATGGTCAGGCTGCTGATCTGGCCAGTGGAGTAGCCGTTCTGCGCGATCACCGAGCGGGTGCTTTCGCCAAACACCGAACCGGTTTTGGTCATGTCGATGCTGACACCGTTAGGTGCAGGCTTGGCGCCATTGGGAGTGAACACGCCGTTAGTGACGGTACCCGGGGTCCAGGCCGCAGCCGACATGACAATGCTGTTACCGGTAATGGTATACGGCGTGGTCCCAGGCGCAGCTGGCGGGGTCATGCTGCTGAGCTTGCCCGACGAGTCGAACTTCATGGTGATCGGCGACTGGTTGGCCATGGTGAATGCAGTACCGTCCGGGTTGCGACCATCAATCAGCGTGTAGGTTTGCCACTCATTGGCGTTCGGCGTCTTGATCATGTACTGATCCATGACGTGCTTGTTGCCCTGGGTGTCATACACAGGCGTGCTGAACTGCTTGGTGTAGGTGGTGTTGTCGGTCGGATTGAACACATAGGCCGGAGTGGTCGCACCCACATCGATCGGCGTCGAATCGGAGTTCAGGTTGATCGTCGAGGAGATCGAGTCGGTTGGCTTTGGCGCCAGGTTCGAAGTATCGATCCGCAGGTCGGTCAGCACACCGTTGATGATCTTGCCGTTGGCATCGACCGCATAACCTTGCAGGCGGGCAGTGCCGTCACTGTTGGTGATGTAGCCTTCCTTGTCGGTCTTGAAGGTACCGGCACGGGTGTAGGTCAGGGAGCCGTTGGTGCTCAGCACGAAGAAGCCCTGGCCCTGGATGCCCATGTCCAGCACATTACCGGTGTTGTTGATATCACCGTTGGTGAACTGCTGGGAAACGTTGGCCAGGCGCACACCGTTACCAATCACCTGGGTGCCGCTGCCCAGCTTGGTGGCCGAATAGACGTCGGCGAACTCCGCACGGGAGGATTTGAAGCCGGTGGTAGCGACGTTGGCGATGTTGTTGCCGGTAACGTCCAGCTGTTTGTTGGCAGCGTAGAGACCGCTAAGGCCGATATTGAAAGACATATTCCACTCCTTGTGCCGGTTAGTCGGCTCTAGATACCAATGGTTTGTACTTTGGACAGGGCAATCGGGCTGCTCATGCCGGCGAGGTTCAACATCAACTCGCCGCCGGTCTGGCTGATGGTCACGCTATTGACCGTGGCCGGCAGGTAGGTGATCAGATCAGTGCCCTTGCCATCGATGGTGGTGCTGGCCTTGAAGGTGTAGTTGCCCGGATCCGCCTTGGTGCCGTCAGTCTTGGTGCCATCCCAGACAAAGCTGGCGTTGCCGGCCTTCTGGCTGCCCATGTCGATGGTCTTGACGGTATTGCCGTCCTTGTCGGTGACGGTCACGGTGACCGAGTTCACGCTGGATGGCACGGTGACCGAGCCGGTCATGCTCTTGCTGGTGTCGACCTGGGTGGTACCGGTCTGCACGATGACCGAGCGCCCCACCAGGGACGAAGCCTGCAAGGCCTGGGAAGACTTGTAGTTACCCGTGATCGCATTCACCGAGGAGTTGAGGGTGGTGATGCCTTCCAGGGTGGAGAACTGCGCCAACTGCGCAACGAACGCACTGTTGTCCTGCGGATCCAGCGGGTTCTGGTTGTTCAGCTGGGTTACCAGCAGCTTGAGGAATGCGTCCTTGCCCAGGCTCTGTTTGCCGGTGGCGCTGTTGGTCGCCGCGGCCAGGCCGTCGGCGCTGGTATTGCTCGTCGTTTTCGACGAATTCGCCAGGATATCCTTGAGGGATGGGGCGTTGGTGGTATCAGTAACGCTCATGGTCTTCGCCCCTTATCACTGACCCAGGGTCAGGACCTTCTGCATCATGGTTTTGGCGGTGTTCATCATTTCAGCGTTGGTCTGGAACGAACGGCTGGCAGAAATCATGTCGGCCATTTCTTCCACCACGTTGACGTTGGGGTAGTAGACATAACCCTTGGCATCAGCGGCGGGATGGTTCGGCTCGTAACGAGCTTCGAGGTTGCTCTGGTCTTCGACCACACCCAGTACCTGCACGCCCTGGCCGGCAGCGTCCTGGTTCTGGAACAGCGAGTCGCTGCCGCCGCTTTGCGCACCCTGGAACATGGTGGCAAACACCGGGTGACGAGCGCGGTAGGTCTGGTCGATGCTCGACGAGACGCTCTCGGCGTTGGCGATGTTACTGGCGACGGTGTTCAGACGGGTGGTCTGGGCGCTCATGCCACTACCGGCAATATTGAAAACACTGGCGAGGGACATGGATTACTCTCCGCGCAGGGCTGCTACCAGCCCTTTGAATTTGCTGTTAAGCAGCGTGAAGCTGGCCTGGAAATCCACCGAGTTCTGCGCGTAGCTCGATTGCTCCAGCTGGGCGTCCACGGTGTTCTGGTCGATCGAAGGTTGCATCGGGGTGCGATACAGCAGCGATTCATCACCACTGCTCAAGCCCTGGGCTTCGATATGCCGGTTGTTGGTCATGTTCAACGCGAAGGTACCGTTCTGGGCCTTCTGATTCTGCTCGGCAAGCACGGCAGAGAAGTCCAGGTCCCGAGCCTTGTAGTTCGGGGTATCGGCGTTGGCGATGTTGTTGGCCAGAACTTCGGCACGCTTGGCGCGAAAGCCAAGGGCCTGTTCGTGGATACCGAGCGCTTTATCGAAGCTGATGCTCATGGCGGAAACCTTTGGGTGACCTGATTTTTCGTAACTCGGATATAGCAAGCTGCGTGCCAAGTCATCAAACCCCGTATTTCAAGGGTTTGCCGGCGACGGCAAGGCGGCAATGCCAGAAAAGCGGCAATGGATTTCCGCGAAACACCGGCAAAGCGGCAACCACCCTGCCGCTTTCAGCCGGCGCGCCAGATAATTGCAGGCACAAAAAAGGAGGCCCAATGGCCTCCTTTTTCGGTACGACGATCTGCTGGCTACTTGGCCTGGTAGATGATGCCCGGACTGCATTGCACCATCTGATAATGATCCGGCAGCCCATTGAGGGCTTCGGAAGCCCCCAGGAACAGGTAGCCGCCAGGCTTCAGGGTGCTGTGAATGCGCATCAGGATGTCCTTCTTGACCTCCGCCGAGAAGTAGATCAACACATTGCGACAGAACACGATGTCGAACTTGCCGAGACTGGCGTAGCTGTCCAGCAGGTTGAACGAGCGAAACTCCACCCGGCTCTTGATCGGCGCCTTGACCACCCAGCGCCCCGGCCCCTTGGGGTCGAAGTAACGCTGCAGGCGCTCGGCCGACAGGCCACGCCCAATTGCCAGGCTGTCATATTCACCGGTCTTGCAGTTGTTGAGCATGGTCCCGGACAGATCAGTGGCAACGATCTGCACCCCCATCTTCAACTGCCCCATGTTGCTACGCTCGAACTCATCGATGGACATCGACAGCGAGTAGGGCTCCTGCCCCGACGAACAGGCCGCAGACCAGATGCGCAAGCGCTGGTTGGGACTGGCCTTGATGGCTTCGGGAAGCACCTTGTTCTTCAACACCTCGAATGGGTAGGTGTCGCGAAACCACAAGGTTTCGTTGGTCGTCATGGCATCCACGACCATCTCGCGCAAACCACTACGGGGCTGGGTCTGAATCCGCTGGACCAGCTCACCCAAGGTTTTTATCCCTTGCTGCTCCATCAGTTTGTTGAGACGGCTCGAGACTAGATATTGCTTATTTTCCCCGAGCAAAATACCACAGGCTTTTTCCAGGAAGACCCGGAACTGTTCAAAATCCAAATTACCCGTAGACAATGCTGCCGCCTCTTAAATCTTATGTCCGCCAGGGCGAGTGCCCTTAGCTGTGATCTGCTGCTTTGATCCGGTCGACTACCCGGGATGCCAGGTCATCAGGGCGGAACTTGGCAAGGAAGTCATCAGCACCGACCTTCTTCACCATCGCCTGATTGAACACCCCTGACAACGAAGTATGCAGGATGATATGCAGCTTTTGCATGCGTGGATCATTACGTATCTCGGCCGTGAGGGTGTAACCGTCCATTTCGGGCATTTCGATGTCGGAAATCATCATGAGGAATTCCTCTTCCGGCTTCTTGCCCTCGTCCACCAGCTTGCGCAAGTAATCCAGCGCTTGCCGGCCATCATTCAATGCCACTACCTCGACACCTACGGTTTGCAGGCAACGGGTGACCTGCTTGCGTGCCACCGACGAGTCATCGACGGTCAGCACCCGCAGGGAAACAGCCTTGTGCTGGGTTTCGACATCCACCACTCCTGCCGAGATCGCCTCCGAGGTCGGCGCGACTTCCGCCAGGATCTTCTCCACGTCGATGATTTCCACCAACTGGTTGTCCACCCGAGTGACCGCCGTCAGGTAGTGATCGCGTCCGGTCCCCTTGGGCGGCGGATGGATCTCTTCCCAGTTCATGTTGACGATGCGCTCCACCGAGCGCACCAGGAAACCCTGGGTCTTGGTGTTGTACTCAGTGATGATGACGAACGGATTGCTCTGGTCCTGCAGGCCACCAGAACCCGTGGCCATTGCCAGATCCAGGATCGGAATGGTTGCCCCTCGTATATTCGCGACACCGCACACCACAGGACTGGATTTGGGCATCAGGGTCAGCTTAGGGCATTGCAGCACCTCGCGAACCTTGAATACGTTGATCCCGTAGAGCTGCCCACCGTCCAGACGGAACAGCAACAACTCTAGTCGATTCTGCCCAACCAATTGCGTGCGCTGGTTCACCGAATCCATTACACCAGCCATGCCCAGACTCCCCAAAGCTTTAAGATCCGACGCACGCTCATTGCTAAACGGCACGGCGCTTGCTTTTTAACTGTTATGAACGCCAAAACGACATTTTTCCGACGCCTGACATCCCGCTACCGCACTTTGCTGTGCGGGCTGTCGGCTCTGTGCATTTTAAACCCCGGCAACCCTGCCGTTGCTGATTCGGTCACCCTGCCTGATCTTCTTATCGGCGTCACTCAAGGGTTTCTTGAATTCACGGTAGAAGACTACCTGGCCACCAGTCAAACGGAAGGTCGCTATGAAATCCAGGTCAACCAGCTGGACCCGCGCATGCGCATGCCCAATTGCGACAAGGAATTGACAGCCAACCTGGAAAGCCCGGCCCAACCGCTGGGGCGGGTCACCGTCAAAGTGCGCTGCGAAGGCGCCTCGCCATGGACGGTATTCGTGCCGGCGCAGGTCAAGCTGTTTCGCGAGGTGGTCACCACTGCACGCCCGCTCAAGCGCGCCGGCATCATCGAACCGGAAGACGTGGTGCTGCGCGAACGGGACATCAGCCAGAACAATCAGGGCTACCTCACCTCAGTGGACCAAGCCATTGGTCAGAAACTTGTCCGACCAATGGTCGCCGACCAGCTCGTTACCCTGGCCCATCTGGAGCAGGCGGAAGTCGTGCGCAAGGGCGATCAAGTGGTGATATCGGCACGCAGCGGCACATTGAATGTGCGAATGCCGGGCGAGGCGCTGTCCAACGGCGGCATGAGCGAACAGATCCGGGTCAAGAACCTCAATTCGCAACGGGTGATCAAGGCCCGCATCACGGCGCCAGGGCAAGTGGAAGTAGCCATGTAGATAGCTGGCGCTCAACCCGTGCGTTCCCTAAACTGTGGCCGATAAAGGGTCGCAGATACCTGACCTGGTTTGTCGACAATCGAGCCTAAAGTTTTTCAGGGTATGGCCGAAAACATGGCAAGCGTCCAAATACCCAGAGGTTTACTTCATCATGGTCATCGACTTCAGCCGTTTAAACAGCTCCCCTTCACTGACAGGCAGTACGCGTACCAGCACCAGCAAGGAAACCGGTGATGCCGGCAAATCCACGCCGCTGACAACCGCCGCCGAGACCAGCAAAAGCGGGGAATCGGTACACCTGAGCAATGAGGCTCAACAGTTGCAGAAAGTCACTGACAAGCTGCGCGATCAGCCTGCCGTCGACAAAGCCCGGGTGGCCGAGTTGAAGCAAGCGATTGCCGATGGCAGCTATAAGGTCGACAGCAACCGCGTAGCCAGCAAACTGCTTAACTTCGAAGCCCAGCGCTAGCCCCAGGCTTGCGCCAGGCTTTTGGACGCTTAATCCCCAAGGCCAGCCATGCACGACACCAACCTACTGCAATTGATCAACGATGACCTTGCTCCAGCGCAACACTTGCTGGAGCTGCTACGCGCCGAGTCTATTGCCCTCCACGGCCGCGACATGCCGCTGCTGGAAGATATCCTGGCGCAGAAGCAAGCCTTGGTCATCTTGCTGGAACAGCATGGCCGTAAGCGCACGCAAATTCTTGCCAGCCTGAACCTGCCGACCAACCGCGAGGGGCTCGAGCAACTGGCCAGCCACTCCAGCCTGGGCGCGCAATTGCTCGAACAGAGCAATGTCCTGACCCAATTGCTTGCCGAGTGCCAAGCTGCCAACGAGCTCAATGGTCGCTCGATCCAGATCCAACAGGCCACCACCGCCAACCAACTGAAAATCCTCAATGGTGGCGAACCTCCTGCCCTATACGACGCCCGCGGCTCTACCTCAATGCTTGCGAAGCCACGCCCACTCAGTCAGGCTTAAACCCAAAAAATGAGCGCGCGCTACCAAGCCGTGAAACATGCTGGCAAAATGCTGGCTCCTGCGTGTAGTTGTATTTTGTCTGGAGATTGATGAACCGTGTTCAACGCCTCAAATGCGGAAGATACTCCGCAGCCACCCAAGGTGCTCACCACTGCGTTGGAGATCTCTTCCAACCTGCGGTTGCTGCAAGAGAGCCATGACCCGCTGATCATCACTTTCCACGAGCGTAGCCAGCGCTTCCAAAGCTATCTGGTGGAAGTGGACCGCGATAGCAACATGATCGCCCTCGACGAAATGATTCCCCGCGACGGTGAACGCTTCCTGCTCGCAGGTGAACCGTTTCGCGTTGAAGGCTTTCATGAAGGCGTACGCATCGCCTGGGAAAGCAACGGCTTGCCCACCCTCGACGAATCCAACGGCGGCCGCTGCTACCGCACCACCCTGCCGGACGAAGTGGTCTACCACCAGCGCCGCAACGCCTTTCGTGCCGCCCTGAAGCTAGCACAACTGGTAGACATCGAACTGAGCGGCGAAAAACTCAAATCGCCCCTCAGCGGCAAGCTGCTGGACATTTCCGCCACCGGCTGCAAATTGCGTTTCGACGGCGATATTTCCTCACGCCTGCAACTGGGCCAGGTTTACGAGCGCTTTATCGCCGCCCTGCCCTTCGGCAGCATGACGGCCCCGGTGGAACTGCGTTACCTGCACCACGAAGAACGCATCGACACCACCTTTGCCGGCGTACGCTTCCACAACATGAGCGGCCTGGTACAGCGCCAGGTCGAACGCTTCGTCTATCAACTGCAGCGTGAAGCGCGGCGCTTCGATAAAGACGACCTCTGACTCAAAGGCATCAATGAAAACGGGCAGTGCCTTGCGGCAACTGCCCGTTTTTTTGCGCCTAAGGCCTGGCCCCGCTGAGGTGTTCCCGGGCGCATTCCTCGGCAGGCGGTTCATCCGCAGCCTGCGGGGTATCCGCTGCAGGTTCATCAGGCGCAGCTTCCGGCGCGGGCGCGCTCTGCATCTGGTCCTGAACCACCTGTTCGTCAACCCGCGGATCCAGAGCCGCCACCAACGGTGAACTGGACATGCTGTCCGGCATCGCCACGTGATGCAGTGGCGCATCGTCGACCTGATGCAGATTGGTCACGGCCTTCGGCCGAATCCGCCAGACCAGCACCAGGGCAAAGAAACTGAAGAAGGCGTAGAGCATTTGGCTACCGAACAACTTCATCAGCACCCCTGCCGCCAAAGGACCAATACTCGCACCCACGCCATAGGTCACCAGCAGCATCGCCGTCAGCGAGACCCGTCGATCCCCTTCCACATGGTCATTGGAGAACGCCACCGCCAGTGGATAGAGACAGAACTGCACCAGGGAACACAGGAAGCCCAGAACAAACAGGACCTCCAGCGGCACCGAAGGCAGGATCGCCAGGGGCAGGGCCACCACCGCCAGGAACAAGGCGAAACAGCGGATCAGCAGCGCCCGGTCATAGCGGTCGGACAGCCAGCCCAGCGGCCACTGCACCACCAGCCCGGCGAAAATGCAGCTACCCATGAACAGACCCACCTGCTCGGTGCTCAAGCCCTGTTGCGAGGCATAGAGCGGCGCCAGACCGTAGAACGAACCGACGATCAGCCCCGAACCCAATACCGTGCTCAGCGATTGCGGTACACGCTTGATAAAGAAGCGCGGCTCCATGGGTGCAGGGCGCAAGGGTGCCGGGTGAATGCGCCGGGTCATGGCCACCGGCACCAGGCACAGGGCAAAGCACAGCGCCACCAGCATCAGCAGCTCCAGGCCCAGGGCCGGGTGCATGACCAGTATCAACTGCCCCAGCACCAGGCCCAGGTAAGAGGCAATCATGTAGCCGCTGAACACCAGCCCGCGCTGCTTGGCGTCGGCCTGCTCATTGAGCCAGCTTTCGATGACCATGTACTGGCACATCATCCCCAGGCCCACGATCATCCGCAGCACCAGCCAGGCCGGCAACCAGTCCACCAGGCCGTGGCCCAGCACTGCCGCGCCGACAATCCCGGCACAGGTGGCGTAGGCACGGATATGCCCGACCCGGGCAATCAGTCGGTGCCCCAGCTTGCCCCCCAAAACCAGGCCGAAATAGTTGGCCGCCATCAAGGCCCCCACCCATAGCCCGTCGACATGATCGGCAGCCAGGCGCAGGGCCAGATAAGTGCTGAGCAGGCCAGAGCCGATCAGCATCATCAGCGACGCGAAATAAAGCGCTCGAAAGGATTTCCAGATTTGGCGCATCGGCGTTCCGAGCGGCTCCTTGAATGAGGTATCGAGCCCCGGCAAACCGGGGCCCGACCAGCGACGGTTCGGTTATGCCTGGGCCGCTAACACACGCCGCTCCCAGGGAGTAATTTCATCAAAGAAACTGGTCAACTCCATGGTCTTCGAAGCGATGTAGCCTTCGATGAACTCGTTGCCGAACAGTTCCCTGGCCAACTGGCTACGTTTCAGACGCTCCAGGGCCGCATGCAAGGTACAGGGCAACGAAAGATTGTCCGGCACTTCGAACTCACCCTGGATGGCAGCGGTTGGCTCCAACTCGTTCTCGATGCCATGCAAACCTGCTGCCAGGCTCGCGGCGATCGCCAGATAAGGATTGGCGTCCGCCCCCGGCAGACGATTTTCCACCCGTCGCGCCACCGGTGAACTGGCCGGAATCCGCAGGCCAGCGGCCCGATTGTCGTGGGACCAGCACGCATTGTTCGGCGAAGCGTAAGGATGACACAAGCGCTGATAGGAGTTCACATTGGGGGCGAACAAGGCGGTGAAGTCGGCGAGGCCGGCCTGCAGGCCGCCAATGAAATGCCGGAACATCGCCGTAGGTTGCCCGGCGTCGTCACTGAAAACGTTACGGCCGTTACCCATCTCCACCAGGCTCTGGTGTATATGCATCGAGCTGCCCGGCGTGTGAGCCAAGGGCTTGGCCATGCAGACCACGATCAGGCCGTGCTTGAGCGCCACCTCCTTGAGCAGGTGCTTGAACAGGAAGGTCTGGTCCGCCAACAACAGCGGGTCACCGTGCAACAGGTTGATTTCGAACTGGCTGACGCCCATCTCGTGCATGAAGGTATCGCGGGGCAGGCCCAGGGCGGCCATGCCTTCGTAGACCTCCTTGAAGAATGGCCGCAGACCATTGTTGGAACTCACGCTGAACGCCGAATAGCCTTCCTCCCGGCGCCCATCCAGGCCGACCGGCGGCCGGAAGGGCTGCGCTGGATCGTCATTGGCCGCGAACACGAAGAACTCGAGCTCGGTGGCCACCACCGGCGCCAGGCCCAGGGCGGCATAACGGGCGATTACCTGCTTGAGCTGCCCACGAGTGGAGAGCCGCGAACTCTCGCCGCTGAGCTCATCGGCGTCACAGATAGCCAGCGCTCTGGGCGTTTCGCTCCAGGGCAGGCGGTGGATCTGCCGGGGGTCGGCATTGAGCGCCAGGTCGCCGTCGTCGCTGCCGTAGAAACGTGCTGGCGGATAACCGCCCATGATGCATTGCAGCAGCACCCCCCGCGCCATCTGCAAGCGCCGCCCTTCGAGGAACCCCTCGGCGGTCATTACCTTGCCCCGCGGCACGCCATTCAGATCCGCGGTGACACATTCGATCTCATCAATGCCCGTCAATCGCTCGGCGAGTGAACTGTGGCCATCGGTTGTCATGACTCAATCCTTGTTGTTATACGAGCCGCGAACGGCGACCCGTACAAAATACGCACCACCCGTTCAGGATTTCAAGCAGGCGTGAGTAAAATCCCCGGCCCTGCCCCCACTGGCGGGGCAAGCAGGCCGCCAGCCTTGTTACAGGTCCATGGTGTCCATCAATCAGGACAAGGGAGTAGGCTCGACACGTCGCCTACGCCAACTTGAGGGAGCGCCCATGCTGGGAAGCCTTGCCGATATTGATTTGCGGATGCTGCGGGTGTTCTGCGCCATCGTTGATGCCGGCGGGTTCACCGCAGCCCAGGCACGGCTCAACACCAGCCTGTCGCGACTGAGCGTGGTGGTCCGGGACCTTGAGGAGCGCCTGGGCTACTCCCTGTGCAGGCGCGGTAGCAGCGGATTTCAGCTGACCGATCAGGGCCAGGAGCTGTTCGAGGCAGCACAGTTGCTGTTCGCCGACATCGAGCGCTTTCGCCAGCACGCCAACCGCCTCGGCCCCATCACCCGCGAGCAGTTGCAGATCGGCAGTGTCGACAGCCTGATCAGCCTGCCCTATGCCCCCCTGTCTCTGGCCCTGGGCCATCTGCGCCGGCGCCTGCCCCAGGTACGGCCGAACCTGCACCTGATGCGCCCCGACGAACTGGAACAGGCCGTGCTCGACGAACGCCTGCACCTGGCCATCGGCGCTTTCCACCATCAACTGTCGGGGTTGCACTATCAGCACCTGTTCGAGGAGGAACAGAACCTCTACTGCGCCAACGGCCATCCGCTGTTCCCGCGCACCGACGAAACCCTGACCCTGGAAGAGATCTGCGCCGCCGACTATGTGAGCCGGGGCTACATGGCGGAGCACCAGCGCCCCCATGACCTGCACTTCAACCAGAGCGTCAGCGCCTACGCCATGGAGGCCATCGCCACGCTGATTTTCTCCGGCACCTACCTGGGTTACCTGCCCAGCCACTATGCAACGGCCTGGGTGGCCAAGGGCCAACTGCGCGCCTTGCTACCCGAGCGCCTGGCCTACCGCTCGCACTTTCACTGCATCACCCGCCAGGGCCAGGAACCCAAGGTCGCACTGGCAACCTTTCTGGAATGCCTGGCCCTGGCCGGGCGGCAACTGGGCGAGGCACACCTTCAACCACTCGCGGCTCAGGGCAAGTAGAGCTTGAACAACCCGCCGCCCAATGGGCCGCCGTTGCTGATCCGAGTGTGGCCGCACACGCCATTGCGCTGATGCAATTCGGCAATGCGCCCGGCAAAGTACAGGCCCAGCCCGGTGCTGCCGCTGCTTTGATTGATGCCCTGCACATAGTCGGCCTGACGCTCGATCATCCCTTGGGGATAGCCTTCGCCATCGTCGTTGATGGACAGCACCACCTGCCCTTCCTCATCACTGACGCTGATCAGCAGGGCATGACGTGCATGGCGAATGGAATTGTTGATGCAATTGGCCAATACCGAGGCGATCAGCTCACGATCGAAGAACCCCAGGGGGCTCAGCGGATCGACTTCATAGGCGGCGGAAATGCCACGGCTCTTGAACACGTCCTGATGGCTCACCAGTTGCGCTTCGATGAAGTCATCCAGTTCGTGGTAGGCCGGCTGCAACGGCAGCTGGTTGATCCCCAGCTTGTACAGCCCCAGCAGTTGCACCAGCATGCCGTTGAGGTGGGCGAACTGATAGTCGATCACCCCCTGCTCTGGCGCATTCTGCTGCTCGGGCAAGCGCGCCAGCCACTGGGCGTGAGCCTGCATCAGCATGGCCAGGGAGTTCTTCATGTCATGTACGGTGGAGGCGATCACCGTGGAAAAGTCGAGCGCCTGTTGCTTTTCGATCATTGGCCAAACGCCTTGCTTCGCAGCTTCTGATAGCGCGGATAACGCGCGTCGGTATCGGGCATCATGCCCACCAATTTAAGGCACGCCCGGCATTCTTCCAGGAGTGCCGCGTCCGGATTGGCGTCGGCGCCGTGCAGCAGCGACTGGGCCATGTTCAGGGCAATACTGATGTTCTTCGGTTGCATGGCCAGGGCCTTGCGGAACAACTCCCGCGCTTCCACGAGGTTGCCGCCCTTGTAGCTGCGCACGCCCTGACGGTTGATATCGGCGGCGGCATTGGAAGAACTGAGGATAGTCGGGTCGTCGGTCAGCTTGGCGATGTTCTGCATGACCTTCGGATCGTCACCATAGATCTCCGCACAGTTCTTGAGCATCGAAGCACCGGCACTGGCCTGCCCCAGCATCTGCAGTTGCTTGGCCACCAGCAGCGCCGCTTCGGGGCTCATGAACTGCTCCATGCCGTCCAGGCGCAGCAGCGCCTGCTCGGTGAGTTTTTCCGCGGTCTCGGCATCATTGAGCAACAGGCTCGTGGCCTTCATCAGCCGCGCGCGAATCTGCAGGCCCGGGTCAGTGGGATTCTCCTTGGCCACGGCACTCAGGGTCTGGTTGATTTCCAGCCGGGTGCGCGTGTCCAGGCCCCTCTCGCTGCCCTTGCTGATCAGGGCATGGGCCAGCCCGAGGTTGCTTTCCGGGTCCTTGAAACGCGACTGCGCGCCCTGGGACACCGCTTGGCGATAGGCCCGGGAGGCGCTGTCAAAGTCTTCGTTGGCCATGGCCAGCTTGCCCAGCAATGCCTGGCGCCGCACGGCCAGGGGAGAAAGGCGCACCGCCTCTTCCAGCACGTTCTGGGCCCGCTGGGTATCGCCTTCGGCTACCAGCACCTCTGCCAGCCCGTCGTAGAGGCCCGGCATCATCGGAAAGGCCTTCAAGGCCTTTTCATAAACCGCCTTGGCCTCGCCAACCTGCCCGCGCTTGAACAGCAGGCGCCCCAGCCCGACGTAGGCCCAGGGCAGCGGCCGGTCCGCCAGGATGCTGTTGTACAGGCGCTCCAGGGCCTCGTTCTGATGCATGTCGCGCAGGGCATCGGCGCGGTAGCGCAGGCACAACGGCGCATAACGCGGGTCCTGCTTGCACAGGGCGATGCAGGCGTTGAGCACCTCCACCGGCTTGCCCCGGTCAAGGGCCTGGAGAATGGGTTTGAGCAACGTCTTGCGCTGCTGCAGGCGCTCCAGGCGCTGGGCCAGACCGGAGCGGTTGAAAGGCTTGGTCAGGTAGGCATCGGGCTCATGCTCCAGGGCACTGAGCACCATGGCCTGGCTGCTCTCGGCGGTGACCATGAGGAACACGCTCTCATGGCTGATGAGCTTTTCCAGCATCAGGTCTTCGAGCACCTGCTGGCCGTTTTTCTTGCCGTCGCCCAGGTGATAGTCCTGGAGGATGAAGTCGTAGCGCTTCTGCGCGCACATGCGCAGGGCCTGCTCGCCAGTGTCGGCGGTGTCTACATCCTTGACGCCCAGCTCACGCAGCATCGAACGCACCGAACTGCGGAAGTCCGAGAAATCATCGACGATCAAAAAGCTCTTTTGGTGGTACGCCAGCATCGAAGATTCCAGGCAAGTAAGAAGATCAATCCAAAGACAGCAGGACCCACCCGGCTTCGCAGCCTGTTTTTGGCGCGCAGATAATAGCTGCTGGCCACGGGCTATCAAGCACTTTCCGGCCGGCCTGTGATCCAGGCCGCCACTTGGGAACACAATTGTCCACTGAGGTTATCGGCCGGATTACGCATTCCCTTATAGCCGACGGGCGGCATTTCACCGCGGATTACACAAGTCTCGACCAGCCCGTGTACTCAGCCGTAAAAGAGGCCCGTTTGCACGCTCAAACCTTGGATTCTGAAACATCACCTGATAGCGTGCAGCGCCTCACAGCCTCGATCGTTTCTTGCCGGAAATGCCCCTGCATTGCAGAGGGTCTGCCGCGCAATAAAGGGTCCATCAGTCGCAAGCGTCGCAGGCTTGCGACCCGGGTGTCGAAGGATCGGCATGACACCCCACGGCGGCACCAACGACGAGGAAATGCCGGTCTGCCAGGCAGTGCATCACGTGATGCGCAGGTCATTATCAAATGGAGTTAACGATGGCGCATAACAGCAGTGCGATAACCGGCATTGAACTGGAACAGTTCATGGACCGCCTGGAGGCGCAACAGCAAGAACAGGAAACCGATGCCCTGCTGGCTCAGTTGCAGGCACAACCGCTGCAGGCCGACTCCCTGGCGTCCATCGACCGCCTGCACACCCTGTGGATGCAGGCCGGTGATTCAGCGGCAGCCCGGGCCGTCATCGATCAGGATGGCGACGCTCTTGTACAAGCCGCCCCAGAGCCGGCCCGCGCCGAGCTGATGATGAACCTGGCTATCCTGCGCCTGCGGGTCGCCAACTACCTCGATGACGAGCCAACCCTGATCGAAGTGCTCGGACAGCTCGAACAGATGGCCACGCAAACCCTGGATTTCAATGTCGAGCATTACCGCCGCTATCGGATCTTCGACGATCTGGAACGCGCTAGTTGTGAAATAGCACTGAAAACCATCGAAGTGCGCTACGCCCTGACCCTGGGCAACCCTGCCCGCGCAGCCCTGCGTGCCTGGGATGCCGCCGATCAGTATCAGCGCCGCGCCCGAGTCCTGGCCCACCACGACCGCAATGAAGAGGCCCGTAGTGCAGCCCTGGAGGCGGTCAACGCCGTACGTACCGCCGGCCCGGACCAGGATATCGATGAAGGCGACTGGCTGTGGTTGGGCAACTCGCTGATCGAGATCATTCCGCTGCGCCTGGCACTGTTCGAGCAACCCATCGCGCAACTGACCGCTGGCCGCTCCCTGCCCCAGCGCCGCGAATGGGAAGTGCGCACTGCACGCTTGGCGGCCCGCGCCCTGCACGCCCAGGGCGACCTGGCCGGCGCCCTGAAGATCTGCAATGCCGCAGCCCTGAGCCTGGATTCCGACGGCGGCAACAACTTTATCGAATACGAATTGCCCTGGCTGATGGAAGCTGGCCGCATCGACGAAGCCGGATTTCGCGCATTCATCGATGTCTATGACCGGCAAACCGAGCTATGGCCAGCCACCGCCCGCCTGGTACTCGATCGCCTGCAAGACCCTGATGAGCGCAGTGCCTGGTGGCCGATTTGCGTGATGCGTGCCTGTATCACCGAGGAAGTGCTGCAGAGTTTCCTGCAAGCACTGTCAAGCATCGAAACCAGCGAGTCTGCCACCACGCCACTGCTGGCCGCACTCTCCCTGGCCATGGAGGACCTGCAAGCTGGCGACGCGCTGTATACCGAAGCTCGTGCAGAAGCGGTGCGTCGCGCGCCCGATCACCCCTGGATCACCCGCCTGGCAGCCGTGCACGACGCTGAGCACGGCCTGATCGATGCGGCCACTGAAGCCAGCCTGCTGCAAAACGCCATCCAGGCAGGCCGCATGCAAGACAACCGCAGTGCGTTTTCGCTGTTTGCCGCTCGGATCAACAGCCAAGGGATTATCGAGGCACTCAAAGCGCCCAAGCCCGTCCTGTCCTGCGGCAAGCACGCCTACAACTACGCACTGGGCATTGAAGACCTGGCCGAAGCAGAAGCCGACAAACTGCCCCCGGACGCCCGGGACCAGGCCTATTCGTTGCTGCGCGAAGCCCAGAGAGATGCCTACGAGCAGGGCCAGGCCCATATGGAGCGCTATTTCGCCAGCGGCAGCGGCCACCCGTACGATGCCTGCGCGCACCTGTATTCCATGCTCTGCAACAACCTGGCGATCAACTACCGCTACTACAACCCGATTCGCTACGAAGACGCCATCGAACTGCATACACGGGGCATCGCCGCCAGCCCGTTCGCCGAACACTACAATGGGCTGCTCAGTGCGCGTATCAGCCTGGAGGATCTGCCCGGCATTATCGATGCTGCGGAACAGCTTTGGCATTATTCGGCCGAGTTCGGCTACAGCCGCCACAACCCGGATGAATACGTAGCCTCGGTGGCGTACGCCCTGTACAAGCTCGATCGCGACAATGAGATCCTCATCTGGCTCGAACGCCTGCTCAAGTGGCAGGAAGAGCAAGGCGTCAGCGATCAGCAACTGGACAGCTCGGCGCTGTTTGCCCGGATCCAGGTCGCACGCTACCTGGCCCATGCCCATCCGGACAACGCCGACAGCCTCTGGCAGCGTTACCAGCCGGCGGTACTGTCCCTGAACGAAGTCTCGGTCATGTCCGCCTCGGTGGACTTCCTCAAGGCCCGGGGGCGGGCCGCCGAAGCCATTGACTACTGCGCACGCACCCTGGCCCTGTGTGCCCCGGACGACGATTACGACATCCGGTGCCGTGCCCGGATCGAGCAAATCCTGAGCGAGCTGCAAGCCCCGGCTCAACCGGCCGGCAAGAAAAACTGGTGGCAGATATGGAAGTAAGCGTCGACAAGCGCAGCCCCAGCTACGCCCCGCGCAACCTGCTCAATGCCGATGAACTGAAACGCGGCATCACCCAGCGCAGCCAGCAGCGCAAGGACGAGCACGCAGTGCAGGGCTGGCTGTTGAACCACTTCTATCGCCACCTGGCGGGCAACTTCGAACCGGCACGGCGCATCCAGTCCCTGGATGACGCCTGTACGGCCCTGGGTAGCGACTCGGTGCCGGCCTGGGTGAACGGCTATTTCGAGCGCGCTGCCAAGGCGCAATCCGAAGACCCCGCCAAAGCCCTGGCGCCCCTGGTCTGGATCGACCCGCAGGAGCCGCAGCTGCTGCACCAGGAAGCCCAACTGGTGGAGTTCCTGACCTCACGCAAAGGCACGGCTCTTGAGGGCAAGCTGGATCGCATTACTTGCCCGCAAGCGCTGGCATTGTGGGAAAAGGAGCATGCACAAATGGCGGCCCGGGTCGACCAGGGGTGGCGCCAGAGCTCTGCCGAAGCCCTGAACGTGACCCTCACCTGTGCCGAGCACACCTGGGTCGAACTGCGCCCGCAAAGCCCGCTGTTGCGTGCCGAGATGGCTTTTGAAAGCTACGTGATGCGCCATTGCCTCGGGCAGTTCGCCAACCGTCGGGCCCTGACCGGCGGCTACGGAGAGCGTTACGCCGAAGCGGTGGAACAGCAGAGCATGCGCGTGTTCAGCCTGCGCGATGCTCAAGGCCAACCCCACATCACCATCAGCCTGATCATCCAGGACGACGGTGCACTGACGGTGGAGCAGGTCAAAGGCAAGCAGAACCGCCCGCCCATCGAACGTTATTTCCACGACCTGCTGCGCTTTCTCAACACCCTGGGTACCGACCAACAGACCCCGGCCGACTGCATTGCCATCGGCATAGTACGTACCGAGGCGGGTTGGCTGCGTATCGAAGAAGTCAGTGATCCTCAAACCCAGACCCGTCTGGTAGCCCGTTACCCACAGTTGTTCCGACGGCTGGAAGCCCCTTCGGCCATGGTCGAGTGGCTGGTCGCGGCACGCCAGTCCGACCTGCTGCTGGAGGTCGCGCCCCAGGCGCCGACCGTCAAGTACGCCACCCGTCACATCTTCAAGAAAACCCCCTTGCCACCACGTCAGGCCGAGGACCCGCAGTATCGGACCGAAGGCGTGCCCTGGTCAGATATGTCCCCATCCCTGGCCGAAGAAATCAGCACATGGCAAAACAGAAGCAGGTAATACGCAGATGATGACGGTAATTGTCGTGCTATTCGGCGCCTGGCTGGGCTGGCGTCACTTTCGCCGCCCGTCGGGAACATCCCTGGTGGTATTCACACCACGCAAGCGTTGGGCACTGACACTGGCACAACCCATGGTCG
Organism: Pseudomonas sp. NFPP25; assembly: GCF_900116505.1. Lineage (NCBI taxonomy): Bacteria > Pseudomonadati > Pseudomonadota > Gammaproteobacteria > Pseudomonadales > Pseudomonadaceae > Pseudomonas > Pseudomonas sp. NFPP25. The sequence goes on along the minus strand of NZ_FPBG01000002.1, from coordinate 688,167 downwards.
ATGCCACCGGAATGACCGGTTTCTACGACCCCGATACCACCCACTTCATGGATCAGGCGAAAAGCACCCTACGGGCCTCGTTGCTGCACCAGATCGGTTTTCGCAGCAACGCCACCGACGACGAAGTCTGCGTCCACCTCAATGGCACCCTGGAGCGCCAGTGGTTTCGTATTGACCTGCATGGCCTGAATCCCAGTGATGACCCGCGAGCAGCCATGGCCTTCGCCTGCGTGCGCAGCGCATTTTTTGTCCGTTGCGCCATGTTGATGAGCTGGCTCGAACCTGAAACAGGGTGGCGCATCATGCTGCTCAACGCCCAGCGGGCCCAGGACTGCTTCAACGATTGGGAAGACTTCGGCAAGGCCTTCATGCTGGGCCGCCAGCAATGGATAGCCGCATTCAGAGCCGATTCGCTGGGAACTTCATTCAATGAAGCGAAGCTGAGCCAGTTGCTTGCACCCGGCAGCGGAGTATGGGCAAGCGTTGACTGGAAGGGATTGCCGGCGCTCTGTCCGGTAGCGGATTGACATTTCTGGCCCTGGCGACAAGCAGCCAGATCAGCAAAACAACGTGAATCCTTGCAGGCCATCAAAAACACTCACTGTGGCCCTATTCACAAGCACGTAGCCCCACGCTGGTCAGGCTGTCACCAATACAAGAAAAAGAGCCCGTTATTTAACGTGCCCCTCGGATAGACGACATCAAAAAAGCCCCGCCCGAGGATCGCCCGGTGGGGCTTTTCTTTGTTCTTTCGCTCCGGGGTCCAAGAACAGATCAACCGCGCAGGGATCAGCCCAGAAAGATACGAATTATATGGTGTCCCAGGGCAGGTTCGAACTGCCAACCTTCCCCTTAGGAGGGGGATGCTCTATCCAATTGAGCTACTGAGACAAAACAGCGAGCGCCATTGCGGCACGGCGCGGAGGACGGCGTGCATGTTAACGGCCAAGGCTGCATTTGTCATGTGATCCATAGGGCTTTTTGCAGGAAGCATCAGGCTCGCCCCGCGGCTTCGATGCCGCGTCGTGCAAATTGCATCACTGCAAAAAGCCATCATTGCAAAATGCAATTAAAGAGACTTTAAAAATCAGCTCAACATATTGTTTTTAAAGACTTTATCGCCAGGTAAACTCTTGGCACGCAGGCTGCTTAATCAGTGGATAAACACTGAGGAGATGCCGCCCATGAATAGCGCTCTGTTGCTCTTGAATGCGATTGCCATCGCCGTATTGGCGGCCTTTCACTTTCAACCTGCAGATGACGCTGCCCCTGGCGGGACATCCTTCGCCCATTACCAGCAACGCCTGGCACCCCAGCTGGCAGTCATGAACACCCAGATTGAGCCTGGCTCAGTGACCCGGGTTACCCAGGGAAAAGCCTCACAACAGCCAGCCGCCGCACCCACTGAACGCTGGGTATTTTGAGACCGAGACTACAGGAGCCATTTATGTCCACCGCCGCCAAAAGCCTGCTTGTTCTGACGCTACTCAGCGCCATTGCCGCTGTGTTCCTGCCTGAAGAACCTCTGGGCAGCGCGCCACTAATCATCAGCGGCTCACTGTTCGGCCTGTTCCTGCTGGCACTGCTGGCTGGCCGCAGGATCAAGTTCGACCCTGTATTGCGCTGATACCGTGCTCTTGCAATATGCCTAAGAGGCGCCTCAAGGTAACCTGCAATTCGGCAGAATTATCCAGGCGAACCACTCCCTCCTCATCCAGCCAGCCGGCATGGGCAAACTGTTCATTACGCTGCAGGCGCTCTTCTATCTCCGGCAGGCTTTCCCTGGCCCGACGCAGCAAGCGACGGCGTAATACTTCGTTATCAACCGTCAGAACTATCGGAATCAGATCGGGATACCGAGCTCGCGCCCTGGACAGATAGCCTCTGGACCCGTTGACCAGGACATTGCGCCCCTGCGCCAACCAGCTATCGATCACCACGGGAATCCCATAACCCAGGCCATTGGCCTGCCAGAACAAAGCGAAATCCCCCCGGCCTACTCGTCCCGCGAACTCCTCGGCGGTGACCTCAATCGCCTCCTCTCCCACCGACTCGGCAGAGCGCGTGATCACCCTTCTTGCCACTTCACAGCCCAACGCACTTAAAGGCTGCCGGGCCGCATCAATCAGGCTATCCTTGCCGGCCCCTGAAGGCCCCATCAAGTAGATCAACCTACCCGGCATGGGTGGCTGCTCCGCAGAGCACAACTAGTAAATCGGCCATTTGCCACTATCCTCTGAAAGGTAGGGATTACACTTTCACCCGCATAGCATGCACCTTCGTCGGTGCACTGACACTCCCGCAGGATGGGAGAATGCGGCCAGCAACGCGGACCCGACGAACTTTTCAAACCAGTCCGCATTTCTGATAATTGGTGCTGGCATAACGCCTTTATCCAGTTCAATATTTGTCACAGAATTGACGCCAAGGATCTGGCAATTTTGAGGCATGATGCGGGCCTCTTAACAATTCAGGTTGAACATTTGGCATTCAGGCTTGTCCTAAAAGACAGCCCGCGGCCAATTCCGAGAACCGCTCCCCCTGAACTAACCGGTTAAATATATGCGCCCATTGAAACAGGCAATTTATTCCAGCCGTACGGCTGACAAGTTCGTCGTACGTCTACCCGACGGGATGCGTGAACGCATTGCCGAGGTGGCTCGCAATCATCACCGCAGCATGAACTCCGAAATCATCGCGCGCCTGGAACAGAGTCTTATTCAGGAAGGCGCCTTGGGTGAAGAGCTGAGCATGCGCCTGGACAGCCCCGAACTGTCCTTGCATGAGCGCGAACTGCTTCAACGTTTCCGCCAACTCTCACATCGCCAGCAAAACGCTTTGGTTTCGCTGATCGCCCATGACGCTGAAATGGCCGCAGACGCCACCTGATTGCATCTCGCAAGCTCAAGCCAGCCTAGTCGCTGGCTTTTTTTTGCCCCGCCAAAAGCAGCGAAGCGCCATTTAGGCGCTTCGTCGGTAACCAGCAGGGAAGTACGGCTCAAAGCAGGAAAATGGTCGCCAGGCCGAGAAAGATGAAAAAGCCGCCACTGTCAGTCATGGCGGTGATCATCACGCTAGCGCCCATCGCCGGATCACGCCCCAGGCGCGCCAGGGTCATGGGGATCAGAACCCCCATCAGCGCCGCCAGCAGCAGGTTCAAGGTCATGGCAGCGGTCATGACCACCCCCAGCGACCAGCTCCCGTAGAGCATGTACGCCACGACACCGATCACCCCACCCCAGACCAGGCCATTGATCAGGGCTACGGCCAGCTCTTTACGCATCAAGCGCGAGGTGTTGCCAGTGCTCACCTGGTCCAGGGCCATTGCCCGGACAATCATGGTGATAGTCTGATTACCCGAGTTGCCACCGATACCCGCAACGATGGGCATCAGGGCCGCCAACGCCACCAGCTTTTCAATCGAGCCCTCGAACAGCCCAATCACCCGGGACGCGACAAACGCGGTAATCAGATTGATTGCCAGCCAGGCCCAACGGTTGCGCAAGGATTTCCAGACCGAGGCGAAGATGTCTTCCTCTTCCCGCAGACCGGCCATGTTGAGGACTTCGGTCTCACTTTCCTCACGAATCAGGTCGACCATTTCGTCGATGGTCAAACGGCCGATCAACTTGTCGTTCTTGTCGACCACAGGGGCCGAAATCAGGTCATAACGCTCAAATGCCTGAGCCGCGTCGTAGGCATCTTCATCCGGGTGAAAACTCACCGGATCACTGGCCATGACCTCGGCGACCTGCTTGTCCGGGTCATTGACCAGCAGACGCTTGATCGGCAGCACCCCTTTGAGCACGCCGTCGTAGTCCACCACGAACAGTTTGTCGGTGTGGCTTGGCAATTCTTTCAGGCGACGCAGATAACGCAGGACCACTTCCAGGCTGACATCCTCGCGGATGGTCACCATCTCGAAGTCCATCAGCGCACCGACCTGCTCCTCGTCATAGGACAGCGCGGAGCGAACACGCTCACGCTGCTGGCCGTCGAGAGCCTCCATCAGCTCATGGACGACGTCTCGCGGCAGCTCGGGGGCCAGGTCAGCAAGTTCGTCAGCGTCCATCTCCTTGGCGGCAGCCAGGAGCTCGTGATCGTCCATGTCGGCGATCAGGGTTTCACGTACGGAATCGGATACTTCGAGGAGGATGTCGCCGTCACGCTCGGCCTTGACCAACTGCCAGACGGTCAGACGCTCTTCCAGAGGCAAGGCTTCAAGGATGTAGGCAACGTCAGCAGAGTGCAGATCATCGAGCTTGCGTTGCAACTCGACGAGGTTCTGCCGATGGACCAGGTTCTCGACCCGGTCATGATGATGGCCTTCCTGACGGTGCGTCAGGTCTTCAACTACCCGCTGGCGCTGCAGCAGCTCGACGACTTGAGCCAGGCGGTCTTGCAGGCTTTCCTGCGTTTTCTTTACTTCTACTTCGGTCATAGGCGAACTCCACTCCCAGCAGAGGAGCACGCCGGAAGGATCAATCAGTCAGTTCATGATTGTTAAAACGGGATACTGAGTAACTACTGGGTAAGTCCATGGAGGTATTCCACAAGCCCCGGCGGGGCTGACGGGCGCAATCATACACCGCTTGACGGTTTTAAACGTTAAAAAATCGCGGCAAGAACAAGCGCTTGCGGCATAAAGCTGAGCAACGTCCGAATCTATGAGACTGCGACGCCTCGACAGAAAAAGAAAACACACAGCACAGGAAAAAAGTCGGAGAGATAGGCTCACAGGCATTGCATTCGACTTCCGCCGGGCAAAGCCGTTCCAGCCCAGGAGGGCAAAAGAGATAAAGGAGGATAAAAAAGGCAGAAAGCAAAAAGCCCGCATCTTTCGATGCGGGCTTCCTGATGTATGGTGCACTCGACAGGATTCGAACCTGTGACCGCTCGGTTCGTAGCCGAGTACTCTATCCAGCTGAGCTACGAGTGCATTTTGTGTTTTTAGACCAGACCACAACTGGTTGAAGCCAAGTTAACTACATAACTGTAACTAACTCTTAAATGGTGCACTCGACAGGATTCGAACCTGTGACCGCTCGGTTCGTAGCCGAGTACTCTATCCAGCTGAGCTACGAGTGCATTTGTTGCCGCGCATTATAGGCCGTTAAATCTTTTTGTAAAGCACTTTTTCTAGTAATTTCAACAACTTACAGAAGAAGCCAGATTACAACGTACTAAGCAAATAATGGCGGAGAACGGGGGATTCGAACCCCCGACACCCTTTTGAGGTGTACTCCCTTAGCAGGGGAGCGCCTTCGGCCACTCGGCCAGCTCTCCGCAACACGGGGCGTATATTAACCAGCTTTCTCCCCGTTTGCAAACAAAAAAAACGATAAAAATTAATGGCTTGGTTCTTCGTCCTTCTCTTTCTTAATCCGCAGGTAAATTTCCTCACGGTGAACCGCCACTTCTTTGGGGGCGTTGACACCAATACGCACTTGATTACCTTTGACGCCGAGCACGGTCACAGTGATCTCGCCATCACCAATGATCAGGCTTTCTGCGCACCGACGAGTCAGAATCAGCATACCTTTCTCCTCACGCATTACATTTTCAGGGACTACAGTCTGCAAAAAAAAGGGTGTTGGCCTACAACCGGGTCGGCTGCAGTCCTACACGCCTAAGTATTGACTAGCACGGGCAAAAGAACAGTTTTCTCCCGTGCCGATCAAAAACACAAAGGGCGCGGTCAGACCGCGCCCTTTCAAACACGCATCACTCGCCCTGTCGGGCCGGAGCGTCGAGCTCGAAAGCGGTATGCAGCGCACGTACCGCCAACTCCAGGTACTTCTCCTCGATCACCACCGAAACCTTGATTTCAGAAGTGGAGATCATCTGGATGTTGATGCTCTCTTTAGCCAGGGCCTCGAACATGCGGCTGGCAACGCCCGCGTGGGAGCGCATGCCGACACCAACGATCGATACCTTGGCAATGTCTGTGTCGCCTACCACTTCGCGGGCACCGATTTCACGTGCGGTGTTTTCCAGCACGGTCTGGGCCGCCAGGTAGTCATTGCGGTGCACGGTGAAGGTGAAGTCGGTGGTGTTATCGTGCGAAACGTTCTGCACGATCATGTCGACTTCAATGTTCGCCGCGCTGATCGGGCCAAGGATCTTGAAGGCCACGCCAGGATTGTCTGGCACGCCACGGATAGTCAGCTTGGCTTCATCGCGGTTGAAAGCGATGCCGGAAATGATCGGCTGTTCCATGGATTCCTCTTCATCAATAGTAATGAGGGTGCCCGGACCCTCCTGAAAGCTGTGCAGAACGCGCAGCGGAACGTTGTACTTGCCAGCAAACTCGACCGCACGGATCTGCAGCACCTTGGAACCGAGACTGGCCATTTCCAGCATCTCTTCGAAGGTGATCTTGTCCAGGCGCTGAGCCTTGGGCACAACCCGCGGATCGGTGGTGTAGACGCCGTCCACATCGGTATAGATCTGGCACTCATCGGCCTTCAGAGCTGCCGCCAGCGCCACACCGGTGGTGTCGGAACCACCACGACCCAGGGTGGTGATGTTGCCGTGCTCGTCAACGCCCTGGAAACCGGCAACCACTACCACACGACCGGCTTTCAGATCGCCACGAATCTTCTGGTCATCAATCTGCAGGATTCGCGCTTTATTGTGAGCGCTGTCGGTGAGGATGCGCACCTGGTTACCGGTATAGGACACCGCCGGAACACCGCGCTTGATCAACGCCATGGCCAGCAACGCGATAGTCACTTGCTCGCCGGTGGAGACGATCACATCCAGCTCACGGGGAACCGGTTTGGCTTCGCCACTGATCTGCTTGGCCAGATCGATCAGGCGGTTGGTTTCGCCACTCATCGCCGACAGCACGATCACCAGGTCATCGCCGGCTTCGCGGAACTTCTTCACCTTGTCGGCGACCTGCTCGATCCGCTCGACAGAGCCGACCGAGGTGCCTCCAAATTTCTGTACGATCAAAGCCATTTTCTAAGCCGCCTCAGCCCGTAAAGGGGCGCCCGTTAAACAATCAAACTGCACAGCGCAAGGACCCGCCACTAGACGACGGGCCCGGCTCGGCGCCTTAAATACCCTGCTCGACAAATGGCACGGTCAGGGCCAGCGCGGCATCCAGTGCAGCGGCATCAACACCGCCGCCCTGCGCCATGTCTGGACGACCACCGCCCTTCCCGCCCACTGCCGCAGCGGCTTGCTTCATCAAATCACCGGCCTTGAGTTGGCCAGTCAGGTCCTTGGTTACACCGGCAACCAGTACGACCTTTTCCTCATGGACACTGCCGAGCAGGATCACTGCGCGGCCGAGTTTGTTTTTCAACTGATCCACCAGCGCCAGCAGCGCCTTGCCATCCTGGCCGTCGAGACGCGCAGCCAGCACTTTCACGCCCTTGACGTCTGCCGCCTGAGCGGACAGATCATCGCCCGCAGCGCTTGCAGCCTTGGCCTGCAACTGCTCGAGTTGCTTCTCCAGCAAGCGGTTGCGTTCCAGCACTGCCGACAGCTTGTCGATCAGGTTGTCGCGGCTGCCCTTGACCAGGGTCGCCGCTTCCTTGAGTTGTTCTTCCGCCGCATTCAGGTACGCCAGGGCCGCAGCACCAGTCACTGCCTCGATACGACGCACGCCGGAAGCCACACCGCCTTCGCTGGTGATTTTCAGCAAGCCAATATCGCCGGTACGATTGGCGTGGATACCGCCACACAGCTCTACCGAGAAGTCGCCGCCCATGCTCAGTACGCGCACGCTGTCGCCGTACTTCTCGCCGAACAGCGCCATGGCGCCCTTCTTCTTGGCGGTATCGATATCAGTTTCTTCGGTTTCCACCGGGGTGTTCTTGCGAATCTCGGCGTTGACGATGTCTTCCAGCGCCTTGATCTGCTCGGGCTTGATCGCCTCGAAGTGGCTGAAGTCGAAACGCAGGCGCTGGCTGTCCACCAGCGAACCCTTCTGCTGTACGTGTTCACCCAATACCTGGCGCAGCGCAGCGTGCAGCAAGTGGGTGGCCGAGTGGTTCAGCGAGGTCGCGTGGCGCACTTGCGCGTCGACCTGGGTTTCAACCGGCGCACCAACAGTCAGGCTACCCTTGGCCAGCACGCCATGGTGCAGGAAGGCACCGCCGGTCTTGGTGGTGTCGCGCACGTCGAAACGCGCGTTGCCAGCCTGAAGATAACCGCAGTCACCGATCTGGCCGCCGGATTCGGCATAGAACGGGGTCTGGTCAAGAACCACCACACCCTCTTCGCCTTCGCTCAGCACGTCGACCGATTGCCCTTCCTTATAAAGAGCAACCACTTTCGCCGAACCGCTGGTGGCGTGGTAACCGGTGAACTCGGTGGCCACGTCGACCTTGACCAGGCTGTTGTAGTCCATGCCGAAAGAACTGGCGGAGCGGGCACGCACACGCTGGGCTTCCATTTCGCGCTCGAAGCCTTCCTCGTCGAGAGTCAGGTTGCGCTCGCGGGCGATATCGCCAGTCAGGTCCATAGGGAAACCGTAGGTGTCGTACAGCTTGAACACCACGTCGCCCGGCACCACCGAGCCCTTGAGCTCGGCCAGGTCCTGCTCGAGGATCTTCAAGCCCTGCTCCAGGGTCTTGGCGAACTGCTCTTCTTCGGCTTTGAGCACACGCTCGATGTGCGCCTGCTGGGACTTCAGCTCCGGGAAGGCTTCGCCCATCTCGGCAACCAGGGCGGCAACGATCTGATAGAAGAAACTGCCCTTGGCGCCCAGTTTGTTGCCGTGACGGCAAGCGCGGCGAATGATACGGCGCAGCACATAGCCACGGCCTTCGTTGGACGGCAGTACGCCGTCGGCAATCAGGAAGCCGCAGGAACGAATATGGTCCGCCACCACTTTCAGCGAAGCCTGGGCATCGTTGGTGCAGCCGATGGCCTTGGCTGCCGCATCCAGCAAGCTCTGGAACAGGTCGATTTCATAGTTCGAGTGCACGTGCTGCAGCACCGCGCTGATCCGCTCCAGGCCCATGCCGGTGTCCACCGACGGCGCCGGCAGCGGGTGCAACACGCCATCGGCGGTGCGGTTGAACTGCATGAACACGTTGTTCCAGATTTCGATGTAACGGTCACCGTCCTCTTCAGGCGAGCCGGGTGGGCCGCCCCAGATATCGGCGCCGTGATCGTAGAAAATCTCGGTGCAAGGGCCGCACGGGCCAGTATCGCCCATGGTCCAGAAGTTGTCGGACGCGTAAGGCGCACCCTTGTTGTCGCCGATACGCACCATGCGCTCGGCGGGTACGCCGACTTCCTTGGTCCAGATGTCGTAGGCCTCGTCGTCGGTGGCATACACCGTGACCCAGAGCTTTTCCTTGGGCAGGTTGAGCCACTTGTCGGAGGTCAGGAAGGTCCAGGCGAAGGTGATCGCATCACGCTTGAAGTAGTCACCGAAGCTGAAGTTGCCCAGCATTTCGAAGAAGGTGTGGTGACGAGCGGTGTAACCGACGTTTTCCAGGTCGTTGTGCTTGCCGCCGGCGCGGACGCACTTCTGGCTGCTGACAGCGCGGGTATAGGCGCGCTTTTCCTGCCCCAGGAAGCAATCCTTGAACTGGTTCATCCCCGCGTTGGTGAACAGCAGGGTGGGGTCGTTGCCTGGGATCAAGGAGCTGGAGGCTACACGGGTGTGGCCTTGCTCTTCGAAGAAGCGGAGGAAGGCTTCACGGATTTCTGCGCTTTTCATTAGGTTCTTCCACGGAGACTGCGGCCAAAGGCCTGTGCGCAACGTCAACAGACGAAACGACGGCAAAGGGCCGCATTATATCGGCGTTAATCACTAGGTACAGCGTGTTTGTACGATACAAACAGTCAATTGGACGGAGAACACTGTCAGTTACGGGAAAACTCGGCAAAAGTGCTCAGCACGTGCTCGATTTGCCCGGCGCTGACGTCCAGATGAGTGACCAGACGCAACCGTGATGCGGCGCTGAGCTTGATCCCGCGCTCGGCGGCGAACGCCTTGAGCGCCTCGGCCCGATCCCCCATCTCTACATACACCATGTTGGTCTGCACCGGCTCGACACTGTAGCCCACCCGCCGCAAGCCATCGGCCAGCAATTGTGCATGGGCGTGGTCGTCGGCCAGACGCTGTACCTGATGGTCCAGGGCATACAGCCCCGCTGCCGCCAAACCGCCTGCCTGGCGCATGCCGCCACCGACCATCTTGCGCAGGCGCCGGGCCTTGGCGATCAGTTCCACCGAGCCACACAGCACCGAGCCCACCGGCGCACCTAGACCTTTGGACAGGCACACCGACACCGAATCGAAATGCTCGGCAATCACCCGTGCATCCACCCCCAGCTTGACCGCTGCGTTGTACAGCCGCGCGCCATCCAGATGCAGGGCCAGCCCGTGTTCCCGGGTAAAGGCCCGAGCCTGGGCCAGGTAGGCCAAGGGCAGCACCTTGCCCTGCATGGTGTTTTCCAGGGCCAGCAGGCGGGTGCGGGCAAAATGAAAGTCATCGGGCTTGATGGCCGCAGCCACCTGGACAAGGTCCAGCGAACCGTCAGCCTGCAATTCCAGTGGCTGGGGCTGGATAGAGCCGAGTACCGCCGCGCCCCCGCCTTCATATTTATAGGTATGGGCCTGTTGCCCGACGATGTACTCGTCGCCCCGTTCACAGTGAGCCATCAAAGCCAGCAGGTTGCTCATGGTGCCCGAGGGCACGAACAGCGCCGCAGCAAAACCCAGGCGCCGCGCCAATTCACCTTCCAACCGATTGACTGTCGGATCTTCGCCGTACACATCATCCCCGGTGGGCGCACTGGCCATGGCATCGAGCATGCCAGGGGTCGGCTGGGTCACGGTGTCACTACGAAGATCGATCACGCTCATCACATCTGGCCTCGGCTGTGGGACCTGCAAGGTCCGCTCTTGAACAGGGGGAACTCCCTTTCGAAACGAAACTGCGGCCATGGCCGGCAATAATCAAGCAACAACTGTAGAAAAGCCTGAGTCTGGCGTTGAAAAATCCGATGAGAATTATCCAAAAGGTGCGATGCGTCTCGCGAGGATCTGTGTTAAAAACTCACCGCCCGCGAAAAATTGCGGGCAAACGTTCTCAGGGCGGGGTGCAATTCCCCACCGGCGGTAATTGCGTGCAATGCGCATAGCCCGCGAGCGCTTGTCGAGACCGGTGGCTTGGCCACAGGTGACGACAAGGTCAGCAGACCCGGTGTGATTCCGGGGCCGACGGTCATAGTCCGGATGAAGAGAGAACGGGATTGGCGCCAAAGGGCCATTGCCGGGCAGTTCGTGGGAAATCCACGACCGTTCTGCGCGCACCCTTAAATCCCATTCGATTCATATATGCCCTGTTTTTCACACAAACAGGAGTCAGAACAGATGCAACCCACTGCAATCGATAGCAAAAGCAAACACCACCCCAACGAGCGCGTCGCCTTTATCCAGGCCTGCTGGCACAAGGAAATCGTCGATCAGAGCCGTCAGGGCTTCGTCACTGAAATGCTCGCCCAGGGCTATCAGGAATCCGATATCGACTTCTTCGAAGTCGGCGGCGCCTTCGAAATCCCGCTGCACGCCAAACTGCTGGCCAAATCCGGTCGTTATACCGGGATCGTTGCTGCCGGCCTGGTGGTGGACGGTGGCATCTACCGTCACGAGTTCGTCGCCCAGTCGGTCATCAGCGGCCTGATGCAAGTGCAACTGGAAACCGAAGTACCGGTCTTCTCGGTGGTGCTGACCCCGCATCATTTCCATGCGGGTGAAGAGCATCAGAAGTTCTTCTTCGAGCACTTCGTGCACAAAGGCCAGGAAGCGGCGAGAACCTGTGCCGACACCCTGCAGAAGGTCCGCGCCCTGCGCCGTAACGAGCAGCGTGCGGTAGCGGTTTAAGCGTTAGCGGTATCGCCGGCAAGCCGGCTCCTGCGGGGGCCCGGCTTGCCGGCGAACCTCAGGCCAGGCCGTCGGCCGTGGCCGGCACAATCAGAATCCCTGCGCGCAAGCCGTTCTTCACCTTGGGATTGGGAAAAATGATCCGTGCCCCCGTCTCCTCGATGACCCAGCGGGTCTGGGCGATATCCTCGGCCAGCAGGTAACCCACTTCCAGTTCGGAAAAGTTCTCGATGTCTGCCGGCAGATGCAGGTGGAAGCTGTCGCTGTGCTTGATGACTTCCCGAGCCACGCTGAACAACTGCAACCCGTCGAGGCTGTCCTGCTCCGCAGGTGGTTCGCTACCGTCGATGATCTGCTTGAGCCGGGTTTCCAGGCGTTCGACATTGACCCCCTGGTTCTGCCCGAATGGCCGTGCCTTGCCCAACTCCAGGGTGAAGGACTCGGCCCCCAGCTGATCGTAGGTGTAGGCACTGAAAACGATGGAGGGCTTGTTCTGCAACAGCACCGCTTCCATACCGGCAGCCCGCAGGCGGGCCAGCTCACGGCGTGAATGCTGACGCCCGTCCTTCCATGGGTACAGGGCAAACTGCTCGATCTTCGAGCCGCGGATTGCCGTGTGCAGGTCGTAGTGCAGGCGCTGGCGATCGGGCTGGCTGAAGAAGCTCGCCGCCAGTCGCTCCAGTTCACAAGCGCGCAGGGCTTCGAAACCACTGCTCGATTCATGCCGGCCATTGAATAGCCGGTTGACGTCCTGTTCGACAAAACGCTCGCCGCGGCGCATGGCCTCGGGGTTGCCGAACAGGAACAGGATACGTGCGCGGGGCTTCAGATCGCCCCGGGCGATGTCATGCAACAAGCGGTCGAGCAGCTCGATGGGAGCCGTCTCGTTGCCATGGATTCCCGCTGACAGCAGCAGGTCCAGGCCGTTATCGCGAGCCTCGGGCGGCCGCACTTCCAGCGCCCCCTCGCTCAGCCAGCGCATGCGCACGCCGTCGACAGTCAGTTGAGTCTTCTCCGCCGGTTCACGGCCGGCGAGGGTCAGTTCAAGCAGTTTGCCGAGGGCGAGCATAGAGCGGACTTCCTTAGTGGGCGTGGCCGCAGTCAGGGCCGTGCACGTGATCATCGTCACCGGCATCGGCCGGCTCCATTTCCAGTTGCAGGCTGACCAGGTTGGTCGCCAGTGGGCGCAGCAGCAGGCTGGCGTATTCCGCATCGCCTTCTTCCACATCCACGCCGATCAGCAGCTGGCCGCGGCCGTCCTGCTGGATCCACACTTCCTTGCCCTGCCACAGCACGGCGAAGCGGGTGCAGGACGTTTCCAGCTGAGTGCCGTCGGTGTCTTCAAGGATCAGCTGCAGGGTATCGCTCATGGGTCGGTTCTCATCTGGGGTAAAGCTGCGCGCCCGGGATCGCCGGGCGCTGGCTTTCAATTGATCTGGAAGGGATAAACCGCGCCCAGTTTAAGGATTTGCGTCAGTTCATCCAGTGCCGTCCGGCACTCAAGCAGCAGTTGCGGGTCCGCCAGGTCGCTTTCGCTCAGGCGGTCGCGATAGTGCTTGCCGACCCATTGGGTCAGGGTGTCGTACAACGGCGCGGTCATGATAACCCCAGGATTGACCGCCGCCAGCTCGGTCTCCTTGAGCGCTACGCGCAAGCGCAGGCACGCCGGGCCACCGCCGTTCTGCATGCTCTGCTTGAGGTCGAAGACCTTCACTTCACGAATCAGCCCGCCAGAGCTGGTGAGGCTTTGCAGGTACTGCCAGACCCGCTCGTTGCCGCGGCATTCCTCGGGCACGATCAGCAGCATCGAGCCGTCGGCGCGTGACAGCAACTGGCTGTTGAACAGGTAGGAGCGCACGGCATCTTCCACCGTCACCTGCGAACGCGGCACGCAGATCGACTGGAAGTTGCCGCCGCGCTTGCCCAGCTTGCCCTGCAACTCGGCGAGCATCTTATCGGTCTCGAGGAAGGCGTCCTCGTGATAGAACAACACCTCGCCATTGCCCACCGCGATCACGTCGTTGTGGAACACGCCCTGGTCGATCACCGAAGGGTTCTGCTGGGCATAGACCACCCCTTCCTCGCTCAGGCCATGCAACCTGGCGACGGCCTGGGAAGCTTCCAGGGTCTGGCGCGCCGGGTACTTCTGCGGTGCCGGGTAGCGAGTATCGAAAGCACTGCGACCGAAGACGAAGAACTCCACGCCGGCCTGGCCATAGTCACGGCAGAAGCGCGTGTGGTTGGCGGCGCCTTCGTCGCCGAACTGCGCTACCGCCGGCAGGGCCGCGTGATGGGCGAAGTGCTTCTGGTCAGCGAACATGGCCCCCAGCACGCGACTGGTGGTGGGGTGCTCGATGCTGCGGTGGTATTTGCAGTTGAGGTTGGCGGCAGTGAAGTGCACACGGCCATCGGCGGTGTCGGCACTGGGGCTGACCGTGGCGGCGTTGGCCACCCACATGCTCGATGCCGAGCAACTGGCGACCAGCAATGGCATCGCCTGCTTGGCGGCCTGCTGGATGACTTGGGCGTCTGTTCCGGCAAAACCCAGGTTGCGCAGGGCGGCCACGTCCGGGCGCTCTTGCGGGGCGAGCACGCCTTGCTGAAAGCCCATTTCCATCAGCGCTTTCATTTTCGCCAGGCCTTGCAGCGCCGCTTCCCTGGGATTGGAGCCCTGCTGGCTGTTGCTCTGGGAGGCAACGTTGCCGTAGGACAGGCCGCCGTAGTTATGGGTCGGCCCCACTAGCCCGTCAAAATTGACTTCATAGGATTTCATCAGCGAGGCTCCACGAATCTGTTTGTTATAGGCAATCGATATCTACACATGGCGAACGCGGTGCGCTCGTTCGCCGGCAAGTCGGCTCCTGCACAGATCTGCAGGAGCCGGGTTGCCGGCGAAAAGGCCACACCAATCAGGACAGGCGCACACCCGGCGTCAACGCGCTCGGCAGCACCAGGCTCGGGGTTTCCAGGGAAGCCACCGGGTACGCGCAGTAGTCCGCCGCGTAATAGGCACTGGCCCGATGGTTGCCCGAGGCCCCCACGCCACCGAATGGCGCGCTGCTGGCGGCGCCGGTCAACTGCTTGTTCCAGTTGACGATACCTGCTCGACTTTCTAGCCAGAACTGCTGGTAGCGCTCGGCGGAGTCCGACAACAGACCGGCCGCCAGGCCGTACTGAGTGTTGTTGGCCTCGGCGATCGCGTCATCGAAATCAGCGTAGCGGATCACTTGCAGCAACGGCCCGAACAGCTCCTCATCAGGGCGCTCGGCCACGGTGCTAACGTCCAGGATGCCCGGGGTCAGCAAGGCGGCCTGGGCCTGGGGCTGGGTCATTTCCAGCAAGGCTACGGCGCCGTTGGCCAACAGCTGCTGCTGCGCATCCATCAGTGCGCGGGCGGCGCCCAGGGAGATCACCGAGCCCATGAACGGCGCAGGCTGCTGGTCAAACGCGCCGACCTCGATGGTTGCGCTGACCGCCACCAGGCGCGCCAGCAACGTGTCACCCCAGGCGCCTTGCGGCACCAGCAGGCGACGGGCGCAAGTACAACGCTGACCGGCAGAAATGAAGGCGGACTGGATGATGGTGTACACCGCGGCGTCCAGGTCGGCGACCTGCTCCACCACCAGGGGGTTGTTGCCGCCCATTTCCAGGGCCAGGATCTTGTCCGGGCGCCCGGCGAACTGCTGGTGCAGATGATTGCCGGTGCGGCTGGAACCGGTGAAGAACAACCCATCGATCCCCGGATTGGCCGCCAGGGCGATACCGGTTTCCCGAGCGCCTTGCAGCAGGTTCAGCACACCTGCCGGCAGGCCGGCTTCGATCCAGCACTGTACCGTCAGCTCGGCGACTTTCGGCGTCAGCTCGCTGGGTTTGAACAGCACGCTGTTACCGGCCAGCAAAGCGGGAACGATGTGCCCGTTTGGCAGGTGGCCGGGGAAGTTGTAGGGGCCGAACACCGCCACCACACCGTGGGGCTTGTGCCGCAGCACGGCGGTGGCGTCGCCCAGCGGGCCGCTCTTCTCGCCGGTACGCTCGCGGTAGCTCTGCACCGAGATGGCGATCTTGTTGACCATGCTGGTGACTTCGGTGGCAGCTTCCCACAGCGGCTTGCCGGTTTCCTCGCCAATGCAGCGGGCCAGTTCGTCGGCACGGCTCTTCAGGCTGGCGGCAAAGGCTTCGAGCACGCTGACGCGCTCTTCCAGGGAACGCTTGGCCCAGGCCGGAAACGCCTGGCGGGCGGCCTGCACGGCGCTGTCCACTTGTGCGGCAGTGGCACCATTACCCGACCAGATGACCGCCTGGGTCACCGGATTGACCGAGGTGAAGGCCTCGCCCTGACCGGCCAGCCATTGGCCGGCAATGTACAGCGTGCTCATTGTTTCGACTCCCGAGAAGCAGACAGCGGAACCGCGCGGACCTGGTCGCCGGCGTTGAGTTGCAGGCGCTTGGCGGTCAGGGGATCGACCACCAGGGTGCCGGCGGCAAAGCGCGCCGGTGCCGCGGTGATGCGGCAGTCCTCGCGCTTGCGGTTGTGGATCAGGAACGGCGTGGCGTCGTCGCCCGGGGTGCCGATGGCCAGCACCAGCGCCTGGCTGTCACGCACTGCGCGGATCTTGCTGGTCTCGCACTCCACCGCCGGGCCAGCGTCGAAGATGTCGACATAGCCCTGGTAGCTGAAGCCTTCGCTCTTGAGCATGGCCAGCGCCGGCTCGGTGTCGGTGTGGACCTTGGCGATGACGTTGCGCGCATCTTCGGACAGGAAACAGGTATAGAGCGGGAACTTGGGCATCAGCTCGGCGATGAAGGCCTTGTTGCCGACACCGGTCAGGTAGTCGGCCTGGCTGAACTCCATCTTGAAGAAGTGCCGGCCCAGGCTTTCCCAGAACGGCGAGCGGCCATTCTCGTCGGACATGCCCCTCATCTCGGCAATGATCTTGTTGCCGAACAGCTGCGGGAACTCGGCGATGAACAGCATCCGCGCCTTGGCCAGCATGCGGCCGTTGAGGCCGGTGCGGTAATCGGCATGCAGGAACAGCGAGCACAGCTCGGAGTTGCCGGTCAGGTCATTGGCCAGGAACAGCGTGGGGATCTCGCGGTAGATGTTCAGCTCCTGGGAGGCGCTGACCGTCAGGCCGACCCGGAAGTTGTACCAGGGCTCGCGCAGGCCGACGGCGCCGGCGATGGCGGAAATGCCCACCACCCGGCCGTTGTCGTCTTCCAGCACGAACAGGTAGTCCGCATCGCCGCGCTCGGCTTCACCGCGAAAGGTCTTTTCCGCCCAGCCGACCCGGTGGGTCAGGCGCTCTTCGTTGGCCGGCAAGGTGGTGAGGCCAGTGCCGGTGCTGCGGGCCAGGTCGATCAGCGCGGGTAAATCGCTGCTGCGTACGGGACGAACGATCATGCTATCTCCTCAGACGCAGGCCGCTGGCGGCCTGCGCGAAACTCGCTGCTTCTAGGCTTGCTTTCCAGGTAGTGAAAGCAGGCGTTAAACCGCCACCAGGCGCACGCTGGCGCCTTCGCCGACGCCCAGGGCTTCGGCGGCTTGCAGGTCCAGGGTCACCGGTTTGCCCGGGGCGTAATCCAGCTCCAGCAACACGGCGCGGTAATCCTGCAACTGGCCGTTGGAGACCAGGTACTGGCGGCCGCCGCCCTTGGCTGCTTCACCGATCTTCACCGGCACCACGCGGCTCTGGGCAATCGAGCGGATACCCGAGACCCGCGCATGCAAGGTCGGGCCACCGTCGAAGATGTCGATGTAGTGATCGGTTTCAAAACCTTCGCGCATCAGGATGTCGAAGGTGATCTGTGCCCGCGGGTGCACCTGGCCCATGGCTTCCTGGGCCGCATCCGGCAGCAGCGGCACGTAGATCGGGTAATGGGGCATCAGCTCGGCGAGGAAGGTCCGGCTTTTCAGGCCGCACAGGCGCTCGGCCTCGGCGTAGTTGAGGTCGAAGAAGTTGCGCCCGATGGCATCCCAGAACGGCGAGTCGCCATGCTCATCGCTGTAGCCGACGATCTCGGTCACCACCGAATCGGCGAAGCGCTCCGGGTGGCTGGCGACGAACAACAGGCGGCCGCGGGAGTTGAGCTCCGACCAGGCCGAGCCCACCAGCTCCGGGACCACGTAGAAACTGGTCAGCAGGCTGTTGCCGGTGAGGTCGTGGCACTGGGACAGGACGTGGATCTTGTTGTGGATCTTCAGCTCGCGGGAAGCGTGGACGAAGGTTTCGTTGCGAAAGCTGTAGAACGGCTCGGAGTAGCCGGCCGAGGCGACAATCGCCGAGCAGCCCACCAGCTTGCCGCTGTCGGTGTCTTCCAGGACGAAGAAGTAGCTCTCTTCACCGTTGAAGCTCACTTCAGCGGCGAACGAAGCCTCGCTTGCGGCGATCTTGTCGCTCAGGCGATCCACATCATCCGGCAAGGAGGTGACACCAATCGGGCTGTCTGCAGCCAGACGCTGTACCTCGCCCAGATCAGCCATTTGCGCGGGGCGCATCACCAGCATGGTGTCACTCCTTACTCTAAAACAGGTCGGAAACCGTCCGACTCAGGGAAAAAAATGCCGGGATAGCCCGGCACAGGAATTAGGCTCGACGCCGGCCGCAAAGGCCGGCGCCGAGAAGCACCGCCGCCCTGGATCAGGCTTGAGTCAATTTCGCCACGGCGCGCTCGAAGCGGTCCAGGCCCTGGTCGATATCGGCATCCTCGACCACCAGGCTCGGCGCGAAGCGCACCACGTCAGGGCCGGCTTGCAGGATCATCAGGCCTTCTTTCTCGGCCGCGTTGAACACGTCCTTGGCCTTGCCCTTCCAGGCCTCGCTGAGCACGCAGCCGAGCAACAGGCCCAGGCCGCGGACTTGCGTGAACAGGCCGTACTTCTCACCGATCTGCAACAGACGGGTCTTGAAGCGGTCGTGCTTGGCTTTCACACCATTGAGCACCTGTGGGGTGTTGATCACGTCGATCACCGCCTCGGCCACCGCACACGCCAGCGGATTGCCGCCGTAGGTGGTGCCGTGGGTGCCGACTACCAGGTGCTTGGCCAGCGCTTCGGTGGTCAGCATCGCCGCGATCGGGAAACCGCCACCCAGGCTCTTGGCGCTGGTGAGGATGTCCGGGGTCACGCCGTAATGCTGATAGGCGAACAGCTCGCCGCTGCGGCCCATGCCGGTCTGCACTTCGTCGAACACCAGCAGCGCGTTGTGCTGGTCGCACAGCTCGCGGGCGCCTTGCAGGTAGGCCAGCTCGGCCGGCAGCACGCCGCCCTCGCCCTGGATCGGCTCCAGCACCACGGCGCAGGTCTTGTCGGAAACCGCGGCTTTCAGGGCGGCCAGATCGTTGTACGGCACATGGGTGATGCCGGTGATCTTCGGACCGAAGCCATCGGAGTACTTGGACTGGCCACCCACGTTCACGGTGAACAGGGTACGGCCGTGGAAGCTGTTCAGGGCGGCGATGATTTCGTACTTCTCGGCGCCGAAACGATCGTGAGCCACGCGACGGGCCAGCTTGAAGGCGGCCTCGTTGGCTTCTGCGCCGGAGTTGCAGAAGAACACGCGCTCGGCGAAGGTGGCGTCGATCAGCTTGTGGGCCAGGCGCAGGGCCGGCTCGTTGGTGAAGACGTTGGACACATGCCACAGCTTGCCCGCTTGCTCGGTCAGTGCGCCTACCAGGGCCGGATGGGCGTGACCCAGTACGTTGACCGCGATGCCGCCGGCGAAGTCGATCAGTTCCCGACCCGACTGATCCCATACTCGGGACCCCGCGCCACGCACAGGAATGAAGGCCGCAGGTGCGTAGTTGGGAACCATCACCTGGTCGAAATCGGCGCGTTGCACCGGAGCTTGCTCAACGGACATCGGAGTCTCCTGAAGAGGAACACCCGCCTGAAACTGGCGAGCGATGGAGGGATTGTAAGGACAGTTTTGTGCCCGGCCTTGTCGCCAAGCGACAACTTCTTATAGCGCCAACCCAGGTTTTAAGCGGGTTTATGGCAATGCGACAAATTGCGTCGCAAAGGCGCAGTTTAAACTGCGCACAGCCTCAGCGGCAGATTTGCCGGGCAATTTGCCCAAGGTAATTACCCAGGTAGTTACGAGGCGGGCAGCCCCAAATCTCGAAAAGGTTATCGACGTTACGACAAGAGGACGTCGAACGGGATTTTGCGGGCGAGCGGGTGGCCTGTGGGATTCGCCGGCAATCCGGCTCCTACAATACGGGGTCAACCGCGCTCCGAAGGCACGGAGGAGAGTTCGAACGGGCTGCTGCTGCGCCGCTGATTGCGATCTTCGCGCGGGGTGGCGCCAAAGAAGTTGCGGTAAGCGCTGGAGAAGTGCGGGCCGGAAGAGAAACCACAGGACAGGCCAATCTGAATGATCGACTTGCTGGTCTGCATCAGCATCTGCCGGGCCTTGTTCAGGCGCAGCTCCAGGTAATACTGGCTGGGCACGCGGTTCAGATACTGCTTGAAGATCCGCTCCAACTGACGACGGGAAACACAGACGTGCTGGGCAATCTCGTCGGTGGTCAGCGGCTCCTCGATATTGGCCTCCATCAGCAGCACTGCCTGGGTCAGCTTCGGATGGCTGGAGCCCAGGCGATTTTGCAGCGGGATACGCTGGCGCTCGCCGCCTTCACGAATGCGCTCCACCACCAGTTCCTCGGACACCGCACCGGCCAGCTCGGCGCCATGATCCCGGGCCAGCACCGCCAGCAGCAAGTCCAGCACCGACATGCCACCGCACGCGGTCAGGCGATCACGGTCCCAGTCGAACAGATGGCTGGTGGCGATGACCTTGGGAAAACGCTCGGCGAAATCATCCTGCCAGCGCCAGTGCACCGCTGCCCGATAACCATCGAGCAACCCCAGTTGTGCCAAGGGGTAAACCCCGGCTGACAGCCCACCAATCACACAGCCGGCACGCACCAGCTGCTTGAGGGCACTGCTCAAGCCGGAACTCATCGGCGCCGGCGGCTCGTCCGCCAGCAGGAACAGTTTCTGACAACCTTCCAGCTTGCCCGCCCAAGGCTCGCCCGGCAGTTGCCAGGCGCCTTCGGCCGGGGCCTCAGCCTGCAGGAAAGCCAGCTCATAGACCACTTCCGGGTGCACCCGCTGGGCAACACGCAAGGCCTCCTCAGCCAGCGCCAGCGTCAAGGCTTTAGTGCTGGGCCAAATCAGGAAACCAATTCGATGGGCAGTCATGGCGGGCAATCCGAAACGAAAACAAGGTGAGAAGCCAAGGGCGGCAGCACCAAGTTAGACCATCTGGCGCGCGGTGCGCAGCATGACCTAATTTGGTGCACAACGGCAGCTATTACTTGAGGCTGCCCGAGAGGAATTGTTGCAAACGTTCTGATTGCGGGTTCACCAGCACTTCACGCGGGTTGCCGCTCTCTTCCACCACACCCTTGTGCAGGAACACCAGCTGGTTGGACACCTCACGGGCAAAGCCCATTTCGTGGGTCACCACCACCATGGTCCGGCCTTCCTGGGCCAGGGCCTGCATGACCTTCAGGACGTCGCCCACCAGTTCCGGGTCCAGGGCCGAGGTCGGCTCGTCGAACAGCATGACTTCCGGTTCCATCGCCAGGGCCCGGGCAATCGCCACCCGTTGCTGCTCGCCACCGGACATGTGCCCCGGATAGGCATCCTTGCGGTGCGCCACACCGACCTTGGCCAGGTAGTGCTCGGCCTTCTCGCGAGCCTCGGCCTTGGACACACCCAGCACATGCACCGGCGCTTCCATGATGTTTTCAATCGCGGTCATGTGCGACCACAGGTTGAAATGCTGGAACACCATCGACAGGCGCGAGCGCATGCGCTGCAGCTGCTTGGGATCGGCGGCCTTCAAGGCGCCGTCCTTGTTGGCTACCAGCTTCAGCTCTTCGTTGTTCAGCAGGATCTTGCCCGCATGGGGCTGCTCCAGCAGGTTGATGCAGCGCAGGAATGTACTCTTGCCCGAGCCACTGGAGCCGATGATGCTGATTACATCGCCAGCTGCGGCCTTCAGGGACACGCCCTTGAGCACTTCGTGACTGCCATAGCGCTTATGCAGGTCTTGGACTTCAAGTTTGTACATGCGGACGGTTCTCACAAAAACAGTCAGTCGTTGAGCAAGCGCCCGTGACGCAGCGCTTCACGCCCCGCCACCTTGGCCAGCCAGAAACCGGGTTGGGCATAACGCAGCCGCTCAACGGCGAACAGCACGCCGCTGGTGCCAGCACACACCGTGCTGACCCGATCGGATAGGGGATCAATCACTTCAAAAACCGGCTCGCCCACCTCCACCCAGCTACCGGCCGGACGCAGAAAGCTCACCACGCCGGGGTGCGGCGCATACAGCAGTTGGGTGCCTTCGAAAGGCATGGCCTCGCAGGCTTCGCGCCCGGGGGCCGGCCAGTCACCGGCAATCAACCCCTGCTCGGCAAGAAACGCCAGGATGCCTTCGGCGTGCGCTTGGGCCTGAGGCCGCCCGGTGTCGGCCTGGCCGCCCAGCTCGAGGGTGGTTGCCAGGCAAGCCAAGGGGATCTGCGCTTCAGGGAACTGCCGCGACAGGCGCAACCAGGGCAACGAACAGGCTTCGTCGAACGAACTGCCACCGGAATCTTCCGCCAGCAGGCCGACCTTCACATCCAGGTGCGCGGCCAGGGAGCGCCACTGCGGCCAATGCTGCGGCAATGCATACATGTGCAGCGCCGCCTCGGCATCGCAATGCAGGTCCAGCACCACATCAGCGCTGCAGGCATGGCTCAGGAGCACCCGCTGCATGCCCTGCAACTGGCTGGACGCCGGCGGTAGCTCAGCCAGCACCTCGGCCATGGCCTGGCGAATCAGGCGCACATTGGCGTGCGGATCATCCCCCAGGCGCCCTTGCAGGCGCTGGCCGACCGGCTCGCTCAACTCGACGAAATCACGGTTGAAGTTCTTGCCGCTGCCAGCCTCGAAACGCCCCTGGTGATTGCCTTGCAGCAACTGGCCCAGGCCCAGCGGGTTGGCCACCGGCACCAGCTCGATGACGCCGTTGAGAGTCCCCTGGGCTTCCAGTTCG
Organism: Pseudomonas sp. NFPP25; assembly: GCF_900116505.1. Taxonomy (NCBI): domain Bacteria; kingdom Pseudomonadati; phylum Pseudomonadota; class Gammaproteobacteria; order Pseudomonadales; family Pseudomonadaceae; genus Pseudomonas; species Pseudomonas sp. NFPP25. Next base: position 665,260 of record NZ_FPBG01000002.1, on the reverse strand, counting down.
CCGAGGCGCTTCTTCAGCTCCCAGGCAGTACGCATGCCCGGCAACTCGTCAGCATGCAGGCTGGCCTGGATATAGGCCTTGCGCTCGCCGCTGCCGAAACGGAACACCGAGATATGCCGCTCGCTACCCAGGTGATTCCAGGGCAATGGATGATCGATGCGTTCCATATCAGTGCTTCCGCGGCGCCAGGTAGCGCAGCCAGCGGCCTTCGGCCAGCTTGAACAGGCGCACCAGGATAAAGGTCAGGCACAGGTAGAACACGCCGGCGGTGATGTAGGCCTCGAACGGCAGGTAGTACTGCGCGTTGACCGTCCGCGCCGCGCCGGTGATGTCGATCAGGGTCACGATGGACGCCAGACTGGTGGTCTGCAGCATCATGATCACTTCGTTGCTGTACTGCGGCAGTGCGCGGCGCAGAGCCGATGGCAAGAGAATGCGGCGATACATCTTGTAGCGCGACATGCCCATGGCCTTGGCCGCCTCGATCTCGCCATTGGGCGTGGCCTTGAGGCTGCCGGCGATGATTTCCGCGGTGTAGGCGCTGGTGTTGATGGCAAAGGCGAGGCAGGCGCAGAAGGTCGCGCTGGACAGCCAGGGCCAGAGGAAACTCTCGCGCACCGCTTCGAACTGAGCCAGGCCGTAGTAGATCAGGAACAGCTGCACCAGCATTGGCGTGCCGCGGATCACATAGGTGTAGAGCCAGGCTGTCATGTTCACCAGCGGCTGCTTGGACACCCGCATCAGCCCCAGGGGCAGCGCCACCAGCAAACCGAAGAACAGCGACAGCGCCAGCAGTTTCAGGGTGGTCAGCAGGCCGCCGAAGTACAGCGGCAGGGCCTCATAGATGACGTTGTAGTCGAAGATCATAGATCAGCCGCCCTTACGCCTACCGAGTAGCGCTTCTCAAGGTAACGCAGTGCCAGCAACGAGACACTGGTGATCACCAGGTACATCGCCGCCACTGCAAGGAAGAAGGTGAATGGCTCGCGAGTGGCATCCGCCGCCTGCTTGGCCTTGAACATCATGTCTTGCAGGCCCACCACGGAAATCAGCGCGGTCGCCTTGGTCAGTACCAGCCAGTTGTTGGTGAAGCCGGGAATCGCCAGGCGAATCATCTGCGGCACCATCACCCGGAAGAACACCTGGAAGCTGCTCATGCCGTAGGCCATGCCGGCTTCCGCCTGCCCCTTGGGGATCGCCATGAAGGCGCCACGGAAGGTTTCGGAGAGGTAGGCACCGAAGATGAAGCCCAGGGTGCCGATACCGGCCGCCAGCGGATTGAGGTCGATGTAATCGTCATAACCCAGCAGCGGCGCCACCCGGTTGAGCAGATCCTGGCCACCGTAGAAGATCAGCAGGATCAGCACCAGGTCGGGAATACCGCGGATTACCGTGGAGTACAGGTCGCCCAGCCAGGCCAGCCAGCGCACCGGCGAGAGGCGCAGCGCAACCCCGATCAGACCCAGAACAATGGCCAGGGCCATGGACGACAAGGCGAGCTGAAGCGTCAGCCAAGCGCCATCGAGGATGACAGCCCCGTAGCCTTTCAACATGATTCAGGTCCTCGAAAATTGGGATGAAAAAATGGCGCAAACTTCAGAGACTCTGCTGCTTGCGCCATCTCGGACTGACTGATTCGACGGTCTTACTTGCCGTAGATGTCGAAGTCGAAGTACTTGTCCTGGATTTGCTTGTACTTGCCGTTCTCACGAATGGCAGCGATGGCGGCGTTGATCTTGTCCAGATCGGCCTTGTCGCCCTTGCGCACGGCGATCCCTACGCCGTCGCCGAAGTATTTGACGTCGGTGAAGGCCGGACCGACGAAGGCGAAGCCCTTGCCAGCGTCGGTCTTCAGGAAGCCGTCATTCAACAGGGTAGCGTCCGCCACGGTACCGTCGAGGCGACCGGCGGCCACATCCAGGTAGATTTCGTTCTGCGAGCCGTAAGGCTTGATCTGCGCACCCAGGGGAGCCAGCACTTCACGGGCGAAACGCTCGTGGATCGAACCGCGCTGCACGCCGATGTTCTTGCCCTTGAGCTCGGCCAGGCCGTCGCTGATCTGGGTACCGGCCTTCATCACCAGACGCGCCGGGGTGTTGTAGTACTTGTTGGTGAAGTCCACGGATTTCTTGCGATCGTCAGTGATCGACATGGACGAGAGGATGGCGTCGATCTTGCGAACCTTCAGTGCCGGGATCAGGCCGTCGAACTCTTGCTCGACCCAGACACACTTGACCTTCATCTCTTCGCACAGGGCGTTGCCGATGTCGTAGTCGAAACCGACGATGCTGCCGTCCGGCGCCTTGGAGGCAAACGGAGGGTAAGCCGCTTCGATACCAATTTTCAGCGGCTTTTCATCGGCGAAAGTCGGCAGGGACAGCACGGACAGTGCCAGGGCGCCAAGAAGCACGAGTTTCTTCATCTTAGAACTCCATCGGTAAAGGGCGAAAACGGCAGAGTGAGCGACAGCCCAATATGCGAATGGGTGAAACAGCAAGTAGCGGCGCTGCGGCCCGGGCAGCCCGCAGGGGGCTCACACACAGGCAACGACGAGCGAGTGACCGGCATTCTAACGACAGGCTGGAAGCCGATATTTCCTCAATGCGACAACAAATTACAGAAGCATCGAGAATGCCTGGCTAGCGCATTGACAGCTCTTCAATTCTATGCAAGAGCGAAAGACGGGGAACCGATCTATGCTGCAAATTGCGGGCCTATTATTGGCAAAGCCTTCTATTCCGGCAAGCGCAGCGTGATGACTTATTTTTTATAAGGATATAAAAGGCCCTGAAATGGGGCCCGGCGTTTCCCATTGCCCCGAAATTAGGCGCAAGGTTACATCTTCGGCCGTACCGGTAACATTCGGATACACCGAACGGATAAATCCGATATTTATTCGCCCCTTCTTCGCGGGCAAGCCGGCACCTGCAACAGCCACGCAGAGGGCTTTGCGGCCCATCGCCACCGCACAAAAAAGCCCCGCCCGGCACAGGGCCGGGCGGGGCTGGGTGACTCGAAAACCGCCTCAGGCGACGTTCATGGTCTTGTGGGTATCGATCAGGTGCTGCACCACACTCGGGTCAGCCAGGGTCGAGATATCGCCCAGACCGTCGTACTCCGCCGTGGCGATCTTGCGCAGAATCCGCCGCATGATCTTCCCGGAACGAGTTTTCGGCAGGCCCGGCGCCCATTGGATGACGTCCGGCGAGGCGATCGGCCCGATTTCCTTGCGCACCCAGTTCTTCAATTCCAGGCGCAGGGCTTCGTTCGGCTCTTCGCCACCATTGAGGGTCACATAGACGTAGATGCCCTGCCCCTTGATGTCGTGAGGTACGCCCACCACCGCCGCTTCGGCGACCTTCGGGTGCGCAACCATGGCGCTTTCGATTTCGGCGGTACCCATGCGGTGCCCGGAGACGTTGAGCACATCGTCCACCCGACCGGTGATCCAGTAGTAGCCATCTTCGTCGCGACGGGCGCCGTCACCGGTGAAGTACATGCCACGGAACGTCTTGAAGTAGGTATCGACGAAACGATCGTGGTCGCGGTACAGGGTCCGTGCCTGGCCTGGCCACGAGTCGAGAATCACCAGGTTGCCCTCGGCCGCGCCCTCGATGATGTTGCCCAGGTTATCCACCAGGGCCGGCACCACGCCGAAGAACGGACGCGCTGCGGAACCCGGCTTCAAGGCATGCGCCCCCGGCAGCGGGCTCATGAGGGTGGCGCCGGTCTCGGTCTGCCACCAGGTGTCGACGATCGGGCAGCGGGACTGACCGACGTTCTTGTAGTACCAGTCCCAGGCTTCCGGGTTGATCGGCTCGCCCACCGAGCCCAGCAGGCGCAGGCTGCTGCCATCGGCGCCTTCGCAGGCAGCGGTGCCCGAAGCCATCATGGCGCGGATTGCGGTCGGTGCCGTGTAGAGGATGTTGACCTTGTGCTTGTCGACGATCTTCGCCACCCGAGTGACATCCGGGTAGTTCGGCACACCCTCGAACAGCACGGTGGTGGCGCCGTTGGCCAGCGGGCCGTAGACAATATAGGTGTGGCCGGTGACCCAGCCGACGTCGGCGGTGCACCAGTAGACTTCGCCCGGGCGGTAGTCGAACACCCGCTCATGGGTCAGCGACGCATACAGCAGGTAGCCGCCGGTGGTGTGCTGCACGCCCTTGGGCTTGCCGGTGGAACCGGAGGTATAGAGGATGAACAGCGCTTCTTCGGCGCCCATCTCTTTCGGCGCGCAGACGCTGCCGGCGACTTTCATCAAGTCTTCGTACCAGATGTCGCGGTGCTGGTTCCACTTGATGTTGCCACCGGTGCGCTTGCACACGATGACCTTCTGAATGCTGCTGGTTTCCGGGTTGGTCAGGGCATCGTCGACATTGGCCTTGAGCGGCACTTTCTTGCCGGCACGGATACCTTCGTCGGCAGTGATCACCACCTTGGAGCGGCAGTCGATGATGCGCCCGGCCAAGGCTTCAGGGGAGAAGCCGCCGAACACCACCGAGTGGATCGCGCCAATGCGGGTACAGGCCAGCATGGCCACCACCGCCTCGGGAATCATCGGCATATAGATAGTCACCACGTCGCCGCGGTGCACGTCCTGGCCACGCAGGGCGTTGGCGAACTTGCAGACTTCCTCATGCAGTTCGCGGTAGGTGATGTTGCGGCTTTCGGAAGGATCGTCGCCTTCCCAGATGATCGCGATCTGATCACCGCGCTCGGCGAGATGGCGATCCAGGCAGTTGTAGGAGACGTTCAGGGTGCCGTCGGCGAACCACTTGATATCGACATGGTGATCGTCGAAGGAGGTCTGCTTCACCGTGGTAAAAGGCTTGATCCAGTCGAGACGCTTGGCCTGTTCGCGCCAGAAACCGTCCGGGTTCACGACCGACTGCTGGTACATGGCCTTGTAGGTCGCCTCGTCAGTCAGCGTATTGGCCAAAACCTCGGGACGAACGGGATACAGAGAAGCCGCACTCATCTTTCTTACCTCGGTGACATAGTTGTTTTTGTATGACCCCGTTGTAGCCGGGGGGCGTCTATAGAACCATTCGACGATGGTAGTAACAACCCCCTGCGAAATACCCCTTCATTTGCCAAATCCCTTCAAGAATGCGCCTTACAGCGATATCCACCCTACCCAAAAAAGTTCCAGCCAGCTGCCAAACAGCCCTTTTTCGGCGATTGTTACAAAAACTGTCAAAGGTGTTTATCAAAAGTACGCCTATATGACTGCGGCCCCCGCGCCTAAAATCTGCCTCGCCCAACAGGCAATCTGATTAACCAAGTTGCAGCCCCCACGAAGGCAGTTAATCAAACTTCTACTCAAGTTCCACACGCAGCCCCATAAAGGCTGCGTGACCTCACACGACCTTAGAAAGGTAAAACGCAAATGAAAGCTTTATTAGTTCTGGCCCTCAGCAGTCTGTGCGTAACCGCGATGGCTGATGAGATCCCGACTGATGTCGCCAACCAGCAAGTACCGGTAGAGGAATACACTTACTCGACTGATCTGGATATCGCCAAAGTTATCTCCATGAGCGAAGTTCCAGAAGTATGCGAAGTTGTACCAGCGCGCATGGAATATGAAGACTCCCACGGCCAGCGGCATATTCTTCAATATCGCGTAATGGGCAACGGTTGCTCTAACGGCTAATAGCAAAGTTCATTGCACATACCTTGATGACTGCCGGCCGCAAGAAATCCCTCTTGCGGCACAGATGCCTGGTGACTACCCACCCATGGGCAGTAAAAGGCCTCAGCCTGACGACGTGCGAGCCCGGCAATCGCACGCACCTTTCCTCCTGAGGTTGATGGCCTCCTCATGGCACCGCCACGACCTTGCGAGCAACTCCAGCGACGGCTTCGACGGAGGAAATCCGGCCACCCCCTGAAGACCTGCTCCAAGAGATTTCCCAAGGCAAGACCGAGCGATTCGAGTTGTGTTCAAAACCTCAAAAAGGCTTGCAAAAACACAACATCTAGTAAAGTTGGCTATTTTTTGGCCATTTCCAGCTATTTTTTTCAAGCGTGAAAAAAAATCTTCAACCGCCAAAGCCTTGTAAACCCGCGCTCTGCTCCAAGTCCCCCCCCTTCTCGGGCTCGCCTGCGCCCATCGGTCGCCCCACGCCCCCGAAAATATCCTTATAATGCGTCCTCAAAACGGGCCTGCAACATTCCCTTACCGGATGAAAACGACCTGCTGAATCCTGCGCAGGAGCTGGTACGCCAAGCTCCGCCCGACAGCGGTCACCAGGCACCCGGACACGTATTTCTGTTTATTGCCTGCGTTCACTGCTGCAACAAACGATTTCCAATGATTTAACGCGGCCAGCGTGCCGTGTGAAAAACCACCCCTTTTGTTTTCACACGGGCATCTGGCCCTCGAGCAGGAGACGACACGTCATGCTGAGCTGGGACGAATTCGACAAAGAAGAAGGTGAAGTTGCGGTCAAAGGCGCCAACGCCGGCCACGCTACTGAAGCCAACATGGACCGCCTCGACAGCGCCGGTGGCGCCGCCGCTCTTGAAGCCCGCGCCGTGACCGCCAGCGACTCCGCTGCCGTTGCCCGCGCCAAGGCGTCTCTGGATCAGCTCGACATCGCCGAAGGCCTGGCTGAACTGGAAGGTTCTTCCGCCCGTGTCGCGGTTGACGAGAAGCGCATGATCAACTGCCGCGCCGACCTCAACCAGCTGGTGCCGTTCAAGTATGACTGGGCCTGGCAGAAGTACCTCGACGGCTGCGCCAACCACTGGATGCCGCAAGAGGTCAACATGACCGCCGACATCGCCCTGTGGAAAAACCCGGAAGGCCTGACCGACGACGAGCGTCGCATCGTCATGCGCAACCTGGGCTTCTTCTCCACCGCCGACTCCCTGGTTGCCAACAACCTGGTACTGGCCGTGTACCGCCTGATCACCAACCCGGAATGCCGCCAGTACATCCTGCGCCAGGCGTTCGAAGAGGCGATCCACACCCACGCCTACCAGTACTGCATCGAATCGCTGGCCATGGATGAAGGCGAGATCTTCAACATGTACCACGAGATTCCATCGGTCGCGAAGAAAGCCGCCTGGGGCCTGAAGTACACCCGTTCGATCTCCGATCCGAAGTTCGAAACCGGCACCGTCGACACCGACAAGGAACTGCTGCGCAACCTGATCGCCTACTACTGCGTTCTGGAAGGCATCTTCTTCTATTGCGGCTTCACCCAGATCCTGTCCATGGGCCGTCGCAACAAAATGACCGGTGTCGCCGAGCAGTTCCAGTACATCCTGCGCGACGAATCCATGCACCTGAACTTCGGCATCGACGTGATCAACCAGATCAAGATCGAAAACCCGCACCTGTGGGATGCCGAGATGAAGGAAGAAGCGACCCAGATGATCCTCCAGGGCACCCAACTGGAGATCGAATACGCTCGCGACACCATGCCGCGCGGTGTACTGGGCATGAACGCCGCGATGATGGAGGACTACCTCAAGTTCATCGCCAACCGTCGCCTGTCGCAGATCGGCCTGAAGGAAGAGTACCCAGGTACCACCAACCCGTTCCCATGGATGAGCGAGATCATGGACTTGAAGAAAGAGAAGAACTTCTTCGAGACCCGCGTGATCGAGTATCAGACTGGCGGCGCCTTGAGCTGGGATTGATTCCCGGATCAATGACACAAACAAGAAGCCCTGACTTGGTCAGGGCTTTTTTATTGGCCGCACCAATGTACACAGGGACTGGTTCATCAAAGTACGTGCAGGCTGCATGACCTGCCGCTATAAAGAACCCTCTTCCGCTTAAGGATCAAAGCGCCCATGAAATTCGATACCGCGTACTGCATCAGCCTCGACGACAAGTTGTCGATCTATGACGTGCGTGATCTGAATTTCGATGAAACCCTGGTCTTCGATTCGGCCAGGGAAAGTTTCCAGTGCCCCAACGATGAATGCCGCGCAGCGTTCGATAGCACTAATCAACTGGGCACTTTCAACGCCAAGAACGTCAACTACATCCGCACGCCGCATTTCAAGAACCTGCCCGCCACGCTTCATATGGAAGGATGCCCTTATGGGGTCAGCAAAAGCGCCGGTAGCGTGGAAGGCACCGCGACCGAAGAGGAACGCGAGGAGCATTTCCCCTCGGAGCTGCTCTTAAGCCGCCGTGAATACGTGCGCAAGCCGGCCAGCCCCCAAGCGGCAGTGGATGCCCCACAGGACACTCCGCCAGCCGCTAAGGCCAGTTCGCACAAGCCCCATCCCGGGCGCGACACTACCCCGGACAAGACCAGCGTCTTCGCCCACCCAGTGGAGTGCTTTGTGTCGAACATCGACGACAAGGAACTGCTCAAGCGCATGCCGCTGAAGGTCGGCGAACACACGGCCAGCTACGCCTCATTCTTCAAGAGGATCGAGTACCTGCTGGACAACAAGGGGCTTATCTACTGGGGCAAGATCAAGGAGATCAAGGACTACACCCAAAGCTTTCGCATCGATTTCGAGCAGAAAGTCTGGTTCAAGGCCGAGGGCGAAACCAAGAAGAAGCCCTACTCGGTCAATGTCTACCTGAGCAAGAAGCTGATCGACAGCTACCGCAAGCGCAAAGCCTTCCTCGAGGAGATCAAGGGCGCCGCCGACAGCCAGCGGGAGCTGTACTGTTTCTTCTATGGCGTGACGCCGGCACTCAAGCAAGTGCCGAGCAAGAAAGACCCCGAGTCGACCTTCGGGGTCTTCAGCGCCAATATCGAGAACCTGGATCACTTCGTGATCCGTGAGGCGCCGGGGCTGGAAGCAAAATAACCTCCTTCGGTTTCAATGCTTGGGCAGCTCCAGAGCGACGGCCCCGGGGTGCTTCCTGACCAACGCATACGGCAGCACCGCCCACTCAGGCCCGTCACAGGCCCGCGCTACCCGAGGAAAGTAGGCCTTGAGGAACAGCCCCTTGGGAGTGAAGTACCAACTGTTATCGCCCCAGACGCTCTCGTCGCTGTAGTTGCAGCCCTCGTCGGGGTCGGTCGGCTCGCGCATCTTGCCGGGGTACAAGGCGCGAAACTGCTGGACCAGCCAGGGTGCCAGTTTTTCCTGGGTGTATTCGTAGAGGCCTGTGCGCTCAGCTTCGGTGAGACGAGTGTCCCCTTTGCCATTGCGGTCGGTGTGCAATAGCGGTTTGCCTTGCCCCACCCAGAGCACATCGGACAGTGACAACGGGTGGCCACTGTTCACGTCGATATTCATGGGGGAGTCGCCAAAGTCCGGGTGAGCACCGCCGCAGGAATAGCTGGTGGAGATATTCACGCTCAGTACCGCCGGTGAGAAGAACTGTGGTTTTACCGTCTGCATGAATTCGCCCCCCTGGGAGCCGGCTCCCAGCAGGCACTCGTGGTAGGCGCTCACCTCGCGCCACAGACGCTCCATCAACAACTGATTGAGACGCTGTTGCTGAGCTTCCGGGTAACCGCCGACCACCTTGAACATCGACAGCTTCGACCCTGGCTCGCTCCACCATTGCAGGGTGTAACCCATGAAGCTCTGCTGCTTGCCCTGCTTGAGGGCCAGGCCCTGCAGGCGCAGGTATTCGTACAGATCATTCGGATAAAGCTGCGCCAGATAGGGCAACGCATCCGGCTTGGGCGCCTCAGCCTTGGCCGTGGACAACTGCACATCGAGAGTCTTGCCCTTGGAGTCCTGCCACTGCCCCTGCCAGCCATCGGCAGTTTGCTGCAACTTGAAGGTGGGCAGGGCCGCCTGCTCATCGTCAGGGCGGCCTCCTCCCTCCCGCAGCTCCAGCGCCTGCCCGACAAGCGTGCCGTTGAGTGCCAGATCATGGTGATACTTCTGATAGAAATATCGCCCTGTGACGTCCTTGGGATCGCCGGTATTGATTTCCAGCACAATCGGCATCTTGCCCAGAGTGCCGCTGAGAACCTGTCGAGAGGGCGAGGCCTGCAGGCCCTGAAGGTAGATACATAGCAACAGGGCACCGAGGATCTGGCGCATCAATCCGTTGAACATGGAAACTCCCTTGCATGAAAAGGCCGCCAGCGTCGTCAGCAGCGCCTGGGCCTGTGGTAAGCGACGAGCAATTATGGACCGGCGCCCCAGGACAATCGAGCGGCCAAGCGTGACGCTTCTATCACTTCAGGCACATGCTCAGCAGCACCAGAAACAACAGACCGATGTAAACCCTCGCATGTACCCGATCAGGGATCCTGCCGATCCAGGGCGCGGCCAGACGAATACCCAGCAACGAACCCAGGGTGAGGACAAAAAACGCCAGCAGGTCGACATAACCGACAAACCAGGGGCCCAGATCGAAGCGGCTATAGCCTGCCAGCGCCATATAGGTCGCAGTACCCGCCAGCGCCACGGGGACACTCAGCGGATTGGCCATGGAGGTGGCCTGGGTCATGCTCAGGCCGCAGCGACGTAGCAGGGGAACAGTCATGACACTGCCGCCCACTCCGAGAAAGGTAGCGATGACGCCTATTCCTACACCGCCAAAGAGCGTTTCGCCTGATCCCAGGTCACGGGTTTTCTGCCCTACCGACTGTTCAAGAAACCCCCGGCGCAGCAGGCAGTCGGCAATGGTCAGGCCCAGGTAGGCAATAAAGGCATAGCGGATCACCTCGCCACTCACCCACATGGCCCCAGCCGCGCCAACTATCGCCCCCAGCCCGATATAACCACCTAGGGGCCACAGATAGCGGCGGACAAGATTGCCTGCGCGCTGGTGCCTGCCGGTGGCAACCAGGGCGTTGACGATCATCACGCAGGTCGAAGTGGCTACCGCGACATGCATCGCCGCCTGCCCCACAGCCGAATCGGCGCCCTGGCTGCCGAGCAACATCCAGTACAGCAGCGGCACCACCACAAACCCGCCACCAAAGCCGAACAGCACGGCGCTGATGCCCGTCATGCAACCAAAAAGTGCCAACAGTAGATAGAACATCAAGGCGTTTCCATTCAGGTAGACGCCCTGGAAGATAGAACCCCAGCGCTTGGCCGGCTTCAGCAAATTGGCCAATAATGTTTGCGTTTACGCCAAATACGGGACTGTGTCGGCATGCGCAATATCTCCATCGACCAACTGGATCAGACCCCGCGCCCCGTGCTCGCCATTGGCACCGACTACCCAGACGGGCAACGCCTGCCGCGCCATCGGCATCGGCGGGCGCAACTGCTCTATGGCGCCACCGGAGTGATGCAGGTCAGTACCGATCAGGGCAACTGGGTGGTGCCACCGCAGCGGGCGGTGTGGATTCCACCGGGGGTGGAACATGAGGTGCTGATGCTTGGGGTCAGCACTCGCAGCCTGTATATCGAACCGGCCGCGGCGCCACTGGACAGCAGCGGCTGCCGGGTCATCGGCATCTCGCCACTGCTGCGCCAGCTACTGCTGGAAGCAGTGGACATGCCCCTGGAATACGACCTGGACGGGCGCGACGGGCTGCTGATCAACCTGCTGCTGCACGAAATCCAGCGTTGCCCTGGCCTGCCGCTGCACATTCCCTTGCCGGCCGGCGGCCCACTGCTGGAGCTGTGCCGGGCTTTTCTCGCCCGGCCCGATGTCCATCAATCCCCCCTTCATTGGGCAGACCGACTGCATGTCAGCCTGCGTACCTTCAATCGCTGGTTTCGCCAGGAGACCGATATGAGCTTCGTGCAGTGGCGGCAACGGGCCTGCGTGATCCAGGCCCTGGCCCGGCTGGCGGCCGCGGAGCCGGTAACCCGAATCGCCCTGGACCTGGGTTATGACAGCCCTGGCGCGTTCTCCACCATGTTCCGTCGGGTGCTGGGGCAATCCCCCAGCACCTACCTGAATCAAGAGCATCCAGCCCCTGGAAAAGCCTTGTGACCAAAGGCTGGCGCAGTGGCAGAAATTGAGTTTGATCCGGACGCAAAACAACTGTACAAATATCCAGTACAAAGCCAACGCACTGCCTAACCTCCCGGAGAAAACCATGGCCTCTCTCGCGATGAAAATCACCCTGGAACGTATCGCTCTCTATCAATTCACCCCACAACACTGTGCCCAGGCCCGGGACATGCTGGGCTGGGACATGGATCAGCTGTCCCGCGAGTCCGCGGTCTCGGTGCAAGCCATCCAGCGCTTCGAAGCGGGCTACGAGGTCCGTGACGTAACCCGCCTGGCCCTGGCGTTCTGCCTTGAGGCCCAGGGCCTGGTGTTCTTCCCGGGCTTCACCCCTGGCCGCGGCATGAACATCAAGGGAGCCACTCCCAACCCGATGGAGCGGCCCGACTACGCCCTGATCGAATGATCCAGCCGCCTGGGCAAGTGCTCGCACAAGGCCGGTACCGGCAGAGGGGTCGAGCCCGGACGAACCGGCGGGCAGGCCAGGGTTTTGATCCGGGCCTCATGGCGCCGCAAACGGCGGATGCCATGGTCACCATCCTCATAACCCGCCGCCCGGGCGAAGAAGGCCTGGGTCAGGCGGATTCGACGCCCGCCTGCTCCAGTGCACCTTCCACCTCCAGCCACCAGGCGGCTCCCCGCTGCGGCTGCGCCAGGTTGAAGGCTTCGCCCATTTGCGGCGTGGTGATGTTGGTACTGCGCTCCCAGGCCAGGGCCAGGATGCGGTCGAAGGGTTCGTGCCAGGCGTGCATCGCCAGGTCGAAGGTGCCGTTGTGGATCGGTAGCAGCCAACGACCTTGCAGGTCGATGTGGGCCTGCAGAGTCTGCTCGGGCTGCATGTGCACATGGGGCCATTCGACGTTGTAGGCCCCGGTTTCCATCAGTGTCAGGTCGAATGGGCCGTACTGCTGGCCGATACGCTTGAAACCGTCGAAATAACCGGTATCGCCGCTGAAGAAGATCCGCGCGGGGCCATCGATCATCACCCAGGAGGCCCACAAGGTCCGGTTGCCATCGAACAGACCACGCCCGGAAAAGTGCTGCGATGGGGTGGCAACGAAACGGACGCCAGCGACCTCACAGCCCTGCCACCAATCCAGTTGCCGGACCTTGGCCGCCGGCACGCCCCACTTGATCAGGGTATCGCCCACCCCCAGCGGGGTGAGGAAATGCCGAGTCTTGTCCGCCAGGACCAGCACGGTCTTGTGATCAAGGTGATCGTAATGATCATGAGACAGGATCACCGCCTCGATATCGGGCAATTGCTCCAGGCTGATCGGCGGCTGGTGAAAGCGCTTCGGCCCGGCCCATTGCACGGGTGACGCGCGCTCGGCAAACACCGGATCGGTGATCCAGAACTTGCCGCGCATCTTCAGCAGCACGGTGGAATGCCCCAGGCGGTAGACGCTGTGATCGGGCGCCGCCAGCAACTGCTCGCGGGTCAGCGGCTGCACCGGAATGGCTCCGGCCGGGCGGGTATTGCGCGGCTTGTGGAACAACATGTTCCAGAAGATCTGCAGGGTCTTGCCAAAGCCGGCACGACGCACCGGCGCATGGTTGCGAAAAGCCCCCTGCTCCTGGCGCGAGGTTTCCTCGCGGGGAGCACGGGTGATGCTTGACGAGACAGTGGCCATGATTGAAATGACTCCATGGAACGCAGCAAGGTTGCGACGTGGTATTGCGGGACGATCTACTGGCCAAGGCACGCAAGCATCAGCCGCCAATCATCGTTTCGAAGATTAACTACACTACACAGTGTAGTTTCTACATTGCAACAGGAAACAGACGAAGTAGACTGCCGAGTGTTTTTACCGACCACCCTGACCGAACCCAACTTATGACAGCCCCGAAGCGCCTCACCGACCTCAAACGCAGTGCCATCGTCCAGGCGGCGATCAGTGAATTTCGCACCAGCGGTTTCGAGATCACCAGCATGGACAAGATTGCCGCTACGGCTGGGGTGTCCAAGCGCACGGTGTACAACCACTTCCCCAGCAAGGAGGAACTGTTCGCCGAGATCCTGCACCAGCTCTGGGCCAGCATCAGCGCGCAATCGGAAATCATCTACCGCAGCGACCTGCCCCTGCGCGAGCAGTTGGAAAAGGTCGTGCGGGCCAAGCTGCAACTGCTGGCGGACGACAACTTTCTCGATCTGGCCCGAGTGGCCATCGCCGCAGCCATTCACTCGCCGGAACGGGCGCAGAACATGGTGGCGCGGCTTGGCGAACGGGAAGAAGGCCTGACCCTGTGGATTCGCGGCGCCCTGGCCGACGGTCGCCTCAAGCCGGTAGACCCGGAATTCGCCGCGACCCAGATGCACGGCCTGCTCAAGAGCTTCGCCTTCTGGCCGCAGATCACCATGGGCCAGGCGCCACTGGCAACAGGCATGCAAAATCAGGTCGTCGAGTCGGCGCTGGACATGTTCCTGGGCCACTACCAGGCCTGAATTCCCGGGGCACTTATGCTCACCGAACCGCAGCCGGCGGTCGCCACCACTGTGAAATGGCTTGGAAGGACACTGATTATTCTCACTGGAATAAATGACAATATTCACCAGACTGATCCGATAAACGGCTAAGCCGAAAAAACACCACAAGGTGTTTCAGTACAGAACCTGGTGCAGGAATTTATGGAAAACCAACGCGGCAAGGGGCTGTCATTTGCCCGGCGCATCTATCGGCCAAGGATCATCGGCCTGGGTATCGGCGGTATCAGTGTATTCGCCACCCTCTACCCCCTTGCACTGCCCGGTTGGATCTGGGCCCTGCTCCTGTTCCACGGCCTGCTCTGGCCTCACCTGGCCTATCAACTCTCCACCCGTTCTGCCTTTCCCTACCAGGCAGAACGTCGCAACCTGCTGTACGACTCGATGCTGGGCGGTTTCTGGGCTGCCACCATGCAGTTCAATCCCCTGCCCGCCGTCACCATCCTGTCGATGATGGCCATGAACAATGTGGCCGCCGGGGGGGTGCGTCTGTTCATCCGTGGCGCTCTGGCCCAGGGCATCGGGGTCCTGTTGTCCTGGTCGCTGTTCGGCGCCAGCTTCAATACCCGGATCAGCCCGCTGCAGATCTATGCCTGCCTGCCGATGCTCACGCTCTATCCGCTGGCCGTGGGCATGGTCTGCTACCGGCTGGCGATCAAGCTGTCCGAGCACAAGCGCGCCCTGAGCGCCCTGAGCCGCACCGACAGCCTCACCGGTCTGCTCAACCACGGCTCCTGGAAAGACCTGCTGCATATCAAGTTCCACAAATGCCAGCAGCAACAGATCGATGCCAGCATCGCCCTGATCGACATCGACCACTTCAAGGCGATCAACGACACCTACGGACACATCATCGGCGATACGGTGCTGCGCCATCTGAGCAACGAACTGCGGCGCAACCTGCGTCACGACGACCTCGCCGGCCGCTACGGCGGTGACGAGTTCTGCGTGATCCTGCCGCGCATGGACCGCCAGCAGGCACTGGAGGTCATGGAACGCCTGCGCCAGGTCTTCAGCCAGTACCGGCATCCGCAAGTGGCTGAACTGAAAGTCAGCCTGAGCATCGGCCTAGCCGCCTTCGACCGCGATTTCCAGGACCCTTCAAGTTGGCTCAACGCCGCCGACAAGGCCCTGTACCTGGCGAAAAACAGTGGTCGCAATCGAATTGCCAGCAATGACGACGAGGCTCATTCCCGGCAAACACAAATGGCATAAAAACCCAAAAAACTTATACAAAAAAGAAGTAAAAAACATTTTTGTACAACTTTATTTGGATTTATCCCGGCAATTGCCATCATAATGCCGCCACTTCGCTACCGCACAGGACCTCCATTCGGGGACAAATGCCGTAGCCCATCAATCCAACTAAATCGATTCGCAGCCACTACGTCTCCTCTTGATGCGGCCAACGATGCACGCCAGCAACGTCGCCCGCGTCATCGCTGCGAATTTATC
This sequence comes from Pseudomonas sp. NFPP25, assembly GCF_900116505.1. Taxonomy (NCBI): domain Bacteria; kingdom Pseudomonadati; phylum Pseudomonadota; class Gammaproteobacteria; order Pseudomonadales; family Pseudomonadaceae; genus Pseudomonas; species Pseudomonas sp. NFPP25. Next base: position 649,457 of record NZ_FPBG01000002.1, on the reverse strand, counting down.
TGTCAGTCATGGAACGCTGGCATTGAGCAGATAATGCCGAACGCTGGGGAGCATTCGGCATACCGGCGAACTCAATAGGGATCGACGCGACGTTTCTCCCACAGAGCACCAGCTACCATGCTATTCAACCGCCACAACAAGACCATCGATTCCCTGCAGCAAACCATTGCCGAACAATCCCGACTGCTGGAAGCCATCGATCGCTCCATGGCGGTGATCGAATTCGACCTGCAGGGCAACGTCCTGCGAGCCAACGCCAACTTTCTCCAGATCCTGGGCTATCGCGAAGACCAGGTGACAGGCCAGCCGCACCGCCTGTTCTGCACCCCGGAGTACGTTCGCAGCAGCGACTACCAGCAATTGTGGAACCGCCTCAGAAGCGGCCAGTTCGAATCCGGAACCTTCGAACGGGTGGCCAGCAACGGCCAGAGCCTGTGGCTGGAAGCCAGCTACAACCCCATCCGCGACGCATCCGGCGCAGTGTACAAAGTGGTCAAGTACGCTCTGGATGTCACCGCCCGAGTGCAGGAAGAGGTGGAGGCACGAAACAAGCTGGACGCCATCGACCGGGCCATGGCGGTGATCGAGTTCAACCTCGACGGCAGCATCATCGGTGCCAACAGCAATTTCCTCAGCCGCATGGGCTACAGCCTGGCCGAGATCAAGGGCAAGCATCACCGCATGTTCTGCAAACCCGAGCTGATCAACAGCAGCGCCTACCAGGACTTCTGGAACCGCCTGAACCGGGGTGAGTTCTTCAACGGTCAGTTCGAGCGGATCGACAGGCACGGACGTACGCTGTGGCTGGAAGCCAACTACAACCCGGTCTACGACGCCAGCGGGCGCCTGTGCAAAGTGGTCAAGTACGCCGCCGACGTCACCCAGCAGGTGGAAAAACACGAACAGGATGCCCAGAGCGCGAGCCAGGCTTATCACATCTCGGTGCAGACCCGTAAAGTCGCCGAACAAGGCACCGGAGTGATCCAGCAAGCCGCCAGCGAAATGCGCCAGATCGCCGAGAACATCGAGGGCTCTTCATCGCTGATCGCGCGCCTGGGCGAACGCTCCGAGCAGATCACCGCCATCGTCAACACCATCCGCGCCATTGCCGACCAGACCAACCTGCTGGCTCTGAACGCCGCCATCGAAGCGGCCCGGGCCGGGGACCAAGGCCGTGGTTTTGCCGTGGTGGCCGATGAAGTCCGGCAATTGGCGGCGCGCACCAGCGGCTCGACGGCGGAAATCTCCAGCATGATCGACATGATCCAGAACGAAACGCAGCAAGCCATCAAGAGCATGGACGGTACCCGGGAGCGGGCGGCCAAGGGCGTGCAACTGGCGGATCAGGCGGGCACGGTGATCCTGCAGATTCGCGACGGTGCCAGCGAGGCGGTAGAGGCCGTGAGCATGTTCGCCAACGAACGCGGCGCCCCCTGAGGGCAGGCTTCCCCGGCGTCGAGAGCGACGTCGGGCCTGGCCCGGGAGGCTATAGTGGCCTGACGTCCCAGTGCCTGGCGGAGGCCATCATGAGTTCCAGCGACATCCCGAAGAAACCCACTCCGGTCATCGACCACCTGCGCTTTCATCGCGCCCATGCCCACCTGGCGCCGACCTTCGGCACCGATAACTTCGCCCTGAAGGCCGAAGCCTTCGCCCGGTTCTTCGGCACCCCGACCTTCCTCGGCGCACAAACCCTGGTGGTACTGGTCTGGGTGGCCCTGAACCTGACCGGCGTCACCCATTTCGACGTCTATCCCTTCATCCTGCTGAACCTGGCCTTCAGCCTGCAATCGGCCTATGCCGCCCCGCTGATTCTCCTCGCACAGACCCGCCAGGCCGCGCGGGACAAGGCCCAGGCGGATGCCGATGCGCAGCACCGCGAAGCCCTGGCCGTTGCCAACAGCGAACGCCAGGCCCAGGCCGCACAGACCACCACGCAACTGATGGAGCTGCTGGAACAGAACACCCGCCTGACCGAAATGACCAAGCAACTGACCGAGCGCATCGAGAATCTCACCAGTGAGATGCATGAGCATTTCGTGCGCAAGGATCAACCCAAGGCCTGAAGGCCTCAGGGCCAGCGCAGGTGCCGCGCCAACTCGTCGAACAGTGTCACCACCGAACGCAAGGCCCGACAGTCCGGGCGGGTCAGCAGCCACAGGGCGGTTTCCTGGCCCAGGGGTTCACTCAACGCTTCCAGCCCGGCACTGCCCACCAGGAAATCCGGCAGCGCGGCCACGCCCAGGCCAGCGCGCACCAGCTCGGTAACCGAAAGCATGCTGTTGCAGCGGTAACTGGGCTGTACGCCGGGCCATTGCTGGCGACGCCAGACCACGGTGGGGTGATCGGGCAGGAAATCGTCCGGGGCGATCCAGGCCAGCCGCGACAGATCAGTGCAGTCAACCCGTTGCCGATAGGCCGGGCTGGCGCATACCCGGTAGGACACCGCCCCCAGGCAGCGCCCCACCAGGTGCTCTGGAGGCCTCGCGGTCAGGCGCACGGCAATATCCGCATCACGCCGGTTGAGATTGGCGAAATCATTGGACGTGCACAGCTCGATGACCAGTGCCGGGTAGTTCGCCATGAACTGCGCCAGGGCCGGCAGCAACAGGCCTTGCAACACCGAATCGGTACAAGTCAGGCGTACCGTGCCGCTGACCACTTCGCCGCCCCGGGCCACGCCGATACGCGCCGCTTCCAGGGCCTGTTCAGCATGTTCTGCCTGCTGCGCCAGGGCCTGGGCCAGGCTGGTGGGCAAGTAGCCGGCGCGGCTCTTGTCGAACAACTGCTGGCCCAGCCCGGCCTCCAGCCGGCGCACGGCGCGAAACACCGTCGAGACATCGACCTTGAGCAGGGCCGCAGCACGCGCCAGGGAGCCGCCGCGAACCAGGGCCAGGATCAATGAGAGATCGGGGTAGTCCAACTGATAGTGCGCTGGTGCAATGATCATTTGGGTAAACGCCAATATTGATTGCGTAGGCGCCAATTTATAGTGGGCCCAGGCCATCGACAAGTCAGGGTCACAACCGGAGAGTTCCATGCATCCACAGGTACCAGCACCGACCATTCGTATCGCCCTGGTGGGGGATTACGACCCACAGATCACCGCGCACCAGGCCATCCCCCTGGCCCTGGAGCGGGCAGCGCAGGAGGGTGCCGGCCCAATGGAATACCAGTGGCTGGCAACCGCCGATCTGCACCAGGAGAAAGACCTGGAGGGCTTCCACGGTATCTGGTGTGTCCCCGGCAGCCCCTACCGCAACATCGAGGGTGCCCTGCTGGCGATCCGCGTGGCGCGTGAACAGCAGCGGCCATTTCTCGGTACCTGTGGCGGCTTTCAGCACGCGGTCCTGGAATACGCCCGCAATGTGCTGGGCTGGGCCGATGCTGAACACGGCGAAACCGCGCCCGACGCCGAGCGCGTGCTGCTCACGCCCTTGAGTTGCGCCCTGGTGGAAGCCCGGGACTCGATTCAGTTGCGCGCCAACAGCCGCATCGCCAGGGCCTACGGCACAACCTGCATCGAGGAAGGTTATCGCTGCCGCTATGGCGTCAATCCGGACTTCGCTGGCGCCCTGCTCAGCGGCACCTTGCTCCCCACTGGCCATGACAGCGCCGGCGACCTGCGCAGCCTGGAACTGGACGAGCATCCGTTCTTCGTCGCCACCCTGTTCCAACCCGAGCGCGCGGCCCTCCAGGACCGCACACCGCCTCTGGTCAGGGCGTTGCTCACGGCCTGCCGGGAGTGCCAAGCATGACTGACCGGACTCCCGCACCGCCCTACTACGCCGTGATTTTCAGTTCCCAGCGCGGTGAAGCCGACCCCGCCTATGAACAGGCAGCCGAACGCATGCTCGAACTGGCGCGCCAGCAGCCGGGGTTTCTCGGGGTCGAATCGGCACGAGGTGAGGACGGCTTCGGCATCACCGTGTCGTACTGGAGCAGCGAAGCGGCGATCCTGGCCTGGAAGCAGCACCCCGAACACAGCGCGATCCGCGAGCGCGGTCGGGCACAGTGGTATCGCCAGTTCAGCACCCGGGTGAGCAAGGTCCAACGGGCTTACGGCTTTCCAGGCTGAGCCCGCTTCAGGCACGGATTCCCGAGCCGCCCGGGTGACGGCTCGGGGGCACGCATCAGCCCTGCGTGGTCGACAGCAGGCTGCGCACCGCCTGGATTTCCGGCAAATCGCTGCGGCGCATGTATACCCGCAGCGGCTCGCTGATATTGATCCGGTCGTCGATGTTCTGATCCAGCAGCAGCTGGATCTGCTCGCGCTTGAGGCTCATGGCCTGGTCCGACACCGGCGCCCAGACAAACTCGTGGGCCGGCACGATGGCGTCGTCGGCCACGTCCATGCCAAAGGAGTCTTCGCTGAAGCGCACGATATAGCGACCGGTCTTGCGATTGAAGCCGACAAAGCCCTTGAGCTGGTCGGCAGCCTGACAGATGAGTTCGGAGGTGATGCTCATGGTAAACCTCACTAGAGTCCCGCAGGACAGGTGATCAATGGTCTACACGCGAGGCAAGGGACAGCGGAGTTTTCAGGGCCTCCCTCTGATGGGGAAACTGCAGCGCCCAAGAGTACTGCAAAGCGCCGGAAAAAAGCGCTGAAAAATGCAAATGAGAGGGATTTATGTCGCTCTGGAGATAGCACAAGCGTCATCGAGTTGCTAAAAGATATCCCCTTGTACACGCCCCCACGAAAGGATTTCGAGCATGCCCGCGACCTTCACCCCTTGTGCCCTGATGCTGGGCCTGATGCTCGCTTGCGGACTGGCCCAGGCCTCTGAACAGCCTGACCCGGACGCCCTGGCCGCTCGCCAGGGGATTCCACAGCCAGCGGTGATCGCCCACCGCGGCGCCTCTTTCGATACCCCCGAATCCACCGCGGCTTCCTACACGCTGGCCCGGGACCTGGGCGCCGACTACCTGGAAATGGACCTGCAACGCAGCAAGGATGGCGTGCTCTTCGCCCTGCACGACAACAACCTGCAACGCACCACCGACGTGGCGCAGAAATTCCCCGAACGCAAGGACAGCCCGGCCAACGCCTTCACCATGGCGGAACTGAAAACCCTCGACGCCGGCAGCTGGTTCAACCAGGCCCACCCGGAGCGGGCGCGACCGGGCTTTGCCGGGCTGAAGATCCTCACCCTGGATGAAATCATCGACATCGCCCAGGGCAATGCGCAGCACAAGCCCGGGCTGTATATCGAGACCAAGGAACCCCAGCTGTTCCCCGGTATCGAGCACGACCTCAAGGAAAAACTCCAGGACCGTGGCTGGCTGAGCCCGGCCGGTTCCAAGCTGGCGAAAAGCGAACTGGCGGTGGGCCAGGGCAAGGGCAAGGTGGTACTGCAGACCTTCGACAAGCACAGCCTGGAACTGCTGCACCAGGCAATGCCCAACGTGCCGAAAGTACTGTTGCTTTGGGTCGCGCCCGGTAGTATCGAACCCGCGTCCGGCCAGAGCTTCGCCAGCAGCGGCGAAACCGACAAGGCCGCGTTCTATGCCCGGCAGCAGCCCAAGGACCAGGCCGAGTTCAAGCGCTGGGTGGATTTCGCCAAGGCCCAGGGTGCCATCGGCACCGGCCCTTCCGCGGCCCTGACCGGCGGTGGCGAGCAGAGCTACTCGGACCTGGTGCAACCCTGGATGAACCAGTACACCCACGACCAGGGCCTGCTGGTGCACGTCTACACCATCGACGAGCCGGTGGACTTCAAGAAGGTCATGGATGCCGGGGTCGATGGCATCTTCACCAACCGCAGTGCCGAACTGCTCAAGTACTTCAAGCGGCCGGCCAGTGCCAGCGTGGCGCAATTGCTGGACGCCAGCGGTTACTGAATGGCGGTTTCGCACTGGCACGGCGAGCTCTGGCTGGGCCGGGATTTCGGCCTGATCCACGGGGCGATGGGGCCAACCGAGCCCCATGCCCACTATGCCCATCAGCTGATCATCGCCCCCGGGCAACCGGTCACGGTGGCGCTCGCGGGCGGGCTGCAGAGTGCTCATTACCTGTTGATCCCGGCCTTGCAGCGCCACGCCATCGTTCAGGCTCCCGAGCAGGCCTTCACGGTGTACGCCGAGCCGCTGCTGATCGCCGTCGAAGACCTGCAAGCATGCGTCAGTGGCGCCGCCCCCTCACTGCCCGGCCTGGAAGCGGCGCTGCGCCGTTGCCCGCGCCAGCCCGTTGCCGACCCACGTGTAGCGCGGGCACTGCACGCCGTGGATGCCGCCCTGGAGGGCAAGGTGGCCGCCGCGCAACTGGCGGCCCGGGCCCATGTATCCCTGAGCCAGCTGGAGCGTCTGTTCGCCCGTGACGTCGGCCTGCCGGTAAGGCGCCTGGTGCTCTGGCGCCGCCTGCGCCTGGCCATGGCCCTGGTGCTGGAGGGCCAGACCCACACTGGCGCGGCACACGGCGCCGGGTTCGCCGACAGCGCGCACTTCTCCCGCACCCTGAAGAGCCTGTTCGGCGTCACCGCCAGCCAGGCCCTCAAGCACCTCAAGCCCCGCTTGCTGGTCTGACGCGCCGGCGCAACTGCTCGGGCACCACGGGTTCTGCCCCATAGCGCTGGGCCTTGAACGGCTCCAGCAACTGCGGCCAGTAATCCACCGGGTAGTCGGCACGGCTGCCAATCCCCAGGTCGCCCTGGCGCATGCAATAGTCATCGCGATAAAACGCGGTGCCCAGCAGCCAGTCCCAGAGATTGAAGAACAGCCCGAAGTTCACATCCCCGGCGCGTCCGTACTTCATGTGGTGAAAGCGATGCACCGGTGCCCAGGCGAAGATCCAGCGCAAAGGCCCCAGGCGCATGTCGACATTGGAATGCTGCAACAGCAGCTGGACGGCAATGGCCAGGGCCAGCAACTGCGCCACCGGCAGCGGGATGCCCAGCAACACCAGCGGCAGCAGCCCGGCCGAAGCTTCGATCAACTGGTGCAGGGGATGCTTGAGCAAGCCATTGAAACCGTACATGCGCTGCACACTGTGATGCACCGCATGCAAACGCCAGAGCCAGGCCAGGCGGTGACTGGCGTAGTGGGCCAGGGTAATGCCGCAATCAGCGATCACGATGGCCAGCAGCAACTGCCCCCAGAGCGGCCAGCCCTGGGGCCAGAGCCCATCATGGGCCAGCAGCGCCACCAGCCCGGGCAACGCCAGCAGCCCCAGCGCATTGAGGCTTTCATTGACCAGGGCATGCAGGCTGTCGCGCAGGCGGTCGCCTTGGGTACGGTTCCAGCCAGGCTCATAGGGCAAGCACCATTCCGCCAGGAACGACACCCCCAGCGCAGCCCCGAACACCCCCAACAACCCGCTGGCAGACGCCGGCCCAGCACTCATCCACCACACCCCGGCGCCGATGAACCCGGCAAACACCAAGGGTGCGTACAACCATGCAAGCATTCGTTTCATTTGCTGCAGCTCCTGTAGGGAAAACCGCAGCTTGCGACCCGATGCCGGGGCGCGGCTTGAACAAACGACGCAAAGAGTGACCTGAATTAAGGGTGAATTAAGTTGCGTTGGCTAACCTGTGCCCATCGAAACCCATCACCCCAAGGAATCAACCCATGACCAAGTTCTCCGCCCTGTTCGCAGCCGCCGCCCTGACCCTGACCGCTGGCCTGGCCCAGGCCGATGTGCGCCCGGACCTGATCCCCGGCCTGCTCAAGTCCGGCGCCATCATGGACCTGGAAAAACTCAACCAGGCCGCCCTCGCCCAGCACCCGGGCACCACCGCCGCCAGCATCACCGACACCGAGCTCGAGCAGACCGCCACTGGCGCCTACGTCTACCAGGTGGAACTGCGCGACAGCAAAGGCATCGAGTGGGACGTGGACCTGGATGCCAAGACCGGCAAGGTCCTGAGCAACAAGCAAGACAAGTAACCCCCCCCGCCCCTACAAGGCCGCGCCCCGCTTCGGGAGCGCGGCCTTGTGCGTTGGGGCGTGCGGATCAGTCAGGCACTGGTGCTGACCAGGGAGCCCGCAGTACTGCTCTGGGATTGCTGCAGGGCCTGGAACAAGGCCGCGGTGGCGGTCTGCAACGAAGCGCTGGTGCTGGCCACCTGAGCCTGGGCTGCCGCTACTTGCGCGGCCTTGGCATCGGCACTTTCCTGCTGGCTCTGCGCGGCCTGCAACTGCTGCTGTTGCTCCTGCAATTGCTTTTGCAGTTCAGCGATCTGCTTGCGCAACTGCTTGACCGAGTCGCTGCTGGAATCATCGCTGCTGGAACTGCCGCCGGCCGCGCCAGCACCCGTGGCCGGCGCCTTGGTCGCGTCGCTGGCAGCAGTGGTACTGGCGGTGGAGGTCGCTGAAGTGTCGCTGTCCGAACTGCCGGCGATGCGGGTCTTGCTCGGGCTGACCTGGGGCTGGTTGATCGCGATGGAAGTGATGCTGACCATGGTGTGAGTCCTGTCGGGTGTGAAGATACCCGGTCATCGACACCCGCCCCGGCCACTTGAGAGTGATCGTGTATCGGCCTGGTAAGCAGGCCGATACACCCCGGCCGACCTCAGGCGCTCAAGCGCGCCGTGACCTCGCTCAACTGCCCCGACAGGCCGTGCAGATTGCGGCTCGCCGCCTCGGTGCGCTGCACGTTGTCCAGATTGGTACTGGCGATGGACGTGATCTCGGTGAGGTTGCGGGAAATGTCCTCGGCCACCGACGTCTGCTCCTCGGCGGCGGTCGCGATCTGCCGGTTCATGTCGCGAATCGCTTCCACCGCTTCGGTGATGCGCTCGAGCATGGCCCCGGCCTCGGTCACCTGCTGCACGCTCTGCTCGCTGCGGGACTGGCCGCTCTCGATGGCCTGGGCCGCATCCACGGCCCCGGTCTGCACGCTCTGGATGATCTGGTTGATCTCGGTGATCGAGGCCGCGGTGCGCTGCGCCAGGCTGCGCACTTCATCGGCGACCACGGCAAAACCGCGCCCGGCCTCACCGGCCCGGGCTGCTTCGATGGCCGCGTTGAGGGCCAGCAGGTTGGTCTGTTCGGCAATGCCCTGGATCACTTCCAGGACCTTGCCGATGCGCCCGCTGTCGGCCTCCAGCCGGCGGATCACGGTGGCGGTGTTGGCAATCTCGCCACGCATCTGGGTGATGCTGTGGATGGTCTGCTGCATCACCTGTTCGCCCTGCTGCGCCGACTGGTCGGCATCGTCTGCGGCACGAGCGGCGTCGGCGGCGTGGCGCGCCACTTCCTGGGCGGTGGCGGACATCTCGTTCATCGCCGTGGCCACCTGGTCCGTGCGGTTGAACTGCTCGTTGGTGCCCTGGGACATCAGGGTGGCGATGGAGTTGAGCTCGCCGCTGGAACTGTCCAGGTCCGAGGCACTGCGCTGCAAGCTGGCGAAGGTCTGGGCCAGGAAATCCCGCAGGGTGTTGGCGGCCATCGCCAGCTTGCCCAGTTCATCCTGACGCTCGCTGGCCACCCGCTGGGCCAGTTGGCCGCGGCTGAGCTGGGCGACATAGTCGATCAACTGACGGATCGGCTGCACCAGGCTGCGATTGACCAGCCACAGGCTGAGCAGGCCGATCAGCAAACCGGAAGCCAGCATCACCAGAATACCCAGCCACACCGTGCGGTCGGCCGCTGCACTGATCTCGGCGGACTGCCGGTCGCCGTGCTGGCGCAGCTCGGTCACCAGTTCGCTCATCTGCTCGCTGGTGGCCCGGTCCACGCCCTTGACCGCGGCATCGCCGGCACTCGGATCGGCACCGCCGGCCACATAGGCATCGCGGCCCTTCTGGTAGGCCGAACCCAACTGCCGGTGCTCATCCGCCAGGCGCTGCACCCGGCTCTTGAGGGAGGCGTCCAGCCCGGGGGTCTGCACCAGCTGGCCGAGGATGTTCTGCACATCGCGCTGGCGGTCTTCGAACTGCTGCCAGTACTTGTTCAACTCCTGGGGCTGCTTGCCCCGCAACAATACGTTCTTCCACTCCTGCACCTGGCTCTTGAACTGCAGGTTGGCCTCGTCGATCAACTGCGAACTGCGCAGCGGACCTTCTATCAGCTCGCGGTAGCTCTGCACGCCACCGGACAGCAAATGAAAACTCGCCAGGGCGATCAACAACATCGCCAGCAGGCTACCGCTCAGCAGGGCAAGGATTTGCGCTCTCAGGGATTTTTGCAAAAACATCGAGGAGATCTCATGGCAGGGATAGAGCAGGCCCGATGAAGGCATGCGTAGTGCCGAACATCCCTGTAAGGCGCATTCGAGAGGGGTCGAATGAGTGCAGCGTAGGAGTGTGATCGGCCTGCGCAAGACAATCTTGAGTGCCGCCGACCATCGGTATGACGGGCTCCATCATGCACTTCAAAACGTCACAAAAATGTCAAAAAGCCTTGCCATGATGGGGCTCAAGTGAACCTGAGAAACCCGCGCCAGGCACTGTCCCTCCTGCGAGACTCCATGAACCACAGCATCGACCAGAGTCACCGTGATTCCGATCTGTTCGGCCTGCTCTACGGTTTCAGCTTTCGCCCCGGCGAACGGGGCCGCGAACTGGACTCGGCTAAAGCCCTGCAAGCCCTGCAACACCCCGAGGACAGCGAGGAGTTCCTCTGGCTGCACCTGAACCTGGCTCACGCCGCGTGCGAGCGCTGGATGAAGTCCCACCTGCAATTGCCCGACGAATTCTTCGAGGCCCTGCACGAAGGCTCGCGCTCGACCCGCATCGAACAGGTGGATTCGGCCCTGCTGGCGGTGGTCAACGACGTGGTGTTCAACTTCGGCAGCATGGTTTCCTCGGACATCTCCACCCTCTGGGTCTGCGCCCGCAGCCGCCTGATCGTCAGCGCCCGCCTGCAGCCGCTGCACTCGGTGGACAAGCTGCGCTCCTCGGTCAAGGCCGGAGAACGCTTTCGCTCGCCCCTGGAACTGCTGGTGCACCTGCTACGGGACCAGGGCGAAGTGCTGACCCAGATCGTGCGCCGGACCAGCCTCAGCGTGGATCAGATCGAGGACCAGTTGCTGGCGGCCCGGGTCTCCACCAACCGTGCCGAACTGGGGGCCATGCGCCGGGTGCTGGTGCGCCTGCAACGGCTGCTGGCCCTGGAGCCGGGCTCGCTGCTGCGCCTGCTCAACCGCCCGCCGCAATGGTTGCAAAAGGAAGACGTCAAGGAGCTGCGCAAGTCCACCGAAGAGTTCGCCCTGATCATCAACGACCTCACCGCCCTGGGGGAGCGGATCAAGCTGCTGCAGGAAGAGATCGCCGCCAACCTCAACGAACAGACCAACCGCACCCTGTTCACCCTGACGGTGGTCACGGTGCTGGCGTTGCCGATCAACATCATCGCCGGTTTCTTTGGCATGAACGTCGGTGGCATTCCGTTCTCCGGCGACCCGGAGGGCTTCTGGATCCTGGTAGCGCTGGTGGCCACTTTCACCGTGATCGCCGGGCGCTGGGCCTTTCGCAAACGCCAGGACTACTGACCCCACCTTGTAGGAGCCGGCTTGCCGGCGAAGGCGTCTGCCAAGGCAGGTGCTTGGCTTGAGGGCCTCTTCGCCGGCAAGCCGGCTCCTGCGGGATGAGCGGGATGGAGGGATGGTCGTGCGTGATCGATCTGATCAACGGAACGGCTCAATTGCGTAAACCATGACCTGAGGCAGCCTCCCTGTAACATTCAGCAACGATCATGGGCAGCACTCCTTCTCGCCACAGGATTGTCCAGCAATGGCCACCCCGTCCCTGACTGCCGCTTCGTCCAACCTCGACAGCAAACCGCAACTGGATAAAAAGCCCGGCCCCTTCACCCTCGTCGCCTTCTTCGCGGTGCTGGCCATGGGCTTGTTGTTCACCGCCTACAGCCTGGTGCACGACATGCACGAGCTGGGCACCACGGTCACCACCTGGACCCCGTTCCTGCTCCTGGGCGTGGCGTTGCTGATCGCCCTGGGCTTCGAGTTCGTCAACGGTTTCCATGACACCGCCAACGCCGTGGCCACGGTGATCTACACCCACTCGCTGCCGCCGCAGTTCGCGGTGGTCTGGTCCGGCCTGTTCAACTTCCTCGGCGTACTGCTGTCCAGCGGCGCGGTGGCTTTCGGCATCATCGCCCTGCTGCCGGTGGAACTCATCCTGCAGGTGGGTTCCTCCGCCGGTTTCGCGATGATCTTCGCCCTGCTGATCGCCGCCATCCTATGGAACCTCGGCACCTGGTGGCTGGGCCTGCCGGCTTCGTCTTCCCACACCCTGATCGGCTCGATCATCGGTGTCGGCGTGGCCAATGCCCTGATGCATGGCCGCGACGGCACCAGCGGCGTGGACTGGGGCCAGGCCACCAAGGTCGGCTACGCCCTGCTGTTCTCGCCCCTGATCGGCTTCGTGTTCGCCGCCCTGCTGCTGTTGGCCCTGCGCCTGTTCGTCAAGAACCGTGCCCTGTACAAGGCACCCAAGGGCGACGCACCGCCGCCCTGGTGGATTCGCGGGCTGCTGATCCTGACCTGCACCGGCGTGTCCTTCGCCCACGGTTCCAACGACGGCCAGAAAGGCATGGGCCTGATCATGCTGATCCTGGTGGGCACCCTGCCCATGGCCTACGCCTTGAACCGCACCATGCCCGCCGACCAGTCGCTGCAATTCGCCGCGGTGGCCGAAGTCACCCAGCAGGCCCTGGTGAAGAGTGCCCCGCAACCGGCGCCGGCCGATTCCCGCGCGGTGCTCTCCGAGTACATGCGCAGCAAGGAAGCGACACCGGAACTGATCCCCGCGCTGGCCGCCCTGACCGGCGCCATCGGCACTGAAGTGAAGGGCTACGGTTCGCTGGCCAAGGTGCCCGCCGAAGCCATGGGCAACGTGCGCAACGACATGTACCTGACCAGCGAGGCGATCCGCCTGATGGACAAGAATCAGGTAGGCCACTTCGACCAGGACACCCGAGACAAGCTGCAACTGTTCAAGCAACAGATCGACAACGCCACGCGCTTCATTCCGCTGTGGGTGAAGATCGCCGTGGCCATCGCCCTTGGCCTGGGCACCATGGTGGGCTGGAAGCGCATCGTGGTCACCGTTGGCGAAAAGATCGGCAAGACCCACCTGACCTACGCCCAGGGCGCCTCGGCGGAAACCGTGGCGATGCTGACCATCGGCGCGGCGGACATGTTCGGCCTGCCGGTGTCCACCACCCATGTGCTGTCCTCGGGGGTGGCCGGGACCATGGTGGCCAATGGCGGCGGCTTACAGATGCGCACCATCCGCAACCTGGCCATGGCCTGGGTGCTGACCCTGCCGGCGGCGATCCTGCTGTCCGGCAGCCTGTACTGGTTGTTCACTCAGCTCTTCTGAGGGGCGTGCCTCCCCCTCTGTAGCCGCTGCCGAGCCTGCGAGGCTGCGAAAAGGCCCGCGGGGCCTTGCCTGGCGATCCCTCGCCAAACCTGCAGCAACCTCAGGCTCCCAGCGGCTACACGAGCAAGAGGGTCAGGAAGGGAACAACTTGCTCAGGCAACTGAGCTTTTTCTTGTAGGAACGCCGGGCCTCCAGCGCTTCTTCCAGGGTCACCGCGACAAAACGGGCCTTCTGGTTGGGCTGCATCTGGCCGATCAGGTCGAGGTCGGCGCTGATCACCGTGCCGATCATCGCGTAGCCACCACCGGACACCGCGTCCCGGTGCAGGACGATGGGTTCGAGCCCCGCCGGCACCTGGATCGAACCGATGGGATAGCAACTGTCGACGATGTTCGACGGATCGGAACCGGCACCGAACGGCTGCTCCCTGGGCTGGAAGCTCAAGGCGCTGCCGCCCTTGAAGCGATAGCCGATGCGGTCCGCCTCCGAACCCACGGTCCAGGGTTCGGCGAAGAAGCTGGCCTTGGCCGCCTCGCTCAAACGTTCGTAGTACAGGCCCGGCACCACCCGCAGGGTGATTTCGCCGCCCAGGGACTGGCGCAGCGCCATGGGCAGACTGGCGCCCGGGCGGCTCTTGCCGCTGTCCATGCCCACCGGCAGCTCATCACCCGCCACCAGGCGCCGGCCCTGGAAACCACCCAGGGTACCCAAGGCGTAAGTCGAGCGGCTGCCCAGCACCAGCGGCACATCGATGCCACCGGCCACCGCCAGATACGCCCGGGCCCCGGCCTTGGGAAAGTCGAAGCGCAGCACTTGCCCGGCCTTGACCGCAAAGGCGGTGTCCAGGTGCATGTCCACGCCATCGAGCTTGGGGGTCATGTGGGCACCGCAGACCGCCACCAGGGCATCGGTGCTGAATGCAAGCTCAGGGCCGAGCAAGGTGCACTCCAGCCCCGCTGCCCCCGCCGGGTTGCCCACCAGCTGGTTGGCGGCGCTCAGGGCGTACTGGTCCAGGGCCCCGGACGGCGGAATCCCCAGGTGATAGAAACCTTCGCGACCCAGGTCCTGTACCGATGTGGCCAGGCCCGGTTTGATGACCTTGATCATGCCAGCACCTCCTGCAACGACTTGGGATAGCCGACCGGGTCGGCGAGAAAGGCATCCAGGGAAAACTCCACCTCGCGGATGCGCAAGTCGAAACGCCCGGCCTCGACTTCGGCCACGGCAAGGTCATAGGCCTGGCGGTCAATGGGCTTGAACTGCACGATGTCCCCCGGACGGAAGAACACCATGTGCTGCTTGAGGTAGGTCAACTGTTGCTGCGGGTCGTAGATCGGCGCCGGGGTGACGCCGAACATCTGGTAGCCGCCGGCACCGCGCACCGAGTAGATGCAGCCGAAACAGCCGCCGTGGCCCAGGGTCAGTTTGGGCGTATCGGTGCGCGGCCGCAGGTACTTGGGCACCTGCAGTTGCCGTTCACGTTCGACCATCTGGAACATGAACGGCAGGCCCGCCACAAAGCCCACCATGGAGACGAACCAGGGCGCGCCGCTGTGGGCGGCGATAAAGGCTTCGACATCCGCCAGGCCGTTGATCCGCGCCGCGTACTCAAGATCGGTGGCGCTGGGGTCTTGGTGCCGGTCGCGAAAGCGCATCAGGGTTTCATGGGTCCAGGGGTCGTTGTAGAGCACCGGGATCTCGATGATCCGGGTATGCAGGCTGCGCTCGGCCACCGCGCAGGCCTCGGCCTGTTGCACCGCCTCCAGCAGATCCTGCGGGGCGATGCGGTCCGGGTCAAAGCGGATCTGGAACGAAGCATTGGCCAGGCACACATCCAGCACGCCATCCAATTCCAGGCGCTCCACCGCGCGGGTTACCGCCATGCCCTTGAAGAAGGCTTCCAGGGACATGCTGTCGCTGACTTCGGCGAACAGGTGCTCGTCGGCACCAAAGCTGTAGCGGATCGGCTGGCTCATGCGACACCTCCGGCGCGGCGCTCGGCCAGCCAGGTTTCCAGGGTTCCGGTGTGAAAGTCGGCCTGCTCCAGCCAGGGTTCGGCCAGCAGTTCACGGTGCAGCGACAAGGTGCTGGCCATGCCGGTCAGGGTGGTGTGCTCCACGGAAATCCGCGCTCGGGCCAGGGCTTCGCCACGGTCACGGCCGTGGACGATCAGCTTGGCCAGCAGCGAGTCGTAATAAGGCGGCACAGCATAGCCCGGGTACAGGTGGCTATCGACTCGCACCCCGGCGCCTTGCGGCCAGATCAACTGCTCGACCTTGCCCGGGCTGGGGAAGAAATCCCGCGCCGGGTCTTCGGCGTTCAGGCGCATCTGCAAGGCCGCGCCGTTAAGCCGGATATCACTCTGGCGCAAACCCAGGGGCTCGCCCCCGGCAATACGCAGCATGGCCTGGACCAGATCGATGCCGGTGATCAGCTCGCTGATGGGGTGCTCCACCTGGATCCGCGTGTTCATCTCGATAAAGAAGAACTCGCCGGTGCTGTCGTCGTAGAGGTATTCCAGAGTGCCCGCGCCCTGGTAGCCCAAGGCTTCGGTGAGGCGCACGGCGCTGCTGCACAACTGCTCACGCTGCTCGGCACTGAGTACCGGCGACGGCGCCTCCTCGAAGATCTTCTGCCGCCGTCGTTGCAGCGAACACTCGCGTTCGAACAGGTGCACCGCGTGTTTGCCATCGCCCAACACCTGAACTTCGATGTGCCGCGCACGGCCAATGAAACGCTCCAGGTACACCGCGCCATTGCCGAACGCGGTCTGGGCTTCGCGTTGCGCCCGAGGGAATTCCTCGGCCAATTGCGCCGCGTCCTGGGCCAGGCGGATCCCGCGCCCGCCACCGCCGGCACTGGCCTTGATCAACAACGGAAAGCCCACGACTTCAGCGGCCGCCAGCGCACTGTCCAGGTCGAAGAGTTCTCCTGGGGAGCCCGGTACCACCGGCACTCCCGCCGCCTGCGCAGTGCGCCGGGCTTCGGCCTTGTCACCCATGCGGCGGATGGTTTCGGCACTGGGACCGACGAAGATCGCCCCGGCCTCGACCACCGCCTCGGCGAAGTCGGCATTCTCGGAAAGAAAGCCATAGCCCGGATGTACCGCGTTGGCACCGCTGGCCTGCAAGGCACCGAGCAGGGCCTGGACATTCAGGTAGCTCTTGTCGGCCCGCGCCGGGCCGATGATCTGTACTTCATCGGCCATACGTGCGGCCATGGAATCGGCATCCGCCTCACTGCAGGCGGCAACGGTGGGAATCCCCAGGGCCTTGGCCGCGCGAATAATGCGCACGGCAATCTCGCCACGGTTGGCCACCAGCAATTTGTTGATTGATCCAGTCATGCCCCGGCCCTCACTGTTCGAGCGTCGCGACGACCTGACCCGGTTCCACCGGATCACCGTCTTCCACCAGAAAGGCGCTGACTTGACCCGCGCTCCCGGCGGTCAGTTCGGAAAACTGCTTCATGACTTCGATCAGGCCGATCACGGTATCGGCGCTGACGCTGTCGCCGACCTCGACGAAAGGCGCCGACTCCGGGGTGGCCTTGCGATAAAAGGTGCCCGGCAAGGGGGTGATAACACTGTATTCGGCCATGTCTGTTCCTTTTGGAATAGTTGTAGAAAGGCAGGCAAAAAAAACAAAACCAGATGAACCCCGCGTCTGTGCGCGGTGCTTCGTGTCGATGCGCCTCAACGCGGTGCGCGGACCTCGATACCGGCCTGATCCAGCGCCGTGCGGGTGGCCTGCACCAGGTCCAGGGCGCCGGGGGTGTCGCTGTGCAGGCAGATGGAATCGAATTCGAGAAACAGCTCCTCGCCTTCGACGGTGCGTACCAGGCCGGTCTGGCAGGCGCGCAGCACCTTGGCCGCCACGGCTGCCGGGTCCAGGGCGCGGACGTTGCGGGTAAACACGATGGAGCCGCTGAGGTCGTAGTCGCGGTCGGCGTAGAACTCGCGGATCACCGGCTGCCCCAGCTCCTGGGCCACACGCCAGATCACCGAATTGGGCATGCAATACAGCAGCAACTCGGGCTCCAGCCGGCGCAGGTTTTGCACCAGCAGCCGCGCCGCCTCCTCGTCCCGGGCCAGGTGCATGTAGAGCGCACCATGAGGCTTGATGTGCTGCAGCTTCACGCCTTGTACCCGGGCCATTTCCCGCAGGGCGCCAAGCTGATAGAGCATGTCGTCCACCAGCTCCTGGGCCGGGGCATTTATGTGCCGGCGGCCGAAACCCACCAGGTCGCGAAACCCCGGATGGGCGCCGATGGCTACCCCCAGGCGCTTGGCCTGTTCGATGGTGCGGCGCATGGTGCCGGGGTCGCCGGCGTGAAAGCCGGTGGCGATATTGGCCGAGCTGATAAAGCCCATCAGCTCGTTGTCGACGCCATCGCCGATGGTCCAGGGGCCGAAGCTTTCGCCCATGTCCGAATTGAAATCCACTGCCTGCATCACTGTTGCTCCAACTCTCGTGACTTCGTGCAGTGAAAATTAGAGCGGCCTTGACCCCTTGGGAAGATCTATTATCAGATAAAGCTTGTTCTGAAAAACAGATAAAGCTAGCATGCAGCGTGATGCGTGACGGCACAGGCGCTTGCAAGATCGCTTTCGCCGGCAAGCCGGCTCCTGCAGCGTTAGAGGGGAATGGGCCGTGTCGTTGACCTTGCGCCAGGTGCGCTATTTCGTTGCTACCGCCGAGATCGGGCAGATTTCCCAGGCGGCGCTGCACTTGAATATTTCCCAGTCGGCGGTGACCACGGCGATCAAGGAGCTGGAGGCGATGCTCGCCGTGCAGCTGTTCGTGCGCTCGGCCCAGGGCATGAACCTGACCGATGCCGGGCGGCATTTTCTCAACCGCGCCTACGTGATCCTGCGCAGCGTCGAAGATGCCCTGAACAGCCCGTTGCCGGACTATCGGGCCAGCGGCGTATTGCACCTGGCGGCCAGCTACACGGTGATCGGCTACTTCCTGCCGCACCACCTGCAGCGCCTGCAGCACTGGCACCCGGACGTCACCATCGAGCTCCATGAACAGGAACGCCAGGCCATCGAGCAAGGCTTGCTGGAAGGCCGCTTCGACATGGCAGTGGTACTCACCGCCAACCTGACGCACCCGGACATCGTCTCGCAGACCCTGTTCAACTCCGAGCGCCGGCTGTGGCTGCCGGCCCACCATCCGCTGTGCGAGCGCAGCAGCATCAGCCTGGCGGACGTGGCCGAGGAGCCGTTCATCCTGCTCACCGTCGACGAAGCCGAGCAAAGCGCCATGCGTTATTGGGAACAGGCCGGCCAGCAGCCCCGGGTGCGCGTGCGCACCAGCTCGGTGGAAGCGGTGCGCAGCATGGTGGCCAACGGCAGCGGCGTGGCGATCCTCTCGGATCTGGTGCACCGGCCCTGGTCACTGGAAGGCAAGCGTATCGAGACCCTGAGCCTGAGCGATGCGGTCACGCCCATGAGCGTGGGGCTGGCCTGGCACCGCGAGCGTACCTTCACCCCGGCCATGCAGGCCCTGCGCGATTATTTCCACGACGCCTTCCTGGCGCCCCAGCAACTCAGCGCCCGGCGCTGAGCGTGTGGCCCCGTCACCTGCTGGAATTTGAGCGTTCTCACGATCACCGCGCCTTCCGCGGAGCCGTTCGCAACCTGCGCCAGCGGCTACAGGGTGATTCAGGGGCAGGTCCAGCGTTGCGCGGCGGCGGCGACCTGCCCGGCCAACTGGGCGATGGCCTGTTGATGGGCCTGGACCAGGCTGTTCAGTTCCACACCCGCCGGTTGGCGGATCTGGCTGCTGCAGGTCAGGCTGCGGGCCGGGCCGCCCTCACCCCGCTGGCGCAGGCTCCAGACCACATCGATCAGTGCATAGCGCCCGGGCAGGGACTCGAAGCGCCGCACATCGGTCTGCAACGACAGCACCGGGCGCCCGGGCTGCTTGGGCAGGCCTTCAAGGTTGCGGGTACCCAGCTTCTGCTCCATCTGGCTGGCCAGGGCGTCGTGGAACTCATCCACCAGCGGCGCGCTCCAGCGCTGGGTTTCGAGGATCGCCAGGGTGCCGCTGTCCTGGCGCACCACCAGTTGCGGCTGGTCCACCTGGACCGGAATCCGCACCGTGGACATTTCGAACTGCGGGCCCCCGGTGCGGGCCGCGCTGCTGCCTTCGGCCACCGGTGGCAGCAGGGTGTAGTAATGGGTGGGCGCGGAGCTGCAGGCGGCAAGTCCCAGGGTCAGGCAGAGCAACAGGGCACGGGTTTTCATGGCTGGGCTTCCGGTACGGATTCGCGAACAGAGGAGGATGGCGACTGGTAGGCATCCGGTTGATTATCTTTGAGGCGCCCGCGGATCAGCGCTTCAGGATGACGCCCGAGGAAATCGCTGAGCACCCGCACCGAACGCGCGGTGCGCTGCACTTCCTCCATGGCCTGGCCGAGTTTCTGCCGCTGCGGCGAGTCTTCGGAGAAACTCTCGTTGGCGCTGGCCAGGGTCTTCTTGGATTGCTCCAGGGTGTCGCGCATCTGTGGCAGCACTTCGCCGTTGACCTGTTTGAGGGTCTTCTGCATCTCCGCCAGGCTGCCATTGAGGTTGGCGGCAATGGAATCGATCGGCAGCTTGCTGATCTTGTCCACCACGGCCTGCAACTGCTCCTGCAACTTGTCCATGCTGCCAGGCACAGTGGGAATCTCCAGGGGCCGTGCGGTAGCGTCATAGGCCACCGGCTTGGCGTTGGTGACAAAGTCCAGGGAGATGTACAGCTGGCCGGTCAACAGGTTGCCGCTGCGGGGCTGGGCGCGCAGGCCATTCTTGACGAAGGCGCCGATCAGTTTCGCCGAGCGGGCGTCGTCTTCGCCGCCAGTCTGCTTCACCAGCTTTTCGTGGGCCTTGCCCAGCCGCTCGGGGTAGATCACCGCGCCGACCAGGGTCGGGAAATACTTGCGCTGCTCGTCGTAGTCCAGGTCCATGGACACCACCTTGCCGATGTTCACCCCGAGGAACTCCACCGGGGCATTCACCGACAGGCCGCGCAAGGCCTGGTCGAAGCGCATGCGAATGTAATAGGGCGCGCCATCGGGCGGCGCCAGGGCGGTGTCCTGGTCGCCGAACAGGGTGTACTCGGCGTTCTCGTCAGCCGGCTTGGCGTTGGGGCTGTACTTGGGTTCGACGAAGGCAATGCCGCCGGCGAGGATCGACGACACTGACTCGGTGTTGACCTTCAAACCGTTGGCGCCGAGGGTCACGTCGACGCCGCTGGCGTTCCAGAAACGGGTGTCGGTGGTGACGTACTTATCGTTGGGCGAGTTGACGAAGATCTTCACGTCCACGCCCTTGCCGCTGTTGGCCAACTGGTAGGACACCACCTGCCCCACCTCGATGCGCCGGTAATAGACCGGCGAGCCGATGTCCAGCGAGCCCAGGTCGTCGGTGTGCAGGGTAAAGCGCTTGCCCTTCTGCCCATAGGTGATGGGCGGCGGGGTTTCCAGGCCCTTGAAGCTGTCCTTGCGTTTTTCCGACTTGCCGGCGTCGGCGCCGATAAAGGCCCCGGAAAGCAGGGTGTCGACCCCGGAAATGCCATTGGCGCCGATTCGCGGGCGCACCACCCAGAACAGCGAATCGTCGGCGGTGAAGGGTTCGGCGGACTGGTCCAGCTCGACCTTGGCCACCACCTTCTTGCGGTCGTCGCTCAGGGCGATGGAGGTCACCTTGCCGATCACCACGTTCTTGTACTTGACCTGGGTCTTGTTAGCTTCCAGGCCTTCGGCGGTCTGGAAGCTGATGCTGATTTCCGGCCCCGCCGAGAGTGAGTTGTGCACCACCATCGACAGCCCCACCAGGGCCGCGACAATCGGCACCAGCCACACCAGCGAGACATTGAAACGCCGCGTGCGCAGCGCCGGAGCGCCAGGAACGGGCGGGGGATTTGCTGCGTTGGAACCTGGATGATCAGACATCTTCAACCTCTGCGTCCCAGATAAGCCGGGGATCGAAACTCATGGCCGCCAACATCGTCAGCACCACCACCAAACCAAAAAACAGAATACCCATGCGCGGGTCGATCGAACTCAGGGCACGAAACTGCACCAGGGCCGCCACCAGGGCCACCACCAGCACGTCGAGCATCGACCAGTAGCCGATCAGCTCGATGAAACGATAGAGCTTGGCCCGCTCGCGCTGGGCCCAGAGGCTGCGGCGCTGGCAGGTCACCAGCAGGGTGCCGAGGACAAAGAACTTGCTGCAGGGCACCACCACGCTGGCGATGAAGATCAGCAGGGCGATGTCCCAGGAACCGTGTTTCCAGAACTCCACCACGCCGCTCATGATGGTGTTTTCACTGGCGCTGCCAAAGATGCTGGTGTGCATCACCGGCAGCAGGTTGGCCGGAATGTAGAAGATCAGGCTGGCCAGGAGAAAGGC
This sequence comes from Pseudomonas sp. NFPP25, assembly GCF_900116505.1. Taxonomy (NCBI): domain Bacteria; kingdom Pseudomonadati; phylum Pseudomonadota; class Gammaproteobacteria; order Pseudomonadales; family Pseudomonadaceae; genus Pseudomonas; species Pseudomonas sp. NFPP25. The sequence continues at coordinate 627,767 of NZ_FPBG01000002.1, read as the reverse complement.
CCAGGTGCGCGCCAGGCTGTTGGGCTTGCGCGCATGCACCGGCGCATCGCAGCGCGGGCATTGATGCTCGGACGCCTGGCAGACCTGGCCACAGGTGTGGCACAGCATCAATTGGTGGTCCCGGGCGTAGGGTGGAGCGCTCATCAGTAGCGGCCCTCCAGGTCATCCCAGAGGTAGCGGATGTCCTTGCCGGAAATCAGGATGATCAGCACCGTGAGCATCGCCAGGGCCCACAGCCCCAGCCCCGGATGCACATCGAGCATCCCCGCCAGCTTGACGATGGCCACCAGGATCCCCAGCAGGCACACCTCCAGCATGCTCCAGGGCCGCAGGTGCTCCAGAGCGCGCATGCTGGCCTTGAAGCCGGGCGCGGCGCGCCCCACATTGGCAAACCCCAGCACCCAGCACAGCAGGATGATCTGCAGGCACGGCGCGAGAATGATGGTCAGGCCGGTGATCGCGGCAATCAGGCTGATGCGGCCCTGGGCCAGGGCCTCCACCGATTGCCAGAGGGTCGCCTCGTTGCTCAGGCCTTCGAGGCTGATCTTGATCACCGGAAACAGATTGGCGAAGACGAACAACAACCCGGCGGTGATCGACAGGGCCAACAGCTGCTGCACACTCAGCCAACGGGCACGGGCCAGCACCGCGCCACAGCGCGAGCACTGGGCCGTCTGGCCTTTGCCGAGCGGCACGGACTCGTACAACGAATCGCAGTGTTCGCAGATGATCCAGTTGCGGGAAATAGTCATGGCCTTCAGATAGTCAGGAGGACAGCAGGTTCACTGAACGGAACCCGAAGCCGGGTATTTTCTGCAAAAGTAGAGGATGGTGTCTAGTTTTCTCTAGGACTGCACCCCACGCTCTACGCCATAATAGGCGCCCCCGGACATTTCGCTGACCATGACCGAATCCATTCCCTCCCCCGCCGCTCCCCACCGAGCCCCCAAACAGTCCCGTGGCCACGAACGGGTGATGGCGATCCTCGACGCTTGTGCCCGGCTACTGCCCAGCCAGGGGGCGGCGAACCTGACCATGCACGGCATCGCCCGGCTGGCCGGTACCTCCATCGGTTCGCTCTATCATTTTTTCAGTGACAAGCAGCAAGTGCTCGAAGCCCTGGGCCAGCGCCACATCGAAGCCCTGAGCACCATCACCAGCGACCTGCTGGCGGTTGCTCCGCAGGTCTGGACGGGGTCCAGTGGCCGGCAAGTGATAGAGCGCATGGTGCTGCCGATCCTCGAATACCTGGAGCAGCACCCCGACCTGCTGCTGATGATCAACCCGGGGTTTGCCATGGGCCAGTTGCAGGCCCCGGACCTGCGCCTGCAGATCAAGAGCGTCTATCGCCAGGTCCTGGCGCTGCGCCTTCCCCGGGCCAGTGCCGCCGAGCGCGAGGCCTACGCCATGGCCATGCTCGGCCTGCCCATCGGCCTGTTCCACCTGGCCCTGGAACACCCCGAGTTCAAGAGCCAGCTGCTGCTCGAAGAAGTGCCGCGGGCGCTGGAAGCCTATCTGGCTGCCATCGAAGGGCGGCACCCGGCGCCCTGAAACCGGCTCAGTGAGCCAGGCGCTGTTGCAGCCACTTGTCCCGCAGCACGTCGTAGACCCAGTGATAGACATAGGTGTACGGCAGGAAGAACAGCAGCACGCCGATGTCCAGGATGAACGCCTGCAGCAGGCTGATATTCAGCCACCAGGCAATCATCGGTACGCCCACTGCCACCAGCCCGCCTTCGAACATCAACGCATGCAGGACCCGGGTCCAACCGTTGTGGACCCACTGCAAGCGCTTGAGCAACCGGTCGAACAGGCCGTTGAACACCACGTTCCAGGCCAGGGCCAACAGGCCAATGCCGATGGTCACCAGGCCCATGTCGGCCATGGGCTTGTCCATGATCCAGGACAGCAGCGGGGTGCAGATCAGCACCGCCAGCAGTTCAAAACCTACCGCCTGGAAGATGCGTTCGTTAAGGGATTTCTGAAGGCTCATGGCCGGCTCCTTGAATGAATGTGTTGCCGATCTTCCAGGACAAGGCCGATACTTCATAATCAATAACCATCGAGCAGGGCGATAGTTCATGGCCTCACATGAAGTGCTGCTGGCGTTTGTCCAGGCAGCCACCCAAGGTTCCTTTTCCGCTGCCGCGCGCAAGCTGGGCAAGAGCCAGTCCACCATCAGTGCGGCGGTGGCCAGCCTGGAGATCGACCTCGACGTGCAGCTTTTCGACCGTTCCAGCCGCAAGCCCGGCCTGACCCCGGCCGGGCATGTGCTGCTGCAGCGTGCCGAAGCAATCCTGGCTGCCACCAGCCGCCTGGAAATGGCCGCCAGCCAGCTGTCCCAGGGCATTGAGGCGAAACTCACGGTGGCGCTGTCGGACACCTACCAGTCGGATCGCTTCGAAAGCAGCCTGAGCGCCTTCGAGCAGCGTTACCCGGACCTCGAGCTGGAATGCCTGATTGCCGAGTGCGAAGACCTGATCGCCCTGGTGCAGAGCGGCCGGGCGCAGATCGCCTTTGCCGAGATGCAGGCCGACTACCCGGCGGACCTGGAGCACAAGACCATGCAAGAGCGCAGTGAGATTTCCCTCTACGTGGCCTGCAAGCATCCCTTGGCGCAGCAGGCCCGGGTCGATGAGGAAAGCCTGCGCCAGCACCGTGAATTACGTCTGGCCACCGTGCTCAACCCCTACGACAGCCGCTGCCAGGGCCGGGTCTGGTCGGCCCCCAGCTACCTGATGCTGCTGGAGATGGCCCAGGGCGGCTTTGGCTGGGCGCCCCTGCCGCGCTGGCTGGTGGAAGGTTTTGGCGCGGGCAAGTTGCAGGAGCTGAACGTGCGTGGCTGGCCGCGCACCGTGGCGGTGGACGCGCTCTGGTCGCGCCTGCACCCGCCAGGGCCGGCGGGCAGCTGGTTGCTGGCGCAGATGCTGCAATGACCGCGCTCGTCAGCGCCGCCCGCTAGCCGATTGGCCGCAGGGTGCGCAAGTAGTCATGCAGCGTGCGCAAGGTCGCCGACTCCAGCGCCTGCACGGCGTAGCACAAGCCGATCCGCCGGCTGGGCGCCGGCAGGTGCAAGGCCCGGCTTTCTACCCCCTCGCGGCCCTGCACCAGCGACAGCGGCAGCATCGCCACCCCCAGGCCCGCCGCCACCATGTTCAGCGCCTGCTTCAAGCTCCCGGCATGCCCGGCCTGGGCTTGCACAGCACCGCCATAGAGCGCCATCAGGCGCTGGTGCGAGGCGTGCTCCGGGCAAGTGACCCAGTCCTCCACCCGGGGCTGGGGCTGCTCTTGCTCCAGCAGCCTGTGCCCCACCGGCACCGCCAGCACATAAGGCTCCTCCCATAACGGCAGGAACAATTCGTCCTCGCAGCACAGCTCTTCCACCGCCAGGCGCGCGTCGCCGACACAGCCTTCCTGCAAGGTCAGCAACAGGTTGGGCAACGCCTGCTGGGCCATTCGTACGAAAGCGGAGATCTGGCTGTCGGCAATATCACCTTCTACTCCCAGCTCCAGCACCAAACGGCTTTCGTCCTGGCGAAACAGACGGCTCAAGCTCTCGGCCTCGGCCACCATGCGCCGGGCCTGGGGATACAGCACCCGCGCCTGCTCGCTGACTTCAACACCCCGTGGCTGGCGCAGGAACAACTGCGCCCCCAACTCGTCCTCAAGCTGTTTGATGGTCACCGACAAGGTCGGCTGGCTGATGCACAAGCGCTGGGCGGCAGCGGTGATGTTGCGCTCCTCGAACACCGCAAGGAAGGCTTTGAGATGGCGGACATCCATAGGAAATACCGATGACAGACAGAGGAATAAGGCATTTTTCAGCCTCAAGAGGGCTAAATATACTGCCCGCCCCGTAAAGCCATGCATTTTTCTTATCCCTGGAGTCCTCCCATGAGCAAGCCTCTCGTCATCATCACCGGCGCCAGTTCGGGCATCGGCGAGGCCACCGCCCGCCTGCTGTCGGCGGCCGGCCATCCCCTCCTGCTGCTGGCCCGGCGCGTCGAGCGCCTGCACGCCCTGGAATTGCCCGACAGCCTGAGCCGCGCGGTGGACATCACCGACCGCGCCGCACTGCTGGCCGCCGTGGCGGAGGCCGAAGCGCGGTTCGGCCCGGCGGACGCCCTGATCAACAACGCCGGGGTCATGCTCCTGGGGGAAATCAGCCGGCAGGACCCGCAGCAGTGGGAGCGCATGCTCGACGTCAACGTCAAGGGGCTGCTCAATGGCGTACACGCCGTGGTGTCCGGGATGATCGAGCGCCGCCAGGGCACCCTGATCAACGTCAGTTCGGTGGCCGGGCGCAAGACCTTTGCCAACCACGTGGCCTATGTCGGCACCAAGTTCGCGGTCCACGGGCTCTCGGAAAACCTGCGCGAAGAGCTGGCGCCGCACAATGTGCGGGTCATCACCATCGCCCCCGGTGCGGTAGAAACCGAACTGCTGAGCCACACCACCGACGAGGCCATCAAGGCCGGTTACCAGGCCTGGAAACAGGACATGGGCGGTACGGTGCTGAGTGCAGACGACGTGGCCGGGGCCATTGCCTTTGCCTACCAGCAGCCGCAGCAAGTGTGTATCCGCGAGATCGTCCTGGCGGCGACCCGGCAGCAGGCTTGAGCCGGGGCGAGGTTGGCGCCCCGGCGGGTTCGGTCGCAGCCTTCGGCAGCGGCTACTGGGGGAGCTGGGCCAGGCGCTGTTCGAGGAAGCGCCGCTCGGGGGCTTGCCGGACCAGGGCCAGGGCCCGCTGGTAGGACTGGCGCGCCGCGGCGATATGCCCCAGTTGCCGGCAGAAGTCGGCACGAGCGGCATGGGCCAGGTGGTAATCCTGCAAGTCGCCGCGCAGCAGGATCGCTTCCACTTGCGCCAGCCCGGCACCGGGCCCGTCGCGCTGGGCCAGGGCCACGGCACGGTTGAGCTCGATCACCGGCGAAGGCTGCAGGCGCAGCAGCACGTCATACAAACCGACGATCTGCGGCCAGTCGGTCTGTGCTGCACTCGGCGCTTCGGCATGCACCGCGGCAATCGCCGCCTGCAGGCAATAGGGCCCGGCCTGGCCGCTGCGCAGGCCGCGCTCTACCAGGGCACAGCCCTGCTCGATCAAATCCTGCTGCCACAACCCGCGATCCTGCTCGTCCAGCAGGACCAGCTCGCCGTCGCTGGAAAGACGCGCGCCACGCCGTGACTCGTGCAACAGCATCAGCGCCAGCAGGCCCATCACCTCCGCTTCCGGCAACAGTTCCAGCAGCAGGTAGCCCAGGCGAATGGCTTCGCGGGTCAGGTCCTCCCGGGTCAGCTCGGCGCCCATGGAGGCCGAATACCCTTCGTTGAACACCAGGTAGATCACCCGCAGCACGCTCTCCAGGCGCTCGGGCAGCTCGCTCAACGCCGGCACCTGGTAGGGAATCCGCGCATCGCGGATCTTCGCCTTGGCACGCACGATGCGCTGGGCGATGGTGGCCGGCGTGGCCAGAAAGGCCCGGGCGATTTCCTCGGTGCTCAGGTCGCAGATCTCCCGCAGGGTCAGGGGTACCTGGGCATCCGCCGCCAGTGCCGGGTGGCAGCAGGTGAAGATCAGGCGCAGGCGATCGTCTTGCACGTCCTCGGCGCTCCAGTCGTCCTGTTCCAGTTGCTCGAGCTGGCTGAGCAGCGCCGCCTGTGACGCCGCGAAGCGCGCCCGGCGACGCAGGGCGTCGATGGCCTTGAAGCGGCCGACGGACACCAGCCAGGCCCGCGGGTTGTCCGGCACGCCATCGCTGCGCCAGCGCTCCACCGCCACGAAGAAGGCTTCATGCAGCGCCTCCTCGGCCAGGTCGAAATCCCCCAGCAGGCGGATCAGGGTGGCGAGGATCCGCCGCGACTGCTCGCGGTAGACCTGCGCCACCGTTGCCGCGATGACTTCCCGAGGCTGGTCGCTCATCAGTCCGGCAGGTCCCGGGTGACCAGGGCCACCAGGCGCTCCAGGCTCTGCCCCCAGCCCTCGTGAAAGCCCATGGCCTCATGGGCCTTGCGATCGGCCTCGGTCCAGTGCATGGCGCGGGCAGTGTAGAGGGTCTGGTCGCCCTGCTCCTCGAAGGTCACTTCAGCGGTCATGAACGGCTTGCCCGAGGGGATCCAGCCCGGCAGGTAAGCGTCGGTAAACACCAGCCGCGACGGCGCGGCGATCTCCAGGAACACCCCCATGGTCGGGTACTCGCTGCCGTCCGGGGCGCGCATCAGGGTACGAAACTGGCCGCCGACCCACAGGTCCATTTCACACTCCGGAGTGATCATGCCGTGGGGCCCCCACCATTGCGCCAGCAAGGCCGGCTCGGTCCAGGCGCGAAAGACCTTGTTGCGCGGCGCGTCGATCAGGCGGCTGATGGACAGTTCATGCTCGGCGGGCTTGCGGCCCGCAGTCTGGAAAGTCATCGCGAAACTCCTGTTTATCGTTGTTTTCAGGGATTCAATTCACGTACCGGACGCACTTCGACACTGCCGACCCGGGCCGCCGGTATCTGCCCGGCCACCTGGATCGCTTCGTTCAAGTCCTTGGCCTGGATCAGGTAGAAACCGGCCAACTGTTCCTTGGTTTCGGCGAACGGGCCATCGGTGATCGACAGCTTGCCACCGCGCATGCGCACCGTGGTGGCGGTGTGCACCGATTGCAGCGCCTCGGCGGCAAGCATCCGCCCGCTGCCCTGGACCGACTCGGCATAGGCCAGGCACTCGGCATCCTCGGGGCTGTCGGGCAGGCTGTGCAGCAACTGTTCGTCGCTGTAGACCAGGCATAGGTATTTCATGGGCACCTCCGGATTCGGGCTGAGCAACTATGGTCGCTGTTCGCCGCTTTGGCGAACCGCTGGTTGCTCAGGGTTGCAGGTCGAACTGGGTGGTCCCGGTGAGCATGTCGAACGGCGCCGACCAGTGCTCGTGCACCACCAGCCATTGGCCCGCACGGCGCTGGTAAGCGGCACTCACCCGCATCCAGCAGGCCTTGGTCACGCCCTCGGCATCGGTGCCACCGCAATGGGCCAGCCAGTGGGCGAAGGCCAGCTCTTCGTCGGCCAGCACCTGCAACTGATGGAACTCGAAAATGCCCGGGCCGGGGCAGACCTGCATGCACGCTTCCCAGTGTTCGCGATAGGCGGCCTTGCCCTTGAATTGCAAGGCACCGACCGCGTCGAAAGAAGTGATGTCGTCGGCGTAGTAGCTGACAATACGCTGGATATCCCGGGCCATCACAGCCTGTTGCCAGTTGTCGATCAGGCTGCGGATCTGCGCTTCGTTGGATGGATTGTGCATGGCGAAACTCCTCATGAATGGAATGAACCGCTGCTGAACACCCCCTGCACCCACGCCGTTGAATGTTCAGTTCACCCTTAGTCGTCTGGCCATTCGCGCAATCGACACTGCGCATAAAAAAATTTACCGGCGGGGCAAAATCGCTAGAATCCGCACCCTCCCCCCACCGGATCTACGTGCCCGTGACCACTCGCCTGGTGCCTTACGAACAGCTCGACAGCCACCAGCATGCCCGCTTGCTGGAGCTTGAGGTGCTGCCCGGACAGAAGGCGTTTAGCGGGGACATTCATGGCGCGCTGTACACCCTCGGCAGCGCGCCGCGGGGAGCGATCAGGGGCTTTGCCCTGCTCAGCGAGGAGTGGCCGGTGGCCTTCCTGCTGCTCAAGCGCCCGCCCTGCCTGCCGGCCTGGGCCGATGCCGACAGCGCCAGCCTGCACGCACTGCAAGTGGACCGGCGGCACCAGGGCCGGGGCTTCGGCCAGGCCTGCCTGCAAGCGGTGCCTGAGGCCGCCCGCCAGGCCTGGCCCGAACTCAAGGGCCTGACCCTGGCGGTGGACAGCGACAACCAGCCGGCCCTCAGGCTGTACCGCAAGCTGGGCTGGGTGGAAAACGGCGAAGCCTGCAAGGGCCGGATCGGCTATGAACGGCGGATGGCGCTGGCGTTCTGACCCCGGGCCCGCGGCTGCAAACCCGATATCCGTTCTACAGCGACTGCACCATCTCGTGCCAGGCCATGCCGCCGTGGTCCGACTCCGACGCCTTGATGTAGACAAAACCAAAGCGCTGGTACAGCGGTACATGGCGTTCCTTGCACATCAGGTGGATGCGCGCCTTGCCCAGTTCGCGCATGCGCGCGATGAAGGCTTGCAGCAGGTGCCGGGACAGGCCCAGGCCCTGGAAGTCCGGGTGCACCACCACCGACATGATCACCACTTCCGGGCCCGCCGGGTCGTGGCCGATCAGTTCCTTGAAGGCCTCGTCGGCCATCTGCACGTCGAAGGTGGCGCCGGAGTTGATGAAGCCGGCCACCACACCCTGCACTTCGGCAACGATGAAACCTTCGGGCCAGGTGGCGATGCGGGTGGCGATCTTGTCCCGGGTCGCGGCCTCGTCGCCTTCGTAGGCCAGGGTCTCGATGGCAAAGCAGCGGTCCAGGTCGGTGGGCAGGACGGTGCGGATCAGCGGAGTCGAAGCGGTCATGGGCGGCAACCTGGGGTCGGAGAAGGGCCGCCGATTCTACCAACAGAGCAGCCTGCGTATGCATTGCATAGGGATCGAAGGGGCCGCCGTAAAGCTTTCATATAAGCCCTGGCAACGCCTGCGCCAAGGGCTTATCTATCAGCTCCCCGACGTCAGGGTGGCCGGCCCGAGCGGGCCGGAACCGCCCCGTCCTGCCCCCAGGAGCTTTCCCATGAGCAATATCCAGATCGGCCTTCTACTGCTGTTCGGCATTGCCGCCTTCGGCTGTATCACCCTGTACATCGACTTTGTCCACGAACGGCACCGCGGCGAAAAATCCCTGGGCCGGGATCACAGCCCCACCAGGCGGTAACCCACCTGCAACTCGGTGATCAGATGCTGGGGCTGGGCCGGATCGGCCTCCAGCTTCTGCCGCAGATGGGCCATGTGCACCCGCAGGTAATGGGCGCGGTCGACGTAGTCCAGGCCCCAGACCTCCAGCAGCAACTGGCGATGGGTCAGCACCCGGCTCTGGCCACGGATCAGCGCGCAGAGCAGGCGGTACTCGATCGGCGTGAGGTGCACAGGCAGCCCTTCGCGGCGCACCTCATGGGTGGCCAGGTCGACCTCGATGGCACCAAAGGCCACCTTGCTGGTAGCGGCCGCCGTACCGCTCTGGCCATGACGGCGCAGTTGCGCGCGAATCCGCGCCAGCAGTTCCGGCACGCCGAACGGCTTGACCAGGTAGTCGTCGGCGCCGGCATCCAGGGCGGCGACTTTCTCGTCCTCCCGATCCCGGGCCGACAGCACCAGGATCGGCACCGCCAGCCAGCCGCGCAGCTCGCTGATCAACTGCTTGCCGTCGCCGTCCGGCAGGCCCAGGTCGACGATCACCAGGTCCGGCTGGCGGCTGGCGGCATGGATCAGGGCGCGCTTGACGCTGTCGGCCTCGAACACCTGGAAACCTTCGTCCTCCAGGGCGATACCGACGAAACGGCGGATATTGGCTTCGTCCTCGACGATCAGGATGCGTGCGCTGCTCATAGGGTTTCCATGGAAGGCGGCTGACCCGCCGGCAAGGTGATGACAAAACTCAGCCCGGCATCGGCATGAGGCTGGGCCTCGATGCGCCCGCCATGGGCCTCGACGATACGTTTGGCCAGGGCCAGGCCCAGGCCGATGCCGGCCACGGCGGATTCCTGCTGACCGCGACTGAAGGCTTCGAACAGGCTGGCCGGGGAACTGCCCTTCGGGCAGCCCGGGCCGCTGTCGCTGACCTGCAGGATGATCTGCTGGTCGACCTGGCGGGCGCTGATCTGCACCAGGGTCCCGGCCGGGGTGTACTTGGCGGCGTTGTCCAGAAGGTTCACCAGCACCCGCTCCAGCAACAGCGCGTCCACTTCCACCAAGGGCAGCTGCGGCGCCATGGCCACTCGCAATTGATGCCCGGCCAGGGGCTCGCGCAGCTGGCGCAGGGCACTGCCGACAATCTCCTCCAGGGAGTTCCACTGGCGATTCAGGCGTACCCCGCGCTCCTGCATGCGCGCCATGTCCAGCAGGTTCTCGATCAGCCGCTGCATGGACGAAGCCTGATCGTGAATCCCTGCCAGCAGGTGCTTGAGCGGGCCCTGCGCAGCGTGGGGCAAGGCGGCGTCGGCGGCGCCGATGATGGTGGTCAAGGGCGTGCGCAGGTCATGGGAAATGGCCGCCAGCAGGGTGTTGCGCATGCGCTCGCCCTCCATCTGCAGCACAGTGCTCTGGGCCACCTCGACGTAATGCACGCGCTCCAGGGCAATCGCCAGCTGGCTCATGCAGGCCTCCAGCAGGCGCTGTTCTTCCGGCTCCTTGAGGCGCTCGGCATCCTCGGCTTCAAGCACCAGCACGCCACGCACCCGCATCGGCGCCTTGAGCGGCAGATAGCAGCCCTTGGCCGCCGCCAGGGTATCGGTGCCGCGCCCGGCCGGTTGGTCGTGGTCATAGGCCCACTGGGCGATGCTCTCGTCAATGGCCAGGGTATTGGCGCTCAGCGCCCGCACCCGGTTCTCGGCATCCGGCAACGCCAGCCCGACCCGGGCCTCGAACACCCCGCTGAAGGTACGCAAGGCCACGGCGCAGATCTGCTCCTCGGTCAACGCCGCCGACAGCTCACGGGCCAGCCCGGCCAGGGAGGTGGCACGACGCTCGCCCGCGGCCGCGGTACGCGCTTCATGGCGCAGGCGCGCGGTGAGCTGGCCGGTGATCAGGGCAATCCCCAGCATCAGGGCGAAGGTGAAGAAGTACTGGGTGTCGTTGACCGTGAACGACCACACCGGCTGGACGAAGAAGAAATCGAAGCACAGCACCGCCAGCATCGCCGCCCAGACGCCGGGCCCCCGCCCGTAGCGCAGCGCCACCAGGACCACGGTCAGCAGGAACAGCATGACCACGTTGGCCGGGTCGAACACTTTGAGCAGCAGCGCCGCCACCGCGGTGGCGGCAAAGCACGCCAGGCTCGCCCACAGGTAGGCCGGCGCGCGGCTAGGCGGCAGGCCGGCCTCGGGCTTGTCCACTGGCGCAGGGCGCCGGCTCAAGGGCCCGTTGGCGATCACGATCTGGTCGATTTCCGGGTGCTGGCGGCTGATGCGGTCGCTCACCGACTGGTGCCAGAACTGCCAGACCTTGCGCGGGTAATGGCCCAGCACCAGGCGATTGGCGTTGTGCTCGCGAGCGCAGGCCACCAGGGCTTCGGCGACATCCATGCCGGGCAAAGTGGCGGTCTCGGCGCCAAACTCGGCGGCCAGGGCCAGGGTCTTCATGGCCGCCGCATAACGGGCGGCGCCGGCGCCACGGCGCTGGGCCGAAGCCACGTGCACCACCATCCAGTCGGCTTCGAGCTTTTGCGCCAGGCGCGCGGCTTCGCGCACCAGGCGCTCGTCCGCCGGGTCGCCAGCGATCCCCACCAGCAAGCGCTCGCGAGCCGGCCACAAGGCATTGATCGAACGCTCGCGGCGATAGTCGCGCATCTGTGCATCGACCCGGTCGGCGGTGCGGCGCAGGGTCAGTTCACGCAGGGCCAGCAGGTTGCCCTTGCGAAAGAAATGCCGTGAAGCGCGTTCGGCCTGGGGCCCGAGGTAGACCTTGCCGTCCTTGAGGCGGCGCAGCAGGTCATCCGGCGGCAGGTCGATCACCAGCACTTCGTGGGCTTCGTCGAACAGGTGGTCGGGCACCGTTTCGCGCACCCGAATGCCGATGATCCCGCTGACGATGTCGTTGAGGCTTTCCAGGTGCTGGACGTTGAGGGTGGTCCAGACATCGATGCCGGCCCGCAGCAATTCCTCCACGTCCTGCCAGCGCTTGGGATGGCGCGAGCCGGGCACGTTGCTGTGGGCCAGCTCGTCCACCAGCAGCACCGCCGGGTGCCGCGCCAGGGCGGCATCCAGGTCGAACTCCGGCAAGGCGTAGTCGCGGTGCATCAGGCGGTGGCGCTCCAGCACTTGCAGCCCTTGCAGCAGCTCGGCGGTTTCCCGCCGGCCATGGGTTTCCACCACCCCGGCCACCACGTCGCGGCCCTGGGCCACTTCGTTGCGCGCCGCGGTGAGCATGGCGCAGGTCTTGCCGACTCCGGCGTTGGAACCGAAATAGATCCGCAGTTTGCCCCGTTGGGCCGCTTGCTCGTCCTGCTGCAGCTTTTCCAGCAGCGCATCGGGATCGGGGCGACCGTCGCGGGGCGGCATGTCAGCATCGAGAACAGCCATGTGCATCCTTAAATGGACAAGGCGGCACTCGAAAGAGCGCCGCCTTGCAAGTCCCTGTCAGACCAGGCCGAGGCCGGCCAGCAGCATGTCGATCAGCTTGATCCCGGCGAAGGGTACCAGCACCCCGCCCAGGCCGTAGATCAGCAGGTTGCGGTTGAGCAGCGCCGCGGCGCCAATGGCCCGGTACTTCACCCCCTTAAGCGCCAGGGGGATGAGGAACACGATGATCAGCGCGTTGAAGATCACCGCACTGAGAATCGCCGAGTTCGGGCTGTTCAGGTGCATCACGTTCAGCGCCGCCAGTTGCGGGTAAGTGGCGACGAAGGCGGCCGGTACGATAGCAAAATACTTGGCCACGTCGTTGGCCACGCTGAAAGTGGTCAGGGCGCCGCGGGTCATGAGCATCTGCTTGCCCACTTCCACCACTTCGATCAGCTTGGTCGGGTTGCTGTCCAGGTCCACCATGTTGCCGGCTTCCTTGGCCGCCTGGGTGCCGCTGTTCATGGCCACCGCCACGTCGGCCTGGGCCAGGGCCGGGGCGTCGTTGGTACCGTCGCCGGTCATGGCCACCAGCTTGCCCTTGGCCTGGTAGTCGCGGATCAGTTGCAGCTTGTCCTCGGGCCGCGCTTCGGCGAGGAAATCGTCGACCCCGGCTTCCACGGCGATGGCCGCCGCGGTCAGGCGGTTGTCGCCGGTGATCATCACGGTCTTGATGCCCATGCGCCGCAGCTCGGCGAAGCGCTCCTTGATCCCGCCCTTGACCACGTCCTTGAGCTCCACCACGCCCAGGGCCTGGGCGCCTTCACTGACCACCAGCGGCGTACTGCCACGGCGCGAGACTTCATCGACCTTGGCCTGCAAGGCCGGCGGGAAGCTGCCGCCCTGGGCCTCGATATGCCGGCGGATGGCATCGGCCGCGCCCTTGCGGATGCTCCGGCCCTCGGGCAGGTCGACCCCGCTCATGCGGGTCTGGGCGGTGAACTGCACGAAGCTGGCGCCCAGGGCGTGAAGGTCGCGCCCACGGATGTCGAACAGTTGCTTGGCCAGCACCACTATGCTCCGGCCTTCCGGGGTTTCGTCCGCCAGGGAAGCCAGTTGCGCGGCTTGCGCCAGTTCGCTGTCCTTGATCCCCGGCGCCGGCAGGAAGGCGCTGGCCTGGCGGTTGCCCAGGGTGATGGTGCCGGTCTTGTCCAGCAGCAGCACGTCCACGTCCCCCGCCGCTTCCACGGCGCGGCCGGAGGTGGCAATGACATTGGCCGACATCATCCGGCTCATGCCCGCCACACCGATGGCCGAGAGCAGGCCACCGATGGTGGTGGGGATCAGGCACACCAGCAGCGCCACCATCACCGTGGCGCTGATCACACTGCCGGTGCCGCTCATGGCCACGGCGAAGATCGAATACGGGCTCAGGGTCACGATCACCAGCAGGAACAGCAGGGTCAGGCCCACCAGGAGAATGGTCAGGGCCACCTCGTTGGGAGTCTTCTGGCGCTTGGCCGACTCCACCATGGAGATCATGCGGTCCAGGAACGACTCGCCGGGGTTGACGCTGATGCGCACCACCAGCCAGTCCGACAGCACCCGGGTGCCGCCGGTGACCGAGGAGAAATCGCCCCCGGCCTCACGGATCACCGGCGCCGATTCACCGGTGATGGCGCTTTCGTCCACCGTGGCCACGCCTTCGATGACCTCGCCGTCCAGGGGCACCAGGTCGCCGGCCTCGATCAGCACCACCATGTCCTTGCGCAGTTCGCTGGCGGCCATGGGCAACCAGGCGGCGCCATGCCGGGGCTGTTGCAGCAGCTTGGCCAGGGTCTGGCGCTTCATGCCCTTGAGGCTCGCCGCCTGGGCCCGGCTGCGGCCCTCGGCCAGGGCTTCGGCAAAGTTGGCAAACAGCACGGTGAACCACAGCCACAGGGTGATGCTGAGGATAAAGCCGCTGGGGGCCTCACCCTCGCCGCCCAGGGACTGGAACCACAGCAGGGTGGTGAGAAGGCTGCCCAGGTAGACCACGAACATCACCGGGTTCTTCCACTGCGCCTGGGGCAGCAGTTTCTTCACGGCATCCAGGCACGCGGTGAGCACTAGCCCACGGTCGAACAACGCTATACGAGGGTTGCTACTCATGATCGACGTCTCTTACTCACTGGCCGCAACGGGCGAGGAATGCAGGGGCGCTTGGGCATCCAGCGCCAGGTTGAGTTGCAGCACATTGACCCGGGGCTCGCCCAGCAGGCCGAAGGTGCGGCTTTCGCTGTGCGCCTGCAGCAGCATCAGCACGTCCACGGCGGCCATTTGCCGCTGGCGGGCCACCCGGTTCAGTTGCAGCCGGGCGTTGGCCAGGGAGATGTGCGGGTCCAGGCCGGAGGCCGAGGCGGTCACCGCGTCCACTGGCACCGGCATGTCTGCCGCCAGGCCATTGAGCTGGCGATAGGCGCTGACCCGCGCGGCCACGCTGTCCACCAGCTTCTGGCTGGTGGGGCCCAGGTTGCTGGCGCCACTGGCCCCGGCGTTGTAGGGCTGGGGCACACTCTTGCTCGGGTCCAGCGGATCGCTGCCCAGGGTCATGCTCGGGCGGCCCTGGAAATACTCCGGGCGGTCGAACGCCTGGCCGATCAGCGCCGAGCCCACGACCCGGCCATCACGCTGCACCAGACTGCCCTGGGCCTGGAACGGAAACAGCAGGTTGGCCAACCCCGTGGTAACCAGCGGATAGGCCAGCCCGGTGAGCAGCATGAAGAACACCGCCGATACCAGCACCGGGCGCAACAGGCCCTTGAACAGCAGCGCGGTGGCGCCCTGGGTTTGCATTTGCGTAGTCATCACAACCCCTTACTTGTAGGTCTGGCCGGCGAGCAACTGCAGTTGCTCCACCAGCGGGCCGAGCGCGAGGGCCGGCAGGAAAGTCAGGCCACCGACCACCAGCACCACGAACACCACCAGCAACATGAACAGCGGCGTGGCGGTGGGAATGGTGCCGGCACCGGCCGGGATGTTCTTTTTCGCCGCCAGGGAACCGGCCACGGCCAGCATCGGCAGCATGGTGAAGAAGCGCCCCATGAGCATCGCCAGGCCAATGGTGGTGTTGAAGAACGGTGTATTGGCGTTCAGGCCGGCAAACGCCGAACCGTTGTTGGCGGTGCCCGAGGCGTAGGCGTAGAGCACCTCGCTGAAGCCATGGGGGCCCAGATTGTTGAGACTATTGAGAGTGCCCGGCCACAGTGCCGCCAGGGCGGTGAAACCGAGGATGCAGATCGGGTGCGCGAGCACCGAGAGCATCACCAGCTTGATCTCCCGGGCCTCGATCTTCTTGCCGAGGAACTCAGGGCTGCGGCCGATCATCATGCCCACCAGGAACACCGTCAGCAGGGCGTACTGGATCAGGTTGATAAAGCCCACGCCGTCGCCGCCGAACACACAGTTGAGCATCATCTGCGCCAGGGGCACGAAGCCGCCCATGGGGGTCAGCGAGTCGTGCATGGCATTCACCGAACCGGTGGTGGCGCCGGTGGTGGTGGTGACGAACAGCGCGGTGTCGGCAATGCCGAAGCGCAGCTCCTTGCCTTCCATGTTGCCGCCGCTCTGGGTCTCCGACACCTGCTGGTCGGCACCGACCTGGGTCAGCAGCGGGTTACCGCCCTGCTCCGCGGTGAAGACAATCGCCAGGAAGCCGACGAACATCACCAGGAAAGTGCCGAAGAACACCCAGCCCTGACGCCGACGCAGCAGCATGCTGCCGAAGGCGTAGGTCAGGGCCGAAGGGATCAGCAGCATGCTAAGGATGTGCAGGACGTTGGTCAGCGGCGTCGGGTTCTCGAACGGGTGGGCCGCGTTCATGCTGAAGAAGCCGCCACCGTTGGTGCCGATGTGCTTGATCGACTCGAAACTGGCCACGGCGCCGACGATCAGTTGCTGCTGGGCGCCTTCCAGGGTGGTGGCCAGGGCCTGGGAGTTGAGGGTCTGGGGCATGCCCTGCCAGACATAGACCAGGGCCATGACCAGGCACAACGGCAGCATCACCCGGTACAGGGTGCGGGTGAAGTCGACCCAGTAGTTGCCGATATCCGCCGAGCTGGAACGGCTCAGGCCGCGAATGAAGCCGGCTGCGGCGACAACACCGGCGGTAGCGCCGACGAACATCAGGAAGGTGATCACTGCCATCTGGCTGAAGTTCGACAGGCTGCTTTCACCTGAGTACGCCTGCCAGTTGGTGTTGGTGATAAAGGACGCGGCGGTGTTGAACGCCAGGTCCGGGGTCTGCGCCGCCAGCCCCAGGGGGTTGAGCGGCGTGCTGCCTTGCAGGCGCAGCAGCAGGTAGCCCAGCAGCATCATCGCCGCGTTGGACAGCAGCAGGGCCGAGCCATAGCGGGCCCAGCCCATGGTTTCAGCCGGGTCGATCCCCAGCAGGCGGTAGGTGGCACGCTCCGGCAAGGCGTGGCCACGGCCGCTGAAGACCCGGGCCAGCCATTGGCCCATCAGCGCGGCCAGCCCGGTCATCAGGCCGAGGATCACCGCGTATTCCAGCACAGTACTCAACATGTCGATGCTCCGTTCAAATCTTGCCCATGGCGACGATGACCAGGGCCGTCAATACAAAGAACCCCAGGGTCAGGCCCACGAAGATCAGGTCGAACATGGCTGGTTTCCTTTCTGGTAGATGCCCGGACGGGCGAATGAAAGTGGGTGGCAGTTGCTGCGTGCGGTCATCAGAATTTCTCGGCACGGATCAGCGCATAACCCAGGTAGGCAAACAGCAGCACGGCGCACAAACCACTGGCGCCGTAGATGAATGGCAGTGTCAGCAAGGCAGCTCTCCCCTTAATGCTCAAAGGCGGTGCCGGGAGCGCAAAGCGCAACCCGGGCACGGCCGGTCAGGACACCCGCGACGGGCGCCGGCAGGGAGTCGGGAACGCCTCGTCCACCGCTCTCCTCTGCGCCACGCAGGTTAGGTGAGGGCGCATCAAGGTCGGGCACTGATTGCCGGGGGCGGCATTAAGACGGCGTAAAGATTGCGGCGGTGCGGGGCGGGAGAATCGGGGACGGGACAGCGCCCCCGAGGGGGTCATTCACTTTTCAGGGGCAGCCAGATTTCCAGTACCCCGGTGCCGGCCTGGGGGTTGAAGTCGGCGCTGTAGCGCTCGAATTCCGGGGCATCGGCGGCCTCTCGACCCGACTGGGGCAGCCAGGTGTTCCAGATGTAGTCGAAGGTCCGGGGCAAGTCCTGCAAGGCGCCGCCATGCTCGAACACCGCATAGTGCTGCGGCTGCACCTCGATCCAGCGATAGCGCTCGGGCAGATCGTCGAGCTTGCTGATCTCGACCCCGGCGATGTACTCGAAGCCGCCCTGGCCGTCGGGGTTGCAGCAGATGCCATAGGTCTTGCGGTCGACCTGCCCCGGCACCTTGCCGATGTGCGGCACAAAGCGCTGCCACAGCAGGCCGATGTCCTGGCGAGTGGCAGGAGTGAATCGTTCGCCGAGGCCGGCGATCAGCAAAAAACGCTCCCTTTCGAAGCGCGGTTCTGGGCCTCTGCCCTGTTCTTGCTCATCCATGAATGCCACTCCTGCCGCAGAAAATATGGGTTCGGCACGAAGTATAGAAGCCAATAGCCAAGGCCAGGATCAGAGCGCCGGAAGGTCTGCCGCGCCCGTACCAAGGATGAACTCCTGGTAGCCGGATAGAATCACATACACCGCGAAATAGCAGAAGATCGCCGCAGATGCCAGGTAGGAATAGCGCAACAGCTTGTCCCCCAGCAGCTTGCCGCCCTGGGTCGCGGCCAGGCACAGGCCCAGGGTCCAGACCAGCCCGGCACAGAAAAAGCCGGCCAGGAACAATCCCGAATCGGCAATCCCACCGCCCCCGGATCGGGCAATCAGGGTGCCGCCCACGGCAGCGAACCAGAGGATCGCACTGGGGGACGACATGGCCAGGAAGATCCCGCGAAAAAACTCCCGACGCGGCGAGCCCTGGTCCGCCTCCCCGGCGGTGGCCAGCACCGCGCTGTGATGGAGGGCGGCGTAGATCATCTTCGCCGCGAAGTACACCAGCAGGGCCGAACCGCCGATCCACAGCACCCAGCGCACGCTTTGGTATTGCAGCAGCACGGTCATCCCGGCCAGGGCCAGCAGCGCATAGATCAGGTCACCGACACAGGTCCCCAGGCCCAGGCAGAAGCCCTGGAAATAACCCCGTTGCATGGCCAGGGTAATCATCGCGATATTGGCCACGCCGATGTCCAGGCACAGCGAAAGGCTCAACAAGAAGCCGCTGGTAAACTCCATCATTCATCCCGTTTGCTGCTGTTGTTCGAAGAGGGGCGAGGTGCGAGGAGCCCGGAAAAGCCGGGCCGGCTGAGGCAGCTCACAGCCCTTGCAGGCAAGAAGCGTGCACGTTATAGCGGCAAATCCTGCACCCTCGCAAATCCGCCCGGCGCACCAAAAATAATTTTCCGCGCCTCTGGACAAGCCGCCGGCGGCGCCCGTATCGTCTGCCCCGCAGGCCACCGCAGTGGCCAACGTCGCTCGGACGGTTCCGGGCGCTTACGTCTTTTCGAGGCAACAATGGCCGAACAAGGTTCGCCGCGCCGCTTTGCGCGCATCGATCGTCTTCCCCCCTATGTTTTCAATATCACTGCCGAGCTGAAGATGGCTGCGCGTCGGCGCGGCGAAGACATCATCGACTTGAGCATGGGTAACCCCGACGGCCCTACCCCGCCGCATATCGTCGAGAAGCTGGTCACCGTCGCCCAGCGCGAAGACACCCACGGCTACTCCACCTCCAAGGGCATTCCGCGGCTGCGCCGGGCGATTTCCCGCTGGTACAAGGACCGCTACGAGGTCGATATCGACCCGGAAAGCGAAGCCATCGTCACCATCGGATCCAAGGAAGGCCTGGCGCACCTGATGCTGGCCACCCTGGACCAGGGCGACACGGTGCTGGTGCCCAACCCCAGCTACCCGATCCACATCTACGGCGCGGTCATTGCCGGCGCCCAGGTGCGCTCGGTGCCGCTGGTGCCCGGGGTGGATTTCTTCGCCGAGCTGGAGCGGGCCATCCGCGGTTCGATCCCCAAGCCGAAGATGATGATCCTCGGCTTCCCGTCCAACCCCACCGCCCAGTGCGTGGAGCTGGACTTCTTCGAACGGGTGATCGCCCTGGCCAAGCAGTACGACGTGCTGGTGATCCATGACCTGGCCTACGCCGACATCGTCTACGACGGCTGGAAAGCCCCGTCGATCATGCAGGTGCCGGGCGCCAAGGACATCGCGGTGGAGTTCTTCACCCTGTCCAAGAGCTACAACATGGCCGGCTGGCGCATCGGCTTCATGGTGGGCAACCCGGAACTGGTCAGCGCCCTGGCGCGGATCAAGAGCTACCACGACTACGGCACCTTCACCCCGTTGCAGGTGGCGGCGATTGCCGCCCTGGAAGGCGACCAGCAATGCGTGCGCGACATTGCCGAACAGTACCGGCAGCGGCGCAACGTGCTGGTCAAGGGCCTGCATGAGCTGGGCTGGATGGTGGAGAATCCCAAGGCCTCAATGTATGTCTGGGCCAAGATTCCCGAGGCCTACGCGCACCTGGGCTCCCTGGAGTTCGCCAAGAAGCTGCTGGCCGAAGCCAAGGTCTGTGTCTCGCCGGGGGTGGGTTTTGGTGAATACGGCGACGATCACGTGCGCTTCGCCCTGATCGAAAACCAGGACCGGATTCGCCAGGCAGTGCGCGGCATCCGCGGCATGTTCCGCGCTGACGGGCTGGCACCGAAAAGCTGAGATGGCTTGAGCCACAAAAAAACCGCAGCGATGCGGTTTTTTTGTGGCTGTGCTATCGGTGTTTCGCGGGCAAGCCCGCTCCTACGGGCGGTGCTCTTAAACCACCAACGACAGCAGCAGGATAAAGATCAGGCCCACCACCGAAAGGATGGTTTCCATCGCCGTCCAGGTCTTGAACGTCTCGGCCACGGTCATGTTGAAGTACTGCTTGACCAGCCAGAACCCGGCGTCGTTGACGTGGGACAGGATCAGCGAGCCGGCGCCGGTGGCCAGCACCAGCAGCTCGCGGTTGACCCCGGGGATCATCCCCACCACCGGCACCACGATGCCGGCACCGGTGATGGTCGCCACGGTGGCCGAACCGGTGGCGATACGGATCACCGCCGCCACCAGCCACGCCAGGAGGATCGGCGAGATCTGCGCATTGACCGCCATATGGCCGATCACGTCACCCACGCCGCTGGTCACCAGCATCTGCTTGAAGCCGCCACCGGCACCGATGATCAGGATGATCGCCGCGGTCGGCGCCAGGCTGGCATCCAACAGTTTGAGAATCTGCTTGGAACCGATGCCCTGCTTGTAGCCGAAGGTGTACAGCGACAGCAGCAGCGCCAGCAGCAAGGCGGTGATCGGGTGGCCGATCATGTCCATCCAGATGCGGAAGAAGTGTCCGTCCGGCAGCGCCACGTCGGCGAAGGTCTTGAGCAGCATCAGGAACACCGGCAGCAGCACGGTCACCAGGGTCACGCTGAAGCTGGGCAACTGGGCGGCCTGGGGCTCGCGGGCCAGTTGGTCCACCAGTTCCTGGGACGGATTGCCGGGAATGTACTTGGCAATGAAAGTGCCGTAGATCGGCCCGGCGATGATCGCCGTGGGCAGCGCCACGATCAGCCCATACAGGATGGTCTTGCCGATGTCGGCGCCGAACACGCCGATGGCCAGCAGCGGCCCCGGGTGCGGCGGCACCAGACCGTGCACCGCCGACAGGCCGGCCAGCAGCGGAATGCCGATCTTGATCAGCGACACCCCGGTACGCCGGGCAACGATGAACACCAGCGGAATCAGCAGCACGAAGCCGATCTCGAAGAACAGCGGGATGCCCACCAGGAAGGCGGCGAACATCATCGCCCACTGCACCCGCTCCTTGCCGAACGAACGGATCAGGGTCTGGGCGATCTGATCGGCGCCACCGGACTCGGCCATCATCTTGCCGAGCATGGTACCCAGGGCCAGGATGATGCCGACAAAACCGAGCACGCCACCAAAGCCGTCCTGGAACGCCTTGATGATCTTGTCCACCGGCATGCCCGACGTCAGGCCGAGGAAACCCGCGGCGATGATCAGAGCGATGAAGGGGTGCAGCTTGAATCGGGTGATCAACACGATCAGCCCGATGATAGTGACCACTGCATCAACCAGCAGATAGGTCTCTTGGGACATGCCAAACATGGGATTGCCTCCGGTTTGTTGTTTTTATTAAAGCGTTAAAAACAAGGGCCGAGTGGGATAGCGCTACCTTTTTCGAGCCAGCACTTAATGTGAAGGTTCCAGGCCATGCTCCAGCCACCATTGGTTGGCCAGTTCGGCCAGGCGCTGGACGCTCAGGGTGCTGGCATCCAGGGCCAGGGTGAGCGGCTCCCCCACCGGGGATTCGAGAGTGGCGAACTGACTGTCGATCAGGGTCGAAGGCATGAAATGCCCTGGCCGGTGCGCCACACGGTCGGCGGCGACTGCCGGAGTCAGTTCGAGAAAGACAAAGCCTAGGCCGGGCGTGGCGGCGCGCAGGCGCTCGCGGTACTTGCGCTTGAGCGCCGAGCAGGTCAGTACCGGGTGCTGGCCGGCGGCCAGGGCACGACGCAGTTCATCGCACAGGCTGTCGAGCCAGCCGGCACGGTCTTCGTCGTCGAGGGGAATGCCGGCACTCATCTTGGCGATGTTCGCCGCCGGGTGGAAGGTATCGCCTTCAATGGCCATGGCGCCGCTGCGCTGGCACAGGGCCTGACTGACACTGGACTTGCCGCAGCCGGCAACACCCATGATGACCAGGGCGGTGATGGGTTGACTCATGAAACACCTCAGCGCGCAGACAGCGCTACCTTCGCAAATAAAAAATCTAGTACAAAAACAGTGTCTGCCGACGCCTTCTTGTCATTTTTGTGGGTTGCCGCGTATATAGTCCGCCAAACCAAAGAGCGAGGGTCAGGCACACCTCGCTCACGCATTGCAGCTGTTTCAGGACAGCGCTACCTTAGAGACTTGAATTTTGTTTGGCAAGCCGTCTGATGACCACTCATAAAAACGATAAAAACACCCGTACCACGGGCCGTCCCACCCTCAATGAAGTCGCCCGCCTGGCCGGAGTCAGCCCGATTACCGCCTCCCGGGCCCTGCGCGGCGTCAGCAGCGTGGCCACCGAACTGGTGGAAAAGGTGCAGAAGGCCGCGCAGGAACTGAACTACGTGGTCAACTCCGCCGCCCGCGCCCTGGCTTCGGCGCAGAGCCAGTCGGTGGTGGTGCTGGTGCCGTCGCTGTCCAACCTGCTGTTCATCGAAACCCTGGAAGCCATCCACCAGGTACTGCGCCCCAAAGGCTTCGAAGTGCTGATCGGCAACTGCCACTATTCTCGGGACGAAGAAGAAAACCTGCTGCGCAACTACATGACCTACCAGCCCCGGGGGCTGCTGCTGACCGGTTTCGACCGCACCGAAAGCGCCCGACGGATGATCGAGGCGAACAACATTCCCTGCGTCTACATGATGGACCTGGACTCCGGCGCCGGGCTCAACTGCGTGGGCTTCTCGCAATTGAACGCCGGCGAAACGGCGGCCCAGCACCTGATTTCCCGCGGGCGCAAGCACCTGGCCTACGTCGGTGCGCAACTGGACCAGCGCACCCTGCTGCGCGGCGAAGGTTTCCGCCGCGCCCTGCAGCAGGCCGGGCTGTACAACCCCGACCTGGAACTGTTGACCCCACGGCCCTCGTCCGTCGGCCTGGGGGCCGAGCTGTTCCTGCAGCTGATGCAGAGCCAGCCCCAGGTGGACGCGATCTTCTTCGGCAACGACGACCTGGCCCAGGGCGCGCTGCTGGAAGCCATGCGCTGCGGGATCAAGGTGCCCGAGCAGGTGGCGGTGCTGGGCTTCAACGACCTGCCCTCCTCCGAACACATGGTGCCGCGCCTGAGCAGCATCAGCACTCCGCGCGAAGCCATTGGCCGCCGCGCCGCCGAACAGATGCTGACCCTGCTGGCCGGCAACAGCGTGGCCGAGCCGGTGGTGGACATGGGCTTTGAACTGCGGGTTCGGGAAAGCACCTGAAACGCCTCAGGGCCTGACGCTCAGGACACTGAGCAACAGGCCGAAGCCCACCAGCACCGCGCCGAACAACTGATCGATCCGGCGTTTGTAGGCCAGTAGCCGGCCGGCAATCGCCGGTGCCGAGAAAAACAGCGCCACCAGCACGAACCACAGCACGTGGGCCAGGACGATGATCGCGCCGTAGCCGATCTGCACCGGCAAGGCCGTGCCCGGCTGAATCACCTGCATGAACAGACTGAGAACGAAAATCATCGTCTTGGGGTTCAGGGCATTGGTCAGAAAGCCACTGCGCAAGGCGCCCCAGGTCGACATCCGAGCCCCCTCTGCCGGTTCTTCCCCCGGACGTTGCTCAGGGCTGCGCAACAGCTTGATGCCCAGGTAGATCAGGTACAGCGCACCCGCGATCTTCAAGCCGGTAAACCACAGCAGCGACTGCTGCAACAGCACCCCCACCCCCAGCAAGCTGTAGCCGATATGCACCATGACCCCGAGCCCGATGCCCAGGGCCGTGAACACGCCGTGGCGGCGCGAAAGCAGCAGGCTGTTGCGGGTTACCAGGGCAAAGTCGGCCCCGGGGCTGAGTACAGCAAGAATGGTAATGGTGATTACGAGTAACAGTTCGGTCACGTTGAATACGCCTAGGCTATAGAATCAGGCGCTACTGTATTGGGACCATGACCCAGGCCGATAACGATGAAAACTGACATTCCTGGTGATAAAAACTCACAATTCTCGCGACGGCGCCTGCCCCCGCTGAGCGCCTTGCGCTGCTTCGAAGCCGCTGCACGCCTGGAAAGCTTCACCCAGGCCGGCGCCACCCTGCACCTGACCCACGGCGCCATCAGCCGTGCGGTGCGCGCCCTGGAAGAGGACCTCGGCACCCCTCTCTTTGAGCGCCGCAGCCAGCGGGTCTTTCTCACCGCCGCCGGAGCCGAACTGCTGCACAGCGTGACCCAGGCCCTGGACCTGATCGAGAGCACCGCCAGCCGCCTGCGAGCCCCGGCTCCCGCAGCACCGCTGGTGCTGTCCTGCGAGCCGACCCTGCTGATGCGCTGGCTGATTCCGCGCATGCCGGGGTTCTATGCCGAGCACCCGCAAGTGCCGATCCAGCTGCTGGCCGGCGGCGGGCCCTTCTCGTTCGGTGCCGGTATCGACCTGGCAATCCGCCGCAACGACTTTGCCTGGAGCCGCGACACCCAGGCCCACTGGCTATTCGACGAAGCCATAGGCCCGGTATGCCGCCCCGAGCGCCAGGCCGACTGGACCCCGGCAACGGCCGGGCTGGCGCAACTGGCGGCGCAGGCACCGCGCCTGCACAGCGCCACCCGGCCGCACGCCTGGCAACAGTGGCTGCAATTGCAGCAACAACCGGTTGCCCCGACGCCACCGGAGCAGGTCTTCGAGCACTTCTACTTCAGCCTGCAAGCGGCCGTGGCCGGGCTGGGTCTGGCCATTGCCCCCTGGCAACTGGTGCGTGACGACCTGGAGGGCGGGCTGCTGTGTGCGCCCTTCGGCTTTGTCGCCGATGGCAGCGCTTATTACCTGCTTTCCCCCCAGGCCATAGACCCGGATTCGGCCAGCGGAAAACTGCTGCACTGGTTGCGCCGGCAAGCCCTGGCGTAGGCACTCAGGCAGGCGGGGCCACGGCCCCCAGCGCCGGGTCCTCGCCGCTGAGCAATTGCACCAGGGCCAGGGCCCCCTTCTGCAAAGGCTGGTTCTTCAACCACACCGCGTGCACCGGCAACACCAGGCCGTTGTCGATGTTCTTGAAATGCAGCCGTTGCAAGCGCCCCGCCGCCAGCAACGGCTGGATCACCGACAACGGGAAATTGCCCCAACCGATCCCCGCCTCCACCATGTGCAGGGCCATCGCCAGGCTGTCGGTGCGCCACAGCGACTCGCCCACCAGGGGCCGGGTATCACTCAGGGGCAGGTCGCGGCTGGCCACCACCACCTGACGGACCTTGATCAGCTCTTCCAGGTACAGCGAACCGTCACTGGCCTGGAACACAGGGTGCCCGGCGCAAATGCAGGCAATCATCCGCTCGCAGCCCAGGTACTGGAAATACTCCAGGGCATTCACGCTCAACCCGGCAAAGGCCACGCCGACGCTGACCCGGCCACTGTGCAAAAGGTGCAGCACGTCATCCTGGGGAGCACTGAGCAGCTCGACTTCCAGCAGCGGATAACGCTCGGCAATCAGCTTGATGGCGGCCAGTACCCGTTGCTTGTCGATGTCATCCACCACCGCGATCGACAGCTTGCTCTCCAGGCCCAGGGACAGCTCGACGGCATGCACCTGCAATTGCTTGAGCTGGTCGGCAATCAGCCGCGCATGGGGCGCCAGGGACAAGGCCAGCGGCGTGGGCAGCGGCTCGCGGTGGCTGCGATCGAACAGCGCATACCCCAACTCCGCCTCGAGGTTGGCGATGCCCATGCTCACGGCCGAAGGCACCTTGCCCAAAGAACGCGCCGCCGCAGAAAAGGAGCCGCGATCGAGCACGGCGAGAAACAACTGGATGCTGTCGCTGGAGAAGTTCATGAGAAACAACCTATCAGGAAAACTGAAAGCTTCCGACTTTTTCTGTCACCTTGATTGAAGCTATCTTCCGCGCCCTGCGCCACCCTCAGGCTGGCCATTCCCATTCAAAATCGAGGAACCCGCATGCAAGGCGTGAAACGCAAACTGGTCTATGTCTCTTTATTCGAAGTGTTCGGCATGACCTTCTCGGCCCTGGGCCTGGCCCTGCTGTCCGGCACCTCGCCCAGCAGCACCGGGCCACTGGCGGTGGTCATCACCAGCATCGCGGTGACCTGGAACTTCATCTACACCACCCTGTTCGAGCGCTGGGAAAGCCGCCAGCCATCGCGCACCCGTACGGTCAAGCGGCGCATTGCCCATGCCGTGGGTTTCCAGTTGACCCTGATCGTGTTCCTGATCCCGCTGATCGCCTGGTGGATGGCGATCAGCCTGGTGCAGGCCTTTCTCCTGGACCTGGCGCTGATCCTGTTCATCCCCTGCTACACCTTTGCCTTCAACTGGCTGTTCGACCGGGTTTTCGGCTTGCCGGCCTCGGCCCTCCCCGATCCGGCCTGAGATACCCGTATCGGCAAATTGATCGTCGCCGAGACGACGCCACGCTGTTAGATTCCCATGGCCATCCAGTACCACGAACAAGGAAGCGTCATGGGAACCCGCTGCAGAATTCTCGGTAAAGCCTCGTCCATCAATGTCAGGAAAGTCTTGTGGACCTGTGAGGAGCTTGGGCTTTCCTACCAGCAGGAAGACTGGGGTAGTGGCTTTCAGTCCACCCATACCCCCGAGTTTCTCGCCCTCAACCCCAATGCCCAGGTGCCGGTGCTGATCGACGACGCCGGGGTCCTGTGGGAATCCAACAGCATCTGCCGCTACCTGGCCAACCTGCACCCCGGCAGCGGCCTGCTGCCCACGGCCCCGCGCGCCCGGGCCCTGGTTGAACAGTGGATGGACTGGCAGGCCACCGAGCTGAACCCGTCCTGGAGCTATGCCTTCATGGGCCTGGTGCGCCAGCATGCGGATTACCAGGACAGCCAGCGCATCGGCGCCAGCCTGCTGGCCTGGAATGCCAAGATGCAAATCCTCGAACGCCAGCTCGAGCGCTCGGGCGCCTATGTTCTGGGCGAGGATTTCAGCCTTGCGGATATCGTTCTTGGTCTCTCGGTGAATCGCTGGAAGATGACCCCCATGGAGCACCCGGCCTACCCCGCCGTGGCCGCCTACTACGAACGCCTCAGCCTGCACCCGGGCTTCATGCTGCACGGGCGCAATGGCATCGCCTGAGCTGGCCATCCCTCCTCTGGCCCATCGGAGATTCGAAATGAACGGACTTAACGTACTACTGACCGGCGCTTGCGGCAGGATCGGCAAGGTGTTTTTTCAGGGCTCCCAAGAGCGCCACCGCTTCACCCTCACCGACCGGGTAGAGCCGGACTTCGAAATCCCCGCGCCACACCGCTTCGTGCGCCTGGACCTCGACGACCCGCAAGCCATCGGCCGCCTGCTCCCGGGGATCGACGTCATCGTGCACCTGGCCGGCATTCCCCATGCCAGCGCCAGCTTCGACGAGTTGCTGCCGAACAACATCCTCGCCACCACCTACCTGTTCGAGGCCGCGGTACAGGCCGGTTGCCGGCGCCTGGTATTTGCCAGCAGCGCCCAGACCATCGAGGGCTACCCGGTGGACCGGCAGATCACTCCGGGCATGCCGGTGATGCCAGCCAACCTGTATGGCGTGAGCAAGTGCTACGGCGAGGCGCTATGCGCCTTCTATGCCGCCAAGCGCGGGCTGTCCTGCATTGCCCTGCGCATTGGTGCGTTCGAAGACCCGAAACACCACGAACTGACCACCACCCGCGACCTGAGCGCCTGGCTCAGCCCACGGGATGCAGTGCAGTTGTTGCAACGGGCAGTGGAAACCCCGGGGGTGCAACTGCTGATCGGCCACGGCATTTCCAACAATCGCTTCAAGCGCCTGGACCTCAGCGAAACCACCCGGGTGCTGGGCTACGAACCGGTGGACGATGCCTTCCAGGAAAATTTCGGCATTCCCATCACCTACTGAGCCACCACGGGGCACCCGCCGTCACGCGCGGGTGCCCGGCATTGCGCTATAAATCCGGCAGATGTAACGAAATACGACAATAAATCAGCGCATCCTCCGGTTTACGCACGTGGATTCACAATCCTTGGTTTCCGTTAGCAGGCTAAGATTTCCGCTCTGTGTCCTGTGGAATTCCCTGCATGCCCGCCTCTGCCCCGCTCACCAGCGACCTCGACCCTCAACGCGCCGCCGGCATCAGCGCGCGCATCGACCGCCTGCCTGCCGTGGCCACGATCTGGCGCCTGGTGGCGCTGCTGTCCATTGGCGGTTTTTTCGAGCTGTACGACCTGTTCCAGACCGCCTACATCAGCCCGGGGCTGATCCGCGACGGGATCTTCGCCAGCGGCAACCAGGGGGTGTTCGGTTTTTCCGACCAGGCGGCCTTCGCCTCGGCGACCTTTCTCGGCCTGTTCCTCGGCGCCAGCCTGCTGAGCCCGATAGCCGACCGCTTCGGACGCCGGGCGATCTTCACCTTCGCCCTGATCTGGTACACCCTGGCCACGGTGCTGATGGGGCTGCAGAGCACGGCGTTGGGGATCATCTGCATGCGATTCCTGGTGGGCATCGGCCTGGGCATCGAACTGGTGACCATCGACGCCTACCTCAGCGAACTGGTGCCCAAGCGCATGCGCAGCTCGGCCTTCGCCTTTGCCTTTTTCGTGCAGTTCCTGTCGGTGCCGGCAGTGGCGCTGATGTCCTGGTGGCTGGTGCCCCAGGCGCCCTGGGGGATCTCCGGCTGGCGCTGGGTGGTGCTGGCCAGTGCGGTGTTCGCCCTGTTCATCTGGTGGTTGCGCTCACGCTTGCCGGAGTCGCCACGCTGGCTCGCCCAGCACGGGCGCTTCGACGAAGCCGACCGGATCCTGCAAGGCCTCGAGACCCGCTGCGCCCGGGACTACGCCAAGCCGCTGGATGAGCCCGAACCCCAGGCCGTGGATATCCAGGGCCGTGGGCGCTTCGCCGATATCTGGCAACCGCCCTACCGCCGCCGGGCCCTGATGCTGATCGTGTTTCACGTGTTCCAGGCCATCGGCTTCTTCGGTTTCGGCAACTGGCTGCCGGCGCTGCTGTCGGGCCAGGGCGTGAGCGTCACCCACAGCCTGCTGTACGCCTTCATCATCACCCTGGCCTATCCCCTGGGGCCGCTGCTGTTCGTGCGTTTCGCCAACCGCTTCGAGAACAAGTGGCAGATCGTCGGCTCGGCCCTGGGCGCCATGACCTTCGGCACCTTGTTCGCCCTGCAGAGCAGCGCCCTGGGGCTGATTGTCTGCGGGGTGATGATCACCTTCTGCAATGCCTGGCTGAGCTTCAGCTACCACTCCTACCAGAGCGAATTGTTCCCCACCAACATTCGCGCCCGGGCGGTGGGCTTCTGTTACTCGTTCAGCCGCTTGTCGACGGTGTTCAGCAGTTTGCTGGTGGGCTTTTTCCTCGAGCATTTCGGCACGCCCGGGGTCCTGGCCTTTATCGTCAGCAGCATGCTGATCGTGATCCTGACCATCGGCCGCTTCGGGCCGCGCACCCGCAACCTGGCCCTGGAAGACATTGCCCACGCATGAAGACGGCGCCGGCAGCGGTTGCCTGAAAGCGGCAAGACTTGTCCGCTTGCTGGCAGCCACGACCGGCGTCTTGAGCCAAGCCCTTGATATACAAGGGCTCATCAATCGGCATGGAACTTGCTAAAACCTCAGCCTAGTTCTCTTACACAGGTTCCCGATCATGTTGGTCAACGCCCAGAAATCCGTTTCGGTGCAGCCCACCTCGCGCACCGATATGGACCCGACTACCGCAGCCGCCAGCGCGCTGTACAGCGGCATGCTGCAACAGGCCCAGAACTCCGTGACCTATCCGGCGTCCCAGTCCTCCAGCCAGCAGGCCAACAGCGTGGACGACAACGTCAACGCCGCCTTCGCCAAGACCCGCGTGCTGCTCCAGGCCACGCCACCGACCGCCAGTGCCGCGCAGGCTACCAGCGCGACGGAAACCGGCGCGCTGAGCGAGTTCAAGGACTACATGAGCAAGACCCCGGAACAGCGCCTGCGCGACAGCATCCTCAAGGACATGGGGCTGACCGAGGAAGACCTGAAGAACCTGCCGCCAGAGCGCCAACTGGCGATCAACCAGGAAATTGCCCAGCGCCTGCAGGACAAGATGCAACTGGCCAAGGAAGAGAAAGACGCCAAGGACAGCGCCAAACCGGTGGACGAGAAGTTCCTCGCCACGCTGTAACCCCGCTGGACGCGCAAGGGTTCCCCATGGGAACCCTTTTTTGTGCCCGGCGAAAACCGGCTACTGCAACTGCAGGGTCGAGTTGAACTGGCTGATGGCATCCACCACGTACCGCGAGCCCTGCTGGATCTCCAGGATCACCTCTCCCGCCTCATTCGCCAGTTCGACCCCGAGCCCGGTGCGGCTCAAGCTCGACTGCATGCTGGTCACCGCGCTCGTCGACAGGTCGTGGTTCTTGCGCACCACCTCGACGATTTCCACCGTCGCCTGGCTGGTGCGCGCCGCCAGGCTGCGCACCTCGTCCGCGACCACGGCGAAACCGCGCCCGTGCTCACCGGCACGGGCGGCCTCGATGGCCGCGTTGAGGGCCAGCAGGTTGGTCTGGTCGGCGATCCCGCGGATGGTCTGGACGATGCTGCCGATGATGTCCGACTGCTTGCTCAC
Source organism: Pseudomonas sp. NFPP25 (assembly GCF_900116505.1). Lineage (NCBI taxonomy): Bacteria > Pseudomonadati > Pseudomonadota > Gammaproteobacteria > Pseudomonadales > Pseudomonadaceae > Pseudomonas > Pseudomonas sp. NFPP25. The sequence continues at coordinate 597,169 of NZ_FPBG01000002.1, read as the reverse complement.
CGCATCGATGCTGTGGGCCGCTTCATTGAGGTCATGGGAAATCTGCTGAATGATTTCCACGGTCTGCTGCACCACCTCCGAGCCCTTCTGCGCACAGGCGTCGTTCTGCACCGAGGTGCTGTGGGCGGACTCGGCGGCGGAGCGCAAGGTGGTCATCTGATCGGTGATGTCGCTGGCGATCTTCACCACCTTGTACAGGCGGCCCTTGGTATCGAACAGCGGGTTGTAGGAGGCTTCGAGAAACACCGTCTGCCCATACTTGTTTTCCCGCTCGAAACGATGGGAGTGAAACTCGCCACGGTTCAACGAAGCCCAGAATTGCTTGTACTCCGGGGATTCAGCCTCGGAACGGTGGCAGAACATGCTGTGATGCTGGCCAACGATTTCATTCAGGGTGTACTGCATGGTCTTCAGGAAGTTGTCGTTGGCGGTGATGATCCTGCCGTCCGGGCTGAACTCGATGATGGCCATGGAACGGCCGATAGCGTTCAGCAGGCTCTGGTTCTCATGTTCGACATGGATGCGTTCGGAGATGTCCGACGCCACCTTGATCACACTGCGCACCTGACGATCGGCATCGAACACCGGCATGTAGCTGGCTTCGAGCCAGATCTCCCGGCCACGCTTGTCCAGGCGCAGAAAAGTCCCGCTGACCGGTTCGCCACGCCCCAGGTCGCGCCACAGCTTGCTGTACTCCTCGCTGCGATAGAACTCTTCCTCACAGAAAATCCGGTGATGCTTGCCACGTATGTCTTCTGCGGAGTAGCCCATGACCTGGCAGAAGTTTTCATTGGCATCCAGCACGATGCCATCGGGCGAGAACTCGATCATCGCCATGGAACGACTGATCGCCGCCAACTTGGCGTTGGCCTCGCTCAGCGCACAGTTGAATCGTTCGATTTCCAGCAGGTCAGCCTTGTGATGTAGGTTAAACATGGTTGTATCACCTTCAACGCTGTCTTTTGATTGACGGAAGTTTCTAGTCTTTCAACTGATCCACCACAACGATCTATAAAACAGGGCAAGCGCCTCCCTCCATATGAGAGAGGAAGTGTCAGGTGATAAATGATGTTTAATCGGAGAGTCCATGTTGCAACGCTCTTATCAAGCCATCCTTTACTTGATGCCCCATTTCCGGGCCTGACCTAACAAAGTTAAGAAACTCCATCTAAATCGACACTCCTGATACTGCGGTGCCTCTAACTGCGCACTCTCGCCTTTATTCATGAATTCAATACTGCGCCCTGGATGAAGGTCGCACGCATACCGGTTACATCGGCGCAGGCCGCTCGGGACGGATACTCATAGGCCAACAGATACGAATTTTCACAATTGAGCATAGACAGCCGCAGTCTCTATGCAAGGCCACTAGTCAGTCTGTTTTCACAACTTTCGAGGTATTGAAGTGCATTCGCGACAAGTAACAAACAAGACATAAACAGAGCCTGTGGCAAAGCCCGGGAAGCTCCCTCACTAAAACTCTTCGAGGGTCGACAGAAACGCCTGGACCAGCACACTCGACTCCCGCCCCGGCGCCGCTACCAGGGCGAACTCCCGCTCCACTCCTGTGCTCAGTTCCAGCACCCGCAACCCTTCGCACTGCACCGGTAACGTACTCTGTGGCACCAGAGTCACTCCCAGCCGCTCGCGCACCAGGCTGAAGGCACTGTTCCATTCCCGCACCTCCACCCGGACGTCGGCCAGGGGGATCCCGGCCTCGGCGGCCAGGCTGCGGGCATTCACCGAACAGCCCCCGGTGGCCAGGACAAAGGGCTGCGCCAGCAAGGTTTCAAGGTCGATGGTCGAGGCCTGCCAGGGGTGATCTTCAGGTAGCACCGCGACCCACGAATCACGCCCCAGCAACCAAGAGCGGCGCTCGGGGGCCGGGTTGAGCACGACCCCAAGATCCACCAGTTGCGCCTCTAGCAGGGTTTCGACCTCATCATCACTGACCTCCAGCTGCACCACCTCGATGCCCGGATACAGCTGCTTGAAACGCCGCAGCAACGGCGGCAGGAAAGTCGCCAGGACCATGGGAAAGCCCGCCAGTCGCACACTGCCTTGAGGAATGCCCCGCGCCGCGTCCACCTGCCGGCGGACCTCGGCCAGGGCCTCGAGCATCACCCGCGCCTGGGCCAGCACCTGCAAACCGATCGCCGTGGGCAGCGCCTGGCGGCTCTCGCGGACAAACAGCTGCACCCCGAGCATGTCCTCCATCTGGGCCAGGGCCTGGCTGGCCCCGGACTGGGTCATGCCCACCTGCTCGGCGGCCCGGGTGATGGTGGCGCACTCGGCAATCGCCACCAGCAGGCGCCAGTGCATCAGGTTCATCATGGCAGTAGCTGTCCTTATGGCAGTGTTCTGAAAGATTAATTTTACCCATGTTGCCGCCTTGCACGACACTGGCTCGCACTTTCACCAGAGACCTGCCGATGAAACTCTACTACGCCCCACAAGCCTGCTCCCTGGCCTCCCATATCGTGCTGCGCGAGCTGCAATTGCCGTTCGAGGCCATCCGCGTCGACAACCGCAGCAAGCGCACCGCCGACGGCCGGGACTTCCTCGCCATCAACCCCAAGGGCTACGTAGCCGCGCTGCAACTGGACGATGGCCAGGTCCTGACTGAAGGCCCGGCCATCCTGCAATACCTCGCCGACCTCAAGCCCGGGTCCGGCCTGGCCGCGGCCAATGGCAGCTGGGAGCGGGTGCGCCTGCAGGAAACCCTGAACTTCATCACCAGCGAAGTGCACGGGATCATGGGCTGGCTGTTCAATCCGGGGTTCGATGATGGGGTGAAAGAGGTGTTCAAGCAGAAGTTGTTCAAGCGCCTGGCCTTGCTCGAGCAGACGCTGGAACACCAGGACTACCTGCAAGGCGCGCAGTTCGGGATCGCCGATGCCTACCTGTTCACCGTCCTGCGCTGGACGGCATTGTTCGCCATCGACCTGGCGAACTGGCCGGCGCTGTCGCGGTTCCAGGCTCGGGTCGAACAGCGACCGGCGGTACGCGATGCCCTGGCGCTGGAACTGGCCTGAGGGGAGAGAGCACGAAGCCCGCGGGGCGGGCTTCGTCAAAGTGATCAGTGGCCGAAGATATTCACTTCGGTCTTCTTGGCCTTTTTCTCGGCGCGTTTCTCGTCTGCGCTCTTTGCCGGCTTTTTCTTGGCATTTTTCTTGGCGTTCATACCTTTGGACATGACGTTCACTCCACTGATGCGGGAAAGGCTTCAGGTATAGCACCTATAGTCGGCCAGGGTTCTTTTATAATCCGCCGGCCCCTGTTGCCAAATCCGGAAACCTCATGCCCGACCTCCAGATCAACCTGCTTGCCGAGGTTGAACGGCCCTTGCTGAACAAGTTCTATCGCCAGCACCGGTCATCCATGCGCGCCGCTTCCGAGGGCCAGCTCTGGGTTGCCAGAAGCAGTGAAATCATCGCTGGCATGAGCCTGAGCCCGGCAGCTGAAGGCTATTGGCTGACGGGCCTGTTCGTCGCCCCGACCAGTCGCGGCCAGGGGCTGGCCAGCCAGCTGGTGGGGCAGGCCGTGCAAAGCGTCGAAGGCCCGGTCTGGCTGTTCTGCCATCCGGACCTGCAGGCCCTGTACCGGTCGATGGGCTTCTGCAGCACGACCTGCCTGCCACACGCCTTGAACGAACGGCTGGCCCGCTACCAGCGCAGCAAACCATTGCTGGCCATGGCCATCGACCGGCCTGGGTCGAGGCCCTGACACCGGGCGGGCCGGGGCTTATTCGTCGGCGTTGGGGTCGAGGTCGGGAAACAGCACTTCGGTGAAGCCGAACTTGCTGAAATCGCTGATCCGCGAGGGATACAGCCGGCCGATCAGGTGATCGCACTCATGCTGCACCACCCGGGCGTGGAAACCCGAGGCCACGCGCACAATGGGCTCGCCCCTGGGGTCGAAGCCTTCGTAGCGGATGTGCTGGTAGCGCTGCACCGCGCCGCGCAGGCCGGGAACCGAGAGACAACCTTCCCAGCCCTCTTCCAGCACCGGGCTCAAGGGCGTGATCAGCGGATTGATGAGGATGGTTTGCGGCACCGCTTCGGCTTCCGGATAACGTTCGCTGTGCTCGAAGCCGAAGATCACCAGTTGCAGGTCGACACCGATCTGCGGCGCCGCCAGGCCGACGCCACCCACGCTTTCCATGGTCTGGAACATATCGTCGATCAGTTCCCAGAGCTCGGGGCTGTCGAACATTTCCGGCGGTACCGGCGGGGCGATGCGCAGCAGGCGCTCATCGCCCATCTTGAGGATTTCACGGATCATGATCTGGCTTCGTCAGTGGTCGGCTTGAGCGAGTGGTCCCGGCCCAGTCCCGAAACGTGTTGTTTTTCGTCGTGCTGGTCAAAGTCCTTTTCGCCAGGGTCCTTGCCTTCGGCCGACATGTGTTCGATCACCGCGTTCATCTCCGCTCCCAGCAACAGCACCGCGGCGGAGATATAGAAGTACAGCAACAGCACGATGATCGCACCGATACTGCCATACATGGCGTTGTAGTTAGCGAACGTCTTCACGTAGTAGGCAAAACCCAGGGAAGCGACGATCCATACCACCACCGCCAGCACCGAGCCCGGGGTGATGAAACGGAATTTCTGCTGCACATCGGGCATCACGTAGTACATCAGGGCCACGGCCACCATCATCAGCAGCACGATCACCGGCCAGCGCAGGATGGTCCACAGGGTGACGATGAAGTCCTCCAGGCCCACCTGCCCCGCCAGCCAGGCCATCACCTGCGGCCCCAGCACCATCAGCGCCGCGGCGGCCAGAAGCATGCCGGCAATGCCCACGGTGTAGAACACCGACAGCGGGAAGCGCTTCCAGATCGGCCGCCCCTCGACCACGTCGTAGGCGGCGTTCATCGCGCTCATCATCAGGCGTACACCCGCCGAAGCGGTCCACAGGGCGATGACGATACCGATGGACAGCAGGCCACCCTTGGACTGCTGCAATTGATCGATGACCGGGTTGACCTGCTCCAGGGCCTCGTGGGGCAGCACCAGCTCCGACTGCAGGCGCAGCCAGGTGAAGAAGTCCGGCAGATGGAGGAAACCGATCAGGGCGATCAGGAACAGAATGAAGGGGAACAACGAGAACAGCATCTGGTAGGCCAGTGCCGAGGCGTAGGTGGACATCTCGTCCGCGATGAACTCATTCACCGTGCGGATCAGTACCCGGTGCAGGGGCAAACCTTTGAGGTCCGGAAAAATCATAGCGTCTCCTTTCGCCGCAAAAAGGTTGAAGTCGATAGCGACTCAGGGGGCGTTTTCTACAACAAATTAGCCTAGTTGGCGAACCGCAACCATTTCCAGTGGCCGATTCCACTCTCTCACCCACACCTCACATGAAAACGGCCATCCGTGGATGGCCGCTGCAGTGGGTCATCGAACAGGCCGTTTTCAGGCCTTGTCGATGGTCTTTTTCACTGCGTCCTTGGCTTTGCCCACCGCTTGCTGGGCTTCGCCTTTCTTCTCCTGCAGCTTGCCTTCAGCCTGCAGCTTGGTGTTGTCGGTGGCTTTGCCGACACCTTGCTTGACGTTACCGATGGCTTCGTTAGCCAGACCTTTTGCCTTATCCGCTGTGCTGCCCATGGTATTTCTCCGTAGAACATTCATTGATCGAACAAAGGGGATTGCGTCGTTACCCAAGGTTGACCCGCGGCTTTCGCGCAGAGTTTCAATTATTTTTGCCGGGCATTTCATCGCGCCGCCCAGGTAGCGCTTTATGTTTGCCGGGCAACCCGGGAGAATGCTCCCCCTGTTCAGGCCAAGCACTGAAGATCCAATCCCCGTAGGAACGTTATGAAACTCGATAAAAAGCAGGCTATCGCCCGCAGGAACCAGGAACTGGGCGGTGCGGTGCTGGGCGTCAACAACTGCCACTTCGCGGAGCTGAACCGCAACCGCAATATCTGGTGGTTCGATATCCTGGTCACCCGCCTGGCCATCGGTCAGTACGAATGGGTGCACCTGCTGCTGCACACCCCGGACACCGATCAACTGCTGCACCTGAAAGTGCCTACGGTGTTCCTGCGGGAAAAACTCGAAGGCCTGGTGATCCGCAACGAAGGCAAGCGCAAGGCCGCCCTGAGCCTGGAGTTGAGCGCCGACAAGGACTCCTTCCTCAAGGACGTGCGCCCGGCCGGCACCGGCGTGAGCTTCGCCCAGTTCCAGCAGTAAGGCGGGCGCCGCCCAATAAAAAAGCCCCGCACTGGCGGGGCTTTTTTGTGGGCGCTGCGGCTTACTTCTTCACGCCGAGCTTCTTCAGCTCTTCGTCACGCAGCTCGCGGCGCAGGATCTTGCCGACGTTGGTGGTTGGCAACGCATCGCGGAACTCAACAGCCTTGGGCACCTTGTAGCCGGTGACATTGGCACGCATGTGCGCCATCACCTGCTCCTTGGTCAGGGTCACGCCCGGCTTGACCACGATGAAGATCTTGATGGTCTCACCGGATTTCTCGTCCGGCACGCCGATCGCCGCGCACTGCAGCACGCCCGGCAGCGAGGCCAGTACGTCTTCCAGCTCATTGGGATAGACGTTGAAACCGGAGACCAGAATCATGTCCTTCTTGCGGTCGACGATGCGGATGTAGCCATTGGGCTGGATCAGCGCGATATCACCGGTCTTCAGCCAGCCTTCGCTGTTGAGGACTTCATCGGTGGCATCCTGGCGCTGCCAGTAGCCCTTCATCACCTGCGGGCCCTTCACGCACAGTTCGCCGACTTCGCCCAGGGGCAGCTCTTCCCCGGCGTCGTCCACCACCCGGCACAGGGTCGAAGGCACCGGAATGCCGATGGTGCCGATCTGGATGTTCTGGATCGGGTTGACCGTGGCCACCGGGCTGGTCTCGGTCATGCCGTAGCCTTCGCAGATCGGGCAGTTGGTCACTTCCTTCCAACGCTCGGCCGCCGCCAGTTGCAGGGCCATGCCACCGGACAAGGTGACTTTCAGCGCCGAGAAATCCAGCTTGCGGAACGCTTCACTGTTGCACAGGGCGACAAACAGGGTGTTGAGGCCGACAAAGCCGCTGAACTTCCACTTCGACAGCTCCTTGACCATCGCCGGCAAGTCCCGCGGGTTGCTGATCAGGATGTTGTGGTTGCCCATGAGCATGATGGCCATGCAATGGAAGGTGAACGCATAGATGTGGTACAGCGGCAGCGGGGTGATGAGGATCTCGCAGCCTTCATTGAGGTTGGAGCCCATCAGCGCCTTGCACTGCAGCATGTTGGCCACCAGGTTGCGGTGGGTCAGCATGGCGCCCTTGGCGACCCCGGTGGTGCCACCGGTGTATTGCAGCACTGCCACGTCGCTGCTGGCAGGGTTGGCTTCCTGCACTGGCTGGCCATGGCCCTTGCGCAGAACGTCATTGAACTTGACGGCCTGGGGCAGGTGATAGGCCGGCACCATCTTCTTCACGTACTTGACCACGCTGTTGATCAGCAGGCGCTTGAGCGGCGGCAGCAGGTCCGCCACTTCGGTGACGATCACGTGCCTGACCCCGGTCTTGGGTACCACGGCCTCTGCCAGGTGGGCCATGTTGGCCAGGCAGACCAGGGCCTTGGCGCCGGAATCGTTGAATTGGTGTTCCATTTCCCGCGCGGTGTACAGCGGGTTGGTATTGACCACGATCAGGCCGGCGCGGATCGCACCGAATACCGCGATCGGGTATTGCAGCAGGTTGGGCAGTTGCAAGGCGATTCGATCGCCGGGCTGCAAATCGGTATGCTGCTGCAGGTACGCGGCAAAGGCCCCGGACAGTTCGTACAGTTCACCGTAGGTGATTGTCTTGCCGAGGTTGCTAAAGGCCGGTTTGTTAGCGAAACGTTGGCAGGACTGCTTCAACACCGCCTGAATATTCGGATACTCGTCTGGATTGATATCGGCAGCAATCCCAGCTGGGTACTTATCCTTCCAAAAGTCTTCGATCATGGAAGCCCACTCCTCAGCAACGCGAATTCATCACCGCATTTGATGCGATTATTATTTGTCTGTGTTTTTTATTGGTGTCTATTGTTGGTGAGTCTGGCTTTTACTTAGGCCGAGAAGTCACAAAGCGCGCCGAGAGTAGCAGCTTTGGAAAAGGCCGACTAGAGCCAAAGAAGGCCTGAATAGTCACAAAAATGACTCAAGACACTTAAATAGTCACTTTTAGAGTAAAAATTCTACCCACCTGAATTCCGCTCTGGCCCGGGGCTTTGCGCCCCTCGGAATGCAGAGCGGGCAAGCCGGTTGCGCCAACCGGCTTGCCCGCCAGGTAAAAGCCCTGGGCTCAAGCGATATCGCGCAACTCGCGGCGCAGGATCTTGCCCACCGGGGTCATCGGCAAAGAGTCACGCAGCACAATGTGCTTGGGCACCTTGTAGCCGGTGAAATTCTCTTTGCAGTAGGCCTTGAGCTCTTCAAGGCTGACCCCCGCCTCACGCGGCACCACAAACAGCTTCACCGCCTCGCCGGAACGCTCGTCCGGTATGCCGATGACTGCACAGTTGGCGACTTTCGGGTGAGCCATGACCACATCCTCGATCTCGTTCGGGTACACGTTGAAACCCGAGACGATGATCATGTCCTTCTTGCGATCGACGATGCGCACGAAACCGTCCGGATCGATCACCGCGATATCACCGGACTTGAACCAGCCCTCGGCATCCAGCACTTCGGCGGTGGCCTCGGGTTTGTTCCAGTAGCCCTTCATGATCTGCGGGCCCTTGATGCACAGCTCGCCCCGCTCGCCCAACGGCAGCTCGACGCCCTGGTCATCGATGATCTTCAAGGTGGTGCCCGGTACCGGCAGGCCGACGGTGCCCAACCGCGAACGCTCGCCATAGGGGTTGGTACAGGCCACCGGCGAGGTTTCGGTCAGCCCGTAGCCTTCGGTGATCCGGCAGCCGGTCAGCTTCTGCCAGCGCTCGGCGGTAGCCTTGACCAGGGCCGTGCCGCCAGAGTTGGTGAGCTTCAGATTGGAAAAATCCAGGTTCTTGAAATCCGGGTGATCCATCAGTGCCACAAACAGCGTGTTGAGCCCCAGTAGCGCAGAAAAACGCCACTTCTTCAGCTCCTTGATGAAGCCGCCGATGTCCCGCGGGTTGGTGATCAGCACGTTGTGGTTGCCGGTCACCATCATGCACATGCAGTTCGCGGTGAAGGCATAGATGTGGTACAGCGGCAGCGGCGCGATCATCACCTCCTGGCCTTCGCGCCACTGGGTGTGGCCGTCGGGCCCATGCTGGCCTAGGCAGGCCCGCGCCTGCTGCATGTTGGCCACCAGGTTGCCGTGGGTCAGCATCGCGCCCTTGGCCAGGCCGGTGGTGCCCCCGGTGTACTGCAGCACCGCAACATCGTCGTGGCCCACCTGCAGCGGCTTGATGCTCTGGCCACGCCCCAGGCGCAGGGCACTCTTGAAGGAAATGGCCTGGGGCAGGTGGTAGGCCGGCACCATCTTCTTGACCTTGTCCACCACGGTATTGATCAGCCAGCCCTTGGCGCTGGGCATCATGTCGCCCATCCGGGCCTCGATCAGGAACTGGATATCGGTATCCCCCAGCACTTCCTGGACCTTCTGGCCGAAGATGTTCAGGTAGACCAGGGCCCGGGCCCCGCAATCCTTGAACTGGTGGCGCATCTCCCGCGCGGTGTACAGCGGGTTGGTATTGACCACCACCAGCCCTGCGCGCAAGGCTCCGAATACCGCGATCGGGTACTGCAAAACGTTGGGCATCTGCACCGCAATACGGTCTCCCGGAACCAGATCGGTATGGCTTTGCAGATAACCGGCGAAGGCCGCGCTGTAGCGTTCCAGCTCGGCGTAGGTGAGGGTCACGCCCATGTTGCTGAAGGCCGGGCGATCAGCGAATTTCTTGCAGGAACGCTCAAACACCTCGATCACCGACTTGAAGGCCCCCAGGTCGATCTCGTTGGGGACGCCAGCGGGGCGCTTATCATTCCAGAAATCAGGTTGCATTATTCTTGTCCTCTCTTGTACCTGAGCTGTCCGGGCCGCCACTGCAACGCTCTCAGGGGCGGGGCTCCTCGGACGTTAGCAGCTATGGCGATTCAGGCAAATATGCGCAAGTGTGTCATTAATTTTGTGAATCTTGCTTCCAACGGGCGCGCGAATCAGACGCCCAGGCACCGATGCGCTATAAAGTGCAGCGTCTTCGAGCAAAGGAATCGCCATGACCCATGACACGTTCTGGTTGACCACGAGCGACCACCACCGCCTCTTCGTCAACCAGTGGCTGCCCGAACCGCCACTCAAGGCGGTGGTCCTGCTGTCCCACGGCATGGCCGAGCACAGCGGGCGCTACGCGCGCCTGGCCCAGGCCTTGTGCGCCGAAGGCTATGCCGTCTACGCCCCCGACCAGCGTGGCCACGGCAAGACGGCGGAACAGGGGGTGCTGGGCCACTACGCAGACCAGAACGGCTGGAGCAAGGTGGTCGGCGACCTGGCCAGCCTCAACCAGCACATCGGCCAGCAGCGCCCCGGCACGCCCATCGTGCTGCTGGGCCACAGCATGGGCAGCTACATCGCCCAGGCCTATCTGCAACATCACAGCGCCAGCCTGCACGGGGCGATTCTCAGCGGCTCGAATTTCCAGCCGGTGGCGCTGTACCGCGCCGCCAGCCTGATCGCCCGCATCGAACGCTGGCGCCAGGGCGGCCAGGGGCGCAGCGCACTGATCGAATGGCTGTCCTTCGGTTCGTTCAACAAGGCGTTCAAACCCAATCGCACCGCCTTCGACTGGCTCAGCCGCGACCCGGCGGAAGTCGACAAGTACGTGGCCGATCCATTGTGCGGCTTTCGTTGCACCAACCAGTTGTGGATCGATCTACTGGGTGGGCTGCAGCAAATCAGCAAGATTGCCAACCTCAAGCAGATCGATCCGGGCCTGCCGCTGCTGGTAATGGGTGGTGAATGTGATCCGGTGAGCGCTGGCAAGCGTCTCAAGGATCTGGCCAACGCGTTGCGCGAGGCCGGCAGCCAGTGCCTGCAACTCAATATCTACCCCCAGGCACGTCATGAGCTGTTCAACGAAAGCAACCGTGACCAAGTGACCCACGACGTGCTGGCCTGGCTCGACCAGGCCCTGCAGCACCGCCGGCCACCACGGTCGGAATAGCCGGTGCGCAGCCAGTGCGCTTATTTATCTGTCAGAGGATTTCAGCAACATGACCCAGGTAACCAACACGCCTTACGAAGCCCTGGAAGTCGGCCAGACCGCCCAGTACAGCAAGACCGTCGAGGAGCGTGACATCCAGCTGTTCGCCGCCATGTCCGGCGACCACAACCCGGTGCACCTGGACCCCGAGTTCGCCGCCGCCACCACGTTCAAGGAGCGCATCGCCCACGGCATGTTCAGCGGCGCGCTGATCAGTGCCGCCGTGGCCTGCGAGCTGCCTGGCCCGGGCACCATCTACATCGGCCAGCAGATGACCTTCCAGAAGCCGGTGAAGATTGGCGACACCCTGACCGTGCGCCTGGAGATCCTCGAAAAACTGCCCAAGTTCCGCGTGCGCATCGCCACTCGCGTATTCAACCAGCACGATGAACTGGTTGTGGACGGCGAAGCCGAAATCGCCGCTCCGCGCAGAAAGCAGACCGTGACCCTGACCACCCTGCCAGCCATCACCATCGGCTGAGTCTCGCTCCCCAGGAGCCGGCTTGCCGGCGAAGGCTATGCCGGCGCTTTCGCCGGCAAGCCGGCTCCTACTGTTTGCCGCCCTCCTCCACCTGCACACTGGCTGTCATGCCGGCGCTCAGGTTGATGCCTTCGGGCACCTTGTCGAGCTTGATCCGCACCGGAATCCGTTGGGCCAGGCGTACCCAGTTGAAGGTCGGCTCCACTTCCGCCAGCAGTTGCCCGTCAGGCGTGGCATTACGGTCGGTGATCCCCCGGCTGATGCTTTCCACATGGCCTTGCAGGGCATCACCGGCGCTCATCAGCCAGACCTTCACCGGGTCGCCGACCTGGATCCGCGGCAACTTGGTTTCCTCGAAATAGGCCTGGACATAGAAGGTCGAGTCATCGATCAGCGCCATCACCGGCTGCCCGGCATTGACGTAGTTGCCCTCGGCCAGGCGCAAGTTGGTGATATGCCCGTCACGGGGCGCATGCACCTGGCTACGGGCCAGGTTCAATTCGGCGACCTTGGCCTCGGCCTGGGCCTGGCGCAGCTCGCCACGGGCGATGCCGGCGTTGATCTGGGCGTTCTCGCGCAGCTCGGCGCTGATGGCCTGGGGGCCAAGAGCAGCGCGGCGGCTGGCTTCATGTTCGCGCAGGCTCAACTGCTGCTGGCGGGTCTGCACCACCGCCTGGGCTTTTTCCAGGGCGGCCTCGAAACGGTCGCGGTCGATACTCAGCAACAGCTCGCCGGCCTTGACTGGCTGGTTGTCCGCCACCTTGAGCTCGCGCACCCAGCCGGACACATCCGGGGCGACTATCACCACGTCGGCGCGAATCCGCGCATCGCGGGTCCAGGGCGTCAGCATGTAGTACTGCCACAGGTGATAACCGGCAAAGATCGCCACCGCCACCAGGCAGAGGGTAAACACGACACGTACGGGTGTACGCATGATCAACTCCTTATAAGGGCCCCAGGACCAGCGTAATGACCGTCAAGACACAGACGTACAGGGCACAATCGAACAGTGCTTCGTGCCAGATCCAGCGGCCCAGCCCGGTTACCCGCACCAGCATCCGCAGGGCACCGGTCAGCACCAGCGCCAGCACCACATAAATCAGGAACGGGCTGAGCAGCACCCCGCCCAGCGACCACTCACGCAGCCCCATGACTTTCCTCCTGCTGCCGGCACCAACTGCGCCAGCTGCTTTGCAATTGCACGACGGCGCCCTGCGCCAGTTTCAACGCATCACTGGGCGGCTGCTGCCCCAGCGCCTCCAGCAGGGCCACGCTGGGCTGCTCCAGGGCATCCTGACGACTGCCCGCCGGGCCTTGTTCCAGGGTGCGCTGCAGGTGCTCGAAATAAGCTCGCTGCGCGGCGCCGACCGGTACCTGGGCCACCGCCAGGCTCAGGCGCAGGTGCATCAGTTCGTCGCCGATATCCAGGCCCAGCAGGCCATCGTCCCAGCGGCTGCGGGCCGGCTCCGGCAGTTCCGGATAATGCCGCGCCAGTTGCAACAGGCGGTCGGCCATGCGCCCGCCAAACCAGCTTTCCGCACCCCGCAGGTTGCGCCGGGTCAGGCGCACCAGGTCGTGCAGGGTCGCAGCCAGCAGGCGCCGGCCGTGCCACGCCGGGTTGCGCAGGATCAGCAGATGGAAGGCCAGCACCGCAGCGCCCACCCCCAGCACCATGGCCTGGGCGTTATTGAAGAAACTGGCCACATCGAAACTCATGCGGTTCATCGGCGAGATCAGCACGATGAAGTGCAGGCAGAACGAAGTGGCCGTGGCGCCGATCTGCGGCTTGGCCATGCCCAGGGCGCCGAAGAACAGCGGCACGCCCATGGCCATCGCCAGCATCGGGAAACCGCTCCACTGGGGCAGCAGGATCTGCCCCACCACGAAGGCTGCCGGAACCGCCAGAAAGATCCCGCGCATGAAGCTCATGCCGATCTGCGCCCCGTTCTCGCGGCTGGCGAACAGGCTGCAGACTACACAGGTCAGCAGCATCGCCCCGGAGGCCGCGGGCCAGGCGGTGGCCAGCCAGAAGCTGGCCACCGTCAGAAAAGCCAGGGCGCTGCGGGCGCCGAATACCAGGGCCAGCGACAAGTCGCGGTGAGGTGTCAGCGTCGCCGGCTGCACCATTGCCCCGCGCCCCTCCTGCACCGCTGAAAGGGCCTGGGTGGCAGCCAGGGCGGTGTCCAGCAACAAGCTGAAACGCGCCAGGCAGTAACTCTGCGCCGGGCTGATCGCCCCATCGCGGGAGGCCTCCAGCACCCGTGGCGACAAGGCTTGCAGGCTGGCCCCATCAGCGCTGTCCAGGGCCGCCAGGACCTGATCCATCCACGGCTGCAACCGCGCGGCTTCGACGCTATCCAACTGCTTCCACTGGCGCCGCACCGAACGGGAGATGCGCAGCAGCATCAACAGTTTCTGGCTCAGGCCACCGATCGCCCGGGCCCGCTGGCGGCCCAGCGGGCCTTCGAACCAGGCATGTTCGCGCTGGGCATCGACGGCGACGATGCGTCCGAGGATCTCCAGCAGGCCCTTGCGGGCCTGGGCATCCCCGGCCAGGGTGGCACGGGCCGCCTGCATCCCGCTGTGCCAGGCGCTGCGGGCCTGATCGGCCAACTGTCGCTCGACGCGCAGCGGCCAGAGCAGCGCGCTGCTGGCGGTGGCGCAGATGATGCCCAGGGAAATCTCCGTACAGCGGGCCACCGCCTGGTCGAAGATCCCCAGGGGATGGCTGATGGCCGGCAAGGCAATGATGGCCACGGTGTAGCCGGCCAGCACGAAGGAGTAGGACCAGGCACTGCGCAACAGGGTCGAACTGGCCGTGCACAACCCCAGCCACAGCGCCAGGGCCAGGAGGAACAGCCAGGGGGTCTGGGCGAACAGCCCCATGAACAGCACCGACATAAGGGTGCCCACCAGGGTCCCCAACAGCCGCGCCAGACCTTTTTGCAGGACCATGCCGGACAGCGGCTGAGCCACGATGAATGCGGTCATCAGGGCCCAGGCCGGTTGCTCCAGCCCCCAGCGCAATGCCAGCCACAGCGCTACCCCACCACCGAGCAGGGTCTTGATCGCGAACTGCAATGCAGGAAGGTTGGGAGCAAGCAGGGCTTGCAGGGTAATGGGCACGGCTGGCAACTCTTGGCAGGACAAACACAACGATAGTCGCGATAGGCATCAGCGAAGCTGGGCTAATTATTAGCTAGCTAACTAAATACCGTCCAGCATTAAATTACCGGCATAAAAAAACGCCAGACTGGCTGGCGTTTTTGACAGGTTTTGACCCTTACGAACGGGCGCGTGCCTGGTTGCGCAGGGCTTTGACCTGGTCGTGATTGCGTTGCACGCCGTGGTACTGGCGCTCTACCACGTCACGAATGCCCACCAGGTTGTGCTTGTTGATCTTCTCCAGAGCCTCCTTGTAGGCCTTCAGTGCATGGTCTTCACCACGCTCGGCCTCGTTGAGCACCGCCTCCTCGTCCTTGCCGGTCACCAGGGACTTGAGGTCGACCCAGCGACGGTGCAGGTCGCCGCTGACACTGGTGGAGGTTTCCGGATCCCCGCCCATGGAGCGCACTACCGACTGCAGTTCTGCCGCGGCCGTGGCGCAATCGGTGGAGCGCTTGATGAACAGCGCCTTGAGCTCGGGGTGCTTGATGTCTTCGGCACAGGTCTTGAACCCTTCCTGACCGTCCTTGCTGGTCTCGATCAGGCTGTTGAGTACCGAAATAGCTTCTTTATTCAAGTCAGTCATTTTCTGGTTCCTTGTGGGTTGCGAGAATTGGGTTAACTCGAGATTTGAGTTAGTTGAGTTAACTGTTGCACCCGCCATGCCAGACTTGGATTATATTTTTATTCCTTGTTATTCAATGACTTAGAAAATATACAAAAATCTGTATCCGAGTTATTTGCATGATCTGTCATTTGGCCTCCATGCAGAATGCCTGTATTTTCCAAGGCTCTTGAATGACACGACAGCCCCCGCCATGACCCCTGAAACTCTTGAACTGCTGGTCACCCGGGAAATGCCCTTCGGCAAATACAAGGGCCGAATCCTGGCCGACCTGCCCGGCCCCTACCTGAACTGGTTCGCCCGGGAAGGTTTTCCCAAGGGCGAACTCGGCGGCCTGCTGGCCCTGATGCAGGAAATCGACCACAACGGCCTTAGCGACCTGCTCGATCCCCTGCGGGCCAAACACGGCAAACCCAAACCCCGTCACTGAAAAAGAGCCCTCCATGCCAAGGACTGCAGCCACACTTGCCCACGACGAAGATCATTGGCAGGGCATCGCTCGCCAGTTCGACATCGAGCCGGGGCCGATCAACCTGGAAAACGGCTACTTCGGGCGCATGACCCGCAGCGTGGCCCAGGAGTACCAGCACAACATCCAGTGGGTGAACCGCAGCAACTCGCTGCTGGTGCGCCAGCGCTTCGAGCAGATCGACGCGCTGGACATCCGCCGCCAACTGGCGGCGCTGCTGCAGGCGCCGGAAAACGCCGTGGCCCTGACCCGCTGTGCCTCCGACGCCCTGCAATCGCTGATCCGCAACTACAACCGCCTGCAACCGGGCGACCAGGTGCTGCTCAGCGACCTGGAGTACGACACGGTCAAGAGCGCCATGCGCTGGCTGGCCCGCCAGCGCGGCGTCGAAGTGATAGAGATCGTCCACCGGCATCCTGCCAGTTTTGACAGCCTTGTAAGCACCTACAAAGACGCTTTCGAGCGCTACCCACGGCTCAAGCTGATGCCCCTGACCTATGTCACCCATCGCAGCGGGCTGGTGATGCCGGTCCGGGCGATTGCCGCCGCCGCTCGGGAACACGGGGTCGACATCATCCTCGACGGCGCCCACGCCCTGGGCCAGATCGACTTCGACCTTCGCGACCTGGGCATCGCCTTCGCCGGTTTCAACCTGCACAAGTGGATCGGCGCACCGCTGAGCCTGGGCTTTGTGTATATCCACCCCGAACGCCTGGAAGACATCGACCCGGACATGGACGAGTTCCATTTTCCCCGTGACGACGTGCGCGCCCGTACGCCCTACAGCACGCCAAATATTCCGGCGCTGATGACCCTGCCCCGGGTGTTCGAGGAACACCGGGCGATGGGTGGTGCGGCGGCCAAGGGCGCGCGCCTGAACTACCTGCGCCATAGCTGGAGCGAAGCGGTGCGCGAAATGGACGGGCTGGAAGTCATGACCCCGCAGGACCCGCGCCTGTGCTGCGCCATCAGCGCTGTGCGCTTCACCCGCCACCAGGACCAGCAAGCCCTGGCGGATCGCCTGCTACGGGACTACAACCTGTTTACCGTGGCCCGCAATGGCGCAGGGTTCGGCACCTGCATCCGCATCACTCCGGGGCTGACCACTCCCCTTGCGCATATGCAGCAGTTGATCGAAGCCCTCACCGACCTGGCCGGCCGGTAAGCCCTGCCCACCTGTCGCGCGCCGGGCAGCGCTATTCTCCAGGCAAAAAAAAACGGTGCGCCGACCAAGCGCACCGTAAAGCCGTAGAACACACCAACGAATCGGGTAGAACCTTCAGTCCAGCAGGGCCAGGGCCTCGGCCGTGCACTCCTGGATCCGTGCCCAGTCGCCGTTCTTGATCCACTCGGGATCGAGCATCCAGCTACCGCCGACACACATCACATTCTTGAGCGCCATGTAGCTCTTGATATTGGCCGGGCCGACGCCGCCGGTAGGGCAGAACTTGACCTCGCCGAACGGCCCGCCCAGGGCCTTGATCGCCGCCACGCCACCACTGACTTCCGCCGGGAACAGCTTGAAGCGGCGGTAGCCCAGGGCATAGCCCTCCATGATCCCGGAGGCATTGCTGATCCCCGGCAGCAGGGGAATCGGGCTGGCCACGCTGGCTTGCAGCAGGTCGCGGGTGATGCCCGGGGTGACAATGAACTGCGAACCTGCCGCCTCCGCCGCCACCAACATCTGCGGGTCGAGCACAGTGCCGGCGCCGGTCACCAGCTCCGGGCGCTGTTCGCGCAGGATCTGGATCGCCTTGAGGCCGAACTGCGAACGCAGGGTCACTTCCAGGGCGGTCAAGCCGCCGGCCGCCAGGGCATCGGCCAGCGGCAGGACATCCTGCTCGCGGGCAATGGTGATCACCGGCAGGATCCGCGCCTTGGCGCAGAGGCTGTCGATCAGGGCAACTTTGTCCGCCATGGAAACGGTCGGGGCGAGGTTTGTCATAGCGGCTGATCCTTGGCTCATGGGCACCAGTAAATCTCTAACGGGGTTTGCAGGAAGGCGCGAATCGGCATTTCGGCGACAGCGTCACCAGCCAGTGCGGCGCTCAGGGTGGTCAGCTTGGACTGACCGGAAATCGACAACAGGCTGTTGCGGGCCGAAGCCAGCAATGCCCGGCTCATGCTCAGGCGCTGATGGGGCACGCTGGGCGCCAGCATCGGCCAGCAGCGACGAGTGCCATCGGCCTTGAGCGCTTCAGCCAGGTTCGGGCTGTTGGGGAACAGCGACGCGGTGTGGCCGTCATCCCCCATGCCCAGCACCAGCACATCGATGCCTGGCAGTTCGGCCAGCAGACTGTCCGCTTGCAGGGCAGCCTCTTCAAGATTGGCCGCCGCACTGTAGAGGCCGAGGAAGCGAGCCTTGGCCACCGGCCCCTGGAGCAGGTAGCGCTTGAGCAGGCCCGCATTGCTGTCGGCATGCTCCACAGGCACCCAGCGCTCGTCCGCCAGGGTGATCAGCACCTTGGACCAATCCAGCTCCTGCTTCACCAGGGCCTGGAAAAACGCCACCGGGCTACGGCCACCGGACACCACCAGGGTGGCGTTGCCGCGCACGGCAATGGCCTCGCGCAGCAGCTCGGCGACCTTCAGCGCCTGGCCTTCAGCCAGCAGCGTGGGGCTGCGGAATTCGTGGGCGCGCACGCCCGCCGGCAGTTGCAAATCAGATATCGCCATACCAAGACCTCCCATCCCGCGTGATCAGTGCAATGGAGCTCATCGGCCCCCAGGACCCGGCCGCGTACGGCTTGGGCGCATCGCCGGATTTCTTCCACCCGGCAATCAACTGGTCACACCACTTCCACGCGGCTTCGATTTCATCTTTGCGCACAAACAGGTTCTGATTGCCACGCATCACTTCCAGCAACAACCGCTCGTAGGCATCGGGGATCCGTGCACTGCGATAGGTATCGGAAAAATTCAGCTGCAACGGACCGCTGCGCAGTTGCATGCCCTTGTCCAGGCCCTGCTCCTTGGTCATCACCCGCAACGAGATACCTTCGTCCGGCTGCAGGCGGATGATCAGCTTGTTGCTGATCTGCAGGCGCTGCTCGGGGGCGAAGATGTAGTGCGAGGGTTCCTTGAAGTGGATGACGATCTGCGACAGCTTCTGTGGCATGCGCTTGCCGGTGCGCAGGTAGAACGGCACACCGGCCCAGCGCCAGTTGCGGATATCGGCGCGCAGGGCGACGAAGGTCTCGGTGTCGCTCTGGGTGTTGGAGTTTTCTTCCTCCAGGTAGCCCGGCACCGACTGGCCTTCGCTGTGGCCGGCGATGTACTGGCCGCGCACCACCTGGGTGGTCAGGCCTTCCGGGCTGATGGGCGCCAGGGCCTTGAGCACCTTGACCTTCTCGTCGCGGATGCTGTCGGCCGAAAGGTCGGCCGGCGGGTCCATGGCGATCAGGCAGAGCAGTTGCAACAAGTGGTTCTGGATCATGTCCCGCAGCTGGCCGGCCTTGTCGAAATAGCCCCAGCGACCTTCGATGCCGACCTTCTCGGCCACGGTGATTTCCACATGGGAGATGTAGTTCTGGTTCCACTGGGTTTCGAACAGGCTGTTGGCGAAACGCAGGGCAATCAGGTTCTGCACCGTCTCCTTGCCCAGGTAGTGGTCGATCCGGTAGATGCGGGTTTCCGGGAAGAACTGCGCCACCGCGTCGTTGACCTTGCGTGATGAATCCAGGTCCGAGCCGATGGGTTTTTCCAGGACCACACGGGTGTGCTGGTTGAGCCCGACCCGGGAGAGGTTTTCGCAGATCGCGCCATACACCGCCGCCGGCGTGGCGAAGTAGGCAATCAGGCGCTGCTCGCTGCCGACACGTTCGGCCAGGGCGACGTAGTCCTCGGCCTTGAGGAAGTCCACATGCAGGTAGCTCAGGCGGGCGAGAAAACGCTGCAGGACCTGGCTATCGATATCCTTGTCGCCGACATACTTGTGCAGCTCGGTTTCGATATTCGCCAGGTGTTCCTGCTCGCTGCCAGGCTCGCGGGCCAGGGCCAGGATGCGCGTGTCGTCATGCAGCAAACCGGCGGCATCGAGTTGGTACAGGGCAGGAAACAGCTTACGCAGCGCCAGATCGCCCAGCGCGCCAAACAAGGCAAAGGTGCAGGGTTCAACCGTTATCGAAGGCATGATGTTTGTTCTTTTATCAAGTTAAGCTACAAATACCTTTTTTCAAGGCATCACTCAAGGAAAAATGTAGTAATAAACACAACATTTTTACAAAATACAGATTCCAGGTGGTGGTCGATCCGGGCCATCAGTAGGATAGGCCACCTCTCAACTTCGCATTGCAGGCGCGCCAGCGACCCGGTGCGCAGCGCAATCGCAGCAAGCTCAAAAGGCCTGCACCGACAATCCGTCGGCGCGCCTTGCTCGATTGACCGCTTCCCGGCCCTGCCCGCAGCGCCTGTCTAGCCGATCTAGGAAACCTTAATGGACCGAGTGCGAAACCTTCTGGAGCAGATCCAGAACCGTCTTGAAGAACTGAACAAGGCGGAACGTAAAGTCGCGGAAGTCATCCTGCTCAACCCGCAGCAGGCGACTCGCTTCAGCATCGCCGCCCTGGCCCAGGCTGCCTCGGTCAGCGAACCGACGGTCAATCGCTTCTGCCGCTCCTTTGGCGTCAGCGGCTACCCGGAACTCAAGCTGCAACTGGCCCAGAGCCTGGCCAGCGGTGCGGCCTATGTCAGCCGTGCCGTGGAGGCCGACGACAACCCAGAGGCCTACACGCAAAAGATTTTCGGCAGCGCCATCGCCTCCCTGGACAGCGCCTGCCAGGCCCTGGACCCAAACCTGATCAGCAAGGCCGTGGACTTGTTGATCCAGGCCCGGCAGATCCACTTCTTCGGTCTCGGCGCCTCGGCCCCGGTGGCCCTGGACGCCCAGCACAAGTTCTTCCGCTTCAACCTCGCCGTCACCGCCCACGCCGATGTGCTGATGCAACGGATGATCGCGTCGGTGGCTCATACCGGCGAATTGTTCGTGATCATTTCCTACACCGGCCGCACCCGCGAACTGGTGGAAGTGGCGCGTATCGCACGGGAAAACGGCGCCTCGGTGCTGGGGCTGACCGCAGAAAACTCGCCACTGGCCAAGGCCAGCACCTTGAGCCTGAACATCCCGCTACCGGAAGACACCGACATCTACATGCCGATGACCTCACGGATCATCCAGCTCACCGTGCTCGACGTGCTGGCCACCGGCATGACCCTGCGCCGCGGCGTGGATTTCCAGCCACACCTGCGCAAGATCAAGGAAAGCCTCAACGCCAGCCGCTACCCGGTGGGCGACGAGTTCAACTGAAGCCGGGCCGGTTCGCCGGCTAGCCGGCTCCCTACCCCGCAGCGCGCGCCTGCAAGCTCAGGTGCGCTTGCTCCCCGGGCGCCAGGCGCAGGCTGTCGGTGCCGCCCACAGCCGCTTCGACACAGACGAACCGCGACACCTCATTCCAGCTCACCCCCAGCAGCGGCCGGGTGCCGGGGTGCCAGACCACGGTGTCGGCATGGTCACCGGTATCGATGCACAACTCGCGCTGCCAGGCGTGATCCTTGAGCTGCAACTCACCCTCGTGCTGGAACACCCGCTGGCAACCGCCCTCGACCCGCAACTCGCCCTGCTGCTGGCAGACCTGACGGTTCAACTGGTCATAACCCTGGGCGCCATCGAGCCCGGACAGCGCTATCTCGCCGACATCACCAATACGCCAGTAGGCGTGCAGAGCCTGGCTCAACTGGCAGGGTTCGGTGTCCTGGTGCTCGGTGCTCAGGCGCAGGTCCATGCTCTGGCCCAGGCGCGCATGCAGGTCGACCTTCCAGTCGCACAACTGCAATTGCCAGTGCAGGCGCACGCCCTCTTCATCACTGCTGCTGTCCAGCAGCTTCCAGTCCAGCAGCCGCGCCCAGCCATGGGAAGGCCAGGCATTTTCGCTGGGATGGCGCCCATACCAGGGCCAGCACACCGGCACTCCGCCACGGATCGCCCCCACCTGCGGCCACTTCGCCGCACACCACAGCCAGGGCTTTTGTCCGGCCGGCTGGAAGTGCAGCAACTGGGCACCCTGACGACTGAACACGGCCTGGCACAACGGGTGATCGATCACCAGCACGTCACGCAGTTGATAGCGCTCCCAGGCAAACACCGGGCGCTCGCGCAAGGATCTGAAAAAGCGTTGTAGCGGATGCTCATGCATGGGCCGCAGTCCTGAAAATCAATGCTGTCTCGCTACTCATGAGGGGGGCGCGCCGGCCCGACAAAAAAAAGCGGACGGCCCAGGCCATCCGCAAAATGCGCACAGAGAGAAGGAGCTTATCGCAACGGCCTTAGAACACCGACTGAATTTTCAGGCCGGCCACCAGCGCGTTGTCGACTTCATCCACACCACCCGGGTGGGTGATGTATTGCAGGTTGGGGCGCACGGTCAGCCAGTTGGTGACGTGGAAGCCATAGTTGATCTCGTAGTTGTATTCGGTGTCGCGCAGCGGCATGTACAGCGGGTTGTCGTAGTTGCTGATGCCGTTGTCCTCGTTGATCAGCTGGGCGTTCTTGCGCACATCGTCGTTGACGTGGATCCGAGCAAAACCGATGCCGACATCATCTTTGGGACGCGCATCGAACGGCCCCTTGTACACGAACATCAGCGACTGGTAGTTGTCGACGACGTTGGTGTCCTTGTCGTGGAAGGTGGCGTTGGCGGCGATGTTCAGGCCCCGGGAAGCATCACCGTTGTGGGTGGTGAGTTGCTGCTGCCCGACGAACCAGTAGCCGTGCTTGCTGTTGTGCACGCGATAGGCATCACCCGTGTTCGCGGCATCCTGACCATTGACGTCCTTGCGCACATCATTGGCATCGGCCGTGCTCTTGTAGTAACCGACGCGGTACTCGCCCGGCAGGCTGTTGAGCTTGGGCGACCAGACCAGTTCCACCGGCAACACGGTGCCCTTGGTGCCGCTGCCGCTGAGCTTGAAGCCGTTGCCGTGCTCCAGTTGCGACGGGTTCTGGTTGTAGGCGCCGATTTGCGCATACAGCTCGGGGGTGATGTTGTACTTGATGCGCAGCGCCGCCTGGCTGACCGGCCAGTTGTACCAGATGCCGGTGGCCCAGTTGCCCACCTGGGAGCCGCAGAACGCCAGGTTCTGGAAGTCGCAGGGGAAGGTGTTGAAGTCTTCGCCTTCGCCGAAGTAGCCGGCCTTGACGTCCAGCTTGCCGTCGAGGAACTGGTGCTGAACCCACAACTGGGTCAAGCGGACCATGTGCCCCCGGCCATAGACCTCCTGGGAGGAGCTCAAGGTGCCGGCACGCGGGTCGCCGATGCGGTCGTTGGAGATGTTCTGGCCGTTACGGTTGGTCAGCTGGATCTTGGCCTGGGTGTTGTCCCAGCCCAAAAGCTTCTGCAGGTCGAACGCCACGCCCAGGCCGAACTGGTCGCTGTAGCGCCCGGTCTTGTCGTCGTTGTAACCGCCATGCAGGTTGGCGCCCATTTCACCGACGTAGTCGGCCTTGATGTCGATCCCCTGCTCGATCAGCTTGGTGCGCTCGCCGCCCCAGTCGCCGGTCATCCATTTCGAATCGGCGCTGAACGCCTCATCGGCCATGGCATTGCCGGACAGGACCAGGGCCGCCACCGCCGACAACTGGCAGAGCAATCGGGTGTTGCTGTGTTGCTTTTTCATCCCTACATCCTCGTCTTTATTGTTATTAACGATTTATCCAACGCGGTTTACAGCAGTGGCGACGGATGACAGGCCATCCGTCACGGATTCAGCGACCCTTGAACTGCGCCACATTGCCGCCCCGGGCCTCTGTCACCGGTGCCCCGGCGGCGCCCAGGCGTTCACCGCTCTGGGCGTCGAACAACAGCACCCGGGCCGGATCGAACTGCAGTGTCAGGGTTTCCCCGGCCTCGGGGGCCTGGTCCGGTGCCAGGCGGCAGCAGACCTTGGTGCCATTGAGCGTGACGAACACCAGGGTGTCGGGGCCGGTGGGCTCGATCACCTGGACCTCGGCACGAATGGTCGGCAGGCCGTTGGCCTCGCCCGCGGCCAGGGCGATCTGTTCCGGGCGAATGCCGAGGATCACCTCACGGTCTTCCAGCCCGGCGTCCTGGGGCCCCAGGGGCAGCTCGCAGCGAGCCTGGCCACTGTCCAGCAGGGCCAGCAGGCGGCCGTCCTTGCGCTGCAGGCGCAGGGGGATGAAGTTCATCGGTGGCGAACCGATGAAGCTGGCCACGAACAGGTTGGCCGGGTCGTTGTAGATCTGCTTCGGGGTGCCGAACTGCTGGATGATCCCGTCCTTCATCACCGCCACCTTGTCACCCAGGGTCATGGCTTCGATCTGGTCGTGGGTGACATAGACCGTGGTGGTTTTCAGACGCTGGTGCATCAGCTTCATTTCTGTGCGCATCTCCACCCGCAGCTTGGCGTCGAGGTTGGACAGCGGCTCGTCGAACAGGTAGATCTTCGGCCGCCGCGCCAGCGCCCGGCCCATGGCCACCCGTTGCTGCTGGCCACCGGAGAGCTGGCCCGGCTTGCGGGTGAGCAAGTGCTCGATCTGCAGCAGCTTGGCCACCCGTGCCACCTCCGCGTCGATCTCGGCGGCGGGCATCTTGCGGATCTTCAGGCCGAAGGCGATGTTGTCGCGCACGCTCATGGTCGGGTACAGCGCGTAGGACTGGAACACCATGGCGATGTCACGATCCTTGGGGCTCATGCCGCTGATGTCGGCGTCGTCCACCAGGATCGCCCCGCCACTGATGTTCTCAAGGCCCGCGATGCAGTTCATCAGGGTGGATTTGCCGCAGCCGGATGGGCCGACGAGGATCAGGAATTCACCGTCATCGATCTTCAGCTCGATGTTCTTCAGGGTGTCCGGCAGGCCGGCACCGTAGGTCTTGTTGACGTTGCGTAATTCGAGAGTTGCCATGCCTTACCCCTTGACCGCGCCGGACGTCAGCCCGCGCAGGAAATACTTGCCGGCGAAGATGTAGACCAGCAGTGTCGGCAGCCCGGCGATCATCGCCGCTGCCATATCAACGTTGTATTCCTTGGCCCCGGTGCTGGTGTTGACCAGGTTGTTCAGGGCCACGGTGATCGGTTGCGCGTCGCCACTGGCGAACACCACGCCGAAGAGGAAATCGTTCCAGATCTGGGTGAACTGCCAGATCAGGCAGACCATGATGATCGGCACCGACATCGGCAGCAGGATCTTGCCGAAGATGGTGAAGAACCCGGCACCGTCCAGGCGCGCAGCCTTGACCAGCGCATCCGGCACGCTCACGTAGTAGTTGCGAAAGAACAAAGTGGTGAAGGCCAGCCCATAGACCACGTGCACCAGCACCAGGCCGGTGGTGGTGTTGGCCAGGCCGAACTTGCCCAGGGTGAACGAAGCCGGCAGCAGCACCGTCTGGAACGGCAGGAAGCAGCCGAACAGCAGCAGGCCGAAGAACAGCTGGGAGCCGCGAAAGCGCCACATCGACAGCACGTAGCCGTTCATTGCACCGATGAAGGTGGAGATCAGCACCGCCGGCACGGTGATCTTCACCGAGTTCCAGAAGTAGCCACCGACAGTGTCCCAGGCCTTGATCCAGCCGATGCCGTCCACCACCTGTGGCCAGCTCAAAAGGTTGCCGGTGCGGATATCCTCCGGGGTCTTGAAGCTGGTGAGCAGCATCACCACCAGCGGTATCAGGTACACCGCCGCCGCCAGCAGCAGGGTGGCGTAGATGGCGATCCGGCTGAAGTTCAGGGTCGGTTTGCCAAGGGAGTCAGTCATGGCGTTTGCCCCGCAGTTCGGAATACAGGTACGGCACAAGGATGGTCAGCACGGCGCCCAGCATCAGCATGGCGCTGGCCGAACCTATGCCCATCTGGCCGCGGCTGAAGGTGAAGGAATACATGAACATCGCCGGCAGGTCGGAGGAATAGCCCGGCCCGCCCGCGGTCATCGCCGCCACCAGGTCGAAGCTCTTGATGGCTATGTGGGCGAGGATCATGAAAGCACTGAAGAACACCGGCCGCAGGCTCGGCAGGACAATCTTCAGGTAGATGGTCGGCAGGCTCGCGCCGTCCACCTGGGCGGCGCGGATGATCGACTGGTCGACACCCCGCAGGCCGGCGAGGAACATCGCCATGACAAAGCCCGAGGCCTGCCACACCGCGGCGATCACCAGGCAGTACACCACCCGGTCCTGATCCACCAGCCAGTCCAGGCGAAAGCCTTCCCAGCCCCAGTCGCGAAGCATCTTGTCCAGGCCCAGGCCGGGGTTGAGCAACCACTTCCAGGCGGTACCGGTGACGATCATCGACAGCGCCATGGGGTACAGGTATACGGTGCGGATAAAGCCTTCCTTGCGGATGCGCTGGTCCAGCAGCACCGCGAGGAACACTCCCAGCACCAGGCTGATGGCGATGAACATGCCGCCGAAGACCGCGAGGTTCTTGCTCGCCACCCACCAGCGGTCGTTGTCCATCAAGCGCAGGTATTGCTGCAGGCCGACCCACTTGTAGCTCGGCATGAAGCTGGAATTGGTAAAGGACAGAATGAACGTCCAGATGATGTAGCCGTAGAAACCCACCAGCACGATCACCATGCTCGGTGCCAGCACCAGCTTGGGTAGCCAGCGCTGCAATGCATCTAACGGTGAGGCTTTGCTGAAAACCGCCACAGAGCTCATCGGAATAACCCAGTCAGGAGTGAATCCGGGCTGCACACCGTCGCTGCATGGGCCGGGGCACAGGCAGGGCGGCGACAGTCACGGGTGAGCCGCCGGCGTACCGGCGGCGGGGTTCAAGGATTACTGCGCGGCCTTGACCGCCGAAGCCAGCTGCGCACTGGCCTTGGCCGGGTCCGCATCCTTGTCGTTCATGAAGTTGGTCACCACGTCGAAGATCGCGCCCTGCACCGCCAGGGAAGTGGCCATGTTGTGCGCCATGCTCGGCTGCAGGCCGCCGGTCTTCTCGTCTGCCAGGAAGTCCTTGGCCGACGCCTGGGCGCAGGAGTCGAAGCCCTCGGCGCTCATGTCGTTGAGCATGTCGGTACGCACCGGGATCGAACCCTTGTTGATGCTGAAGACTTTCTGGAAGTCCTTGCCCAGGGCGACCTTGGCCAGGTCCTGCTGGGCAGCGATATCGCCCTTGCGGTCGGCCTTGAGCTTGAACACCGCCAGGGAGTCGATGTTGTAGGTGAAGGCCTTGTCGGTACCCGGGAACGGTACGCACTGGTAGTCCTTGCCGGCGACCTTCTTGGCCGCGGTCCACTCGCTCTTGGCCCAGTCGCCCATCATCTGCATGCCGGCCTTGCCGCCGATCACGTCGGCTGCGGCAATGTTCCAGTCACGCCCGGCACGGTTGGGGTCCATGTAGCCGGTGATCTTCTTCAGCTCGGTGAAGGCCTTGGCCATTTCCGGGCCGGAGAGGGTTTTCTGGTCCAGGTCCACCAGGGCTTTCTTGTAGCCCTCCGGGCCCATGACCGAGAGCACCACGTCTTCGAACACGGTGCTGTCCTGCCACGGCTGGCCACCGTGGGCCAGGGCGATGAAGCCGGCGGCCTTGAGCTTGTCGCCGGCGGCATAGAATTCTTCGAGGGTGGTCGGGGCCTTGTCGATCCCGGCTTTCTTGAACACGGCAGGGTTGATCCACAGCCAGTTGACCCGGTGGATGTTCACCGGCACCGCCACGTAGTCACCTTCGTACTTGACGGTATTGGCCACCTTGGGCGACAGCAGGCCGTCCCAGTTCTCGGCCTTGGCCACGTCCTTGAGGGTATCGGTGCTGAGCAGGCCGGTGCTGCCCCATTCCTGGATGTCCGGGCCCTTGATCTGCGCCACACCCGGCGGGTTGCCGGCCACGGCGCGGCTTTTGAGCACGGTCATGGCAGTGGAACCGCCACCGCCGGCCACGGCGCCGTCCTTCCAGGTGAAACCGTCTTTTTCCACTTGGGCCTTGAGCACATCGACGGCGGCTTTTTCACCACCCGAAGTCCACCAGTGGACGACTTCCACGGAACCTTTGGAGTCGGCGGCGAGGGCACTCAGGGGAAACAGAGAGGCAAGGGAAATGACAGTGGCGAGGCGAGAAATCGCATTCATTTGAAGTACCTTTCTTGTTGTTATGCATGCAAGTCTGGTGCTTGCGCTGCAAACGAGTCTAAACAGCCTAGTCGATCATTCGAGTAACGAAGCGATGGGGAAATGTCACCACATGGTTACACAAGGCCCGGAACAGACACCTGGGCCAATGCCGAAGCCATGCTCGGGGCCAACGGCAGGCGCGGGATCAGCACCGCCTGCCAGGCGTGATAGAGGTCCGGCTTGCCGCCCCAGATCCGGGCTGACGGCTGGTTGTCCGGGCCCAGTTCGTGGTGCCAGCTACCGTGCCTGCGGTCGATGAAATGGGCCTCGCAGAATTCCC
Source organism: Pseudomonas sp. NFPP25 (assembly GCF_900116505.1). Classification (NCBI taxonomy): domain Bacteria; kingdom Pseudomonadati; phylum Pseudomonadota; class Gammaproteobacteria; order Pseudomonadales; family Pseudomonadaceae; genus Pseudomonas; species Pseudomonas sp. NFPP25. The sequence continues at coordinate 568,847 of NZ_FPBG01000002.1, read as the reverse complement.
AGAAACAGCGGTACCAGGCCTCGTACTGGGCCTGGCCGGTGCGTTTGAGCAAGGCGCTGGCGGCGGCGCTGGCCTCGGCGTGGGTCCAGTGCAGGCGCTCGCGCACCACTGGCTGGTGGTCCCAGTCCAGGGTGTAGACCATGCCCGGGGCGCCATCGACGCTCCAGCCATGGCGGCAGTTGCTTTCGAACAGCTTCTGCGCGTCCTGCACCAGCCAGCCGGGGGTCAGCATGCCAGCCTTCACCCGCGAAGCCTCCAGGTGCAGCAACAGCCGCGCCCATTCGAAGCCGTGTCCCGGGGTGGTGCCAAAGGGCCGGAAACCGTCGGCGGGAAAGGCCCGGTTGTAGTCACGAAGTGGTTGCCAGGCGAGGTCGAAATGCTCGATCACCATGAAGTCGTTGGCCGCCGCCTGAGTGTGGATCACCCGCTCGACGATCCGCAGGGCGCGGGTCAGCCAGCGTGAGTCCTGGGTGACATCGGCCAGGGCCAGGAACGCCTCGGTGGCGTGCATGTTGCTGTTGGCACCGCGATAGGCTTCCGGCTGACTCCAGTCGCAGTTGAAAGACTCGCGCAGCGCGCCCTCCTCCTCGCTCCAGAAATGCCGGTCGATGATGGCGATGGCCTCCTCCAGCAAACGCTCGGCGCCGGGACGTTGGGCCACCACCGCGGAGCTGGCCGCCAGAGCGACAAAGGCATGCAGGTAGGCGGCCTTGGTGCTGTTGCCGTCGGCCTGCCCGGCCACGGCGAACCAGCCGCCGTGCTCGGCATCACGCAAGGGCCCGCCGAGGGCGGCGATGCCGTGGTCCACCAGAGCGGCATAACCCGGCAGGCCCTGGATATGGGCCATGGCGAAGCTGTGGGTCATGCGCGCGGTGTTCATGGTTTCGGCCTGGGCGCCGCTGGGCAGGCGGCCCTGTTCATCGAGGTTGCCAAAGCCCGCAGGAAGCCGTGAGGCCTTGGCAAAATCCAGCAGGCGCAGGCCTTCGGCGGCGAGCCAGGCCTGATGTGCAGGGGCATTCAGCCAACTGCTGAATGGCAGGGAGAGAGCGTCCATGGGTGACCTGTTGTTGTTTTTATCGAAGGCTTGAGTCTAATCAAGCCGCCTGCGACCGCAGGTAACAAAGGACCAGCGCAATGTCACCAAACCGTGACATTGCACTCCCCCATAGGAGCCGGCTTGCCGGCGAAGAGGCCCTTGAGCCCTGTGGTGCCCTTGAGGACGCCTTCGCTGGCAAGCCAGCTCCGACACAAGCCAGCGCTTACAACGGCCGGCAGGTCAGTCGAAGGTCCGGGGCAGGTAAAGGGTTACGCGCAGGCCGCCTTCGCGCAGGTTCTGCAGGCTGACTTCGCCGCCATGGCTGTGGGCGATGTTGCGGGCAATCCCCAGGCCCAGGCCGTAGCCCTGCTGCTGGCCAGCAAGACGGAAGTGCGGCTCGAAGACTTGCTCCAGGCGCTGCTCCGGTACGCCGGGGCCTTCGTCGTCGACATGCAGGACAAAGCCGCTGTCGTCGTCTTCGATGTGCAGGTGAGCGTTCTGTCCGTACTTCAGGGCATTGTCGATCAGGTTGCCCATGCAGCGCTTGAGCGCCAGGGGCTTGCCCGGGTAGCTGGCCAGGGCCCGGCCCTGTTGGGTCACGCGGCCATTGCCGTTGGGTGCCAGATAAGGCTCTACCAGGCAGTCGAGTACCTGATTGAGGTCCACCGGCTCGATGTTCTCGTGGATGTCGGTGTCCTTGACGCACTGCAGCGCGCCCTTGACCAGCAACTCCAGTTCATCCAGGTCGCGCCCGAACTTGGCCTGCAGTTGCTCGTCCTCCAGCAATTCCACCCGCAGGCGCAAGCGGGTGATGGGGGTGCGCAGGTCATGGGAGATGGCGCTGAACAGCTGGCTGCGCTCGGTCAGGTAGCGGCTGATGCGCTCGCGCATGCTGTTGAAGGCCCGGCCCACCTCCACCACTTCACTGCCGCCGCCCTCCGCTACCGGCTCGACGTCGGCCCCCAGGGACATGTCCCGCGCCGCCCGGGCCAGGCGCTTGAGGGGCCGGCTCTGCCAATGCACCAACAGGCCGATGAACAACAGCAGAAAACCGCTGGTGAGCAGGATGAACCACACCTGCTGCGCCGGCAGGCCCTGTTCTTCCAGGCTGGTATAGGGCTCGGGCAACAGCGAGGCGATGTACAGCCACTCTCCCGGCGCCATCTGGATCTGGGTCACCAGCACCGGCGGGTTCACCGGTTCCAGGGTCAGGGCGTAATGGGCCCAGGAGCGCGGCAATTCGTCGAGCTTGAGGCCGCCATTGAAGATCCGCAGGTCATCGGGGCTGACGAAGGTCACGGAGATATCCGCGTCATTGCCCAGGGACTGGCGCAACACCTGCTCCACGGCTTGCAACACCGCTTCTTTGCGCGGGGTGGCGGGCAGCACCTGCATGCCCAGGGGCTTGTCGTTCAGGGTCACGACAAACCGCGTACCGCCCATGCTGCGCAACTGGTCCAGCACCAGGGGCCGGTACGCCACCGGCAACGAACGCAGGTAACTGACGCTGGCGGTCATCGAGTGGGCCAGGCTGCGGGCGCTGGTCACCAGCCCTTCGAGCTGGGTGGCGCGCAGCTGGGAAACCCAGATCACGCTGGACAGCGCCTGGGCGAACAGCACCGCCAGCAGGGTCAAAAGCAGCATCCGCCCCAGCAGGGAACGGGGCACCGGCAGGCGCCGCAGCACTTTGCGCAATGCCTCAGTGGCCATTGCCGGCAACCACATTGGCTGCCAATTGATAGCCACTGCCGCGCACGGTACGAATCAGCCGCGGCGGCTTTTCGGTGTCACGCAGACGCTGGCGCAGGCGGCTCACCGCCATGTCGACGATGCGATCCAGGGGCATCAGGTCACGCCCGCGGGTGGCATTGCCGATGGTGTCGCGATCGAGGATTTCCTGGGGATGGTCGAGAAACAGCTTGAGCAGAGCGAAGTCGGCGCCGGAGAGAATCACCTCCTCGCCATCGTTGTGGAACAGCCGGTGGCTGATCACATCCAGGCGCCATTCGTCGAAGCACAGCACCTCGCCGACAACCCGCTCCTGGGTGAACTGCACGCGCCGCAGCAGGGCCTTGATCCGCGCCTGCAGCTCCCGGGGGCTGAAAGGCTTGCCCAGGTAGTCGTCGGCGCCCAGCTCCAGGCCGATGACCCGGTCGGCCTCGTCGGAGCTGGCGGTCAGCATGATGATCGGCACCTGGCTGCGCTTGGGATGCTGGCGGATCCAGCGGCACAGGCTGAAGCCGTCTTCGTCCGGCAGCATCACATCGAGGATCACCAGGTCGCTGGGCGCCTCGTTGAGGGCCAGGCGAAAGCCGGCCCCGTCGGCGGTGCTGCGCACCTGGAAGCCGCAGCGGCTGAGATAGGTTTCCAGCAGCTCGCGAATTTCCTGATCGTCGTCAACCAACAAAATCGACTTACTGACTGAACTCACCGGGGCCGTCCTTATTGTTAGGCAGGGTGCGCGATTATGCCTGATGCCGGGTCGCCTGCCAGGGCGGCGTCAGCCCTGGGCCTGCTCCAGGGCCACGCCGGCACCGGTGAGCCCGGAATAGGGCGCGGTCACCAGCCACACCGGGATGCCCTTGAAGTAATCGCTCATGCAACCCTTGTCGGCAAAGCTCTTGGCGAAGCCGCTGTGGATGAAGAAATCGGCAAAGCGCGGAATCACCCCACCGACGATGTACACCCCGCCACGCCCCCCGGTGGTCAGCACGTTGTTGCCCGCCACCCGGCCCAGCCAGCAGCTGAACTGCTCCAGCACTTCCCGGGCGATCGGGTCGCCGGCCAGGCCGGCCGCGGTGATGGCCTCCGGAGTCTCGAGCCGCGGCTCATGGCCGTCCACCGCGCAGATCGCCCGATACACCCGGGGCAGGCCGCCACCGCTGAGGGCGGTCTCGGCGCTGACATGGCCGATCTCGTCGTGAATGTGCTGCCAGAGCTGGGTTTCCCGCGCACTGCTCAAGGGCAGGTCGACATGCCCGCCCTCTCCCGGCAAGGCCATGTAACGACCGTCGCCGAAGTTCAGCAGGGTGCCCACCCCGAGGCCCGTGCCCGGGCCGATCACCACGGCCGGGCGCAAGGGCTCCGCAACGCCTTCGCAGACCACGCGAAATTCATCCGGCTGCAGGCGGGTCATGCCCAGGGCCATGGCCGAGAAGTCGTTGACCAACAGCAGTTGGTCCACCTGCAACGCCTGGCAGAAAGCCTGGCGGCTCAGGCGCCAGTGGTTGTTGGTGAAGCGAAACTCATCGCCGCTGACCGGGCCGGCCACCGACAGGCACACCGAACCTATGGCACCCAGGGCCAGCCCCTGGTCCCGCAGGTAGGCCTTGATGGCGTCTTCCGGGCAGCTGTAGTCCGCAGTGGCGTGGACTTCGATCGCCTCCAGTTGTTGGTCTTTCCACAACGCGAAGCGCGCGTTGGTGCCACCGATATCACCGACCAGGGCCAGTTTCACTTGAGCGTCTCCAGGGCAGAGGTAAAGGCGCTGGCGCCCTGCTCTGCCGAGCTGAAGGCCATGCGCATGAAGGCGAAGAGTTCGCGGCCGGTGCCAACGTTGTTGCCCAGCAGGCCCTTGGCCGGCTCCCGGGCGGCGAATTCTGCGGCGTCTACCTTAAGCTCCAGGGTGCCCTTGACGCCATCCACGCGGATGATATCGCCGTCCAGCACCCGGGCCAGCGCGCCACCCACCTGGGCTTCGGGGCTGACATGGATCGCTGCCGGAATCTTGCCCGAAGCGCCGGACATGCGCCCGTCGGTGACCAGCGCCACCTTGAAGCCGCGGTCCTGCAGCACCCCGAGGAAGGGGGTCATCTTGTGCAGCTCGGGCATGCCGTTCGAGCGCGGGCCCTGGAAGCGCATCACCGCGACGAAGTCCTTCTCCAGCAGGCCGGCCTTGAAGGCATCGGCCAGGTCCTGCTGGTCCTGGAACACCACGGCCGGGGCCTCGACGATCTGGTGCTCCGGGGCCACGGCGGAAACCTTCATCACGCCGCGACCGAGGTTGCCTTCCATGACCCGCAAGCCGCCCTCCGCAGAGAACGCCCGGGCCACCGGGCGCAGGATGTTTTCGTCCAGGCTTTCAATCGGGCCGTCGCGCCACACCAGCTTGCCGTTGTCCAGGAAGGGTTCCTGGGTATAGCGGCTCAGGCCGCGGCCGGCCACGGTATTGACGTCTTCGTGGAGCAGGCCGGCTTCCAGCAGCTCGCGGATCAGGAAAGACATGCCGCCCGCCGCCTGGAAGTGGTTGATATCGGCCTTGCCGTTTGGATAGACGTGGGACAGGGTCGGCACCACCTCGGAGAGGTCGGCCATGTCCTGCCAGGTCAGCTGGATGCCCGCCGCCTGGGCGATGGCCGGCATGTGCAGGGTGTGGTTGGTGGAGCCGCCCGTGGCGTGCAGGGCAACGATGGAGTTGACCAGCACGCGCTCGTCGACGATCTCGCCAATCGGCATGAAGGCCCCGCTCTGCTTGGTCAGGCGCGTGACCTGCTGCGCCGCCTCATGGGTCAGGGCGTCGCGCAGCGGCGTATTGGGGTTGACGAAAGAGGCGCCCGGCAGGTGCAGGCCCATCACTTCCATCAGCAACTGGTTGGTGTTGGCGGTGCCGTAGAAAGTGCAGGTGCCGGGGCTGTGGTAGGACTTCATTTCCGACTCCAGCAGTTCCTCGCGGCTGGCCTTGCCTTCGGCGTAACGCTGGCGCACGTCGGCTTTCTGCTTGTTGGAAATGCCCGAGACCATGGGCCCGCCCGGAACGAAGATGGTCGGCAGGTGACCGAAGCGCAGAGCGCCCATCATCAACCCCGGGACAATCTTGTCGCAGATCCCCAGCATCAGCGCGGCATCGAACATGTTGTGAGAGAGGGCCACCGCCGTAGACAGGGCGATCACTTCACGGCTCGGCAGGCTCAGTTCCATACCGGCCTCGCCCTGGGTCACGCCATCGCACATGGCCGGGGTGCCGCCGGCGAACTGGCCCACCGAGCCGATCTCGCGCAGGGCGCGCTTGATCTGCTCGGGGAACACCTCGTAAGGCTGGTGCGCCGACAACATGTCGTTATATGACGAAACAATTGCCACGTTGGCCGCATTCATCATCCGCAGGTTGTGCTTGTCGTCGGTGCCGCAACCGGCCACGCCGTGGGCGAAGTTCGCACATTGCAGCTTGCCCCGCTGCGGGCCGTCGCTGGCGGCATCGCGGATCAGCGCGAGATAGGCCTGGCGAGTGGCGCGACTACGGGCGATAAGCCGTTCGGTGACCTCAAGAACGCGGGGATGCATGTGTAGAACTCCAGGCTAACGGATGTGGCGACCTGTTTGTCTATGCTGATCAGACGCGCCACCGCTCAGGGACAGCAGAGGATGTTTCTGACCATTTGGACCAGTTGATTCAGGTCACTCGTTGTAGATAAGACAAAATATTGCCACTAAAAAGGCTTGTTTTCTATTTCTATGCGAATAATCTTGTAATTCCAACAACAAATTCAACGACAGGCGTTTGCACATGACTCTTCGAATCGCAATCAATGGTTTTGGCCGTATCGGCCGTAACGTCCTGCGCGCACTTTATACCCAAGGCTATCGCCAGGATCTGCAGATCGTCGCTATCAACGATCTCGGAGACAGCGCTATCAATGCCCACCTGCTGAAATACGACACCGTGCACGGCACTTTCGACGCCCAAGTCGAACACGATCAGGAAAGCCTCACCGTGAATGGCGACCGGATTGCCGTCAGCGCCATCCGCAACCCAGCCGAACTGCCCTGGGCCGCGGAGAAGATCGACGTGGTGTTCGAATGCACCGGCCTGTTCACCGACCGCGCCAAGGCTGCCGCCCATCTGGCCGCCGGTGCCCGCAAGGTCATCATCTCGGCCCCGGCCAAGGGCGCCGACGCCACCGTGGTCTACGGGGTCAACCACGACATCCTGCGCCAGTCGCACCAGATCATCTCCAACGCCTCGTGCACCACCAACTGCCTGGCGCCAGTGGCCCAGGTACTGCACCGCGAGCTGGGCATCGACAACGGCCTGATGACCACCATCCACGCCTACACCAACGACCAGAACCTCACCGACGTCTACCACAGCGACCCCTATCGCGCCCGTTCGGCCACCCAGAACATGATCCCGAGCAAGACCGGCGCTGCCGAAGCGGTGGGCCTGGTGCTGCCGGAGCTGGCTGGCAAGCTGACCGGCATGGCCGTGCGAGTACCGGTGATCAACGTGTCCCTGGTGGACCTGACGGTGACCCTCAAGCGCGACACCACCGCCGAAGAGGTCAATGCCTTGCTCAAGAGCGCCAGCCAGCACTCGACGATCCTCGGCTACAACACCCTGCCGCTGGTCTCCAGCGACTTCAACCACAATCCGCTGTCGTCGATCTTCGACGCCAACCACACCAAGGTCAGCGGTGGCCGGTTGCTCAAGGTGCTGGCCTGGTACGACAACGAGTGGGGTTTCTCCAACCGCATGCTGGATAACTGCCTGGCCCTGTGCAACGCGGAATAAAACGGATATTCGTCGATGATCGGTATCAGTTTCACCCACAAGACCATGGCCGCGCGCAAGCGCATCGCCCTGGTCGCCCATGACCACTGCAAGGCGTTCCTGCTGGAGTGGGCCGGGCGGCAAAAGGCGCGCCTGGCCGAGCACGAGCTGGTTGCCACCGGTACCACCGGCCTGTTGCTGAGCAAGCACCTGGGGCTGCCGGTGGAAAGCATGATCAGCGGCCCCCTGGGCGGCGATCAGCAACTGGGGGCGCAGATTGCCGAGCAACGGGTCGACCTGCTGGTGTTCTTCTGGGACCCCTTCGAACCCCAGCCCCATGATCCGGACATCAAGGCCCTGTTGCGGGTAGCGGCGGTATGGAACATTCCGGTGGCCTGCAACGAGTGCAGCGCCGACTACCTGCTCAGCAGCCCGCTGATGAACCAGGCCCATGAGCACCGGATTCCCGACTATCAGGCCTACCTGGCCGGCCGAGGATAATTCACGCAAGGCTTGACCATTGACGTAGATGACAATCATTATCATCTGCTGAAAAAATGGATCAGGCCTTGCTGTGAGTCAATCGCACTTCAACCACGTCTTCCTCACCCAACGCATTTCTCTGCTGCGAACGCTGGAGCGGATGGTCAACAACCACAGCACCGCCGAAGACCTGCTGCAGGAAACCTACCTGCGCGTGACCCGGGCCCTGAGCGAGCGGCCGATCACGCACCTTGAACCCTTTGTCTTCCAGACCGCGCGCAACCTCGCCCTGGATCACCTGCGGGCCCGGCGCATCCAGGGCCGCACCCTGCTCGAAGACGTACCGCCGGAGGTGGTGGAGAATGTCGCCGCGCCCGTCAGCAGTGCCGAAGACGCGGCCCACGCCGAGCAGATGCTGGAACGCCTGAACCTCAGCCTCGGCCAGCTCAGCCCGCGCCAGCAGCAGATCTTCATCCTCAGCCGCCTGCACGGCCACAGTTACCAGGAGATCGCCGACAAGCTCGGGGTTTCACTGAGCACGGTGCAAAAGGAATTGAAACTGATCATGGCCATCTGCATCGGCGTCGCCGAACGTCTCGACGGCCAGTGAGTCTCAACCGCTGAGCAGAATGACTGCGGCAGCCCCGAGCCTTTGTTAACCTTGGCCGGCTTTCGCTCTCTCTTGAAAAAACAGCCGCGCACAGACGCAGCCGAGGAACACCCGTGACGGATTTTCACAGCGCCGAGCCGCCCACCCCTGCCGGCCCGCACTCAAGCACCCTGGCCATGGATCAGGCACTGGATTGGCTGATCGAGCTGGAACATCCGAACGAGGAACAAGTGCGCCAGTTTCATCAGTGGCTGGCGGCTTCACCGCTCAACGCCCAGGCCTTCGAAAAGGCCCAGGCGATCTGGAATGGCCCGCAAGTGGCGCAATGCGCCCTGACCCTGGCAGCGCCACCGAAAGTCTCGCGCCTGGCGCGCCTGCGCCCCCACTGGAAACCCCTGGCCACCGCCGCGGTGCTGCTGCTCGGATTATTCAGCTTCAGCAACCTGCCGCTGCGCCTGCAGGCCGACCACCTGACCCAGGTCGGCGAGCGCCAGCGCCTGCAGCTCGAAGACGGTTCCAAGGTGCTGCTCAACACCAACTCGGCCTTTTCCAGCGACATCAACGATCACCAGCGCGTGGCCCGGCTGTACCAGGGCGAAGCCTTCTTCGAGATCCCCGGCAATCGCGGCCTGCCCCTGGAACTGGACGCCGGCCCGGTCAAGGCCAGCGTGCGCGACACCACCTTTGCCGTGCGCTACCTGGACGGCGTGGCACAAGTCCAGGTGCAGCGCGGTGACATCGACCTGCGCGCCACCCACGCCGACCAGCGCCTGCGCCTGCGCGCCGGGGAAAGCGTGCGGGTCGGGCCCCAGGGCTTCGACCAGCCGGCCAGGCTCGACGCCGACAAGGAACTGGCCTGGGTCCAGGGCCGCCTGGTGTTCGAGAACTGCCCCCTGAGCCAGGTCCTGGCCGAACTGCGGCGCTATTACCCAGGCTGGATCGTCAACAACAACGAACACCTGGCAAAGGTCGCGGTAACCGGCAACTACCGCCTGGATCAGCCTCTGGATGTGGTGCGTTCCCTGGCCCACATCACTTCGGCACGGCTTTCCGAGTTCCCGGCACTAGTGATTCTCAACTGAGAACAATTATTTTTACGCGATCTCTACGGGTCGTACGTCTCGTTATAGCCAATGCAACTGATTCGCATTTTGAATGCGTATCTGCACCTATAAAAGTTTCGTGCGACCCGGAGCGCTCTCGATGTCCCCTCGCCTCAACAGCCGATCCCCTGTTCCCTGTGCCCGCCTGCAAAACTGCACCCTGTCGCTGCTGACCGCAGCCATCCTGCTGGCCGGCGCCCACGCTGCCCCCGTGATGGCCGCCGATGCCCCGGCATCCTCCAGCCAGCGCATGGGCAACTACAACTTCGCTATCGCCCAGCAGCCGCTGGTATCGGCGCTCAACGCCTTTACTGCGGTCACCGGCTGGCAAGTGGGCCTGCCGGCGGAGCTGGGCAGCGGGGTGTCCTCCCCGGGCGTGCGCGGTTCGCTGCCACCGGAAAAGGCTCTGGATCGGCTGCTCAGCGGCACCAACCTGAGCTACCGCAAGCTGGGCAACAACAACATCGTTCTGGAAAAGCGCAGCGCAGCCAATGTGGTGAACCTGCAGCAGGTGACCATCAGCGCCACCCGTCAGGAGCAGGACATCAACTCGGTGCCCAGCACCGTGAGCGTGCACACCCGGGAAGAACTCGACCGCCAGAACGTCAACACGATCAAGGAACTGGTGCGTTATGAGCCTGGTGTTTCAGTCGGCGGTGCAGGCCAGCGTGCCGGTATCAGCGGCTACAACATCCGTGGTATCGACAGCGACCGGATCCTCACCCAGGTGGACGGCGTGGAAGTGCCGGATCACTTCTTCAGCGGCCCTTATGCCAAGACCAACCGTAACTACGTCGACCCGGAAATCGTCAAGCGCGTGGAAATCCTGCGTGGCCCGGCCTCGGTGCTCTACGGCAGCAGCGCCATCGGTGGCGCCGTCAGTTACTACACTCTGGACGCCGACGACATCATCAAGCCCGGCGAGGATTTTGGCGCGCGCCTGAAGACCGGCTACAGCTCGGCGGACGAAAGCTGGCTGAAATCCGGCACCTTCGCCGGGCGGGTCGGCGAATTCGACGGTTTGTTGCACCTGAGCCAGCGTGACGGCCACGAGACCGAGTCCTATGGCAGCAACAACGGCACCGGCCTGAACCGCACTGCCGCCAACCCGGAAGACGCCCGGACCACCAACGTACTGGCCAAGCTCGGCTGGAACTATGCGGACGACGCACGCCTGGGCCTGACCTACGAAAAGTACAAGGACGACCGCGACACCAATCAGAAAAGTGCGGTGGGCGGCCTGTTCCTCAATGGCGTTGGCCAGAACTGGTATCGCTCGCGCGTCGGCAACGACACCATCACCCGCGAACGCTTCGGCCTGGAAAACAGCTTTGCCCTGGAGTCGCCGATCGCCGACCAGATCAAGTGGAGCCTGAACTACCAGATCGCCAAGACCGACCAGACCACCTCCGAGCGCTACAACCCGGTGTCGATCTTCAGCCCGGTGGCGCGTGACGTGCAGCGTGAGCGGAAAACCCTGTACCAGGAAAAACAATGGGTGTTCGACGCTCAGTTGGACAAGGCCTTCGCCCTGGGTGAAACCGATCACCAGTTGACCTACGGCACCACTCTCAAGCAGCAGAAGGTCACAGGCTCGCGCTATGGTACCGCCAGTTGCCTGGCCGTCGGTGCCGGCTGTACCGCGGTTGGCGCGCCGAGCCCTTCTGCCGGTGACAGCGTGAAGAAGTCCAGCGACTTCCCGGACCCGACCATCAACACCTACAGCCTGTTCGTCCAGGACCAGATCAGCTGGAACGCCTGGACCTTCACTCCGGGCCTGCGCTATGACTACACCCAACTCAAGCCCAAGCTGACCCAGGAGTTTCTCAACGTTGCCAACTCAACGGGCGCCTTCCCGGTCAGCGACGATGAAAAGACCTGGCACCGCGTATCGCCCAAGTTCGGCCTGACCTACGCCTTTGACGAGCATTACACCGGTTACGGCCAATACTCCGAAGGCTTCCGTACCCCCTCGGCCAAGGCGCTCTACGGCCGCTTCGAAAACCTCGCGGGCGGCTATGTAGTGGAGCCCAACTCCAACCTCAAGCCGGAAACGAGCAAGAGCTACGAAACCGGCCTGCGTGGCAACTTCGACGCGGGCTCCTTCGACGTCTCGGTGTTCTACAACCAGTACCGCGACTTCATCAACGAAGACGCCATTACTGCCGGGGCACTGTTGTCGGTCATCCAGAGCAACAACATCAAGCACGCCACCATCAAGGGCGCGGAAGCCAAGGGCCGCCTCAACCTCGACGCCTTCGGTGCTCCACAAGGGCTGTACAGCATCGGCTCGGTGGCCTACGCATACGGTCGCAACAACGACAACGGCGAACCGATCAACAGCGTCAACCCGCTCAAAGGCGTGTTCGGCCTGGGCTATGACCAGGACAACTACGGCGCCCTGCTGAGCTGGACCCTGGTCAAGCGCAAGGACCGGGTCGACGACAGTACCTTCAAGGCTCCGGACGGGCGCGTTACCAGCAGCCAGTTCAAATCCCCGGGCTTCGGCATTCTCGACCTCAGCGGTTTCTACAAGGTCACCGATGACCTGACCGTGAACGCCGGCCTGTACAACCTGACCGACAAGAAATACTGGAACTGGGACGACGTGCGCGGCTACGACAGCGTCGGCGAAGCCGGCCAGACCGCACCCGCCAACCTCGACCGCCTGACCCAGCCCGGCCGCAACTTCTCGGTCAACCTGGTGTGGGATATCTGACGCCTGGACACCTCACTGCCCTTTTTCATCCAGGGCAGTGAGGATTTTTTACTGTGTCGCGTCTTCTTGTTCGTCTAGTCACTAAGTGCCTCTCATTCTCAAGGACATCTGCATGACCTCCCAGGATTCCTCCCAGCGTCACCACCTGCGCTCCCAACGCCTGAACCAGATCACCCACGAGCCGCATTCCAAGCTCGACGCCCTGGTCAAGGCCCATGCGCCCTTCGAAACCCAAGGTGCATTCGCCCGTTTCGTGGTGGCCCAGTACCTGTTCCAGTCGGAACTGGTGGACCTGTACAACGATGCCGAACTGAACAAGATCGTCCCGGACCTGGCCGAGCGCTGCCGCGCCGAAGCTGCCAAGGCTGACCTGGCCGACCTGGAAACCGAGGTTCCTGCACCAGTGGCCGGTGCCGTCAGTAACCCAAGCCAGGCCGAAGCCCTGGGCTGGATCTTCGTCTCCGAGGGTTCCAAGCTGGGTGCCGCGTTCCTGATCAAGCGCGCCGTGGGCCTGGGCCTGAGCGAAACCTTCGGTGCCCGTCACCTGGGCGAACCAGCCGGTGGCCGCGCCGAAGGCTGGAAAACCTTCACCCGCATCCTCGACGGCCTGGAGTTCACCGCCGAAGAAGAAGCCGCGGCGGAAAAAGGTGCCCTGGATGCCTTCAACCGCTTCACCGTGCTGCTGGAACAGGCTTACTCCGGCGCCGCACAACCGGCCTGACCCGCGTAGTTGCGGGCAGGTGGCGCGCCAAGGCGTGCCCCTGCCCGCAGCGGTATTTTGTCGGCCGGCGGCATTCGCGGATTGAGCCGTACGACGCGTTACCTCATCATCGAAACCATGACCCCCACTCGCCCCTCCTCGTCGAAGATTTCCCGCCTGCTGTTTGGCGCGCTGGCCTATGTCAGCCTGGCCATCGGCCTGATCGCCATCGTCGTACCCGGCCTGCCGACCACCGAGTTCATCCTGCTCGCTGCCTGGGCCGCCACCAAGAGCTCGCCACGGCTAAGCGCCTGGATGGAGAACCATCGCCTGTTCGGGCCTATCCTCTGCAACTGGCGCAACGGCCGGATCGTCAGCCGCAAGGCCAAGATCAGCGCCACGGTCAGCATGCTGCTGTGTGCCGGATTGATGCTGACCCTGCTCAACCATCACTGGACGATGTATGCCGCCATTGCCGGCATGACCCTGGGCAACCTGTGGATCTGGTCACGCCCAGAAGCCCTGCCGCAGGCCTCCTGACCTGCGCCCGCTGGCAGCTATGCCCTTGCCCCTGAGGCCATATATGTCAAGGACATGACCGTTCGTCGGCAGCCCCTCACGCAAAGGCCGCCCGAGCCGATGTTCCGGGCATAGCGCTGAATGGACTTGGCGACCGGAGTCATCCGATTCCGTGCTTTCCATCCGTCCTTTCGCGAGATCGCCCCCATGTTCGACTCTCTCTCCATTCGCCTGAAAATAGTGCTGTTGTCCGGACTGTGCCTGTTGGGCGTAGTGGCGCTGATCGTCGGCATGAACCTGTACCAGAGCCAGCAGAACAACCAACTGGTCAACACCTCCAGCACGCGGATGCTCACCGCCGGGGTCGAAGAGTTGCTGCAGGCCAAGGCCGCCGACCAGGCAGTACGGGTGCAGAAGACCTTCGGTGAAAGCAACCTGGTGATCACCGCCCTGGCGGACCAGGTACGCGACCTGCGTGACATGGCGAGCAAGCGCGGCCTGGAAGCTGCGGCACTGCGCGAAGAGCTCAACCACAGCCTGAAGACCGCCTTCGAGCGCAATCCCAAAGTGCTCGGCATCTGGCTGGCCTACGAACCCAACGCCCTGGATGGCAAGGACAGCGAATTTCTCAATGACGCAGCCCGTGCTTCCAACGAACGCGGGCGCTTCGCCACCTACTGGAGCCGATCCGGGGGCCAGCAGTTGAACACCGTGATGGTGGAAGACGACCTGACCAAGACCACCCTCAACCTCAGCGGCACCCCCTACAACGTCTGGTACACCTGCCCCCGCGACAGCCGCCGTACCTGCCTGCTGGACCCCTACGCCGACACCATCGGCGAGGACAAGAAACAGGTGCTGATGACCACCATCTCCCAGCCCTTGCTGGTGGACGGCAAGGTCATCGGGGTGATTGGCGTCGACATCGCCCTGGACTCCCTGCAGGCCGCGGCCGGCGAATCCCAGCGCTTTCTGTTCAACGGTGCCGGGCACATGATGATCGTCGCCGGCAGCGGCTTGCTGGCGGCCGTGGGCGCCGATGCCAGCCAGGTCGGCAAGAACATCAACGAAACCCTCGGCGCCCAGGGCAAGGATATCCTCGCGCTGCTCGCCGGCAACCAGAACAAGGTCCTGCAACAGGGTGAACTGATCCGCGCGGTCTACCCCTTCAGCCCGATTGCCGATGCCAAGCCCTGGGGCGTCACCATCGACCTGCCGCAACAAGTGCTGCTGGCAGACTCGGTAAAACTGCAAGGCCTGCTGGATGAGGCCCAGACCAGCGGTACGGTGAAAACCGTACTGGTGGCCGTCGGCGCCGGCCTGCTAGGCCTGCTGCTGATCTGGCTCAGCGCCTCGGGCGTGACCCGCCCGATCAACAGCGTGGCGCAGATGCTCAAGGCCATCGCCAGCGGCGACGGCGACCTGACCCAGCGCCTGGACTACAGCAAGAAAGACGAACTCGGCGAACTGGTGGGCTGGTTCAACCGCTTCCTCGACAAGCTGCAACCGACCATCGCCCAGATCAAGCAGAGCATCACCGAAGCCCGGGGTACCGCCGACCAGTCTTCGGAGATCGCCCGCCAGACCAGTGAAGGCATGCAAGTGCAGTTCCGCGAAATCGATCAAGTGGCCACCGCCTCCAACGAAATGAGCGCCACTGCCCACGATGTTGCCAACAGTGCCTCCAATGCCGCCCAGGCCGCCCGTGGCGCAGACCAGTCGGCCAAGGAAGGCATGACCATCATCGAGCGCAGCACCCGGGACATCAGCCTGCTGGCCGACGAGGTGAGCAAGGCGGTGGGGGAAGTCGAAGCCCTGGCGGTGAGCAGCGAACAGATAGGGTCGGTGCTGGAAGTGATCCGCAGTATTGCCGAGCAGACCAACCTGCTGGCCCTCAACGCCGCCATCGAAGCGGCTCGCGCCGGGGAAAGCGGCCGCGGTTTCGCCGTGGTGGCCGATGAAGTGCGCAACCTGGCCAAGCGCACCCAGGACTCGGTGGAGGAAATCCGCGTGGTGATCGAACGCATCCAGAGCGGCACCCGGGATGTGGTGACCACCATGCACGCCAGCCAGAGCCAGGCGCAGAACAATGCCGGGCAGATCCAGCAGGCAGTCCAGGCCCTGGGCAAGATCAGCGACGCGGTCACCGTGATCAGCGACATGAACCTGCAGATCGCCAGCGCTGCCGAGCAGCAGAGCGCGGTGGCCGAAGAGGTCAACCGCAACGTCTCGGCGATTCGCACCGTGACCGAAACCCTCACCGAACAGGCCAGTGAGTCGGCCCAGGTCAGCAGCCAGCTCAATGCCCTGGCCACCCAGCAAATGAAACTCATGGATCAGTTCCGCGTGTAAGCGCTGCTCCGGCGCCAGCCGCGGCCGATGACCAGGGGTGATCGACAGCCGCGGCAGTTTCAGGGTGCAATGCCCTCCCCTGATCCGCGGAGTGGGCCATGACCGAGTTACTCGCATCCATCCAGGCCGCGCTGGGCCTGGCGTCATCAAGCAGCCGGCAAACCGGCCAGGGCGCCCTGCCCTCGGCCTTCGCCGTGACCGACCTGGCTAGCGCCAGCATTGCCGCTACCGGGCAGGCAGTCGCTGAACTCCTGTACAGCCAGACCGGACGCCTGCCAGAGGTCAGCGTCGACCGGCGCCTGGCCTCGTTCTGGTTCGCCAGCTCGATCCGCCCGCAGGGCTGGAGCCTGCCATCCCCCTGGGACCCGATTGCCGGCGACTACGCCAGCCGCGACGGCTGGATTCGCCTGCACACCAACGCACCTCACCACCGGGCCGCCGCCGAACGGGTGCTGGGAGCGGTAACCGAACGTTCGGCCATGGCCGCCCAGGTGGCCACCTGGAACGCCCTGGAACTGGAGCAGGCGATAGTCGACCAGGGCGGTTGTGCCGCGCAGATGCGCAGCTGGGCGCAGTGGCAGGCCCACCCCCAGGGCCAGGCGGTAAACAGCGAACCCCTGGTGCACTGGCTGCCCCAGGCCGATCAGCGGCACAAGGCCTGGAGCGGTCGCGTCGACCGGCCCCTGGCCGGGCTCAAGGTACTGGACCTGACCCGGGTCCTGGCTGGACCGGTGGCCAGCCGCCTGCTGGCGGGGCTCGGGGCCGAGGTGTTGCGCATCGATCCGCCACACTGGAACGAGCCGGCCCTGGAGCCGGAGGTGACCCTGGGCAAACACTGCGCGCGCCTCGATCTGCACGACCTTGAGCAGCGTGCCCTGTTCGAAGGCCTGCTGGCGCAGGCCGACCTGCTTCTGCATGGCTACCGCGCCGATGCCCTGGAACACCTGGGTTATGACGCCCAGGCACGCCAGAAAATCGCTCCGGGGCTGATCGAAGTCAGCCTCAATGCCTACGGCTGGAGCGGCCCCTGGCGCAACCGCCGGGGCTTCGACAGCCTGGTGCAGATGAGCTGCGGCATCGCCGAAGCCGACATGGCCTGGAAAGCCGCGGACAGGCCTGTACCACTGCCGGTCCAAGCCCTGGATCACGCCACCGGTTACCTGATGGCAGCCAGCGCCCTGCGGGCACTGACCCGGTCCCTGAGCGGCGACCAGGGCGCATCGGCGCGCCTGTCCCTGGCCCGCACCGCCCAGTTGCTGGTTGATCATTCCCCGTCAGCGACCGCCGAAATTCCACCGCGCGCCGAAGACCACGAGGATCAGGGGCTAGTGCTGGAACAGACCCCTTGGGGGCCGGCGCGGCGCCTGCGGGTGCCGTTGCACATCAATGGAACGCCGGTGCAGTGGAGTTGCCCGGCCACCGCCCTGGGCGCCCATCGCCCCAGATGGTGGTGAAGGCCTTGGCTGGCAGTTGATCCCGTAGGAACCGGCGGACCGTTTCAGCCGATGGCCGCCCACAAATGCTGCGCCGCATAACCGCGCCACGGCCGCCAGGCCTCGGCCCGGGCCAGCAGTTGGCGGGCATTGGGCCGCAGCCCCTGCAGACGTGCCACAGCGTTGAACAGGCCTACGTCCGCCGCCGGAAAGGCATCGCTCTCGCGCAACTGGCGCAGGGCGATGTATTGCGCGGTCCAATCGCCGATTCCCGGCAATTGCAACAGGCGCTCCACCCCCTGTTGCAGGCTGGCCCTGGGTTCGAACAGGAGTGGATCGTCGAGCAAGGCCTGGGCCACGGCAGACAGCGTGCGTGCCCGGCTGCGGGGCATTCCCAGGTCGGCCAGGTTGGCAGTGGACAGCACCTGGGGAGTGGGAAACAGGTGGGTCAAACCAGGCCACTGCGGGTCGGGACTGGCCAGCAACCGGCCATGCACCGCCACCAGCTTGCCCGCCAGGCGGATCGCGCCCTGCACGGTGATCTGCTGGCCCAGCACGGCGCGAATGGCCAGCTCGAAACCGTCCCAGGCCCCAGGTACTCGCAGGCCCGGGCGTGCCGCCAGCAACGGTGCGAGCAGCGGATCACGGGCCAGATGGCGGTTGATCAGGAGCAGGTCCGCGTCCAGATCGAATTGCCGGCGCAAGCGCGCCAGCACCTGGGGCAGCAGGGCCTGCTCGGCCCTCTGCAACTGCACCTGCACCTGCAAATGGCCTGCAGGCCCCGGGCAGACACTCAAGATGCCTTGCCCACCCGCCAGCGCGAAGGTGCGGGCATAAGTATCGCCCTGCACCACCTCCAGGCCTTCGATGGCGCGAGCCCTGAGAAAGCCCAGCATCGCCGGCCAGTCGTAGGCGCCCTGGTAGAGCAGGTGATGAATCACAGCGCCAGCAGACCGCTGTACAAGCCATAGGCCGCCAATGAGGCGCCGATGACCACGGCCGCGAAGATCAGTTTTTCCAGCGGGGTGAACAACGGCTCGCCCTGCTCATGCTTGGCCTTGGCGAACAGGATCACCCCCGGCGCATACAACAAGGCCGACAGCAGCAGGTACTTCAAGCCGCCGGCGTACAGTAGCCAGATGGCGTAGCTCAGGGCCACGGTGGCGATGAACAGGTCCTTCTTGCGTTCCCGGGAGGCCTGCTCGTAGGTTTCCCCGCGACCGCTGAGCAGCACCGCATAGGCCGCCGACCACAGGTAGGGCACCAGGATCATCGACGACGCCAGGTAGATCAGGCTGGTGTAGGTGCCGGCGGAGAACAGGGTGATCAGCAGAAAGATCTGGATCATCACGTTGGTCAGCCACAAGGCATTGACCGGCACATGGTTGGCGTTTTCCTTCTTCAGGAAAGCCGGCATGGTCCGGTCCCGGGCGGTGGCGTAGAGGATCTCGGCGCACAGCAAGGCCCAGGACAGCAAGGCCCCCAGCAGGGAAACCGCCAGGCCGATGCTGATCAGCAAGGCGCCCCAGGGGCCGACGATATGCTCCAGCACTGCCGCCAGGGAAGGATTCTGCAATTGCGCCAGCTCCGGCTGGCTCATGATCCCCAACGACAGCACGTTGACCAGTACCAGCAGCGCCAGCACCCCGAGAAAACCGATCACCGTGGCCCGCCCGACATCGGCGCGCTTCTGCGCCCGGGCCGAATACACGCTGGCGCCCTCGATACCGATGAACACGAACACCGTGACCAGCATCATGTTGCGCACCTGGTCCATCACCCCGCCGAAGTTCGGGTTGCTGCGGCCCCAGATATCCCGGGTGAAGATATCCGCCTTGAATGCCACGGCAGCGATGACGATGAACATCACCAGCGGCACGATCTTCGCCACCGTGGTCAGCTGGTTGATGAACGCCGCCTCCTTGATCCCCCGCAACACCAGGAAATGCACGGCCCACAGCAGGACCGAGGCACAGCCGATGGCCACCGGGGTATTGCCCTGGCCGAACACCGGAAAGAAATAGCCCAGGGTGCTGAACAGCAGGACGAAGTAGCCGACGTTGCCCAGCCAGGCACTGATCCAGTAACCCCAGGCCGATGAAAAGCCCATGTAGTCGCCGAACCCGGCCTTGGCATAGGCGTAGACCCCGGAATCGAGCTCCGGCTTGCGGTTGGCCAGGGTCTGGAAGACGAAGGCCAGGGTCAGCATCCCCACTGCGGTGATGGCCCAGCCGATCAGCACCGCTCCGGCATCGGCCCGGGCCGCCATATTCTGCGGCAGCGAGAAGATCCCGCCGCCAATCATGGAACCCACCACCAGGGCGATCAATGCACCGAGTTGCAGCTTCTGCGCCGGTTGTGACATCCCTACCTCTGCTTCAGTGAGTCGATCTGGCGATTAAAGCTACACGCTATTAAATAACTTCTACAAATTTGCGTCTAACAGTAACAGTCAATTATTTATCCTTTAAGCAACGGGCCTCTGTACACCCCGTAGAAAGCCCTGAATAACCGACTGTTTTGTTATGGATATGCACTAAGTGCCATCACTACCAAGTGATTAATCAATGCCGCTGAAAGATTTGCACATTCCCCAAAAGGGTCTAGTTTCAAACGTCGTCGGCAATGAGAACCGCTACTGATAAGGAGATCGAAACCTGTCTGGAATGGCCCTCTCCGGGCAGCATTCTACCCCCCGCAACAAATCTTAAGTCATTCATTCACAACGGAATGCAGTAATGAACTGATCTGAGTCAGCTGTTCGGATTGCAAGCAGATTTACTCTGACGTCTCTCTTCTCCTGCATTGGAGTCATGCAATGTCTGAATCCCCCGGTAAACTAAGACTGGGCGCCTTAGTCGCCCTAGTAGTGGGTTCCATGATTGGCGGCGGGATCTTCTCCTTACCGCAAAACATGGCCGCCAGCGCCGATGTTGGTGCTGTTCTTATTGGTTGGGCAATTACCGCTGTCGGCATGTTGACCCTGGCCTTCGTCTTCCAAACTCTAGCCAATCGCAAACCTGACCTGGATGGCGGCGTCTACGCCTACGCCAAGGCCGGGTTCGGTGACTACATGGGCTTTTCATCGGCCTGGGGTTACTGGATCAGCGCCTGGCTGGGCAACGTCGGCTACTTCGTCCTGCTGTTCAGCACCCTGGGCTATTTCTTCCCGATCTTCGGCGAGGGCAACACCCCGGCGGCCGTGATCGGCGCCTCTGTTTTGCTCTGGGCCGTGCACTTCCTGGTGCTGCGCGGCATCAAGGAAGCGGCCTTCATCAACCTGGTGACCACGGTTGCCAAGGTGGTGCCGCTGCTGCTGTTCGTGCTGATCGCCCTGTTCGCCTTCAAGCTGGATATCTTCACCGCCGACATCTGGGGCGTGAAGAATCCGGACCTGGGCAGCGTGATGAACCAGGTGCGCAACATGATGCTGGTCACCGTGTGGGTGTTCATCGGCATCGAGGGCGCGAGCATCTTCTCGTCCCGGGCGGAGAAACGCTCGGATGTGGGCAAGGCCACCGTCATCGGCTTCATCACCGTGCTGCTGTTCCTGGTGCTGGTGAACGTGCTGTCCCTGGGGATCATGACCCAGCCGGAACTGGCCAAGCTGCAGAACCCGTCCATGGCGGCAGTGCTGGAGCATGTGGTGGGCCACTGGGGCGCGGTACTGATCAGCGTCGGCCTGATCATCTCGCTGCTGGGGGCGCTGCTGTCCTGGGTGCTGCTGTGCGCGGAAATCATGTTCGCCGCCGCCAAGGACCACACCATGCCGGAGTTCCTGCGCCGCGAGAACGCCAACCACGTACCGGCCAACGCCCTGTGGCTGACCAATGCCATGGTGCAGATCTTCCTGGTCATCACCCTGTTCTCGGCCAGTACCTACCTGTCGCTGATCTACCTCGCCACCTCGATGATCCTGGTGCCCTACCTGTGGTCGGCGGCCTACGCAGTACTGCTGGCGGTGCGCGGCGAAAGCTATGAACAGGCCCTGGCCGAACGCAAGAAGGACCTGATCATCGGCAGCATCGCCCTGCTCTACGCGATCTGGCTGCTGTATGCCGGCGGGGTCAAGTACCTGCTGCTCTCGGCCCTGCTCTACGCCCCCGGCGTGGTGCTGTTCGCCAAGGCCAAGATGGAACTGCACAAACCGATTTTCACCAACGTCGAGAAGCTGATTTTTGCCGCAGTGGTCATAGGCGCCCTGGTGGCGGCCTACGGACTCTACGACGGCTTCCTGACCCTATAGCTCTAGCAACACCCCCGATTGTTTTGTCTCTGGAGGATCACAGTAATGACCACGGAAAAAGTTAAGTACGGCGTACATTCCGAAGCCGGCAAACTGCGCAAAGTCATGGTTTGTTCCCCAGGCCTGGCCCATCAGCGGCTGACCCCGAACAACTGCGATGAACTGCTGTTCGATGATGTGCTGTGGGTGGCCCAGGCCAAACGCGACCACTTCGACTTCGTCACCAAGATGCGTGAGCGGGATATCGATGTGCTTGAAATGCACAACCTGCTGACCGACATTGTCGCCATGCCCGAAGCCCTGGACTGGATTCTGGAGCGCAAGATCACCGCCAACCAGGTCGGCCTGGGCCTGGTCAACGAAGTCGGTTCGTGGCTGCGCAGCCTGGAGCCGCGCAAGGTCGCCGAGTACCTGATCGGCGGTGTATCGGCCGATGACCTGCCCACCAGCTTCGGTGGCAAGACCATCGAGATGTTCCGCGACTTCCTCGGCCACTCCAGCTTCATCCTGCCGCCGCTGCCCAACACCCAGTTCACCCGCGACACCACCTGCTGGATCTACGGCGGCGTGACCCTGAACCCGATGTACTGGCCGGCGCGACGTCAGGAAACCCTGCTGACCACCGCCATCTACAAGTTCCACCCCGAGTTCACCAACGCCGACTTCCAGATCTGGTACGGCGACCCGGACCAGGAACACGGCAACGCCACCCTGGAAGGCGGCGACGTGATGCCGATCGGCAACGGCGTGGTCCTGATCGGCATGGGCGAGCGCTCCTCGCGTCAGGCCATCGGACAACTGGCGCTGAACCTGTTCAAGCACAAGGCCGTGGAGCGCGTGATCGTCGCCGGCCTGCCGAAATCCCGCGCGGCGATGCACCTGGACACCGTGTTCAGCTTCTGCGACCGCGACCTGGTCACGGTCTTCCCGGAAGTGGTGAGCCAGATCGTCGCCTTCAGCCTGCGCCCTGACGAAAGCAAGCCCGGCGGCATCGATGTGCGCCGCGAAGAGACCAGCTTCCTCGACACCGTGGCCAAGGCCCTCAACCTCAAGGCCCTGCGCGTGGTGGAAACCGGTGGCAACGCCTTCGCCGCCGAGCGCGAGCAATGGGACGACGGCAACAACGTGGTGGCCGTGGAGCCCGGCGTGGTCATCGGCTACGACCGCAACACCTACACCAACACCCTACTGCGCAAGGCCGGGGTCGAGGTCATCACCATCAGCGCCGGCGAACTGGGCCGGGGCCGTGGCGGCGGCCACTGCATGACCTGCCCGATCATCCGCGACCCGATCGACTACTAAGCGCCCTATCCGACATAGCAGCTTGCCGTTGCCCCTACAAAGGGCCTCGGCAAGTGGACGACCGAAATCAAAGGAGATCCATCATGGCTTTCAACATCCACAACCGTAACCTGCTGAGCCTGGAACACCACACCCCACGTGAGCTGCGCTACCTGCTGGACCTGTCCCGCGACCTCAAGCGCGCCAAGTACACCGGCACCGAGCAGCAGCACCTCAAGGGCAACAACATCGCCCTGATCTTCGAAAAGACCTCGACCCGTACCCGTTGCGCCTTCGAAGTGGCGGCCTATGACCAGGGCGCCAACGTCACCTACATCGACCCCAACTCCTCGCAGATCGGCCACAAGGAAAGCATGAAGGACACCGCCCGAGTGCTGGGGCGCATGTACGACGCCATCGAGTACCGCGGCTTCAAGCAGGAAATCGTCGAAGAACTGGCGAAATTCGCCGGGGTTCCGGTGTTCAACGGCCTGACCGATGAATACCACCCGACCCAGATGATCGCCGACGTGCTGACCATGCGTGAGCACGCCGACAAGCCGATCCACGAGATCAGCTACGCCTACCTGGGCGATGCGCGCAACAACATGGGCAACTCTCTGCTGCTGGTGGGCGCCAAGCTCGGCATGGACGTGCGCATCTGCGCGCCCAAGGCCCTGTGGCCCCATGACGACCTGGTGCAGCGCTGCAAGAAATACGCAGAGGAAAGCGGTGCCCGCATCACCCTCACCGAGGATCCGAAAGCCGCGGTCAAGGGCGTGGACTTCATTCACACCGACGTCTGGGTCTCCATGGGCGAACCGGTGGAAGCCTGGGCCGAGCGTATCGAGCAACTGCTGCCCTACCAGGTCAACGCCCAGTTGATGAAAGCCACCGGCAACCCACGGACCAAGTTCATGCACTGCCTGCCGGCTTTCCACAACAGCGATACCAAGGTCGGCAAGCAGATCGCCGAGCAGTATCCGCACCTGGCCAACGGCATTGAAGTGACCGACGACGTGTTCGAGTCGCCCGCCTGCATCGCCTTCGAGCAAGCGGAAAACCGCATGCACACCATCAAGGCGATCCTGGTTTCGACCCTGGCCGACCTGTAATCCCCCTCCAGCACCGGCGCCGCCCAGGCGGCGCCGGCACCGGACTCTAGAAGGACTGCATTATGCGTATCGTCGTTGCACTGGGCGGTAACGCCCTGCTCCGCCGTGGTGAACCCATGACCGCGGACAACCAACGCGCCAACATCCGCATCGCCACCGAACAGATCGCCAAGATCCACCCCGGCAACCAACTGGTGATTGCCCACGGCAATGGCCCGCAGGTCGGCCTACTGTCGTTGCAAGCGGCGGCCTATACCCAGGTTTCGCCCTACCCGCTGGACGTGCTAGGCGCCGAGACCGAAGGCATGATCGGCTACATCATCGAACAGGAACTGGGCAACCTGCTGGACTTCGAGGTGCCGTTCGCCACCTTGCTGACCCAGGTGGAAGTGGACGCCAAGGACCCGGCATTCAAGAACCCGACCAAGCCCATCGGCCCGGTCTACAGCAAGGAAGAAGCCGAGAAGCTGGCCAAGGAAAAAGGCTGGGCCATCGCCCCGGATGGCGACAAGTACCGCCGGGTAGTGGCCAGCCCGAAACCCAAGCGCATCTTCGAGATCCGTCCGATCAAGTGGCTGCTGGAAAAAAGCAGCATCGTGATCTGCGCCGGCGGTGGCGGCATCCCCACCATGTACGGCGAGGATGGCAAGCTCAAGGGCATCGAGGCCGTGATCGACAAGGACCTGTGCTCGGCGCTGTTGGCCGAGCAACTGGAAGCCGACCTGCTGGTGATCGCCACCGACGTCAACGCGGCGTTCATCGACTTCGGCAAACCGACCCAGAAGGCCATCGGCCAGGCCCACCCGGACGAAATCGAGAAGCTGGGCTTTGCCGCCGGCTCCATGGGGCCGAAGGTCCAGGCCGCCTGCGAATTTGCCCGGCACACTGGCAAAACCGCAGTGATCGGTTCACTCTCGGACATCGAAGCGATCGTCCAGGGCAAGGCCGGCACCCGCATCAGCACCGCGCAACCTGGCATCAGTTACCTGTAAGACGCTTGCAGTGAAAACTCGGGGCAGGCCCGGCGCCTGCCCTCATTTCAAAGCCCTGGAGGAGAGAAGCCTATGGCCATGTTTGAGCCCGGTCACCTGCATATCGAGCGCCATGCGCTGAACAAGGACGACTTCAGCTACAACCTGTGCATTGACTACGAAGTGGCCCACGACCCCAAGGAGGGCAAGGGCATGCTGTTCACCCTGCACGGCACCATCGAAGACAAGTCCCTGAAGGAGCAGTTCTTCCTGGCCAAGGACCTGGCTTTCGACTTCGCCCGCCACGCCACCCGCCTCGCCCAGCAGCACGGCCTGCCCAAAAGCGCCAGCATTGCCTCGATGCACAAGTACTACGACGAAATGTTCGAGGACGTACGCAAGCAACTGGACGTCAAGCCCGGCGACCCGGTGAAACCCGAGCACCTTGCATAACCCCCGATCCCCTGCTGGGGCCGACGTGCCG
The DNA here is from genome assembly GCF_900116505.1 of Pseudomonas sp. NFPP25. Classification (NCBI taxonomy): domain Bacteria; kingdom Pseudomonadati; phylum Pseudomonadota; class Gammaproteobacteria; order Pseudomonadales; family Pseudomonadaceae; genus Pseudomonas; species Pseudomonas sp. NFPP25. The sequence goes on along the minus strand of NZ_FPBG01000002.1, from coordinate 543,308 downwards.
GCGAACTGACCACGGCCCTGCATCGCTGCCCGGCCCGCCTTCGCCGGCTAGCCGGCTCTTGCGGCATGCGTGACGATTTCGACTAAGCCCCTGCCCCAAGGCATACTGGCCACCCTCCGCTTTGCAGAACCGTCAGTCACCCCATGCGTATCCACGTCAGCTTCATCGACCGCGTCGGCATCACCCAGGAAGTCCTGGCCCTGTTGGGCGGGCGCAACCTCAACCTGGATGCGGTGGAAATGGTGCCGCCCAACGTCTATATCGATGCCCCGACCTTGAGCCCCCAGGTGCTGGAAGAACTGCGCGATGCGCTGTTCAACGTACGTGGCGTGCAGGCGGTGACGGTGGTGGACATCCTTCCCGGGCAACGCCGGCACCTGCAACTGGACGCCCTGCTGGCGGCCATGACCGATCCGGTGCTGGCCCTGGACAGTGCCGGCAAAGTGCTGCTGGCCAACCCGGCGCTGATCGCCCTGTATGGTCGCGAACCGGCCGGGGAAAGCGTCGCCGAGCTGTTTGCCGACCCCGCACTGCTGGAGGCCCTGCTGGAAAACGGCTTTCGCCTGCCGCTGCGGGAAATCACCGTCAATGGCCAGACCCTGCTGCTGGACGCCACTCCCATTACCGACGCCGGTGCCCTGCTGACCCTGTACCCGCCCAACCGTATCGGTGAACGGCTCTCGGCCCTGCATCACGACCACGCCGAAGGCTTCGATGCCCTGCTCGGCGAATCACCGGCGATCCGCACCCTCAAGGCCCGGGCGCAGCGGGTTGCAGCGCTGGACGCACCACTATTGATCCAGGGTGAAACCGGCACCGGCAAGGAACTGGTGGCCCGCGCCTGCCACGCCATCAGCGCCCGCCACGGCGCGCCGTTCCTGGCCCTGAACTGCGCGGCACTGCCGGAAAACCTGGCCGAGAGCGAGCTGTTCGGCTATGCCCCCGGCGCCTTTACCGGCGCCCAGCGCGGCGGCAAGCCGGGGCTGATGGAGCTGGCCAACCAGGGCACGGTGTTCCTCGATGAAATCGGCGAGATGTCGCCCTACCTGCAGGCCAAGCTCCTGCGCTTTCTCAATGACGGCAGCTTTCGCCGGGTCGGTGGCGATCGCGAGATCAAGGTCAACGTGCGCATCCTCAGCGCCACCCATCGTGACCTGGAAAAAATGGTCAACGAAGGCACCTTCCGCGAAGACCTGTTCTATCGCCTCAACGTGCTGAACGTGGAAGTGCCACCGCTGCGCGAACGCGGCCAGGACATCCTGCTGCTGGCCCGCTACTTCATGCAGCAGGCCTGCGCGCAGATCCAGCGGCCGGTGTGCCGGCTGACACCGGGGACCTACCCGGCGCTGCTGGGCAACCGCTGGCCGGGCAACGTGCGGCAATTGCAGAACGTGATCTTCCGTGCGGCGGCGATCTGCGAGAGCAACCTGGTGGACATCGGTGACCTGGACATTGCCGGCACCTCGGTAGCCCGCCAGAACGATGCCGAAGTGGCCAGCCTGGAACAGGCCGTGGAAGCCTTCGAGAAGGAGCTGCTGGAAAACCTCTATGTCAGTTACCCCTCGACCCGGCAACTGGCCAACCGCTTGCAGACCTCCCATACCGCGATTGCCCATCGCCTGCGCAAATACGGCATTCCCAGCAAGGCCTGAGCTTGCGCCTGCCGCTCTGAAAGCGACCTCCATCTGTACTGAAAGCGCTACAGTGGAACGATTTCGCTACAAAGCCTTGCAATCGCAGCCGTGCAAGGCTTTGATCCTCAAAGCCTTTTTTCCGCACCCCGTGCTGTAGCGTTTTCGCTACGGCCGTGAAATTCCATTCTCTACAAAAAACACTCAACCCCTTGATTTACAACGGCCAAATAAATATTGGCCGTGTTCTTGCTATGGACATTGCCATTCGGCTCGGCGCTGTCCGAGCATTCAATCGCGTCCACCAGACGAGTCTGGCCCCTGAGGAGTTTCCATGAGCGAGTTGCGTTTTACTGAAGATCACGAATGGCTGCGTACCGAAGCGGATGGCAGTGTCACCGTCGGCATTACGGCTTTCGCCCAGAACGCCCTGGGTGATGTGGTGTTTGTGCAACTGCCGGAGCTGCAGGGCTACGACAAGGGCGCCGAAGCCGCCACCGTGGAATCGGTGAAAGCCGCCAGCGGCGTGTACATGCCCCTGGACGGTGAAGTGGTCGCCACCAACCCGGCCCTGGAAGACAGCCCGGAACTGGTCAACGAAGACCCGCTGGGCGAAGGCTGGTTCTTCCGCTTCATCCCTGCCGATGCCGCTGCCGTTGGCCAATTGCTGGACCAGGACGCCTACGACCGCCTGATCAAAGCCAGCGCCGAAGCCTGAGGAGCCGCCATGACCGTCAACCTGAGCACCGCCAACGAATTCATCGCGCGCCACATCGGCCCGCGCCAGGGCGATGAGCAAGCCATGCTCAATAGCCTCGGCTTCGACTCCCTGGAAGCCCTGAGCGCCAGCGTGATTCCCGAGAGCATCAAGGGCACCAGCGTGCTGGAGCTGGGCCAGGGCCTGAGCGAAGCCCAGGCCCTGGCCTCGATCAAGGCCATCGCCGCCAGGAACCAGCTGTTCAAGACCTATATCGGCCAGGGCTACTACAACTGCCATACGCCGTCGCCGATCCTGCGCAACCTCCTGGAAAACCCCGCCTGGTACACCGCCTACACCCCGTACCAGCCGGAAATCTCCCAGGGTCGCCTGGAAGCCCTGTTGAATTTCCAGACCCTGATCAGCGACCTGAGCGGCCTGCCGATCGCCAACGCCTCGCTGCTGGACGAAGGCACCGCCGCCGCCGAAGCCATGACCTTCTGCAAGCGCCTGAGCAAGAACAAGGGCAGCCACGCCTTCTTCGCCTCGCAGCATTGCCACCCACAGACCCTCGATGTGCTGCGCACCCGTGCCGAGCCCCTGGGGATCAACGTGGTGGTGGGCGATGAGCGCAAGCTGACCGACGTCAGCCCGTTCTTCGGCGCCCTGCTGCAATACCCGGCAAGCAACGGTGACCTGTTCGACTACCGCGAGCTGACCGAGCGTTTCCACGCTGCCAACGCCCTGGTAGCCGTGGCCGCCGACCTGCTGGCCCTGACCCTGCTGACCCCGCCCGGGGAATTCGGCGCCGACGTGGCCATCGGCAGTGCCCAGCGCTTCGGCGTACCCCTGGGCTTTGGTGGCCCGCATGCGGCCTACTTCGCCACCCGCGATGCCTTCAAGCGCGACATGCCCGGCCGCCTGGTGGGCGTCTCGGTGGACCGTTTCGGCAAGCCGGCCCTGCGCCTGGCCATGCAGACCCGCGAGCAGCATATCCGCCGCGAGAAGGCCACCAGCAACATCTGCACCGCCCAGGTCCTGTTGGCCAACATCGCCAGCATGTATGCCGTGTACCACGGCCCCAAGGGCCTGACCCAGATCGCCCAGCGCATCCACCAGCTGACCGCGATCCTGGCCAAGGGCCTGGTCCAGCTGGGCTTGACCGTGGAGCAGGAAAGCTTCTTCGACACCCTGAGCCTGCGCACTGGTGCCGACACCGCCGCGCTGCACGACAAGGCACGCGCCCAGGGCATCAACCTGCGGGTGATAGACTCCGAGCGCCTGGGCCTGTCCCTGGACGAAACCACCACTCAAGCCGACGTTGAAACCCTGTGGAGCCTGCTGGCCGACGGCAAGCCCGCGCCGGACTTCGCGGCACTCGCGGCGGCGGTCACCAGCGCCATCCCCGCTGCCCTGGCACGCCAGTCGGCGATCCTCAGCCACCCGGTATTCAACCGCTATCACTCGGAAACCGAGCTGATGCGCTACCTGCGCAAGCTGGCGGACAAGGACCTGGCCCTGGATCGCACCATGATCCCGCTGGGCTCCTGCACCATGAAGCTCAACGCCGCCAGCGAAATGATCCCCATCACCTGGGCCGAGTTCGGCGCGCTGCACCCCTTCGCTCCCGCCGAGCAAAGCGCCGGCTACCAGCAACTGACCACCGAACTTGAAGCGATGCTGTGCGCTGCCACCGGCTACGACGCGGTGTCGCTGCAGCCCAACGCCGGCTCCCAGGGCGAGTACGCCGGCCTGCTGGCCATTCGTGCCTATCACCAGAGCCGTGGCGACGAGCGCCGCGATATCTGCCTGATTCCCTCCTCGGCCCACGGCACCAACCCGGCCACCGCCAACATGGCCGGCATGCGCGTGGTGGTCACCGCCTGCGACGCCCGCGGCAACGTCGACATCGAGGACCTGCGGGCCAAGGCCATCGAGCACCGCGAGCACCTCGCCGCGCTGATGATCACCTACCCGTCCACCCACGGCGTGTTCGAAGAAGGCATCCGCGAAATCTGCGGCATCATTCACGACAACGGCGGCCAGGTGTACATCGACGGCGCCAACATGAACGCCATGGTCGGCCTCTGCGCGCCGGGCAAGTTCGGTGGCGACGTGTCCCACCTGAACCTGCACAAGACCTTCTGCATTCCCCATGGCGGTGGCGGCCCGGGCGTCGGCCCGATCGGCGTCAAGTCGCACCTGGCGCCCTTCCTGCCCGGCCATGCCGCGCTGGAAAACAAGAAAGGCGCGGTCTGTGCCGCTCCGTTCGGCAGCGCCAGCATCCTGCCGATCACCTGGATGTACATCAGCATGATGGGCGGCGCCGGCCTCAAGCGAGCCTCGCAGTTGGCGATCCTCAATGCCAACTACATCTCGCGCCGCCTGGAAGAGCACTACCCGGTGCTCTACACCGGCAGCAACGGCCTGGTGGCCCACGAATGCATCCTCGACCTGCGTCCGCTGAAAGACAGCAGCGGCATCAGCGTCGATGACGTGGCCAAGCGCCTGATCGATTTTGGCTTCCACGCGCCGACCATGTCCTTCCCGGTGGCCGGCACCCTGATGATCGAGCCCACCGAAAGCGAATCCAAGGAAGAACTGGACCGCTTCTGCGACGCCATGATCCGCATCCGCGAAGAAATCCGCGCAGTGGAAAACGGCGCCCTGGACAAGGACGACAACCCGCTGAAGAACGCTCCGCACACCGCGGCCGAACTGGTGGGCGAGTGGTCCCATCCATACAGCCGTGAACAGGCGGTGTACCCAGTGGCATCCCTGGTGGAAGGCAAGTACTGGCCGCCGGTTGGCCGGGTCGACAACGTGTTCGGCGACCGCAATCTGGTGTGCGCCTGCCCTTCGATCGAGAGCTACCAGGACGCGTAAGCCGTCCATCACTGGAGAGCCGTGCCCCTGCAGATACCGCGTATACCTGTAGGAGCCGGCTCGCCGGCGATGAGCGAGCCCCATCAATCGGGTCGAACAGCGCGCCTGGATCGCGGGCAAGCCCGCGCCTACAAGTGCCTGCGTGCCGAGCATCACAATAAGAAACCGGAGAACCAACATGTCCCTGAGCGTGTTCGACCTGTTCAAGATTGGCATCGGCCCCTCCAGCTCCCACACCGTCGGCCCGATGCGCGCCGCCGCGCGCTTTGTCGAAGGCCTGCGCCGTGAAGACCTGCTGAAGGCCACCACCTGCGTCAAGGTCGAGCTGTACGGCTCGCTGGGCGCTACCGGTAAAGGCCACGGCAGCGACAAGGCGGTGCTGCTGGGCCTGGAAGGCGAGCACCCGGACACCGTGAATACCGAAAACATCGCCGCGCGCCTGCAGGAAATACGCAGCAGCGCGCGCCTCAACCTGCTCGGCGAACACAGCATTGCGTTCAACGAGAAAGAACACCTGGCCATGATCCGCAAGCCCCTGGCCTATCACCCCAATGGCATGATCTTTCGTGCCTTCGACAGCGCCGGTTTGCAGATCCGCAGCCGCGAGTACTACTCCGTGGGCGGTGGTTTCGTCGTGGATGAAGATGCCGCCGGGGCCGATCGCATCGTTGAAGACACCACCCGCCTGACCTTCCCTTTCCGCAATGCCAAGGAACTGCTGCAACATTGCGCTACCTATGGCCTGTCCATCAGCCAGGTGATGCTGACCAATGAAAGTGCCTGGCGCCCGGAAGCTGAAACCCGCGCCGGCCTGCTGAAGATCTGGCAGGTGATGCAGGACTGCGTGGATGCCGGCTGCCGCAACGAAGGCATCCTGCCCGGCGGGCTCAAGGTCAAGCGCCGTGCCGCGGCCCTGCACCGCCAGTTGTGCAAGCACCCGGAAGCGGCGCTGCGCGATGCCTTGTCGGTGCTGGACTGGGTCAACCTCTATGCCCTGGCGGTGAATGAAGAAAACGCCAACGGCGGACGGGTGGTCACCGCCCCCACCAATGGTGCGGCCGGAATCATTCCGGCGGTGCTGCACTACTACATGCGCTTCATTCCCGGGGCCAACGAAGACGGGGTGGTGCGTTTTCTCCTCACCGCCGCAGCCATCGGCATCCTCTACAAGGAAAACGCCTCGATCTCCGGCGCCGAAGTCGGCTGCCAGGGTGAAGTGGGCGTGGCCTGCTCGATGGCGGCCGGGGCCTTGTGCGAGGTCCTCGGCGGCAGCGTGCAGCAAGTGGAGAACGCCGCGGAAATCGGCATGGAACACAACCTCGGGCTGACCTGTGACCCCATTGGCGGGTTGGTGCAGGTGCCCTGCATCGAGCGCAACGCCATGGGCTCGGTCAAGGCCATCAATGCGGTGCGCATGGCCCTGCGCGGCGACGGGCAGCACTTCGTCTCCCTCGACAAGGTCATCCGCACCATGCGCCAGACCGGCGCCGACATGAAAAGCAAATACAAGGAAACCGCCCGTGGCGGTCTGGCCGTGAACATTATCGAGTGCTGATACGCAGCCTGTATCCGCACGTTTTTTTCAGGAGTTGCCCATGTCCACCGAAACACTGTTGAAAACCCCGCTGCACAGCCTGCACCTGGAACTCGGCGCCCGCATGGTGCCGTTCGCCGGCTACGACATGCCGGTGCAGTACCCGCTGGGAGTGATGAAGGAGCACCAGCACACCCGTGAACAGGCCGGGCTGTTCGATGTGTCCCACATGGGGCAGATCCTGCTGCGCGGCGCCAATGCCGCCCAGGCCCTGGAGACCCTGGTGCCGGTGGATATCATCGATTTGCCGGTGGGCATGCAGCGCTACGCCATGTTCACCAACGAACAGGGCGGCATCCTCGATGACCTGATGGTGGCCAACCTGGGGGACGAACAGCTGTTCCTGGTGGTCAACGCCGCCTGCAAGGACCAGGACCTGGCCCACCTGCGCCGCCACCTGGGCGAGCAATGCGACATTCAACCGCTGTTCGAGGAACGGGCCCTGCTGGCCCTGCAAGGCCCGGCTGCGGTCACGGTGCTGGCGCGCCTGGCGCCGGAGGTGGCGCAGATGACCTTCATGCAGTTCAAGCCGGTGACCCTGCTGGGCGTAGACTGCTTTGTCAGCCGTTCGGGCTACACCGGCGAAGACGGTTTCGAAATCTCGGTGCCGGCGGCCCAGGCGGAAAAACTCGCCCGTGCCCTGCTGGCCGAGCCGGAAGTAGCGGCCATCGGCCTCGGCGCCCGCGACTCCCTGCGCCTGGAAGCCGGCCTGTGCCTCTATGGCCATGACATGAACAGCGACACCACGCCGATCCAGGCCAGCCTGCTGTGGGCCATCTCCAAGGCACGTCGTGCCGATGGCGCCCGCGCCGGCGGCTTCCCCGGTGCCGAGGTGATCTTTGCCCAACAGCAAGGCGGTGTCAGCCGCAAACGCGTCGGCCTGCTGCCCCAGGAACGCACACCGGTACGTGAAGGTGCAGAGATCGTCGACGCCGAAGGCAAGGTTATCGGCAGCGTGTGCAGCGGCGGTTTTGGCCCGACCCTGGGCGGCCCCTTGGCCATGGGCTACCTCGACATAGAGCACTGCGCACTCGATACGCCAGTTGCAGCAATAGTTCGTGGGAAAAAGGTGCCAATGCTTGTAAGCAAAATGCCATTCGTGCCACAACGCTACTACCGCGGCTGAGGGACTGTTTCTATAAGTAACGCGGTTGCGTTAAAAGTGCACTAATCTGTAACGCAACCGCCATAAAACAGTGCATATTTTCGATACTGAACTTCACTTATAACGCCCGAAAACAATTGAACAACTCTATCGAATAAGCCCCGCACGCTAGTTCCGCCAAACCTCGGCAAGCTGAGTAAAACCGGGGCTTCGCGGGGCTTGTTTTTTCTCCCATAGTTGGCGTAGAGTTTCCCCACTGTGTTTGCATGGGTCGCTTGGAATCGTGACCTGGGCAGTAGCTAACAAGTTTGCTACAACCCGTTCGACGTCTCTTACTTTCCTGCAACCCAGCCCAGTACTCTTTCATGAGAAAGAGACTGTCATTAATTTTTTAGCGTCAAAGGAAATAAGAAATGTCCCAACGTCAGAGCGGTACCGTCAAGTGGTTTAACGACGAGAAAGGTTTTGGTTTTATCACTCCAGAAAGCGGTCCGGATCTGTTCGTACACTTCCGCGCCATTCAGGGCAACGGCTTCAAGAGCCTGAAAGAAGGCCAAAAAGTGACCTTCATCGCTGTGCAAGGCCAGAAAGGCATGCAGGCTGACGAAGTACAAGCAGAAGCTTAATCGTCTGTAACGAAAAAGCCCCTGATGCTGACATCAGGGGCTTTTTTGTGCGCGCAATTCCGTAAAATGGCTTCTTTTTTCAGTCGAGAGCCTGTCATGTCGAAACATCTGCTAAGCCCCCAAGGCGAGTTCCCCGCCGCCGGCCTGGGTCGTCGCCTGGCAGCGATGTTCTATGATTTCCTGCTGTGCGTTGCCCTGCTGATTGTCACGGGCGGCGTCTACAAGCTGATCCAGATGCAGATCATCGGCGAGGCGCGGATGCGTACCCTGACCGAGTCCGGCGCCCTGGACGGTGACCCGTTGTACTCCACGGTGCTGCTGTTCGTACTGTTCGGTTTCTTCGCCAAGTTCTGGACCCACTCCGGCCAGACCCTGGGCATGCAGGTCTGGGGTATCCGGGTGCAGAACGCCGACGGCAGCCGTATCAGCCTGTGGCAGGCACTGTTGCGCTTCATGGTGTCGATCGCGTCCTGGCTGTGTGCCGGCCTGGGCTTCTTCTGGGTGCTGGTGGACAAGCAGAAACGCAGTTGGCACGACATCTACTCCAACAGCCAGCTGGTGCGCATTCCCAAGCAGAAGAAGTAAGCCCGCCGCCTACAAAAACGCCCCGACAGATCGGGGCGTTTTTTTTAAGCGAGCAGAAGAACCGATCAGGCGTTGCCCGCCAGTTTCATCCGCGCGGCCTGGGTGAAATCCAGCATGCGCTTCAGAGGGCGGAGCGCATTGGGGATCAGCGCCGGGTCGACGCTGATCTCGTTGCTGCCATCCTTCAGGCACTGCAGGGTACGCTCCAGGGTATTCATGGCCATCCACGGGCAATGGGCACAACTGCGGCACGCCGCACCATTGCCGGCCGTCGGCGCCTCGATGAACACCTTGTCCGGGCACAGCTGCTGCATCTTGTAGAAGATGCCGCGGTCGGTGGCGACGATGAAGGTCTTGTTCGGCAGGCGCTGCGCGGCAGCAATCAGCTGACTGGTGGAGCCCACCGCATCGGCCAGTTCGATCACCGAGCTGGGGGACTCCGGGTGCACCAGAATGGCCGCATCCGGATACAGCGCCTTCATGTCTTCCAGCTGCTTGGACTTGAACTCCTCGTGAACGATGCAGGCACCGTCCCAGAGCAGCATGTCGGCACCGGTCTGGCGCTGGATGTAGGTGCCCAGGTGCTTGTCGGGGCCCCAGATGATCTTCTCGCCGTTATCCATCAGGCTTTCGACGATTTCCAGGGCGCAACTGGACGTCACCACCCAGTCGGCACGGGCTTTGACCGCCGCCGACGTGTTGGCATAGACCACCACGGTGCGCTCGGGATGCTGGTCGCAGAAGGCCGAGAACTCTTCCACCGGGCAGCCAAGGTCAAGGGAGCAGGTGGCTTCCAGGGTCGGCATCAACACCCGTTTTTCAGGGTTGAGAATCTTCGCCGTCTCACCCATGAAGCGGACCCCGGCAACCAGCACGGTCTTGGCCGGATGGGCATTGCCGAAGCGGGCCATTTCCAGGGAGTCGGACACGCAGCCACCGGTTTCTTCGGCCAGGGCCTGAATCACCGGATCACAGTAGAAGTGTGCAACCAGCACCGCATCCTGAGCCTTGAGCTCGGCAGCGATGGCGGCACGCAGATGGGCCTCTTGCGCAGCGCTCAAGGGTTTGGGCTGCTTGGCGTCGAGGTGGGCTTGAACCAGAAGGCGTTCAGAAATTTGCGTCATGTTCGCAAGACCTGCAGGCGCTTGAGGCGCGAAAGTCGAGTATACCACCGGCTCCGGACCGCTTAAGGCCCCGCCGGGAGAGTGAGTTCATCAGGTACGGACAACATTGGAGCCGCGCAAGGCTACAGAATATCCAGGGTATTCAAAAGCCTATTCTGCCCAACAGCCGCGCCCTACCCTGCCGGCGGCACCTGCACCCGGGCAAAAGCCACCGTCACACACAACCCGCGTTTGGCCCGTTGGTCGGAGTAATCCAGCCAGACCCGGCCGGCATGCCGATCGGCAATGGCCTTGACGATGGCGAGCCCCAGCCCGGAGCCCACTTCATCGCTGCCCAGCCCGCGATGGAAAGGGTCGAACACGCGCTCGCGCTCAGCCACGGCAATACCTGGCCCCGAGTCGCTGACCTGCAGCAGGATCTCGTCCTGCACCTGGACCACCGACAGGTCTACCCGCCCACCTTGCGGGGTATAGCGTATGGCGTTGTCCACCAGGTTCTTCACCAGGGTCAGCAGGTCCTCCTGGCTGATCAGCACCTGCCTGTCCGGCCCGCCTTCCAGGCCGATGTCGATCGCCTTGTCCTCCGCCAGGGGCAGCAGGTCCTCCAGCACCCGGCGGTACACCCCGTGCACCGAGACCGGCTCAACCCGGCCATTGATGGCCGATTGTGCAGACGCCAGCCCGAGCAATTGATCGATCAGCTTCCTGCCGCGCTCGATCCCCCGGCGCAACAGTTGCAGGCGTTCCCGAGCCAGGCTGGGCATCTCCACCGATGCCAGGCGCTCGGCCTGCAGGGACAAGGCCGTCAGCGGCGAGCGCAATTCATGGGCGGCATCCGCCACGAAACGCCGCTGCGTCGTCATGGACTGAGTCACCCGCAGCAACAGGCGATTGATGGCCCGCACGAAAGGCCGCACTTCGGTCGGCAGATGGCGCTCGTCGATCGGGTGCAATTCCTGCTCGTCACGCAGATCGATCTCGGCCGCCAACTGCTCGATGGGACGAAACAGTTTGCGCACCAGATCGGCAATCACCAGCAACAGCACGGGAAACAGGATCAGGAAGGGCAACAGTCCACGCCAGGCGCTTTCCCGCGCATCCCTGTCACGAGCGCCGGTTTCCTGGGCCACGGCAATCCGCAGGCCAGCGCTGGTGGTCTTGACCAGCACCCGAAACGGCTCGCCGCCCACCGTCAGGGTCGACAGACCGTCCGCCAGGGTGGTGGGCAGCGGCAGGGGGATTTCGGCATCACTGTCCGCCGCCGCCCTGGCGCCATCGGCCAGGTATTGAACGACCACCCTGGATTCCTCGTTATCGTCGGCGACGACCTGCCCCGGCGGCGGGTAGGCCAGGGTCATGTGCTGGCGCTCGAACAGCGCGGCCACCTGGCGCAGGGTGTTGTCCTGCATCTCCAGGGCCTCGTCGAAGGCCGAGACATAAGCAAAGACTCCGGCCAGCAGCGCAACGATCAGCACCGCCACTGACAGGGCAATGGACAGCCTGAGCTGGACCGACTCGCTCAGACGTCTTTTGAAACCATCCATCCCATCCCCCTGACGTTCTTGATCACCTGGCTTCCCAACTTGCGGCGCAAGGCATGGATCAGGAACTCCACCGCATTGCTTTCCACCTCCTCGCCCCAGCCGTAGATGCGGTCTTCCAGCTCGCTACGGGAAAGAATCGCCCCCGGGCGGATCAACAGCGCCTGCAACAAGGCGAATTCGCGGTTCGACAGCTGCACCGCAGGCTGCTCGAACGAGCTTGCCTGTTTCGATACCGGGTCCAGCGAAACCACACCATTGCCCAGCAGCGGTGCCGCGCTACCGCCTTTGCGACGCATGACCGCACGCATTCGCGCCAGCAGCTCGGCCATGGCGAAGGGCTTGAGCAGGTAGTCGTCCGCGCCGCCGTCCAGGCCTCGCAGCCGGTCATCGAGGCTGTCACGAGCGGTAATGATCAACAGCGGCACCGGGTTGTTACGGCGGCGAATACTGTCGAGCACCTGCAACCCGTCCTTGCCGGGCAGGCCGAGGTCGAGCAGCACCTGGTCGTAATGCTGGCTGTCCAGGGCAGCCAGGGCGGTCACCCCATCGCTGACCCAGTCGGCGGCGTAGCCTGCATCCTTGAGGGCGCCCTGTATCGCCTCGGCGATCATCCCGTCGTCCTCCACCAGCAAGATCCGCATAGTGCCTCCGTAGTGAAACAGGCCCGGCCTGCGCTTGAGCAAGGCCGGGCCCGGGTCGAGTCCCCCCAAGGGTAATCACTCGCCTGCCGGTCTGCTGGAAAAGATGAGGGTCAGGCCTTGCCTTGCAAGCGACTGAACGTTGCCAGCAGATCGTCCATCGCCGACTTGCACTCGGCCTGTTGCGGGGTGCCGGCGCGCAGGGCGTCAAGTGCTCGGTCGATGCCCTTGTCCAATACATGCCAGTCACCGGCGGCACGGGGCTTCAAGCCGGCTTCGGCGGAGTCCCAGGCAACTTCCAGATCCTTGATCCGGCGCTTCGCCCCCGCCAGGTCCTGCTTGTCCACCAAGCCGGCCACATCACGGGCAATGGCCTGGAACTCGGCCAGGTCGCCCAGCCTGGAGGCCGTGGCCCCGGTAGCCTGGGCTGAAGCGGCAGTGCCGGGCTTGGGCGCATCGGCAGGCTTGGAACACCCCGCGGCCAGCCCCAGCAGGGCAATCATGGAAAGGGTCGTGGTGTAGCGAATGGCAGAGCGGATAAAGGCCATGATGAGTCCTTGAGTGAGGGTCGGATAATCAGTGGGAAAGGCGCTGACGGTTGTTGACGTTGAGCTGCGCGACGGTCACCAGCAAAAGAATCACGCAGAGGAAGATTGCGCTGGTCCAGGTGGCGCCCAGGCCCAGGCCACCGTAGGTCTTGGCTTGTGTCAGCAGGTCGCCGAGGGCGGCGCCAAACGGTCGGGTGAGGATGTAGGCGATCCAGAAGGTCAGCACCGCATTGCCCCCCAGGCGCCAGGCCACCAGGGTCACGGCAATCAGTGCGGCAAAGATCAGCGCTCCCAGGGTAAAGCCGAGCCCCAGCGCCTCGGTGGCCAGGTCCCCGGCAGCAGTTCCCAGGGCGAAGGTGCAGAGCACGGTGGCCCAGTAGAACAGCTCGCGTCGCGGGGTAACGATCTGGCGGATCGACAGATTGCGCTCAACGGCGTACCAGACAGCGAAATTGACCGCCAGCAAGCCTGCAAACACTGCGGTGCTGAGGTACAGGCTGATGCCCAGCTGATCGGTGAGCACATCGGTGATCTGGGTCCCGACAATGCTCACCAGGACCACGCTCAGCCAGTAGATCCATGGCGTGTAGGCCCGGCTGCGGAACTGCGCGAACAGCGCCAGCCCCAGCAACAGGGCCATGCCGATGCTGGTCACGCCCTGCCCCAGCCCGGCGTCGACGGCCAGGTAGTCGGCGCAGGTTTCGCCCACGGTGGTGGACATGATCTTGATGATCCAGAAGGACAGCGTCACCTCCGGAACCTTGTTCAGCCAATCGGTCTTGCTCAGCGGCTTCATCGGGTGCCTCTCCATAACGGCGCGTGTATTGGCGCGAGGCAGAGGCTACGAGGGAAAACTTAGCTGGAACTGAGGGCACCCCGAACGGGCCGGCTTCGATCACCAAGCAATGCGCTGCAAGGCCTCAGGGTCCAGCAGCCAGGTGAGTACATCGGGGCTATTGATCACCGAGCCATGGTGGCGCTGCTCGTCCCGCCAGTAGCGATTGTCCTGGGCCGGATCGAGCCCCAGGCCCGGGGCCAGCCCCTCGGCACTGCGCCCGGCGGACAACAGCACATCCACCGCGCGCCCCTTCAGCGGCACCGCCTGCCATTGGGACAGCAGCAGGATATTGCCGTGCACGCACTCGCGATTGACCAACTGCGCGTCCACCAGGTCATCGACGTAGGCATACTGCGGATCGGCCGCCAAACGCCGGGCAATGGCGTCCGGGGCCAACCCTCGAAGCTCGGCCAGTAGCGGCGGGTCCACCAACAGCAGCGGCCTGGCGGGTGCCGTGCTGCGGGCCACGCAACAGGCCGCCACATAAGCGCCGAAGGAGTAACCGAGCACCGCGTCCAGGGTCGTCAGCTCATGCTCTTGGGCAATCTGCCGGGCCAGGTCTTCGACACTGGAATAGGGCCAGTAGTCGCTGTAGTTGACCTGCACCAGCGACACCCGCCCCTTGAGTGCCCGGCCCAGGGCGGAAAAACAGATCGGATGGCCGACGAAGTCGGGAAAGCAGATCAGTTTCATTGACGTTGCCCCGCCGCGACAAAGGATTCGAGAAATGCCCTGGCCTGCGGCTCGGGCAGATAGCTGTTGAGCAGCACTTCGCAGCCCAGCGCCGACTTGACCACCGTCAGGTCGAGCAGGGTCTTGGGCCACTCGCTAACCGGGTTGGCAATCCGCGTTTGCAACCACCGGGCGTCACTGGCCGGCAGCTCGACGAAATTGCACAGGAACGCCGGAGCAAAGCCGTACAGGCCCAGGGCCGCGAGTATTTCCTCGTAACCCAAGGCCGCCCGGGCCAGCTTGGCATTCAGGTAATCCATGCAGGCCTGTGGCTCGCAGCCTTCGGCGAAGCGCCCGGGAGCCAGGGGCACGGGCACCGTGTAACTGGAGAATCCGCTGATCACCGAACGCTCAGCCCAGGCGAACAATAGATTGACGATCGGCGCCTCTATCCCCAAGCCCTCGGCGCAGCCCTGGCGAAACGCCTGCAACAAGTGAAACAGACGCTGCGGCGAGGCCAGCTTCATCGGGTCCATGGCCAGTGCCGCGCGCAACTGCAGCGCCTGGGCAGTGGCCGCCGGCGCCGGGACATCGGCCAGCGGCGCGTACTCCTCGGCCTCTTGCTCCCAGGCCTCGGTGCCGGCATCTGCCAGACGCTCATATTCCTCGGCCTGCATCAGGTTATTGCCGACAAAGGAAAAATCCGCCACCGGCGGCGACTGCACGCCCAGCGCCAACTGTTCCACGCTGCGCAGCAGGCTCAACTGGCCGACATGGTTGCCAAGGATGTGGTGCAACCACAGCCCCAGGTGCAAGGTGCCGTCGATGCGCACCTTGAACAGGCTGCACAGGTCCTGCTCGAACAGTGACAGCGGCCGCTCAAGGAAATGCTCCACGCAGGCCTGCTGGCTGGGAAACTCCGCCACAGGCTCCAGCCACAGGCGCGCCGGCGGCTCGGGGGCCAGATCAAGACAGTACTCGCCCTCGACCCGCGCCACCCGACAGCCCGCCAGTGGATAGCGCTGCTTCAAGCCCTGGGCCAACGCCTGCAGGTCCAGCCCGACGGCCGGCAACTGCTCGGGCCGGAACAGGTAGAGCACGTTGTTGGCCCGTAGATCCTTGTTGAACAGTTCGGCATACACCATCGACAACTGGCTCTTGTTCAAGCCGATCCAGCGGCTGTCGCCGGCAGCCGGCAACCGCCCGGAACCGCTGCGCAGCGCCTCCCGGGCGTGGCTGGCCGAGGTGGCGCGGACCACGGCAAAACGCCCCAGGTGAGTATTGATCGAAAACCCTGCATGGGCGGCGGGCAAGGACTCCTGCTCCGACTCGATCACGTAGTACTCCTGCGCACCGTTTTCCAGCAGGGACGCCAGGCCGGGTTGGGCCTGTAGCCAGTCCAGCAACTGGCCCAGGGTGGCCATGCGGTAGAACTGCTCCAGGCCCAGGCCTTCCCAGCCCAGGTGACGGTTCACCGTGCCCACCAGCTTGATCGCCGCCAGCGAGTTGCCACCGCTGTCGAAGAAGCTGCGCTGCAGGTCATGAGCCGACACGCCGAAACGCGCGAGAAAACGCCCTGCCGGCGAGTCGTCCGTTTCAGTGGCCGGCTGCCCGAGACACAGGCGCTGCTTGAGCTCAGCAATATCCAGCTTGCCGGAAGAGCGCAGGGCAAAGCGCTCAACCTCGACAAATCGCGACGGCACCATGAACGGCGGCAGGCTTTGCCGGCCATAGTCGGCCAGCACCCGGGGCTCGACCCCAGGCGCCTTGAGGTACACCAGCAGCAACTGCGCTTCGGTTCCCTGGTCATCCAGCAACACCACACAATCGAGCATTCCCGGGTAACGCTTGAAGGCGGCGGCGACCTCGGTCAGCGACAGGCGCTGGCCACGCAGCTTGATCTGGTCATCGCTGCGGCCACGGAAGTGATAGAGCCCCTGGCCATCCCGGGAAACCAGGTCGCCACTGCGGTAGCAACGCAGCGTCCGGCCCTGCCATGGCAGGTCGATGAAGCGCTCCCGGGTCAGCCCGGCATCCCCCAGATACCCCGGGGACAAGCCGCCCCCGGCGATCAGCAGCTCGCCGGGTTCATCCACCTCGCACGGCTGCCCGTCAGGGCGCAGCAGCAACAGGGTGGCATCGTCCACGGCCTGGCCGATGGGAATGTCCCGGGTGCTGTCGAAGCTGCGGGGAATGGCATAGACACAGGTACCCATGGTGTTTTCCGTGGGGCCATAACCGTTGTAGAGAACCAGCCCATCGGCGGCAGCATAAGCCTGGCGGACATGCCCTGCGGACAGGACCTCGCCGCCGACCATCAGCCGCTTGACGCCCCGCAGCCAGCCGCGGTCGATATCGACGAAGGTGTTGAACAGGGTCGAGGTCAGCCACAGGCTGTCGACCCCGGCCTCGTGGATGTAACGATGCAGGTGTTCCAGGGTCAGGGCGCCGGGAACATGGATATGCAATTCGCCGCCATTGAGCAGCGCGGTCCAGATCTCGAACTGCGAGGCGTCGAAGGTCAGGTTCGAGGCGTACAGCATGCGAAAGCCCGGCTGCAGCGGAAAATGTCGCGGCCGGTCGCAGAACCCCAACACCCCGCGATGGGTACAGGGAATGATCTTCGGCGCGCCGGTGGTACCGCTGGAAAAGTTCACGTACACCGGCTCGGCGCCGCATAGCGGCGGCCAGCACGCAGCCTCGTCCGTGGGCACGAGCAACTCATCCAGCGCCAGATACCCCGGGCCACCGGCGACCTCCGGCGTGACCCGCCAGCGCACGCCACTGCGTTCACACACCGACTGGTTCCACTGGGGCGGGTTGTTGCGGTCCAGATAGCAGTACGACAGGCCGGCCCGCACCATGCCCACCAGCAGCACCAGTTGTTCAATCGAGCGCTCCACCTCCAGGCCCAGGGTGCTGCCAGGCGTCAGGCCCAAGCCCAGCAAGCGGGCCGCCACCTGTGCCGAACGCTGTTCCAGCTCCCGGTAGCTGAGCCGTGCGCCGTTGCAGCTCAGCGCGGTATCCGTGGCATGCCGGGCGAAGACGTCGTCCAGGCACGAAGCAATAGATAGATGAGCCATGCCGTCACACTTCCCTGTGCTTGATCAGGTTGATTCCAGGGGCGAAGAACGCCGCGCCGTTGTAGTGCGCCAACGCCTGCCCCAGGTCCATCTCGACTCGCTGCAGGTGCTCCAGCCAATCCTTGCCGGCCACCAGGTAGTCGAGGCAGCGAGCGATGTTGCGCTCCACCGTGGCCTCCCCTGCCGGGCACTGCACGCTCTTGCGCCCGTGATGGTAGGCATCGTCGCGGTAACCGTTACCGCAGCGGGACACGTTGATGATGTCGATGTTGCCCATTTGCGGCGAGAGCTCCAGGGTCAGGCTGACCCGCCCGACATTCACCAGCCGCGAGCGGCCAGCCCCGTTGCCCTGCGGATTGAGCAAGGCCAGCAACCGCGGGAACAAGGCGCTGATATCAGCATCGATGCACAGGAAGATCCGGGTGAACTGCCCGGCCATCGCCCCCGGCTCGGCCAGCAGGTCGAGCACCTGCACCGGCAGGCCCGGGTCGATGGCGGCGGGGTTGAGGTCCGCGACCCAGATCCGCGCACCATGACAGGCCGCCACCAGGCTCAGCATCTTGCCCACCAGGCCCATGCCCACCACCAGGATCTGCTCCCCCGCCTGCAATTGCGCACGGTCCACCGCATGCACCGCAGTGGCACCCAGGGTGGCAAGAATCGCCTGGTCCTGGGTCAGTGGCGGCGGTACCTTGCACACCAGCCGCTGGGGCACCTGGATCCAGTTGGAATGGGTGGCAATCTTCCAGCCCATGGCCACCACCCGGTCCCCCGGCTGCACGCCTTCCACCTCGGGCCCTACGGCGCTAACCACCCCGGCCGCGCAATAGCCCAGCGGCAGTTGCTCGCCAGTCTCGCGTACCTGCTGCAGGTAATGACGCTCGGTGCCCGGGCTGACCATGGAGTAGTCCACCGCCACCTGCACTTCAGTGGCCGCCAGAGCGGCCAGAGGTTCATGCACGGCGATCACGCCATCGGCGCCACAGGCGGTGAGTGTGTATCGGCTGCTGCTCATCAGGCCTCCCGTCCGGTCAAGCGATCCAGGCACTGGGCAAACCCTGGAAATGAAGTCTGGTAGCAATGCCCTTCGAGGATGGTGGCCTGCAGCCCGTGAGCCAGCAGCAGGACGTGGGCGGTCATCGACAGGCGATGGTCACCGAAAGTCGGGATCGCTCCCTGCACACTGGGCACCTGCCCGCCTTCCACCCGCACGTCGTAGCCGTCGACCTGGTAGTCCAGGCCCAGGGCATTGAGCATGCTGCGGGTGGCGGCGATCCGGTCCGACTCCTTGAAGGTCAGCTCGTAGAGGTCACTGAAGGTCGCGCTGCCGGGCAGCACGCAGTTGATGGCCAGGGCCAGCGGCACTTCGTCGATCATTGCGTGGAACTGGTGCTTGTCGCGCAAGTCGTGAGCCCTGGGCTGGCCACCCCCGCGCAGCAGCAGGCGGCCCACCGGCTCGCCATGACGAATGCTGTCCACCTCCAGGGTCAGGTTGAAACCACAGGCCAGCAGCCAGTTGAAAAAGCCCAGGCGCGTAGGGTTCAGGCACACATTGTCGAAGCTCAGGCGCTGCTGCTCCTGGTGGCGGTTGCACAGCAGGAACAACGCCGCCGGATAGGCAATGGCCGAGGGGTCGCGAGGGATGCTGATCTCCTCGGGAATCGCGCAGTCCCGTGGCTGGTAGTGGATCTGCAACTGCTCGTCCAGCAGCCGGTCGCCAAAACTGTTGATGATGCGCTGGGTGTGATCCCGGGCCACCACCGGGTACCGGATCGACATCGGCTTGCGTGCCGCCACCCCGGCAAACAGCAAGGTGCTGATGGCCTGGGCGCTGCCGATGTGGATCTGCGCCGCGCCGCCGCGGAATGCAGCCTGGTGGATACGGATCGGCAGCGCGCCCGGACGCCCCAGGTACTCCAGGTGGGCGCCCATCTGGTTCAGGGGCTCGACGATCCAGTCGAAGGGACGGTTGCGCAGGGTTTCGTCGCCATCGACGATGCACGGCACATTGAGCCCCACCAGCATCCCGATCAGTAACCGCGCGGCCGCGCTGGAGGGCCCCAGGTCGACCCGCCGCTCGTGGGTCGCCAGGGCGAACTCACCGCTGATCTCCAGGGTCTGGGGCGTCTGCCCTGGCGTCACCTCAAGGCCCAGTTGCTGCAGGGCATCGAGCAACAGGGTCACCGCCTTGCCGCGGTTCAGGTCCCGCAGGCGCACCGGATGCCGGGCCAGGGCGGCAAACAGGATCATCCGATGGCTGATGGACTTGTCCGATGGCAGGTAGCCGTCGATGTTGGCCCAGACTTGCTGTTGGCGGCCGAGGGTGAAATCGATGGGCCGGTCCGGGTAATCGATCATGGGCTACTCCTGTATTTGGCGGGGTTGATCAGTTCGGCGTCGTCCACCAGCGCTTCGTCCTCGAAGTGGTCGCCCACCCCGGGGCCGGCGGGCAACACCAGCGGCTGGGTTTCATAGAAGCGCCGACGGTTCTTCTTGCGTTCAAGGCCGAGGTTGAAGCCCCCAAGGTCGACTCCCCAGCTTTCCAGCCGGCCATGGGTGATGGCGCTGTCCACCAGGGCCTGGCCCATCTCGGTGCGGATCAGCGCGCGGCCGTGTTTCTGTTCTTCGGAACCGTTGAGGCTGGCTTCGAAAATGTTGGGGTCGCCGTCACACACGCTGACGTCGGCCAGCCCGCTCATCCAGTCACCGCAACTGAGGCAGCGAAAGGTCTTGTTATCCTTGAGCTTGCCGAGGATCTCCCAGAAATCGATGCCAAAGGTCTGGCTGTCCAGCAAGGTGACTTGCAGCCGGCCGGGGTAATCGCCTTCGCGGTACTTGATATCGCGCACCTGCTGCGGGTCTTGCCCCAGCACCTCGCTGATGATGCTATGGGTGCCGGCCGGCAGGGTGTTGGAGGAGCAGGCGGTCTCGATCACGCAGATGATTCGGCTGCGGGCCCAGTGGCCGATGGCCGTGTCCCGGCGCTGCAGCTTGCGGATCGCCTGGACGTGGCAGGCCAGCCCCACCACGGCGATGCGCGCGTCCGGCTGCTGTTCGTAGCATTCGCGCAGGGCATTGAGGTAAGGCGCCAGCTGGTAGGTGGACTGGGCATTGTTGATGATCGCCGCTGCAGCGCTGCCCAGTTGCGGCGCGCTGCGCCAGCCCTGCCCGGGGTGACGGCCCATGGTCAGGGTCAGGTCCACGTCAAAGTGCTCCCGGGCGGTCAGCAGCAAGGTGGTGGCGGTGCCGCCACTGGCCGAGCGCCGGACTATCTGCGGGTCGGTGGAACGCGCACCGATGGCCTGGCGGCTGATCCCCAGCCAGCGCTCTTCGGCGCGGCGGGTACGGCCGAACAGTTCCAGTTCGGAGCGATCGGTATCCGGCTGCAGCCCCGGGCACACCGCCAGGCACTCGGTGCAGCTTTCACAGCTGTCGCCGATGCCCTCCAGCAGCGGCACCACCCGGTCCGGGTCGAAAACGATCACCTGCTGTGGGCACACCAGGGCGCAGGCGCCGCACCCGGCGCACAGATTCTGATCGAGCACCGTCAATTTCAATAACATCCCTGTCATCTTGGATAAGCCTCGTGTGCCGTTTTCCGGGTGCAGCCGGCCGCGCCCCCGCGAACCGGGGACGGGCAAGACCTGCTGTGCTGAAGTGGCCGCTGACGGTCAGATCAAAGCGGGCGTTCCATCTTGATGATCTCGATGGACACCGGACTGTTGCCGCGGCTGAAGGTGCCCTCGCCGATCTTCTGGAAGCCGTGGTAGGCATAGAAGCCTTCGGCCGTCAGGGTCGCCTCCAGGTAGGCCGAGCTGGCACCGCTGGCCCGCAGCCGAGCCAGCGCCACCTCCAGCAGACGGCTGCCCAGGCCACGCCTGGCCACATCGCCACGGATGAACAGCTTGCTGACCTCATTGCCGTCGAGTTCGACGAACCCTTCGATCTGCTCGCCCTCGGCCAGCCACAGCGATCCCTTTTCCACGGCTTCGCGGTAGGTTTCCGGGGAGCGCCCATCGAGCCACATGCGGATCTGCTGATCGCTGTATTCAGAGGTGCACAGGCGCTCTACCGAGTTGCGGTGGGCCTCGAAAATACCGATCAGATCGTCCGTGGTGGCCTGGCGTATCCGTACATTGCTCATTCAGCTGAACTCCACTTTCTTGGGGGCGGGGTGGTAGCGAAACTTGAAATTGATCAGGCTGCCCAGCATCACCAGGGCACTGCCGAGCATCAGGTGCAGGCTCAGGGGCGTTTCCCCCAGCCACACCGACAGGTAGCTGGCGCCGATGGGGTACAGCACGCCGACGTAGCCGGCGTTCTCGGCGCCCATGCGCTTGATCAGGTCGATGAACAGCACGAACACCAGCGCCGAGCACACCACCCCCAGGTACAGCAGGATGCCCAGATCGGCCAGGGTGCCCGGCAGTTGCAAGCCATGGCCGCCCAGCAACAGGCTGACGGCGTATAGAGCGCAGGCCCAGCCGGCCGCCACCTTGTTGATGTGCAAGGTGCCGAGCTGGCAGGTCTTCTGGATGTGCTCCGAAAGCACCGATCCGATGGCCACCGCCAGGAAGGAAGTCAGCCCCAGGGCCACTCCCGCCAGCGACAGCGGCCGCCCCGGATCGCCAAGCATGAACAGCCCCAGCCCGGCGATGCTCACCAGTGCGCCGAGCAGGTTGTGCAGGGCGACCGGCACATGCAGGAACAGGCGCTTGATGCCGATGATGTAGAAAATCACAAAGGCGCTGAGGCAGGCCATCTGCGCACTGCCCAGGTAAGCGGTGGCCAGGTAGGCCAGGCCGATGCCGGCATAGAAGTACACCGCCCCCACCCCGGCCATCAGCAAGTAGGCCTTGCGGGTTACCGGCTGCTGCGGGCCGGCGAACAGCCGTTGCCACAGCCACAGCACCCCGTAGGCAATGAGGAAGCGCAGCATCAGCGAAGAGCCGACGTCGCTGTGTTCCACCTGCAGCGAAATGGCGATCCAGTTGGTGGACCAGATCAGCAGGCAGCCGAGGA
The DNA here is from genome assembly GCF_900116505.1 of Pseudomonas sp. NFPP25. NCBI lineage: Bacteria > Pseudomonadati > Pseudomonadota > Gammaproteobacteria > Pseudomonadales > Pseudomonadaceae > Pseudomonas > Pseudomonas sp. NFPP25. The sequence continues at coordinate 520,715 of NZ_FPBG01000002.1, read as the reverse complement.
AAATCAGCACGGCGACCAGTGAACGGGATTTCTTGTTGTTATCGGGTAAGGCGTTCATGGAGGTTTCTCTAGCTCAAGGCAGCGGTGATCCCGGTCAGCAGCGACTCCAGGCGTTCTTCGCCGAAGACCTGCGGGTCATAGTCGATTTTCAGCAGCAACTCGCCCGCGGCCAGGTAGCCGGTGAACTCCAGGTGATGGCTGGGGCTGCCCTGCATCAGTTGCAGGCTCAAGGGATGCACGCCGACCCGGGCCCCGGGCGGGTTCTCCACGGCGCCCAGGAAGTTGTAGCTGTAGCCGCAATCGAACAGGCCCTTGAGGCGCTCGGCCTCGGGCGTGGCGAAATAACGGTTGCCGAAGCTGTGGGCAATGCCCTGGCTGGCTTGCTGGCCGGCCTTGATTTCCCTGGCGATCTGCTCCAGGTCCAGGCTGGCAACTTGCAGCACCAGCGGGTAGATCACCGTCAGCCAGCCGAACACGCTGTTGAGCTCGGCGCCGCTCTTGTCCAGGGCCCGCCCATGGTCGAGCAAATGGACTTTCTGGAACGGGTTGTCATCGCTCTGGCTCATGGCGCGCAGGATGGCCGCCAGCAGCAACTGGCTGGTCTCGGCCACACCCTGGGCCCACTGCGGCAGGTCGCGGACCAGCCCCAGGCACAGTTCGGCTCGCCGAAAGGCCTCGCGCCGGGGAAACTCGGGGCGCTGCCCGGTCAACTGCACGCAGCGGCCCCAGGGCAGGGCTTCCCAGAACGCTTCATGGGTCGCCGCGGCATGCTCGCGCTGGTAGCTCTGCTGCCACTCCTCGAAGGCCGTCGGCCGCGGCCAGCTTTGCATGCACTCCAGGCCCTGCCCCAGGCATTCGTCCAGCTCGGAAACCAGCAGCATCCAGGAGTAGCGATCGACCTGGAACTGGTGCCCGGCAATGATCAGGTGATGGCCAGCGGCATCCTGTTGCTGGCTGAAGCAGAAGAGTTGCCCCTGGCTCAGAGAGATGGCTGCGCAGGTCCGCTGCACCGCTTGCTGCAGATCCGTCCCGGCGGGCTGCAGCCCCTGATCCTGAACGCCCGCCTCGATAAAGTGATGACGGAAAATTGCCCGCAGCGCCTGGCTGACTCGCTGTGGCTCCTGGCCGGCGGCTATGTCCAGCACCAGGGCCTGGTTCCAGTGATCCAGGTCGCTGATGCCGCGGCTCAGCAGGAAGCGGCGATTGGGCAGGCCCTCGACCTGCGGCCGGAAAACCCCGGGCCGGGCCTTGGCCGCCGCCGCATGCACCGGCAATTGCCCAAGGGCCTGATCCGACAGCAACTCTTCCAGGTCCAGCACCAGGCCCTTTCTCTTCAGCGTGGCAACCACCTGCAAGGCCCGCAGCGAATCGCCGCCATTGTCGATAAAGCTCTTGGCCCGGTCCGGGCTCTGCCCGCCAAGTACCTGGCCGATGGCTTGCCAGAAAGGCTCCGGTGCGGCCTGTGCCGGCTCCGGCGCCGCCATGGCGCGGGCAGCCAGTTGCGCCAACGCCTGCCGGTCGATCTTGTTGTTGCGGTTCAAGGCAAAACGCTCCACCAGCAGGAAGCGCGCCGGCACCCGGTGCGCCGGCAGTGCGGCCCTGGCGGCCTGACGCAGGAGGTCTTCGCCAAGGCTGGCGTCACGGGCAATGACAAAGGCCACCAGGGCCAGGTTGTCCCCGGCCTGATGGGCGATCACACAGGCTTCCCGTACCTGGGCCAGAGCCTTGAGCTCCGATTCCACCTGGACCAGGCTGACCTTCTGCCCGTTGATCTTGACGATGGAATCCTTGCGCCCCAGCAGGCGTATGGCGCCATCGGGCTGGTGGCACGCCAGATCACCGGTGGCGTAGCACTGGCGCTGCGAGTCCAGGGGGCTGGGCTGGGTCAGCTCGACGATCAGCCCGCTGGCCGGGTCCAGGCGCCGGGCCACCAGGGAAGAATAGAGCAGCAGTTCACCCACCCCATCGCCGTAGGGCTGCCCCGGTTCCTTGGCAATGTCCAGGGTGACGCCTTCCACCGGCCGGTCCAGGGCCCAGGTCGGGTCCTGCAGCGTCTGCCCCTGGTCGATGCGGGCGTAGAGCGCGGTGGTGCATTCGGTCGGCCCGTAGGCGTTGAACAGCTGCGAGCCTGGGGCAAAGACGTGGTTGAAGCGCTGGATGTCCGAGGGGTGGATGATCTCGCCGCCGATCACCAGTTGCTTGGGCCGGGCATAGATGGCGCTCGCATCGGTGTAGAAGGCACGCAGATAGGGCACCGTCATATGCAACACATCGATGTCATGTTCGGCGATCAGCGCCTCGACTGCGGCGAAGTCATGCTCCCGGGGGTTGAGGCTGCACAGGGTGGCGCCAGTCTTCAGGCTGGCGAAGATGTCCATCAGGCCGGCGTCCCACCCCGCGGAAGCCAGTTGCAGCACACGCTGCCCGGGGCCGATTCCGACATAGCCGATGTAGTTGTCGATGTGCCGGCCCAGGGCCTCGATGCGCTGCACTATGGCCTTGGGCTCGCCAGTGGAGCCGCTGGTGAAGATCACGTAGTCCTGGCAACGCAACGGGTATTCCCGGCCAGGGGGCACGGGCCGGGCTTGCAGGTGCTGCAGGTCGAGCACCGGCAAGGAACGGGTCAGTTGTGAACCAGGCCGTGTCGTGCCATTGAGGACCAGGTTCACGCCCAGGTGCTGGAGCACCGGCATCAACTCGTCGAGGTTGCTCGCCGGGTCGATGAACACCACTCGCCGGGCGGCGGACAAGGCCGCGATCAACGCCGCATACATGGCCCGGCCATGGCTGGCATACAGCGCCAGCACCGGCTCCGGCAACCCTTGCAGCTCGGCGCTGACCCCCTCTCGCAACTGGTCGAGCGCGGCAAAGCCAAGGCTGCCCTGGACATCGATGACACCCGCAACATCGGTACCCGCCATGCGGGTAAAAGCCTGCAACATGATATCCCTGCCTTGTTGTTATTAGAGGGAGCGACAAACGCCCTGCAGCGTCTGCATGAATGCCTGGATTTCCTGCTGGGAGATGCTCAGTGGCGGGGTCAGCTTGACCGTCGCCGGATTGCGCCCGCCGGTGCGCACGATCACCCCGTGCTCCAGCAGCCGGTTGCGCAGCGCCAGTACATCAGCGCCCTGGCCCTGGCCCTCGAAATCGAAGGCGAGCATCATGCCGCGGCCGCGCACATTGACCACTCGTGCGTCCTGGGCCCCCAGGCCTTCCAGGGCCTGGCGCAGGTACGCGCCGTTGCTCGCCGCCCACTGCCAGGGTTGTTCCTGGTGGTAGATATCCAGCACCTTGGAAGCCACGGCACAGGCCAGCGGCATCAGGGTGAAGGTGGAGGAATGCTCGGCATAGCCCAGGCAGTCCACCAGTTCCGGGCGGCCTACCACCGCGGAAATCGGCAAGCCATTGCCCAGGGCCTTGCCCAGCACCAACAGGTCCGGCAGCAGTTGCGGGTTGCTGAAAAACGGCGTCCCGGTGCGGCCAAAACCGGTGTAGATCTCATCGAAGATGGTGATCACGCCGAAGGTCCTGCCCAGTTCGACAATCGCTTCGAGCAACGCCAGAGGCACCGGATACATGCCCTCCGCTGCCTGGATCGGCTCGATGATCAGCGCCGCGGGCAAGCAATTGGCCTGCTGCGCCTGGCGCAGATCCTCGGCCAGTTGCTCACGCCACAAGGCGGCCAGGGCCGGGTCCTGGTCGGCGTCATAGTCCAGGGCCAGGGCGGTCAGTTGCAGGCTGTCGCCACCGGCCAGGTGCTTGCGAAAACCGCGGTTGGAGGTCACCGACAGGGCGCCCTGGGTCTTGCCATGGAAGGAATTGTGGAAATACACCACGCCCTGGCGTCCGGTAGCGGCGCGGGCGATTTTCAGCGCCACCTCGATTGCCTCGGCACCGGTGACCGCGCCAAACACCGAAGCCTGCGCATAGGGCACCAGCCCCTCCAGCTTGGCGACCACTTCATGGCGCTGCGGGTTGTCGATGTTCCAACCGGTATGGATCAGCAGTTCGGATTGACGCTTGAGGACTTCGACCAGGTCATCGCGCTGATAACCCAGGTTGGCGGCACCGCTGCCACCGGACATGTCGAGAAAGGATTTGCCCTGCTCATCGTAGAGAAAGCACCCCTTGCCACGAATGACGGAAGGGCTGGAGGGGGCACTGCGCCTAACGGATATTGCAACTGCTTCTGTGAACATCCTGTCACCTTGAGTAAGCCGGGCTTGTGACTCACGCACAGACTCAGGGACAGATTCGTACAGGCAGGGCAAAGCCCTGCTGACTGCGAAGTTACCGACCCTGGTATGTGTTCTCCTTGCCAGGGACGCAACCCCTGTCGGCAATGGCGGCAAGATTTACGCGGGAGGCATTTGCGCTGTCAACGAGCCCCGCACTTATTCTGAATTTAAAGCGATAACCCCTGAAAAAAAGGGGGAATTCAGATAAAGCCCCTGAATTTATCAAGGTTTTTAGAGATGAGCCCGGCTACCGGCAAAAGGCCAGCCTCTGCAGAAGAGTTGATATTCAAGCAGTGAGAAGAAGGCAAGCTGAGCAGTTGAGTGGCGGGATCAAGGTTTTTTCAAGGCAAAAAAAAACCCGGAAATCCTCACTTTCGTGGGCCTTCCGGATTTTCTAAACCGCCAAATATGGTGGGTCGTGTGGGATTCGAACCTACGACCAATTGGTTAAAAGCCAACTGCTCTACCAACTGAGCTAACGACCCGCTGTGTGGTGGCGCGTATAATACTGATTTCTAACGGGAATTCAACACCCTATATGAAAAAAATCAAAAATAAGGTGTTGGATCACTGATTCCGGCCGCCTTGAAGCCTTCAGCACGCAAACGGCAGCTGTCACATTTGCCGCACGCGTGGCCGCTATCGTCTGCCTGATAGCAGGAAACCGTCAGCCCGTAATCAACCCCCAGGCGCACCCCGGCCTGGATGATCTCGGCCTTGCTGAGGTTCTGCAGCGGCGCCTGGATACGAAAGCCCTGCCCTTCGACACCGGCCTTGGTCGCCAGGTTGGCCATGCGCTCGAAGGCTTCGACGAACTCGGGACGGCAATCCGGGTAACCGGAATAATCCACCGCATTGACACCGATGAAGATATCCCGCGCGTGCAGAACTTCCGCCCAGCCCAGGGCCAGGGACAGGAAGACGGTGTTGCGTGCCGGCACGTAGGTGACAGGAATGCCCTCCCCCGGCGCCTCTGGCACCTCGATGGTGCTATCAGTCAGTGCCGAGCCGCCAATACCGTTGAGGTTCAGGCCGATCACCTTGTGCTCCACCACACCGAGGTCCCGGGCCACGCGCTCGGCGGCGTACAACTCGGCCCGATGACGCTGGCCGTAATCGAAGCTCATGGTGTAGCAGCGGTAGCCTTCGGCGCGAGCCATGGCCACCACGGTGGCAGAGTCCAGGCCACCGGACAGCAGGATCACGGCACGCTTTTCACTCGAAGATGGGTTCTGTGCTTGTTCAGTCATGTCAGCGCCCCGGCTCGTCATTCCACAGGTATTTATGCAACTGCAGTTGCAGACGTACTGGCAGGTTGTCGGCGACGATCCAGTCCGCCAGGTCTCGTGCATTCAAGTCATGGTGGCTGGGCGAAAACAGCACTTCGCCGGCGCGTCGCTCAAGACCGTACTGGATCAGCTTGGACACCGCCCAGTCATAGTCCTCGCGGGAGCAGATGACAAACTTGACCTGGTCGTTGGCGGTCAGCAGCTCGATATTCTCGTAGCGGTTGCGGTGCGCTTCCTTGGAGCCGGGAGTCTTGAGATCAAGGATCCGGCTGACGCGCGGGTCCACCGCAGAGATATCCAGGGCACCGCTGGTTTCCAGCGAGACCTCGTAGCCGGCATCGCACAAGTGCTGGAGCAAGGGAATGGCATTTGGCTGGGCCAGAGGCTCGCCACCAGTGACGCAGACGTAGCGAGGGCGGAAACCGGCAACCTGCTCCAGCAGGCTGTCGAGGGTCCGCTGGCTACCGCCGCTGAACGCGTAGGCACTGTCGCAGTATTGGCAACGCAACGGGCAACCGGTCAGGCGCACAAAAACCGTGGGCAGCCCGGCAGTCCGAGTTTCCCCCTGCAACGAGTAGAAAACTTCGGTGATTCTCAATGTGTCTTGCATAGTCGCCACGGGCGTAACAGCTAAACAGGCTGTCCGCCTCCGTCAGGCACTTCAAGGAACCCCGCCATCGCGCAGATCCCAGGAAGCGTGTTTCAGAAAAAGGGCATGGATTCTAACGAAAAAACCCGCGACAAGCGCGGGTTTCTTGTAACGGAGGCCAACGCACTTACATGCGCTGCAGGTCCCGTTGGGCCAACTGAGCGGCGGAAGTGCCCGGATACTGGGCCACCACCTGCTGCAGGATGCCCTTGACCCGGTCGGTGTGACCGAGACGACGCTCTACGTCAGCCAGCTTGTACAGAGAATCCGGCACCTTGGCGTGCTTGGGATACAGCTGGGAAACCTTGGCAAATGCCTGGCCCGCGCCTTGCAGGTCGCCTTTGGCCAGGTTCACTTCACCCAACCAGTACTGGGCATTGCCGGCGTACTGGCTGTTGGGGTACTTGCGCAGGAATGCCGAGAAGGCCTGGCTGGCCTTGTCGAAATCCTTGGCCTTGATCAGGTCGAAGGCAGCATCGTAGTAGAGCTTTTCCTTGGCCGGATCACCGGGTTCGCTACTGGCGGCTGGCGCCTGAGCAGCGGCGCCGGCAGCGCTGTTATCGCCACCGGCAGAAGAATTCTCAGGAGTTGCGGCAGGTGCGACACCGCTTCCTATGCGTCGATCAAGATCCTGGTAACGCTCCAGGCTTTCTTGCTTCATCCGCGCTACATCATTTTGCAGAACTTCGATCACACCCTGTTGGCGTGCAATCTGTTCCTGCATTTGCTGCAGTTGCTGGAACAGCTCGCCCTGTGCCGAGACAGGGGTCGAAACCCCTCCCCCGGCATAGGCGCCGTTCGTGCCATAACCCGCTGGCGGATAACTGCTCCCGCTATTGTTATAGCCGGAGTTGTTATCGACCACAGGAACCGCAGACCACGCCGCAAGCGGCGTGAGACTGAGAGCCAAAATAGTTACAGCACGACGGCACGTTCGCATGACGAATTACTTACGCAGTTCGACGCGACGGTTTTGAGCCCAGGACTGCTCGTCGTGGCCAGTAGCAACTGGACGCTCTTTACCGTAGGAAACCAGCTCCAGCTGTGCAGGGGAAACGCCCTGCAGAACCAGGTAGCGCTGAACGGCTTTAGCACGACGCTCGCCCAGAGCCATGTTGTACTCACGAGTACCACGTTCGTCGGTGTTGCCTTCCAGAACAACGCGAGCGCCGTTTGCTTTCAGGTCTTTGGCGTGAACGTCCAGAGCGCGCATGGCTTCTGGCTTCAGGTCCGAGCTGTCGTATTCGAAGTAGAAGGTGGTGATTGCGCGCAGAGCAGCTTCTTCGCTCAGGGAGCCATCAACAGCACCGGTGTTAGCGCCGTAACCAGCGTTTGGATCAACAGCGCCTTCACCGGCATTGTCGCCGCCTTTGGAGGAGCAACCTACAGCCACAGCCATGGCCAGAGCCAGCGCAGCAAACTTACCAAACTTCAACATTTCCATCGTGAAACTCCTAATGAACCCCAGTGTGTTAAGTGAAACATTGTAGCGCCGCGTCAGTTCAGGTAAGGGGACCAGGACGGTTCTCTGACTTCGCCTTGAGCGGTAGGAAGCGGGAGCCTCACACGTCCATTAATGGACACGAGCATCAAGACTCCCCGGCCCTGCTGGCGGGTGGCGTAGATTACCATGGTGCCGTTGGGCGCAACAGTAGCTGACTCATCAAGGTTAGTGTCTGTAAGGATTTTTACGCTACCGCGCTGCAAATCCTGAGCCGCTACCCGGAAGTTGGTGAAACCATCCTGGCGGTGAATCATTACCAGGGTCTTTTCGTCAGCAGAAAGTTTCGGGTTGGCGTTGTAGTTACCAATAAAGGTCACACGCTCGGCGCCACCGCCATTGATATTGCTTTTATAGACTTGCGGCTTGCCGCCACGGTCGGAGGTGAAATAGATGGTGGAACCATCCTTGCCCCAGAACGGTTCGGTGTTGATGCCCGGGCCACTGGTGACGCGGCTGATCTGCCGGGACGCCATGTTCATCACATAGATATCCGGGTTGCCGTCCTTGGACAGCACGAACGCCAGGCGGGTGCCATCTGGCGACCAGGCTGGAGCGCCGTTCAGGCCTTCGAAGTTGGTGATCTGCTCACGACGCCCGGTATCGATGTGCTGAACGAAGATGCGCGGGCGCTTCTGCTCGAACGACACGTACGCAATGCGCTTGCCATCCGGAGCAAAGCGCGGCGACAGGATCGGCTCGCGAGACTGCAACAGGGTTACCGCCCGAGCACCGTCGTAGTCCGAACGCTGCAGGGTGTAACGGGTGTTGTTCACCGAGAAACGCTCAGCCGTCACATACAGCAGGCGCGTAGAGAACGCCCCCTTGATGCCGGTGAGTTTTTCAAAGGACTGGTCGGAAATGTAGTGCGACATGTCCCGCAACTGATCAACGCTACCCGACACGCTGCCGGTCAGCACTTGCTGCTCGGTCGCGACGTTGAACAGCGCGTACTGCACTTGCAGGCGACCGCCGGCTGGAACAATGCTGCCGACCATCACGTACTGGGCGCCCAGGGCTTTCCAGTCGCGGAAAATGACTTCGCTGGCCTGGGTCGGCAAGCTGATCATGTTCTGCTTTGGAATCGGTGCGTAGTAACCCGAGTTGCGCAGGTCATCACCGATGATCTGCGCCATGTCGTCCGGCAGCACGCTGCCGCCCTGCCAGCCAAACGGCACTACCGCAATCGGCGTCGCCCGATCACTGCCACTGGTGACCAGAATGTTTTTTTCATCCGCTGCCGCTATCCCTGCCATACAGCAAATAACGACAAGCATTCCTCGAAGAAGGTTTCTCACAAGGCTAGATCCTCAGGTGTGAATGTCATCTTGAATGAACGATAGGGCGCGAAATCCTTCGGACTCAAACCCTGCATTTCTGTCAAACGCCCAATGTTCTTGACTGCCGCCACCGCCGAAGCGTCGAACGGACCATCACCACTGGACTTGATCACGCTGACCGTGGTCACCGTGCCATCAGGCAACATGCCGATCCGCAGTTCCACCGTCATGCCCTTGCGCGCCGAAGGAGGACGAGCCCAGCCTTCCGCCGCACGAATGCGAATCAGGTCATCGAAACTGCCTGCGACACTGTCACCCACCTCATCCGACTTGGTGGCTTCACGCTCCGGCTTATCGGACAGCAAGTCCGCCAGGGCCTGGGCCTTTTTCTCTTCGGCAGATTTGCGCGCTGCTTCCTGGGCCTTCTTCTTCGCAGCGTCGGCAGCAGCTTTCTTCTTGGCATCCTCGGCGATCTTTTTCTTCGCTTCGTCTGCTTCAGCTTTTTTCTTCGCGTCTTCCGCGGCTTTCTTCTTCGCGTCTTCGACGATTTTCTTCTTCGCTTCTTCAGCGGCCTTTTTCTTGGCCTCTTCTTCAGCAGCTTTCTTGGCTTCTTCTTCGGATTTCTTCTTGGCTATATCAGCCAATTGTTTCTCTTCAGCCTTTTTCGCTTCTGCGGCTTTCTTGGCGTCATCCGCCTTCTTCGCCTCATCGGCTTTCTTGGCCTCATCGGCCTTTTTCGCTTCCTCGGCTTTTTGAGCAGCCTCTTCTTTCTTTTGTTCCGCGGCCTTGATCTCTTCCTGCTCGACCTTCTTCTGCTCCAACTGTTCGGCTTCGGTCTGGCGCGCGGCGGATTTCTTCGCCTCACCCGCAATCTTGTGATTGGTCTGGGTGGTTGCCGGACTCTTGGATTTGAGCTGGTACAGGGTCGCTTGAACGATCGGCTTGGCCGGGGGCAGTTCCGGGGTCATGGCAAAGCTGACGAACAGCATGCCAAACACCAGCACGTGCAGGGCAATTGCCCAGACACTAGGCCAGAAGTAGCTTTCCGAGGCGGACGGCTCTCGCTGTTGGTGCATCAGGGCGCCTCGGTAATCAAGCCAACGTTACCGACTCCGGCTTTCTGCAGGCCGCCCATGGCACCCATCACGGCGCCGTAGTCGACGGATTTATCACCGCGAATGAACACCTGGGTGTGTTTGCCGCCTTCATTGCCGGCACGAATGATCTTGGTCACCGCGTCGGTCATTTGCGGCAAGGTCATCGCCTTGTCCTGTTGCTTTTCGGTGTCGACTTCGCTGCCAAGGTTCCAGTAGTAGGTCTTGTCAGCCTTGATCGAGATGGTCAGCACCTGGGTGTTGTTGTCCTGGGGCAAGGCTTCGCTGGAAACCTTGGGCAGGTCAACTTTCACGCCCTGGTTGAGCATCGGCGCGGTCACCATGAAGATAACCAGCAGTACCAACATCACGTCGATGTAAGGCACCACGTTCATCTCGGCAACCGGCTTGCGTTTGTGGCGAACTCGGGCCATGGGTTTTACCTGCTCACTCTTCGCTGGTGTGCACTTTACGGTGCAGGATCGCCTGGAACTCGTCGGCGAAGGTGTAGTAACGGCTGATCAGCGTCTCGCCACGAGCGGCGAAGCGGTTGTAGGCGATCACCGCCGGGATGGCCGCGAACAGGCCGATGGCCGTGGCGATCAGTGCTTCGGCGATACCCGGGGCTACGGTAGCCAGGGTCGCTTGCTGGGCCTGAGCCAGGCCGCGGAAGGAGTTCATGATCCCCCAGACGGTACCGAACAGGCCGATGTACGGGCTGACGGAACCGACAGTGGCGAGGAACGGCAGGCTCTGCTCGAGCTTTTCTTCTTCGCGGGAAATCGCTACGCGCATGGCACGGGCCACGCCTTCCATGACCGCTTCAGGATCGACACCCGGTTGCTGGCGCAGGCGGGAGAACTCCTTGAAACCGGCACGGAAGATCTGCTCCACGCCGGAATCCGGATCAGGGTTGCTGCCCGCCTGGCGGTACAGCTTGGACAGGTCGATACCGGACCAGAAGCGCTCTTCGAAGCTCTCCAGGGCACGTCGACCGGCACGCAGCAGGTTGCTGCGCTGAAAGATCATGATCCATGAAGTCACCGATGCGGCAACCAGGGTCAGCATTACCAACTGCACTACAACGCTGGCATTGCTGACCAGGCTCCACATGGAGGAATGGTCGACGACGTTAGCTTCCACGCTTTATCTCCTGCTCTGAGTGTGTACCCGCGCTGCTCTCGTCGGCAAAGGCCGTACGCAGAGCGTCTGGAATGGCGCGGGGTTTGAAATTGTCGGCGCGCACACAGGCCACCAGGAACTGCCCTTCACAGAGCAGTGCATTGTCTTTGGCTCGCCTGACCTGCTGAGTGAAGCGCAGGCTGACCCGGTTCAATTCGGTAACTTGGGCACTGACCAGAAGTTCGTCGTCCAGTCGCGCCGGCGCGTGATAACGCGCTTCGCTGGAGTGCACGACAAATAACAGGTTCTCCCCCACCAGCTGCGACTGGGCAAAGCCCAGGTGTCGTAGCCGCTCGGTTCGAGCCCGCTCCATAAACTTAAGGTAATTAACGTAATACACGATGCCGCCGGCATCGGTGTCCTCGTAATAAACGCGACAACGATGTGCGAACGGCTCAAGCCCGTTTTGCGCGCGCATACTCTAGTGCTTACTCCTCAGGTTGCCAATCCGGCCAGGCAACTGTTTTTTCATTCTTGTACGACTTTTCGTGATGTTTTAACCATGCCAGTCCCTAGGACAGCACAAACCCCGAATAAATCGACAAAGAGCGGGTTATTAATCGTCCACGGCATCGAGGAATTCGTCTACCACGGGCATGTCCCCCATTCGTGACGGAATGTTAAGACCGAAGTGCAGGTAGGCATGCCGGGTCACCACACGACCACGGGGAGTGCGCATGATATAGCCCTGCTGGATCAGGTACGGCTCCAGCACATCCTCGATGGTATGGCGCTCTTCACTGATGGCCGCGGCCAGGCTGTCGACCCCCACCGGTCCGCCGTCGAACTTCTCGATCATGGTCAGCAATAGACGTCGGTCCTGGTGGTCGAAGCCACGCTCATCGACGTCCAGCAAGTTCAGCGCCAGGTCGGCGATCGGTTTGGTGATATGCCCCTTGGCCCGCACCTCGGCGAAATCCCGCACCCGACGCAGCAGGCGGTTGGCGATCCGCGGAGTGCCGCGGGCACGGCGCGCGACCTCGAAGGCGCCTTCCGGATCCAGGGGCAAACCAAGAATGCCCGCGGAACGGCTGACAATGGTTGCCAGGTCCGCAGTGCTGTAGAACTCCAGGCGCTGGACGATGCCGAAGCGGTCCCGCAGCGGGTTGGTCAGCATCCCCGCACGCGTGGTTGCCCCCACCAGGGTGAACGGCGGCAGATCGAGCTTGATCGAACGCGCCGCAGGGCCTTCGCCGATCATGATGTCGAGCTGGAAATCTTCCATGGCCGGGTACAGCACTTCTTCGACAATCGGCGAAAGCCGGTGAATCTCGTCGATGAACAGTACGTCGTGAGGCTCAAGATTGGTCAGCAAGGCCGCCAGATCACCAGGGCGCTCCAGCACCGGGCCGGACGTACTCTTGATCGACACCCCCATTTCCTCGGCGATGATGTTGGCCAGGGTGGTCTTGCCCAGGCCCGGGGGACCGAAGATCAGGGTGTGGTCCAGGGACTCGTTGCGCCCACGGGCGGCCTGGATGAACAGCTCCATCTGCTCGCGCACGCTAGGCTGGCCGATGTAGTCGGCCAGGCTGACCGGACGAATCGCCCGGTCCTGGATTTCCTCGCGCTCACGGGGGCCCGTGGCGGCGATCAGACGGTCGGCTTCAATCACTTAAATCATTCCCTTCAGGGCTCGGCGGATCATGTCTTCACTGCTCAAGCCTTTGTCTTTGATCGCGGATACGGCCTTGCTGGCTTCCTGCGGCTTATAGCCCAGGGAGATCAGCGCGCTGACCGCGTCCGACTCGGCGCTGGCCACTGGCGCCGGCGCATCCGGCTGGTTCGGCACCAGGGCGAACATGCTCGGCACGGCTTCCCAGGCCTTGAAACGGTCCTTGAGTTCTACCAGCAGGCGCTCGGCGGTCTTCTTGCCGACTCCGGGCACCTTGGTCAGGGCCGAGGTGTCCTGGGCCTGTACGCAACGCACCAGCTCATCCACCTCAAGGCTGGACATCAACGCCAGGGCCAGTTTCGGGCCCACACCATTGAGACGGATCAACTCGCGGAAAAAGTCTCGCTCGCGCTTGCTGGCAAAACCGTAGAGTAACTGCGCATCCTCGCGGACGACCAAATGGGTGTGCAGGGTCAGGGGCTCGCCGACCGACGGCAGGCGATACAGGGTGGTCATCGGCACTTCGACTTCATATCCCAGCCCGTTTACATCAAGAATCAGGTGCGGCGGCTGTTTCTCAGCCAGGGTGCCGCGCAAGCGTCCAATCACGTTTCAGATCCTTAGGCGATGGCCAGCCCGCAGCTGGCGACTCGTTGGGCGAGCGTCTGCGCCGGCTACCCAGGCGCAAAACGCTCAACCCCTAAAATGACTGCGCTGATGCTATCAGAGACGCAGGCGGCCGCCACGACTGCGTGCTGTCCCCAGACCATGGGGCAGTAGGCTGGAACGGGTATGAGCGTGACAGATGGCAATGGCCAGGGCGTCCGAGGCATCGATCTGCGGCTTGGCGGTCAGCTTGAGCAGGTGCATGACCATCATCTGCACCTGTTCCTTGTTGGCCCCGCCAGTGCCGGCCACGGCCTGCTTGACCTGGGTGGCGGTGTACTCGGCAATCTCCAGCCCCTCTTCGGCACCGGCAACGATCGCTGCCCCCCGCGCCTGGCCGAGCTTGAGCGCCGAGTCGGCGTTGCGCGCCATGAACACCTTCTCGATCCCCATGGTCACCGGACCGTAGGTCTGGATCACTTCACGCACCCCGCGATAGACGATCTGCAGCCGGTCGGGCAGCTCGCCAGCCCCGGTACGGATACAGCCAGAGGCCACGTACACACAGCCGCGCCCCGTGTCTCGAACCACGCCATAACCGGTAATGCGCGAACCGGGGTCGATGCCAAGAATAAGAGTCATAACGCCTGCTGCTTGAATAAAGAGGCTTGCCGGCCAGGACCGGAACAGCGAAAAGGCAGAAGCCGGAAGCGCCCTGCCGCGCAATGATCACGGCTTCGCACCTCCGGCCTCAAGGTTAGTGCAATTGAATCAGCCGAGTTGCTCGGCGACCGACTCGGGAATATCCGCGTTGGAATAGACGTTCTGCACATCATCCAGGTCTTCCAGCATGTCGATCAGCTTGAGGACCTTCTCGGCGCCTTCCAGGTCCAGTTCGGCACTGGTGGTCGGCAGCATGACGATTTCCGCGTCCGCAGCAGTAAAACCCGCCGCTTCCAAGGCATTGCGCACGCCATAGAAACCGGCGAACGAGGTGAACACGTCGATCGAACCGTCTTCGTTGCTGACCACATCGTCGGCATCGGCTTCCATCGCCGCTTCCATCAAGGCGTCTTCATCGACACCTTCGGCGAAGGTGATCTGCCCCTTGCGCTCGAACAGGTAGGCCACCGAACCGTCGGTACCCAGGTTGCCGCCACACTTGCTGAAGGCATGACGAACAGCTGCCGCGGTGCGGTTGCGGTTGTCGGTCATGCACTCGACCATCACCGCCACGCCGTTGGGGCCGTAGCCTTCATAGGTCAGCTCGACCACATCGTCGCTGCCGGCAGCGCCGGTGCCACGGGCGATGGCCCGGTCGATGATGTCGCGGCTCATGTTGGCACCCAGGGCCTTGTCCAGGGCCAGGCGCAGGCGTGGGTTGGAGTTGGGATCGCCGCCGCCCTGACGGGCCGCGACGGTCAGCTCACGAATCCACTTGGTGAAAATCTTGCCTCTCTTGGCATCCTGACGCTCTTTGCGGTGCTTGATGTTCGCCCACTTGGAATGACCTGCCATAACTTGCTCCAAATTCTCTTTGAAACATTGCCCACGCCGCCTGGCGGGTGCGGGCAACAAAAACTCGACCCATAGAAAAAGCGCACCCGAAGGTGCGCCTTATCGGGCCGGCTTATTCAGCCTTGGGCTGTTCGCGCAGGCGGATGTGCAGCTCGCGCAGAGCCTTGGCATCCACCAGACCCGGTGCCTGAGTCATGACGCAGGCCGCGCTCTGGGTTTTCGGGAAGGCGATCACTTCGCGGATCGACTGGGCGCCGGTCATCAGCATCACCAGGCGATCCAGGCCGAAGGCCAGGCCACCGTGCGGCGGCGCGCCGTACTTGAGGGCGTCCAGCAGGAAGCCAAACTTCTCTTCCTGTTCCGCTTCGCTGATGCCCAGCAGGCGGAATACCGCTTGCTGCATTTCCTTGCGGTGGATACGGATCGAACCGCCACCCAATTCGGTGCCGTTCAAAACCATGTCGTAGGCGCGCGACAGAGCGGTAGCCGGGTTGGCTTCCAGCTCTTCCGGCGAGCACTTCGGCGCAGTGAACGGGTGATGCAGGGCGGTGAAGCTGCCGTCGTCGTTCTCTTCGAACATCGGGAAGTCGACAACCCACATCGGCGCCCATTCGCACGTCAGCAGGTTCAGGTCGTGACCGAGCTTGATACGCAGCGCGCCCAGGGCTTCGCTGACGATCTTGGCCTTGTCGGCCCCGAAGAACACGATGTCGCCGTCGACCGCGCCCACGCGATCGAGGATCACGTTCAGGTTGGCTTCCGGAATGTTCTTGACGATCGGCGATTGCAGGCCTTCAACGCCTTTGGCGCGCTCGTTGACCTTGATGTAGGCCAGGCCCTTGGCGCCGTAGATGCCGACAAACTTGGTGTAGTCGTCGATCTGCTTGCGCGGCATGCTCGCCCCGCCTGGAACGCGCAAGGCGGCGATGCGGCATTTCGGATCGTTGGCCGGGCCGCTGAACACCTTGAACTCCACTTCCTTGAGCTGGTCGGCAACGTCCACCAGTTCCAGCGGGTTGCGCAGGTCCGGCTTGTCGGAACCGTAGCGACGCATGGCTTCTTCAAAGGTCATGTGCGGGAATTCGCCGAATTCCAGACCCAGCACTTCCTTGAACAGGTTGCGGATCATGCCTTCGGTCAGGCCCATGATGTCTTTTTCGTCGAGGAAGCTGGTCTCGATGTCGATCTGAGTGAACTCAGGCTGACGGTCGGCACGCAGGTCTTCGTCGCGGAAGCACTTGGCGATCTGGTAGTAGCGGTCGAAGCCGGCCACCATCAGCAGTTGCTTGAACAGCTGTGGCGATTGCGGCAGGGCGAAGAAGCTGCCGGCGTGGGTGCGGCTCGGCACCAGGTAGTCGCGGGCGCCCTCTGGGGTGGCGCGGGTCAGGATCGGGGTTTCCACGTCGAGGAAACCGTTCTCGTCCAGGTAGCGACGGATGCTGGTGGTCATGCGCGAACGCAGGCGCAGCTTCTCGGCCATTTCCGGACGGCGCAGGTCGATGAAACGATAGCGCAGACGGGTTTCTTCACCCACGTCCGAATATTCGTTGAGTGGGAACGGCGGGGTTTCCGCTTCGTTCAGCACTTCCAGCTCGTAGCCCAGGACTTCGATCATGCCCGAAGCCATGTTGGCGTTGCCGGCACCGGCCGGACGCAGGCGTACCTTGCCGGTGATCTTGACCACGTATTCGCTGCGCACGCGGTCGGCGGCGGCGAAGGTTTCAGCGCGGTCCGGGTCGAACACCACCTGGGCCAGACCTTCACGATCACGGATATCGAGGAAGATCACCCCGCCGTGGTCACGGCGACGGTGGACCCATCCGCAAAGGGTTACTTCCTGACCTTCCAGGCTTTCGTTCAGTTGGCCGCAATAATGGCTGCGCATCATGGTAGTGGTTTCACTTCTCGTAATTCGAAATTCGATGGAGGCCTTGCGCACCTCAAGGTGCCGGATAGTGCAAGAACTCGCGCGTGTCGTTCAACTTAGTCAGCTTTGTCGCCACCGGCCAGGTTCTTCTTGGAGCCGGTCTTGAAGTCGGTTTCGTACCAGCCGGTGCCGCTCAGGCGGAAACCAGGCATGGACAGCATCTTTTTCAGCTCGGGCGCCTGGCAGGCTGGGCAGTCGACCAGCGGCGCGGCGCTGATCTTTTGAATGGCTTCCAGCTGATGACCACAGGAAGCGCATTGATAGTCGTACATGGGCATGGGGGGCGTCTCGGCAATCCAGATTACTGCTTGAACTACAGCCAGAGCCCACGCCAAAGCCCGGGCTACGTAGCAAAGAGCGGGATTATATCCATTAAATCGGCCCTGTGCAGCCGTATGACCCCATCGCGGGCGTCACCGACCGTCAGGCATCTATCCGGGCTGCAACCCCGGAAGGTCTGGAGAACGCAGGTGCTGCCTGCTGGGCGAGGGTGCGAACGGCGTACGGGACGCCATTCGCAGGAGCGGGCTTAACGGTTTTCCAGCAGAGAGCGCAGCATCCACGCGGTTTTTTCATGCACCTGCATGCGCTGGGTCAGCAGATCCGCCGTGGGCTCGTCGCTGACCTTGTCCAGCAACGGAAAGATGCCCCGGGCGGTACGGGTCACTGCTTCCTGGCCGGCGACCAGTTGCTTGATCATTTCCTCGGCGGCAGGCACCCCTTCCTCTTCCTTGATCGAAGACAGCCGGGCATAGATGGAATAGGCCCCCGGAGCCGGGAAGCCCAGGGCGCGAATGCGTTCGGCGATCAGGTCCACTGCAAGGGCCAGTTCGTTGTACTGCTCTTCGAACATCAAGTGCAGGGTACGGAATTGCGGGCCGGTGACGTTCCAATGGAAATTATGGGTTTTCAGGTACAACACGTAGGTATCCGAAAGCAGACGGGAAAGACCGTCGACGATGGATTTACGATCTTCTTCGCTGATACCGATATCAATTGCCATGTTTCTCTCCGTTATCGGGATGGATTCACCCATTCATCTGCCGGACCACTCTAGCAAGAGTACCGCCCCTGCGCCGCCCAGGATCGTCAATCGGCCTGCGGTGGATTGTCCCGTGGCCCGGCCCGGGATAAACCTCACTGAGTTCGAGTCAGGTCAGACAGCAGCAGAAATCCGACGTTCCTTGGAAAAATCACCGCCATCTGTCTAGAACAGGCTTTTGCCCGATTCTCCGAGCTCGGCCTGCAGAAGCGCTCATTTGTACGCCCGGGCCAAGCCCCGCTGCTGATTTGAGAAGGCCTGGGCTTTGCTGTTAAATAGAGCCCGTGTCGCTGTTGCCTATTTCTTCGGCCAGCGCGCATAGGCTGACACCGCGTACGTAACCACCGCCTCACCTATTTGTTCAGAAGCGAACCGTGCGTGATCAGCTCCTCCTTGTGCTTCCTTCTTAACGTGAGTTAATCAAAATGTTGAAAATCGTCCACCTGCTGACAGGCATTGCAGCTTTGCTGCTGTCCTTGATTCCGAGTCTGAGATCTGACGCGGTTCCCTACCTGCAACAACCCGATGCTCTTTACCTGGCCCTTTTCGGCCTGCTCAACCTGATCCTGGCTCCAGTTATTCCCTACTGGAACAAAGGCTCTCGTCATCACCTGCAAAATCTGGTCAGCGCCCTGCTGGTGCTGGTCGTTGTACTGCAAACCCTCACCCTGCTGGCCCCCATGCCAGTCATTGGTGGCCAACCGGCGGTTCTGGTCAGCTTGCTGACTGCACTGATCGCCGTAGTCCTGCACCTGGCCATCAGCTTCTACAAGTCATCACCTTCCGCTTCCGCCACGCCAAGCTACGATATGAGCAATCGTGATACCGGTACCGTGAAGTGGTTCAACACCTCCAAGGGCTTCGGTTTTATCTCCCGGGATTCCGGCGATGATATTTTCGTGCACTTTCGCGCCATTCGCGGAGAAGGCCATCGCGTCCTGGTGGAAGGCCAGCGCGTGGAGTTCTCGGTAATGAACCGTGACAAGGGCCTGCAAGCCGAAGACGTGATTGCCGCGCTGCCGCGCCGCTGATCGGCCGCCCATAAAAAAACCGCGCCCAGGCGCGGTTTTTTTATGGGGGGCGATCCCCCTCAATAATGAGGCGGTGGCGCTTCCTCTTCGAACGACTCGAACTGCCCGACCATTTCTTCCTGGCGCTTGAGCAATGCCGCCATCTGCAACTGCAGGCGCTCCACTGCCCTCTGCTGCGCCACCAGCACATCGTTCAAGGCCTGAATGGTGTCATCCTGAAACGCCAGGCGGCTCTCCAGGTCGGTTACACGCTCTTGCAGACTCATGCCTCACCCCTCCAGAAACTGAAAATCATCGGTCAGCACCAACCGCAGGCGTTCACGGATCGCCGCCACTTGCTCGGTGCTGTAAGGCTTGGCCGGATGCTTGCCCCATACCGGTGCCGGCCATGCCGCATCATCACGCCTGCGCACGATCACGTGCATATGCAGTTGGATCACCACATTGCCCAACGTCGCCACATTCAACTTGTCGGCATCGAACGAGTCCTTGAGCAACTCGGCCAGCGCGGTGGTTTCCTGCCATAGCTGTTGCTGGTCGGTGACATCCAGTTGAAACAACTCGCTGATATCCTCGCGACGCGGCACCAGGATGAACCAAGGATAGTTGGCGTCATTGGACAGCAGCAACCGGCAGAGGGGGAAATCCCCGAGGGTCAATGTGTCTTGTTGCAGCCGTGAATCTAAAGTGAACACCGCGTTTACTCCCGCTCAGCTTGTTTCAGCCCGGCGTCCAGTAGACGGACTCCTGCCAGGCGACAGACGCGCAGCATACCTGCGAATGCCCTGCGCTTCATGACCAATGAGCCAGAGACCGGACAGCACACACTCAGGCACGGCAAGGAGCCGATCGCGATGCAAAGGCCACGCCCCACAGCAGGACATTTTCTCGTGCCTCGCACCATTTGCGCCCACAACCCGCAGACCATTCGGAAAATGACCCGAGCCAACCCTTGCGCCCCTTATTGTGCCTGGGCCTGACTGTATGAATCGTGCACAGCGTTGCAAAAGTTTTGCACCAGAATCGCACAGGCGGTCTACGCTAAATTCCTCAAGCATCCGCCGTTTACTCACTTTGCAGTGTGCAGCGGTAACGTTTCGCCGCACTGTGCAACTTAATGCACAGCCCTGCACCAGGAAAACCACAGAGTCAAGCCAAACAAAACGCCCCTTGAAACAGCGATTTTATGCGGTTTTTACAGGCCCGAACGGCTCTTTGAA
This sequence comes from Pseudomonas sp. NFPP25, assembly GCF_900116505.1. Lineage (NCBI taxonomy): Bacteria > Pseudomonadati > Pseudomonadota > Gammaproteobacteria > Pseudomonadales > Pseudomonadaceae > Pseudomonas > Pseudomonas sp. NFPP25. The sequence continues at coordinate 500,520 of NZ_FPBG01000002.1, read as the reverse complement.
GAAAAATGGGTGGCTAGATTCAGTTTGTGCACGCTTGTTGCATTCAACCCCGCATCGTCTGCAACGGTCTAACGGAAGTCAGGCCTTACAGACTCATAATAATAGTGGCAGGGCTGCCCCGCGGTGCTTTTTAGAGTGTGTGCATGGGGACTTGTTTCCTTCATTCTCGGCTTCGAAAAACACTGCTGAAAGTTGTCGGCCTGGATACAGACTGACTGCAGAATTACGACGCCTATCGAGCAAATTGCGACAGGGCCGTAAAGAAGCTGAAAGGATAGATAGGCAAGTATCGCCAACATTGTCAGCGTGATATAAGTTTGCGCCGACACAAAAAGAAAGAGCCGCCCAGATAAAAAAACAGGTGGGACGGCAGTACTCTTCTAAAAACCAAAGGAGCAAATCACGATGCGCGTGATGAAGTGGAGCATGATCGCCCTGGCTGTATCAGCAGGCACCTCGCAGTTTGCAATTGCATCCTCCCAGGACGATGCAAAAGGCTTTATCGAAGACAGCACCCTGACCGCGAAAACTCGCGCAATGTACATGAACCGTGACTATAAGGACGGCGTTGGTAACGTGCGTCGTGGTAACGGTACTTACACCACAGGCACTGACGATAAAACCAGCGGCTACCGTCAAGACACCGGTATCAGCGAACTGCTCACCTATCAGTCCGGCTTCACTCAAGGCACCGTCGGCTTCGGCGTCGATGCCATGGCCATGGGCAGCGTGAAACTCGACGGCGGTTCGGGTCGTGCGGGTAACGGCCTGTTCGCCACCAATGGTTCCGGCGAGCCTGAAAACACCCAGTCGAAACTGGGCGGCGCTGCGAAGTTCCGCATCTCCGATACTGTACTGAAATACGGCAACCAGTTCGTATCCAGCCCAGTATTTACTACAGACGACGGCCGTCTGTTGCCTGAAGTTGCCACCGGTACCCTGATCACCAGCAACGAAATCAAGGGCCTGGAACTGATCGGTGGTCGCTTCACCGCATTGAGCGCCCAGACCGGCATGGGCCGTGACAGCATCAACGGTCGCAGCCGCGTTACTGGCAAACAGAACCCGGGCCTGAGCTCTGCAAACATCGTAGGTGCTACCTACTCGGGTCTTGAGAACTTCATTTTCGCCGTGCACGCTTCCGATGTTGAAGACTACTGGAAGAAGCAGTACTTCAACGTCAACTACACCCTGCCGCTGAGCGAAAAACAATCTCTGAACTTCGACTTCAACGGCTATCGCAGCAAGGATGATGGTAAGAAGCTGGCTGGCGACCTGGACAACCGCGTCTGGAGCCTGGCAGCTGCCTATAGCATCGAAGCCCACAAATTCACCGTGGCTTACCAGCAGTCCAGCGGCAAGACCGGCTACAACTACGGCGTTGATGGTGGTGGCACCGTTTACGTAGCCAACTCTGTGCAAATCTCCGACTTCGTGGGCGAAGACGAAAGATCCTGGCAGGCTCGCTACGACCTGAACATGGCCTCCTTCGGCGTGCCAGGCCTGAGCTTCATGACTCGCTACATTCGCGGCAGCAACGTTACCGTTGCTGACTCCAGTGACGGCAAAGAGCATGAATGGGACGTAGAAGCCAAGTACGTGCTTCAGGAAGGCCCGGCCAAAGACCTGTCCTTCCGTCTGCGTAACGCGATCTATCGTGGTACCAATAGCGATTACCGCGCGACCAACTACGACAACCTGAACGACCTGCGTCTGATCGTAGAGTACCCACTGAGCATCTTGTAATTCACGGCTCAGCGGATTGCTTTAACACGCAGTACTAATAAGAACCGCCAACCTGAGCCAGGTTGGCGGTTTTTTTTGCCTTGCAAAAGTACCCTATTGAACCCGCTGACCAAGATAGCAAGCTAACTAATAAAGTAGGCTTCAATAGCTACTTCAGACCTTGCCGATGCGAACTTACATAGTTGCCAAGTCCGGACTTGAAAACAAACAAGGGGCTGATAGCCCCTTGTCTTGAACAACATTAGCTGACCGAACGGCCAGGTCATGAAACTGACTTATTGCGCTGCTGCTTCCTGAACCACTCGAATCACCCGTTGTGGAAAAGGAATATCAATGCCCGCTGCCTTCAAGCGATCACGGGACAACTCATTGAACTGGAACAGCACGTCCCAATAGTCCGAAGTCTTGACCCATACCCGCAGCGACAGGGTAATGGCGCTATCGCCCAAGGTTGAAACCACAGCTACCGGGGCCGGATCGGCCAGTACCCGCTCATCCTTGGCCAGTTCCAGCAACACCTCGCGGGCCTTCTGCAGGTCCGCGTCATAGTCCACACCCACGTCGAACACCACCTTGCGGGTCGGCTGACGGTTGTAGTTGGTGATGATGCCGTTGGACAGGTTGCCGTTGGGCACGATCACTGTCTTGTTGTCACCGGTACGCAGCACGGTGTGGAAGATCTGGATGCTGTCGACGGTACCGCTGATGCCCTGGGCTTCGATCCAGTCACCGATACGAAACGGGCGGAACAGCAGGATCAATACCCCACCGGCGAAGTTCGCCAGGCTGCCTTGCAGCGCCAGGCCGATGGCCAGGCCGGCAGCACCGATCGCGGCCACGAAGGAGGTGGTTTCGACACCGATCATCGAAGCCACACTGACGATCAGCAGGACCTTGAGAATGATGTTGGCCAGGCTGCTGATAAAACCTTGCAGCGCCAGGTCGGCATTGCGCAGGGCCAGCAACTTGCCCACTTTGTGAGTCAGTTTGTTGATCAACCACCAGCCGATGGCCAGGGTGATGACAGCCAGCAGCACCCGGCTGCCGTATTCCATGATCATTGGAATCCAGGCCTGGGAGGCCCGGACCAGATTGTCTACTTCAGCGTTCAAATCCATCTATTTCTCCAGATTCCCGGGGTTGCGGCGCACATGACTGACAGGCAGAACGACCAGCCCCGCGGGAGCTCAATCGTTTCTGCCATTCCTCCGGCCTCGGACGCCAATAAGCTCTAGAGGTTCCCGGAGAAGCCGATCAATCGCGGAAGTTGTTGAATTGCAGCGGCATGCCGAACTCTTTGGCACGCAGGGCGGCGATGGCCTCTTGCAGGTCGTCACGCTTTTTGCCGGTCACCCGTACTTGCTCGCCCTGAATGGCGGCTTGCACTTTCAACTTGGCGTCCTTGATATGGGCGACGATTTTCTTCGCCAGTTCTTTATCGATACCTTCCTTGAGGACCGCTTCCTGCTTCATCACCTTGCCCGAGGCATAGGCGTCCTTGACCTCCAGGCACTGCACGTCGATCTTGCGCTTGACCAGGGCCAGCTTGAGAATCTCGATCATCGCTTCAAGCTGGAACTCGGCCTCGGCGGTCAGGTTGACGGTCAGCTCCTTGTCCTTGAACTCGAAGCTGCCCTTGCCCTTGAGGTCGTAGCGGCGATCCAGTTCCTTGACGGCGTTTTCCACCGCGTTGGTGACTTCGTGCTTGTCCAGTTCGGATACCACGTCAAACGACGGCATGTAATCTCTCCAAATAAAAAGGGGCGCTGTTCAAAACATCGAACACGCCCGGCTTGCGGTTAAAATCCGCGCTCATTATAACGGGTCTTTCCCCTCCTTCACCCCGCGCCCTCCCCCGGGCGGCCAAACAGAGCGAAAACCTGATGTCCACCACCTGGCATGTTCTCGGCGCCGGCAGCCTCGGCACCCTGTGGGCCACCCGCCTGGCCCGCGCCGGCTTGCCGGTACGCCTGATTCTGCGTGACCCCGCCCGCTTGCGGGCCTATCAGGCGGCCGGCGGCCTGACCCTGGTAGAACAGGGCCAGAGCAGCCTGCTGGAAATTCCCGGAGAAACCAGCACCAGCAGCACCCCCATCCAGCGCCTGTTGCTGGCCTGCAAGGCCTACGACGCCGAGGCGGCAGTGGCCAGTATCGCCCCGCGCCTGGCGCCGGGAGCCGAACTGATCCTGCTGCAGAACGGCCTAGGCAGCCAGGATGCCGTGGCCGCCCGAGTACCCCAGGCACGCTGCATTGCCGCCTCCAGCACCGAAGGCGCCTTCCGCGATGGCGACTGGCGCGTGGTCTTTGCCGGCCACGGCTACACCTGGCTGGGGGACTCGGGGCACCCCACTCCGCCGATCTGGCTCGACGAATTGGCGGCCAGCGGCATTCCCCATGAATGGAGTACCCAGATCCTCACCCGGCTCTGGCGCAAGCTGGCACTCAACTGCGCGATCAACCCACTGACGGTACTGCATGACTGCCGTAACGGTGGCTTGCAGCAGCATCAGTGCGAAGTGGCCACCCTGTGCGCCGAGCTGAGCGAGCTGCTGCAATGCTGCGGGCAACCCGCCGCCGCGCAAAACCTGCAACAGGAAGTGGAACGGGTGATCCTGGCCACCGCCGCCAACTATTCCTCCATGCACCAGGATGTCAGCAACGGGCGACGCACCGAAATCAGCTACCTGCTGGGTTACGCCTGTGAAGCCGCTGCCCGGCATCGCCTGCAACTGCCTCATCTGCAGCAGTTGCAACAGCGCCTGGTGAACCAGCTGCAGCAACGCGGATTGCCCAGCGCCTGAGCAGCGGCTACGCTCCCCACTTGCTCATTTCCAGCGATATAGCCGATGCCATTGCGCCAGCGCCTCGAAAACCTGCCAGTGGGCCAAAAGCTCCTGGCCGCCCTGCTTGTCCTGCTGACCACCGTTCTGCTGGTCGCCAACCTGACCTTTATCAGCGCGGCCTACTGGATCTCCCAGGAAAGCATGGCGCCCCAGGCGCTGCAGACCATTGGCCGCCTGGTGTCCAATCCGACCCTGGCGATTCAGGCGCTGAACTCCCCCGAAGATGCCGAGAAGCTGCTCAACGAACTCGACAGCTATACCCCGCTGCGGGCTGCCGCACTCTATGACGGCAAGGGCCAGCGCCTGGCCCAGTTGCAGCACGGCGAACGCCTCAAGCTGCCCGAACGCTACCGGCACATCGAAGCCTGGCAAATGACCGAGTTTCGCAGCAACCAGGTCATCACCCTGCCCCGCCCGGGCCAGGCCCCCGGCCACCTGCTGCTGGTGGCCACCAGCGAACTGCCGATGGCCTTCTACACCGGCACCCTGACCGCCAGCCTGGGAATCCTGATCTTCAGTGTTCTGCTGTGGCTGGTCATCGCCCGGCAGATCAAGCGCCTGATCACCCAGCCGATCCATCAGCTCGAGGAACTGTCGCGCCAGGTCACCCGCGAGGAGAACTACGCCCTGCGCGCAGCCCGGGGCAACCACGATGAAATCGGCAGCCTGGCAGAAGCCTTCAATACCATGCTGTCGCGTATCGAAGCTCGCGAGCAGCAGCTCAAGCGCGCCCGGGACGACTCCCAGGCCGCCTACGACCAGGCCCAGGGGCTGGCGGAGGAAACCCGCCATACCAACCGCAAGCTGGAACTGGAAGTCCAGGTGCGCAGCAAGATCGAGAAGAAGCTCACCGGCTTTCAGAACTACCTCAACAGCATCATCGACTCCATGCCCTCGGCGCTGATCGCTCTGGATGAACAGCTCTACGTCACCCAGTGGAACCAGGAAGCCAGCGCCCTGTCCGGCACCCGGCTCGACGAAGCCCTGAACCAGCCGATCTTCCTCGCCTTCGAACCGCTCAAGCCGTTCCTGCCGCAACTCAAGGAAACCGTCGAGCAGCACACGGTGACCAAGGTCGAGCGGGTCACCTGGTTCAAGGACGAAGAACCCAAGCACTACGCCCTGACCTTCTACCCCCTGATGGGGGGCGCCGGACGCGGGGTGGTGATCCGTATCGACGACATCACCCAGCGCCTGTCCCTGGAAGAGATGATGGTGCAATCGGAGAAAATGCTTTCGGTGGGCGGCCTCGCGGCCGGCATGGCCCATGAGATCAACAACCCGCTGGGAGCGATCCTGCACAACGTACAGAACATTCGCCGACGACTGTCTGCCGACCTGCCAAAGAACCTTGAGCACGCGCAGCAGATCGGTGTTGAACTGCAGACCGTCAATCGCTACCTGGAAAGCCGCGAAGTGCCGCAACTGCTCGATGGCATTCAGCAGGCCGGAGCCCGGGCGGCGAAGATCGTCACCCACATGCTCAGCTTCAGCCGGCGCAGCAACCGGCAGATGGCCCCCTGCGACCTGCCGGCGCTGATCGACCAGGCGGTGGAGATCGCCAGCAACGACTTCGACCTGGCCATTGGCTTCGACTTCAAGGGCCAGGCGATCATTCGCCAGTTCGACCCGAACCTGGGCCCGGTTGCCGGCACTGCCAACGAACTGGAACAGGTGCTGCTCAACCTGCTGAAAAACGCCGCCCAGGCCATCCATCAGCGCGAAGATGACAGCGAACCCGGACGTATCATCCTGCGTACCCGTTTGAATCCGCCCTGGGCAGAGATCCAGGTGGAGGACAACGGAATCGGCATGAGCGAAAACGTGCGCAAGCGTACCTTCGAGCCCTTCTTCACCACCAAGGAAATCGGCCAGGGCACCGGGCTCGGCCTGTCGGTGTCGTACTTCATCATCACCAATAACCACAAGGGGCAGATGGAGGTGCAGTCCACCCGCGGCCAGGGCACTTGCTTCACCTTGCGCCTGCCCCTGGCCAGCAGCCAGCCGCTGGTCCAAGAACCGTTACCACTGGAGAACTGAACATGGGCTTTCGCTTGTCGAAGATCTACACCCGCACTGGCGACAAAGGCGAAACCGGACTGGGGGATGGCCGTCGGGTGCCCAAGGATCACCCTCGGGTCGAAGCCATTGGCGAGGTTGATACCCTGAACAGCCAATTGGGCCTGCTACTGGCAGGCCTCGGTGAGCAGAGCGGTGCCTGCCCCCGGCTCGAGGAAGTGATCACAGTGCTGGCTCCCTGTCAGCATCGGTTGTTCGACCTGGGTGGCGAGCTGGCGATGCCGGTCTATCAGGCCCTCAACGAGGCCGAAGTACAGCGCCTGGAGGCGGCCATCGATCTGTGGAACGAGGAGTTGGGCCCGCTGGAGAACTTCATCCTGCCCGGCGGCTCGGCGCTGATCGCCCAGGCCCATGTCTGCCGCAGCCTGGCCCGCAGCGCCGAACGTCGCTGTCAGCACCTGAATGCCGTTGAGCCTTTGCAAGGGGTTGGGCTGGCCTACATCAATCGCCTGTCGGACCTGCTGTTTGTCGCCGCGCGACTGATCGCCAAGCGCCAGGGCATTGCCGAAATCCTCTGGCAGGCCGCCGCCAAGCCCTGACCACGCGGCTTGCGGGCGAAAGGGCCTGCAAGCGCCCGACGATGCCTCTCAGGCAAGCCTGCTCCCGCAGACCTGGGCCCAGGCTGCCATTGAGGATGTCTTCAATCCTGCGGCCAGAAGGCGCGGATACCCGCTACACCTTGAGCACCCGCTGCCCAGGCCTGCTGGCATTCGGCGGGCCCCACGCCACCCAGCAGATACACCGGCTTGTTGAAACCGCTGATCAGTTGCTCGGCCTGTTGCCAGCCCAATGGCTGTGCATCCGGATGGGTCTGGGTGGGCTGTACCGGAGACAAGGTCACGAAGTCCACGTCCATCTGCTGGGCCAGGGACAGCTCCTCGGCGTTATGGCAGGAAGCCGCCAACCAGCGATCCTTGCCGAACGGCCGCCCGGCGCTGGCGTACTTGCGCAGTTGCGCCGCAGTGATGTGCCAGCCCGCCGAGGGGAAATCCCCCAGCCATTCGAAGGGCCCCTTGAGCATCAGTTGCGCCTTGCCGGCGCACAGGCCCACCGCATCCACCGCCAGGTCGCGGTATTGCGGGTCGTAGCCGCCGGGCGCCCGCAGTTGAATCAGCTTGCAGCCCTGGGCCACGGCTTTTTGCATGCCTCGCAGCAGGGTCGGGGTTTCCAGGCCTTCCGGGGTGATCAGGTATTGGGCTGGCAGACGCGCGGCAGCGACAATCGGCTGATTGGCCGCGGGGAACTCATAGTCGGCCAGCTCACGAGCAGTGACCCAGGCCAGAGGTTGCCCTTCGGCGCCGTGAGGCTCACCGCTGAACGCCGAGACTTCCCAGACATCCAGCAGTACCTGCTTGTCCGGATAATCGTGCTGCACCTTGATCAGCGGGCGCGCTGCGGTGACGGCGATGCCCAGTTCTTCCTGTAGCTCGCGGGCCAGCGCGGCTTCGACCGCCTCCCCGGGCTCGACCTTGCCGCCGGGGAACTCCCACAGGCCACCTTGATGTTGAGTATCGGCACGCCGGGCAATCAGGATCTTGCCGCTGGCATCCCGGATAACGGCCGCAGCCACATGTACTCGTTTCACCGCACTACTTCCTCTGCTCAGGCATGTTGGCCAGGCCCTTGCGGGCCGGGCGTTGGATCTGCGCTTCGCCGGCAAGCCGGCTCCTACAGCAGGAGCGGCAACGCCGGCGAGGTTCTTAGGTGCGGTATTCCGCGTTGATCTTCACGTATTCGTGAGACAGGTCGGTGGTCCAGATGGTTTCGCTGCACGCGCCACGGCCCAGTTCGATGCGGATGGTGATTTCTTCCTGCTGCATCACCGCCGCGCCCTGGGCTTCGGTGTAGCTGGCGGCACGGGCGCCACGGCTGGCAATGCAGACTTCACCGAGAAACACGTCGATCTTGCTGACATCCAGGTCCGGCACCCCGGCACGACCTACTGCCGCCAGGATGCGGCCCCAGTTCGGGTCCGAAGCGAACAGCGCGGTCTTGATCAGTGGCGAGTGAGCCACGGTGTAGCCCACGTCCAGGCACTCCTGGTAAGTAGCCCCGCCGTTGACTTCCACAGTGACGAACTTGGTCGCGCCCTCACCGTCGCGGACGATGGCCTGGGCCACTTCCATGCACACCTCGAACACCGCCTGCTTCAGGGCAGCGAACAGCGGGCCCTCGGCCTTGGTGATTTCCGGCAGCTTGGCCTGCCCCGTGGCGATCAGCATGCAGCAGTCGTTGGTCGACGTGTCGCCGTCGATGGTGATGCGGTTGAAGGACTTGTTGGCACCGTCCAGCAACAGGTTCTGCAGCACTTCGCGGGAGACTTTGGCGTCAGTGGCGATGTAGCCGAGCATGGTTGCCATGTTCGGGCGGATCATCCCCGCGCCCTTGCTGATGCCGGTCACGGTGATGGTCACGCCATCATGCTGGAACTGGCGGCTGGCGCCCTTGGGCAGGGTATCGGTGGTCATGATGCCAGTGGCGGCGGCAGCCCAGTTGTCCACGGACAGGTCGTCCAGCGCAGCTTGCAGAGCGCCTTCGATTTTCTCTACCGGCAATGGCTCGCCGATCACCCCGGTGGAGTAAGGCAGCACGGCGCTGGCATCGACGCCGGTCAGCTCCGCCAGCTTGGCGCAGGTGCGGGACGCCGCGGCCAGGCCCGGCTCACCAGTGCCGGCGTTGGCGTTACCGGTGTTGGTCAGCAGATACCGCACCGGGCCTTGTACCCGCTGCTTGGCCAGAATCACCGGTGCGGCGCAGAACGCGTTGAGGGTGAACACCCCCGCCACCGTGGAGCCTTCGGCACAACGCATGACCACCACATCCTTGCGCCCCGGGCGCTTGATGCCGGCCGAAGCGATACCGAGCTCGAAGCCGGCAACCGGGTGCAACGTAGGCAAAGGACCAAGACCAACAGCCATGAATGCGCTCCTCTTATCAGGTGTCTGCACCGTCGTCTCAAAAGACGGTGCCGCAAATGGAAAAACGCCGCGACGGCTGATGCCGTCACGGCGCGGGTGTTTCAGTGTCTGGCGGGGATCTTAGTTGATCTGGCCGTGACAGTGTTTGTACTTCTTGCCCGAACCGCAGTAGCACAGTTCATTGCGGCCAAGCTTCTGCTCGTTGCGCACTGGCGCGGTGGCCAGGGCCACATCGACCTCGACGCCCTCTTCCAGGGCTTCTGGCTGATCCAGCCCCGGTGCCTCGGCGTGTTCGAACTGCATGCGCTGGGCCAGAGCCTCGGCTTCCTGACGCAGGCGAGCCTCTTCCTCGGCCGGGTCTTCGCGACGCACCTGGACGTGGGACAGCACGCGGATCGAGTCGCGCTTGATGGAGTCGAGCAACTCGGAGAACAGGGTGAAGGATTCGCGCTTGTACTCCTGCTTCGGGTTCTTCTGCGCGTAACCACGCAGGTGAATACCGTGACGCAGGTGGTCCATGGTCGACAGGTGGTCTTTCCACAGGTCGTCCAGTACCCGCAGAACAATCTGCTTCTCGAAAGTGCGCAGGGCTTCGGCACCGGCCTGGTCTTCTTTCTCGTTGTACGCGGCGATCAGCTCGTTGAGCAGCTTCTCGCGCAGGGTTTCCTCGTACAGGTGATCGTCTTCGTCGAGCCATTGCTGGATCGGCAGGCTGACACCGAAGCCGCTCTGGATGGCTTCTTCCAGGCCTGCCACGTCCCACTGCTCAGGCAGTGATTGCGGCGGGATGTGGGCGCTGACGGTAGCGTTGAGCACGTCCTGGCGGAAGTCGGCGATGGTTTCGCCAATGTTGTCCGCGGCCAACAAGGTGTTGCGCATGTGATAGATCACTTTACGCTGCTCGTTGTTGACGTCGTCGAACTCCAGCAACTGCTTGCGGATGTCGAAGTTGCGGCCTTCGACCTTGCGCTGGGCCTTCTCGATGGCGTTGGTCACCATGCGGTGCTCGATCGCCTCGCCGGACTGCATGCCCAGGGCCTTCATGAAGTTCTTCACCCGGTCAGAGGCGAAGATACGCATCAGGCTGTCTTCCAGGGACAGGTAGAAGCGGCTGGAACCGGCGTCGCCCTGGCGGCCGGCACGGCCACGCAGCTGGTTGTCGATACGACGGGACTCATGGCGCTCGGAAGCGATCACCTGCAGGCCACCGGACTCCAGCACTTGCTGGTGACGCTTCTGCCAGTCGGCCTTGATCTGGGCGATCTGCTCCGGAGTCGGGTTCTCCAGGGAAGCCACTTCCACTTCCCAGTTGCCGCCCAACAGGATGTCGGTACCACGACCGGCCATGTTGGTGGCGATGGTCAGGGCGCCCGGGCGACCGGCCTGGGCAATGATTTCCGCTTCCTTTTCGTGGAACTTGGCATTCAGGACCTTGTGCTCGATGCCTTCCTTGTTGAGCAGGTTGGACATGTGCTCGGACGTTTCGATGGTCGCGGTGCCTACCAGCACCGGACGGCCCTGGGTCATGCATTCCTTGATGTCGTTGATGATCGCGGCGTATTTCTCGTCCGCGGTCAGGAACACCAGGTCGTTGTAGTCCTTACGGGCCAGCGGCTTGTTCGGCGGAATCACCATCACCTGCAGACCGTAGATCTGATGGAACTCGAAGGCTTCGGTGTCGGCGGTGCCGGTCATGCCGGACAGCTTGGTGTACAGACGGAAGTAGTTCTGGAAGGTGGTCGAGGCCAGGGTCTGGCTCTCGGCCTGGATATTGAGGTTTTCCTTGGCTTCGATGGCCTGGTGCAGGCCTTCGGACAAGCGGCGACCGGGCATGGTACGACCGGTGTGTTCGTCCACCAGGACCACCTGCCCATCCTGGACGATGTATTCAACGTTGCGGTTGAACAGCTTGTGCGCACGCAGGCCGGCGTAAACGTGGGTCAACAGGCCCAGGTTGTGCGCCGAGTACAGGCTTTCGCCTTCAGCCAGCAGGCCGACCTGGGTCAGCATTTCTTCGATGAACTGGTGACCGGCTTCGTTGAGCTCGACCTGGCGGGTCTTCTCGTCGACAGTGAAGTGACCGGCCTTGGTGACCTGGCCTTCCACTTCCTCGATGTGCTGTTCCAGGCGCGGGATCAGCTTGTTGATCTCGGTGTACAGGCGGGAGCTGTCCTCAGCCTGGCCGGAAATGATCAACGGAGTACGGGCTTCGTCGATGAGGATCGAGTCGACTTCGTCGATCACGGCAAAATTGAGCTCGCGCTGGAACTTGTCTTCCATGCTGAAAGCCATGTTGTCGCGCAGGTAGTCGAAACCGAATTCGTTGTTGGTGCCGTAGGTGATGTCGGCGGCGTAGGCTGCACGTTTCTCTTCAGGCGGCTGGAACGGCGTGACCACGCCGACGCTCAGGCCGAGGAATTCGTACAGCGGGCGCATCCAGTTGGCGTCGCGGCGAGCCAGGTAGTCGTTCACGGTCACCACGTGCACGCCCTTGCCGGACAGCGCGTTGAGGTACACACCCAGGGTCGCTACCAGGGTCTTGCCCTCACCGGTGCGCATCTCGGCGATCTTGCCTTCATGCAAGGTCATGCCGCCGATCAGCTGCACATCGAAGTGGCGCATTCCCATGATCCGCTTACCGGCTTCACGGGCGACCGCGAAGGCTTCGGGAAGCAGTTTGTCGAGGGTTTCACCCTTGGCGATACGGGCCTTGAACTCGGCAGTCTTGGCACGCAATTGATCGTCCGAAAGGGCCACCATTTGCTCTTCGAAGGCATTGACGATCTGTACCGTCTTGAGCATGCGTTTGACTTCACGCTCGTTCTTGCTTCCAAAAAGTTTCTTTAACAAAGGCGCAAACATATCGGCAGGATCTTCCACACATAGGGTTGGAGGGCGGCCCCGTGAGTCGCCCGAGCAGCCCTCATGGCCGCATGCGAACGAGCATTCTACCCGGAAACGATGGTGAGGAAAGTGGCGTTATTCCACGATGCTGGCACAGCGCTGTGACGGGGCTCACCTAAAATAAGGGCTTTTCGCTGAACTTCAAGCCCATTGACCACAGAAGTTAATGATTACGATCAGCAAAGAACCAGAAATTGATCAAAGTACGAACAAGCGATGGCGCCGGCGTGGCGGGCGCTTTCTGCTACCATGGCGCCTCTGTAACTTCAGGTTTCTGATCATGGCATTTCGCCCCCTTACGGCACGCGCTCCCGCCGTTCTTCTTCGCGAAGCCAAGCCTCTGAAAGCCATACTCGGCCACGCCCAGCGCCTGGCGCATCTGCAGCGCCTGCTGGAAAGCCAGCTGCAGCCGGCCGCTCGCGAACATTGCCACGTTGCTTCCTGGCGTGAAGGCAGCCTGCTGCTGATCGTCACCGACGGGCACTGGGCAACGCGCCTGCGCTATCAGCAAAAGCGCCTGCAACGTCAATTGCTGGAGTTCAACGAGTTCAGCAACCTGACGCGCATCCTGTTCAAGGTCCAGCCGCCGACGGTCCAGCAAGGGGCCGCGGGACACACCATGGACCTGTCGAACAACGCCGCTGAAACCATCCAGGCCACCGCAGAGGGCATCACCGATCCCAACCTGCGCGCAGCCCTGGAGCGCCTGGCCAGCCACGCCAAACCGCGGGGCTGACTCAAGCCTGTACTTCAGCGTCGCTTGCTGCCGCCGAGCAGGGAACCCATCAAGCCCCGCACCAGTTGCCGTCCCAATTGATTAGCCGCCTGGCGCATGGCCGACTTCAATGCCTGCCCGGCAGCCGTGCCAAGTAACTCACCCGCCCGGTCGGCCAGGCTGGGCTCCTCAGCCGCTGCTTTGCCAGAAGGCTGCTGATCCTGCGGTGCCAACTCCTTGCGCCCCAGCAACACTTCATAGGCTGATTCGCGGTCGATCGGTTTGTCATAGCGCCCCAGCAGCGGCGAACTGGCGATCAGGGCCTGGCGCTCGGCCTCGGTCAGCGGCCCGATCCGCGACTGCGGCGGCGCCACCAGTACCCGCTGGACCATTTCTGGCGTGCCCTTGTCCTGCAAGGTGCCCACCAGCGCTTCGCCGATGCCCAGCTCGGTCAGTACCGCCAGCGCATCGAAGGCGGGGTTGGGACGGAAACCATCCGCCACGGCGCGCAGGGACTTCTGTTCCTTGGCAGTAAAGGCCCGCAAGCCATGCTGGATACGCAATCCCAATTGAGCCAGGACATTGTCCGGCAGGTCCCCGGGCGACTGGGTAACGAAATACACCCCCACACCTTTGGAGCGAATCAGCCGCACCACCTGCTCCAGCCGGTCCTGCAAGGCCTTGGGAGTACCGGCGAACAGCAGGTGCGCTTCGTCGAAGAACAGCGCCAGCAGCGGCTTGTCCGCATCGCCCCGCTCCGGCAGTTGCTCGAACAGCTCGGCCAGCAGCCATAAAAGGAAGGTCGCATAGACTTTCGGCGCCTCATGCACCAGGCGGCTGGCATCGAGCAGATGAATCCGCCCGCGACCATCGGCGGCCGGCTGCAGAATGTCCTCCAGCTGCAACGCCGGCTCACCGAACAGTGCTTCGGCGCCCTGCTGCTCCAGGGTCGCCAGGCGCCGCAACAGCGCCTGGCTGGAGCCGGTAGTCATCAACGCAGCATCGTCCCCGAGCAGCTGCGGGTTGTCCTTGAGGTGGTTGAGCAACGCCTTGAGGTCCTTCAGGTCGAGCAGCAACAGGCCTTCGCGATCAGCCACCTTGAACGCCGCATAGAGCGCCGACTGCTGGCTGTCGGTGAGTTCCAGCAAACTGCCCAGCAGCAGCGGGCCCATTTCGCTCAGGGTGGTGCGCAGAGGATGACCGCTTTGCCCATGGATATCCCACAGGGTCACCGGATAGGCCTGTGGTTGATGCTTGAGCCAGGGCATGCCGGCGATCCGCTCGGCAACCTTGCCCTGGGGGTTGCCCGCAGCACCCAGCCCACAGAGGTCGCCTTTGATGTCTGCGGCAAATACCGCCACCCCGGCATCACTGAAGGCTTCTGCCAGGCGCTGCAGGGTGACGGTCTTGCCGGTGCCCGTGGCGCCCGCCACCAGACCGTGGCGGTTGGCCAGGCGCATGGCCTGGGCGATCGGCAGGCCATCGAGGCCGGCACCGATTACGAGTTGCGATGAGTCAGGCATTTTGTCACCCCTGGTTAATCTTTGGCCTTACACGGTCGATATGAATAAATGATGGATCAGAAGTATCTGAAATAAAGGTCAGGTAATTCCCGTGGGATAGATGGAGATATCAGCTTACTTATAACACCGCCCTTCTGTGCGTTTTTCCAACCCGATGCCCTGGACTCAAAGACCTTAGCGGACACCCCAAGCCATGAACAAAAATCTGCGCTTCAGCCACAAGATCCTGCTTGCCGCCTCGCTGATCGTCATAGCTGCATTTGCACTATTCACGCTCTACAACGATTACCTGCAACGCAACGCCATTCGTGATGATCTGGACAACTATCTTCAGGAAATGGGCGACGTCACGGCAAAAAATATTCAGACCTGGCTCGCCGGTCGCGCCCTGCTGATCGAGAACATCTCCCAGTCGGTGGCCCTCAACACGGACCCTGCGAATGTCAGCAACCTGCTGGAACAGAAATCCGTCAGCTCGACCTTCATGGGGGCCTACCTGGGCAACAATGACGGCACCTTCATCATCCGTCCCAACAGCAAGATGCCGGATGGCTACGATCCTCGCGCCCGCCCCTGGTACAAGAGTGCCGAAAACAGCAGCGGCTCGGCCCTGACCGAACCCTATATCGACCTGGCGTCCGGCCAGTTGGTGATCTCCATCGTCGACAGCGTGATCAAGGCCGGCCAGAGGATCGGTGTGGTCGGCGGCGACCTGAGCCTGCAAGTAATCACCGACAGCATCAATGCCCTGGACTTCGACGGCATGGGCTACGCCTTCCTGATCAGCGCCGACGGCAAGATCCTGGTACACCCGGACAAGAACCTGGTGATGAAGACCCTCAAGGACGTCTACCCCCAGGACACCCCCAAGATCAGCAGTGAACTCAGCGAGATCACTGTCGATGGCAAGCCGCGTATTGTCACCTTCACCCAGATCAAGGGCCTGTCCTCGGTGAACTGGTACATCGGCCTGTCCGTGGACAAGGACAAGGCTTTCGCCATGCTCAGCGAGTTCCGCACCTCGGCGATCATCGCCACCCTGACGGCCGTGGCCCTGACCATTGCCCTGCTGGGCCTGCTGATCCGCCTGCTGATGCAGCCGCTGCACGTGATGACCCGCGCCATGCAGGACATCGCCGATGGCGAAGGCGACCTGACTCGACGCCTGAACATCCATAACCAGGACGAGTTCGGTATCCTCGGCACCGCCTTCAACCGTTTCGTCGAACGCATCCACGGCTCGATCCGCGAAGTGTCCTCGGCCACCGAGCACGTCAACGAAGTCGCCCTGCGCGTGGTCAGCGCCTCCAACTCGTCGATGCTCAACTCCGACGAGCAGGCCAGCCGCACCAACAGCGTGGCCGCCGCCATCAATCAGCTCGGGGCCGCCGCCCAGGAAATCGCCCGCAATGCCGCCCAGGCTTCGCAACAGGCCAGCGATGCGCGCAACCTCGCCGAAGACGGCCAGCAAGTGGTGGATCGCAGCATCCAGGCGATGAACCAACTGTCGGACATGATCAGCGCCTCCAGCAGCAACATCGAAACCCTCAACAGCAAGACCGTGAACATCGGGCAGATCCTCGAAGTGATCACCAGCATTTCCCAGCAGACCAACCTGCTGGCCCTCAACGCGGCCATCGAAGCGGCCCGGGCCGGCGAGGCAGGACGCGGCTTTGCCGTGGTTGCCGATGAAGTGCGCAACCTGGCGCACCGCACCCAGGAGTCGGCGCAGCAAGTGCAGGGCATGATCGAGGAGCTGCAAGTGGGCGCCCGCGAATCGGTGAGCACCATGAGCAACAGCCAGCGCCACAGCCAGGACAGCGTGGAAATCGCCAACCAGGCCGGGGAACGACTCAACAGCGTGACCCAGCGCATAGGCGAGATTGACGGCATGAACCAGTCGGTGGCCACGGCGACCGAAGAGCAGACCTCGGTGGTGGAGTCCATCAATATGGACATTACCGAGATCAATACGCTGAATCAGGAAGGCGTGGAAAACCTCCAGGCTACCTTGCGGGCCTGCTCCGATCTGGAGCAGCAGGCAGCACGCTTGAAGCAACTGGTGGGCAGTTTCAGGATCTGAAAGCGCCCAACGCCCTGTCGCCGGCTAGCCGGCGGCAGGCTCAAGCAGGCTTGGGCCGGGATGGCGCCTGGGGTTCCTGCTGCAATTGCTCCCACAACTGCGCGGCATCGGGAAAATCGGTGCCGTCGTCAGGGCTCAACTCATCGGGGTCATAACGGCTCAGGCAACCTTCGCCGAGGGTGGCGGGTGCCTTGGACGTGGCTTTATCCAGTGGATCGGTCATCGGGCTGACCTCGTGATGTGCAAAACCAGGAGCGGGGTATTGAACCCCCGCGCCTGGTTTTTTTTCAATCAGAACACCACAGTCTTGTTGCCGTGCACCAGCACACGGTCTTCCAGGTGATAGCGCAGGCCGCGGGCCAGGACCATTTTCTCCACGTCACGACCGAAACGCACCATGTCCTCGATGCTGTCGCTGTGGCTGACCCGTACCACGTCCTGCTCGATGATAGGACCGGCGTCCAGTTCCTCGGTGACGTAGTGGCAGGTTGCGCCGATCAGCTTCACACCGCGCAGCGAGGCCTGATGGTAAGGCTTGGCACCGACAAAGGATGGCAGGAAGCTGTGGTGGATGTTGATCACCTTGTGCGCGTACTCGCTGCACAGCTCCGGCGGCAGGATCTGCATGTAGCGCGCCAGCACCACCACTTCGGCGTCGTGCTGCTTGACCAGGCGCGACACCTCGGCGAAGGCCGGCTCCTTGTCCTGCGGGTTGACCGGCACGTGGTAATAAGGAATGCCGTGCCACTCGACCATGCTGCGCAGATCATCGTGGTTGGAAATCACACAGGCGATCTGGCAATCCAGCTCATCGCTGTGCCAGCGGTGCAGCAAGTCGGCCAGGCAGTGGGATTCGCGGCTGGCCATCAGTACCACGCGCTTTTTCTCGGCGGTATCGGTAATGCGCCAGTCCATCGAGAACTCTTCGGCGATCGGCGCAAAGGCCTCGCGAAAAGCCTCCAGGCCAAAGGGCAGTGAATCGGCACGAATCTCGTGGCGCATGAAAAACCAGCCACTGAGATTGTCCGAGTGGTGGCTCGCTTCGGTGATCCAACCGTTGTGGGAGGCTAGAAAGTTACTGACTTTGGCAACGATGCCAACGCGGTCAGGGCAAGAAATCACCAACCGAAAGGTGCGCATGGGGGGGAAACTCCAGAACTTCGCAAAGGTCGCCATTCTAGCGATTGCGCGACAAAACTGCAGTATTCATTGCATCCAGCGCCCCGGGCAGATCACCAAGGGCCGCTCCGGCCCGGCTTAGCGGCCGCTACTCCAGGCGCCGTAATGGCACTTGTAAATAGTGCTCAACTAGTTTGTGAATAACCGGCCCGAATGCATCAACCTATTAAATAGCGAAATGTCTTTTACGCCTAAACACACTAAGAGAGACGAGTAAAACAGCGGTATTATGTTTACTTGCTCAAACTCCCTGACTATTATTGCGACACTGTCACCCAGCCACTCAGCGCTCAATAAGGTAGTCCTCATGTCCCTGATCAACGAATACCGTGCCACTGAAGAAGCCATCAAAGAACTGCAAGCGCGTTTGAAGAACCTGTCCCAAGACGACAAACTGAAAGCCGAACTGGAGTTCGAAGGCAAACTGCGCAGCCTGATGGGCGAGTACTCCAAATCCCTGCGCGACATCATCGCCCTGCTGGATCCGGACTCGAAAGTTAAAGCACCTCGCGCCGCGGTTAAAACCACCGGCACCAAGCGCGCCCGTAAAGTTAAACAGTACAAGAACCCGCACAACGGCGAAGTCATCGAAACCAAAGGTGGCAACCACAAGACTCTGAAAGAGTGGAAAGCCAAGTGGGGCGGCGACGTGGTAGAAGGCTGGGCCACCCTGCTGGGCTAAGCCTCTCCGTTGAGCGCCCGGGCTTTGCAGCCCTACAGAGAAAACGCCAGCATGCTGGCGTTTTTTTATGCCCTGGCAACCCGCTCAAGGAGCGGGGCCGCTGCTCAAAGAGCCAGGCGCCTCGTCAGGGCCTGCACATAGTCCTGCCATTGATCCAGAACCTGACGCTGCACCGGGTCCGCACTTAACAGCGATTGCTCAAGCCCTTGCCGGAAACTTTCCAGGGTATTGGGAGCACCGAGTCGCGGATCTAGCAAACGCTGCTGACAAAAAACCAGCCAACGTTCTTGCTCGGCTTTGTTCAATGTTTCTGGAAAGTTGCGGGCACGGTAGCGAAAGAGTAATTCCGGCAAGCGCTCATCATCGAATGGCCATTGTTGCTGGGCCAAGTGCAACGGGTCAGCCTCACGTACTTGCTCACACAAACGCCGGTCACGGTCACCAATAAAACCGTCGTACAACTGTTGCTCCGGGTCATCGCTTGCGGCAAATTCATCCGGCCCATAAATCACCGAAAGTTTATCCCGCCAAACTTCTTGAGCTTCGCTCAAGGCCACAGCCCGACGCTGATATAGCTCCATGTCCAAGTGCAGCCGCTGTTGATCTTCACTGCGCAGAACACTCAATGGCGCCACGACCGGGCAGCGATTGATATGGATGAGTTTCAACGGCACCGGCAACTCGCCTTCGAGCAGATCTTCCCGGCGCGTGTACAAACGCTGGCGCAGGGTTTCGGCGTCCAACTCCAACAGCCCCTGAGGGTCCAGGTGCAGGTCGCAGACAATCAAGGCATTGCGATTGCGTGGATGCCAGGCCAGGGGCAGGACCACGCCGATGTAGTGGCGCGCCGCAGAAAAGCGCCCGGAGATGTGCACCATGGGTTGCAACAGGCGGACCTGATCCATCACCCGCTGCTTGCTGCGCAACTGGAACAGCCAGTCATAGAGTCTGGGCTGTTTGTCGCGAACCAATCGCGCCAGGGCGATGGTCGCCCGGACATCGGACAGCGCGTCATGGGCCTGGCCGTGATCGATGCCGTTGGCTGCGGTCAGGCGCTCCAGCTTGAGGCTTACCTGCCCCTGCTCCTCGGGCCAGACGATCCCCTGGGGGCGCAACGCATAAGCCGTGCGCACCACGTCGATCAGGTCCCAACGGCTGTTGCCGCCCTGCCACTCCCGGGCGTAGGGGTCGAAGAAATTGCGATACAGGCTGTAGCGGGTCATCTCATCGTCGAAACGCAGGGTGTTGTAGCCCACGCCGCAGGTCCCGGGGCGCGCCAGTTGCTCGTGCACCCGGGTCATGAAATCCGCCTCCCCCAGGCCTTGTTCGGCCAGACGGCCAGGGGTGATGCCAGTGATCATGCAAGCCATCGGATGGGGCAGGATATCGTCGCTGGGCTGGCAGTAGAGGTTGACCGGCTCGTCGATCTCGTTGAGTGCCAGGTCGGTGCGGATACCGGCCACTTGCAACGGGCGATCACAACGCGGATTGATGCCGGTGGTTTCGTAGTCGTACCAAAAGAGGGAAGTCACGGCCTGTTCCTGAACTGAAAGACCGCCGCAGTCTAGGCGTTCAGGCGCCGTCAGGGCCAGCTGCACGAACCGGGGCGAAGGCATTGGACTTGGCGAATTCGTAGTTAATGATGTCGTTTGCCCCTCAGACACTGCTAGCATCGGCGCTGGATTTTTTACCAGACCAAGCCGATAAGTTACCCATGCTTGAGACGACAGCAACGCCAAGGAACGCATCGCTGCACCCGCCACTGGATACGCGCTACCAGGTCGAAACCCCCGAGGGCATCGACCTGCCGCTGCGGCCTGCGGGGTTGCTGGTGCGCACCCTGGCCTTCAGTCTCGACCTGGGCATCCGCGGGCTGGTGCTGGGCCTGCTGTTCATCATCCTGGGCTTTTTCGACGAAGTCGGCGTCGGCCTCGGCTCCATCCTGCTGTTCCTCATCAGTTGGTGGTACATGGTGCTGTTCGAGGTGCTGAACCAGGGTCGCTCCCCCGGCAAGCAACTGATGGGGCTGCGAGTGGTGCAGGACGACGGCACCCCGATTGGCTGGAGTGCCTCCCTGACCCGCAACCTGCTGCGCTTTGCCGACATGCTGCCTTTCGGCTATTTCCTCGGCGCCATCAGTTGCCTGCAGCACCCGACCTTCAAACGCCTCGGCGATCTGGCCGCCGGCACCCTGGTGATCTACCGCGAGCAGCCGGTCAAACGCCCCGAACTGCCGCCAGCCGTCCCCCGCACCGCGCCCTTCGCCCTGAGCCTGAATGAGCAACGGGCGATCCTCGGCTTTGCCGAGCGCCAGGGCCAGCTGTCGGCCGAACGTACCCGGGAACTGGCCGGCATCCTCGCACAACCGCTGCATGTACCCAGTGCCCAGGCCACGGCCGAACTCAATGGCATTGCCCGCGGCTTCCTGGGAACCCCATGAAACAAAGCCTTTTCGAACACCGCCACCAGGCGCAATGGCAACAGTTCGAGCAATTGCTCGAGCGTCTGGAACATGGCCGGGCCAAAGCCGAGGAATGCCAGAGCTTCGTCCAGGACTACCGGCGCCTGTGCCAGCACCTGGCCCTGGCCGAAGAACGCGGCTACAGCAGCTACCTGATCGATCCGCTGCAACAACTGGCCCTGCGTGGCCACCAGCAGCTGTACCGACAGCGCAGCGCCTTCGGGGCCAATCTGTTGAGTTTCGTGCTGGCCGGTTTCCCCCGTCTGGTGCGTCAGGAGTGGCGCCTGGTGCTGCTGGCCAGCCTGCTGTTCTTCGGCAGCCTGCTGGCCATCGGGGTGCTGGTGTACCTGTTTCCCGATCTGATCTACAGCCTGGTGAGCCCGCAGCAAGTCAGCGAGATGCAGGGCATGTACGACCCTACAGCCGGGCGCCTGGGGCGGGCCGCCGAACGGGCCTCGAGCGAAGACTGGGTGATGTTCGGCTACTACATCATGCACAACATCGGGATCGCCTTTCAGACCTTTGCCAGCGGCCTGCTGTTCGGCGTGGGCAGTGTGTTCTTCCTGTTTTTCAACGGCCTGATGATCGGCGCCATTGCCGGCCACCTGACCCAGATCGGCTTCGGCCAGACCTTCTGGCCATTCGTGATCGGCCACGGCGCCTTTGAACTCAGCGCCATTGCCCTGTCTGGCGCCGCCGGGCTGAAACTTGGCTGGGCGTTGATCGCGCCGGGCCGCCTGACCCGCGGCGAAGCCCTGCTGCAAGCCGCGCGCGTCAGCGTGCAACTGATCTACGGCGTCATCGGCTTCTTGCTGATCGCCGCCTTTGTCGAAGCCTACTGGTCCTCCATGACCTGGCCGGCCGCCTGGGTCAAATACAGCGTCGGCAGTGCCCTTTGGGGCCTGGTGGCGGCCTACCTGACCCTGGCCGGACGTGAATCCCATGCGCCTGAGTGATGCCAGCGTGGTGATCCGCCCCCGCAGCGCCTGGGAGGCCATGGACCTGGGCGTGCTACTGAGCCAGCGTCATCGGCGCTTGCTGATGACCAGTTGGGCCATCGTCAGCCTGCCAGTGTTCGCCCTGCTGAGCCTGCTGCTCTGGGAATCGCCGTCGCTGGCGATCCTGCTGTTCTGGTGGCTGAAGCCGGCCTTCGAACGCCTGCCGCTGTTTATTCTGTCTAAAGCCCTGTTCGGCGAAACACCCAGCCTGGGGCAAGCGCTGAAACAATGGCCCCGCCTGCTCAAGCCGCAACTGCTGGCCAGCCTGACCTGGCGCCGCTTCAGCATGAGCCGCAGCTTCACCCTGCCGGTGGTACAACTTGAAGGCCTGAGCGCCGACGCCCGGCAACAACGCCTGGCGGTGCTGCTACAGAAAAATGCCGGTGCCGCGCGCTGGCTGACCCTGATTGGCATGCACCTGGAAGGCGCCCTGTGGATTGGCCTGATGGTGCTGTTCTACCTGCTGCTGCCACAACAGGTCGAAGTGGACTGGAGCTGGCAGAGCCTGATGATCGCCGCCCAACAGGACTGGCTATGGCTGGAACACCTGACCAACGTCTTCTACGCCCTGGTCCTGGTGATCTGGGAGCCGATCTACGTGGCCTGCGGTTTCAGCCTGTACCTGAACCGACGCACCGAGCTGGAGGCCTGGGACATCGAGCTGGTGTTCCGTCGCCTGCGCCAGCGCCTGACCGGTGCCAGCACGTTGCTCTTGCTCGCCGGCCTGCTGTTCCTGGCACCGACCCAAGCGCTCTGGGCCGCCGCCCCCAGCAGTTCCGCGGCCGGTCCCGAGACCCCGCGGCTGCTGCAGCAACCGCTGACCAGCAAGGCCTCCAGGGACAGCATCCAGGCCATCCTGGACAAGCCCCCCTTCAAGAACCAGGAGTCGGTCACTCGCTACCGTTTCGGTGACCAGCAAGCCCAGAAGAAGGACGCCAAGGGCAAGCCTCCAGGCTGGCTCAAGAACCTGCTGGAAAGCCTGGGCAAGGACAGTTTCGGCGGGGTCGCCAAGGGCCTGGAGATTCTGCTCTGGGGGTTGCTGCTGGCGGCTCTGGGCTGGCTGATTTGGCGCTACCGCGATTGGCTGCAGGCCTTCGTCAGCCGTCGTCCGCTGCCGCGCAAGAAACGCCCCGCGGCCATGCCCCAGCAGTTGTTCGGGCTGGAAGTCAGCAGCGAAACCCTGCCCGCCGATGTCGCCGCCCGCGCCGCTGAACTCTGGGCCAGCCAGCCCCGGGAGGCCCTGGGCCTGCTGTACCGGGCGCTGCTCAGTCGCTTGCTGGAAAACTTCCACCTGCCCCTCAGCGTGGCCGATACCGAAGGCCAGGTGCTGGAGCGCATCAAGGCGCTGCAGCAGCCACAATTGGAGGCCTTCAGCATCAGCCTGACCCGCCACTGGCAGAACATGGCGTACGGTCATCAGGTACCCGGCGCCGATCTGCAACCACAACTGTGCGGCGCCTGGCGCAGCCTGTTCGGCCCCGGAGCACAGCCATGAAGCGCTACCTGTGGGGCGGCCTGGTCCTGTTCCTGGCTCTGGTCCTCGGGGCCGGCGGCTATTACCTGTATCGCCATGCCACTCCCTATCAGGAATTGGTCGATCACGGCCCCTCCCCCGAGGCCCGGGCCAACCCCTACCTGGCGGCCGAGATGTTCCTGCGTGAACGTGGCCTCAAGGTACAACACACCAATAGCCTGGATGTCCTGGCCAGCTTGCCCCCGGCCGGCAACAGCCTGTTGCTGCTGGGAGAGCGCTCGAACATGAGCCCGCCCCAGGTCGACCAGCTCCTGGAGTGGGCCCGCGCCGGCGGCCGCCTGCTCTTCGTCGCCGAGGCCCTGTGGGACGAGGACAGCCAGAAGAGCGGCGACCTGCTGCTGGACCAGGTGCAGATCCACCAGCAGCTCAGCCAGGACCTTGACGAGCCACCGGAGCCGGAAGCCGACGATGCCTATCCGAAGCTGACCAAGGTCTACCTGGAAGACGAACAGGCTCCGGCCTACATCAGTTTCGACACCGACTTCCACCTGGACGACCCGCAAAGCCTGGCGCAATCCTGGGCCAACAGCGGCGTGGCGACCCACATGATCCAGCTTGAATACGGCAAGGGCGCGGTCATCGTGCTCACCGATGCCGATATCTGGAAAGCCCCGGCCATCGGCCTGTACGACAACGCCTGGCTGCTGTGGTACCTCAATACCGATAGCGCTGTGACGCTGCTGTTCAATACCGATCACCCGGACCTCTGGCAGTTGCTCTGGCGCTATTTCCCCCAGGCGCTGGTAGCCCTGGCCCTGCTGCTCGGCCTGTGGCTCTGGCAGGCCGGCGTGCGCCACGGGCCGTTGCTGGCTCCGGCCCCCAAGGCGCGGCGTCAACTGCGTGAACACCTGCGGGCCAGTGCCGACTTCCTGCTGCGCCATGCTGGCCAGGGTGCGTTGCTGCAGGCCCTGCAACTGGATATCCGGCGCCGTGCGCGGCGCCGCCACCCGGGCTTCGAGCAATTGCCGACCGAGGCCCAGTGGGACGTGCTGGCCCTGCTCAGCCAACAACCTGTCGAGGCCATTCGACAGGCCCTGCAACCCTTGTCCGGACAGCGCCTTTCCAGCGTTGATTTCAGCCACCAGGTCGCCCGCCTGCAAACTCTCAGGAATGCCCTATGAGCGAACAACCGATCGAATTCCCCGAGCCTTCCGAGGCCCCACAGCCTCAGGTCCATGCTGCCCAGCAGCGCCAGCGGGCCAGCCAGCTGGCTCAGGCGGTGCGCCTGGAACTGCAGAAGGCGGTGATCGGCCAGGAAGCGGTCATCGATGATGTGCTGACCGCCCTGATCGCTGGCGGCCATGTGCTGCTCGAAGGCGTACCCGGGCTCGGCAAGACCCTGCTGGTACGAGCCCTGGCCCGCTGCTTTGGCGGCGAGTTCGCGCGCATCCAGTTCACCCCCGACCTGATGCCCAGCGACGTCACCGGGCATGCGGTATACGACCTGCAGACCGAGCAGTTCAAGCTGCGCAAGGGCCCGCTGTTCACCAACCTGCTGCTGGCGGACGAGATCAACCGCGCGCCGGCCAAGACCCAGGCCGCCCTGCTGGAAGCCATGCAGGAACGTCAGGTCACCCTCGAAGGCCGAGCGCTGCCCATCGCCCAGCCGTTCATGGTCCTGGCTACCCAGAACCCCATCGAACAGGAAGGCACCTACCCGCTGCCGGAGGCCGAGCTGGATCGCTTCATGCTCAAGCTGCGCATGGACTACCCGGATGCCGAACAAGAACTGACCATGGTCCGCCAGGTGACGCGCTCGACCCGCGCCGACATGCTCGATGTACAGCCTCTGCGCACCGTACTCCAGGCCAAGGACGTACTGGCCCTGCAGCGCATCGCCAGCGAACTGCCCCTGGACGAGCAGGTGCTCGATTATGCCGTGCGCCTGGCCCGGGCCACCCGCAGCTGGCCAGGCCTGACCCTGGGCGCCGGCCCCCGCGCCTCCATTGCCCTGGTGCGCGGCGCTCGTGCCCGAGCCCTGCTGCGTGGCGGCGAATTCGTGATTCCCGATGACATAAAGGGCTGCGCCATGGCCGTGCTGCGGCATCGAGTACGGGTCGCCCCGGAGCTGGACATCGAAGGCCTGTCGGTGGAACAGGTGCTCAAGCAGATGCTCGAACAGATTCCGGCACCGCGCCTGTGAGCCGCCCACGCCAATGAAGCCGACCCGTCTGCTGTTGATCTGGCTGGGTACTTTGACCGGCCTGTACACCCTGCTCGGCGCCGCCCGCGCCCTGGGCAGCGAGGCCCTGCCGCGCCTGGATTCGATTGCCTGGGGCCTGCTGCTGGCGTTGTTGCTGCTGGCATTGCTGGACGCCCTGCGCCTGCTGCGCGTGGCCTCGCCGCAGATCCAGCGCCAGCTACCCGGCAGCCTGCCCCTGGGCCGCTGGAGCGAGGTGCAACTGGAGATCCTGCACGACTACCGGCAACCACTGGATGTGCAGCTGTTCGACCACCCGCCCCAGGGCCTGGGCTTCGAGCACCTGCCGCAGTCCACGCGCTTGGAGCCGGGGCAGGTCAGCCGGATCGGCTATAACGTGCGCCCACTGCAGCGCGGCCACTTCAATTTCGACCAGTGCGAAGTCAGCCTGCCCAGCCCTCTCGGACTATGGAGCGCCAAGCGCCTGCTCAAGGTGCACGACAGCACCCGGGTCTACCCGGACTTCGCCCGGCTCTACGGCGCGCAATTGCTGGCGGTGGACAACTGGCTCAGCCAACTCGGTGTGCGCCAGCGACAACGCCGCGGCCTGGGCCTGGAGTTCAACCAACTGCGGGAGTTTCGCGAAGGCGACAGCCTGCGGCAGATCGACTGGAAGGCCACGGCCCGCCAACGCGCGCCCATCGTCCGGGAGTACCAGGACGAACGCGACCAGCAGATCATCTTCATGCTCGACTGCGGGCGCCGCATGCGCAGCCAGGATGGCGAGCTGGCGCACTTCGACCACGCCCTCAATGCCTGCCTGCTGCTGAGCTATGTCGCCCTGCGCCAGGGCGATGCGGTGGGCCTGTACAGCTTTGCCGGGGAACGCTCGCGCTACCTTGCACCGGTCAAGGGCTCGGCCCAGTTGAGCGTGCTGCTCAATGGCGTCTACGACCTGGACACCAGCCAGCGCCCCGCCGATTACCAGGCCGCCGCCAGCGAGCTGCTGGCCCGGCAGAAACGCCGGGCACTGGTGGTGCTGATTACCAACCTGCGGGACGAGGATGACCAGGAACTGCTGACGGCGGTCA
Source organism: Pseudomonas sp. NFPP25 (assembly GCF_900116505.1). Classification (NCBI taxonomy): domain Bacteria; kingdom Pseudomonadati; phylum Pseudomonadota; class Gammaproteobacteria; order Pseudomonadales; family Pseudomonadaceae; genus Pseudomonas; species Pseudomonas sp. NFPP25. The sequence continues at coordinate 473,624 of NZ_FPBG01000002.1, read as the reverse complement.
AGCGCATCGGCCGCCAGCATCGGGTGCTGGTGGCCAGCCTGCGCGAAGAGGTGCTCGACCAGTTGCGCCAGAGCCCGGTGCAAACCCTGCCCGAAGCCCTGGCCTACAGCGCGACGGTGAACTACCTGAACAGCCGCGCCGAGCTGCACGAACGCCTGAGCGCTCACGGCGTCGCCCTGCTCGACGCCCGCCCGGGAGAACTGGGGGCCGAACTGGTCAGCCGCTATCTGAGCTGGAAGAAAGCCGGCAGCCTGTAGCTGCTGCCGAGCGCCTCAGGCCGAGGTCTGCAACGGGTGAAAGCTGAAGTAATGACGCAACGCCTGCTCCAGCTCGACAAACTCCGCACCGGCCCGCAACAGGCTGAAACCGCTGTCGTAGTGGTGCGGCGTCAGGTCCTCATGGCACCAGAGGCAGCAGGCGCTGAAGTCGATGAACTGCACCTGGCCGTCACCGCCGGGGACTTTCACCCGCAAGTCGAATTCGGCACCGATCAGCATCGGCAACTGGCTGATCAGCATCAGCCCGTCGGCCGACAGGTTGCCAAGGAAACCCACCGGCTTGTCGGTGAAACGATTGAATACTTTTAAAAAGGACGGCAGTTGGTGCCGCTCGATCCGAGGTTCCATGAACATGCTGGGTATCGCTATGAAAGGTCATTAAGCATGACCGCACTAGTGCTTCGGAACAGGCCCTGATATCGGCCCGCCCTCCCGGATTCGATGCGCGAGGAAGACTGCCAGAAGGATTCCAACGCCACTGCCACCAGCCGGGCCGGGGCAGTTTTCGAACAGCCTGTGCAGATGTTAGCTCAAGCACGAGGGGCAATTACACCGCCCCCTAGTGAATCTCTTTTACAACGCCGTGCGACGAACTTGAGCGGCGCCATTTGCCGGGAAGTGCCCCAACTGTTGCAGGGTATCCAGGCGAGCCCGGGCGCGAAACGCGTACTCGCTGGTGGGGTACTGGGTAATGATGAACTGGTAGGTCTGCGCGGCATCGACGAACAACTTCTGGCGCTCCAGGCATTGCCCGCGCAGCATCGACACTTCCGGCTGGATGTAGCGACGGGCACGGCTGTCACGGTCGACCTGGCTCAACTCGAGCATCACGCTCTCGCAGTTGCCGCGGTCATAAGCGCGGTAGGCGTTATTCAAATGATGGTCCATGGACCAGCGGGTACAGCCGACAACACTGACGGCCAGGGCAGCAATGAGTACGAATCGCATGGGGTATCTCCTGTCTTGTGCAGTGTATCGACTCATCGGCAAAAATCTTCAAGGTTGTTGCGGTAAACAAACAAAGCAATAAGTAGTGCAAACGAACAATGACTACAACTTCGGAGCATAGTAGCCTCTCGTTGCGCTTGAACTCAGGAGTCCGTGCATGTCCGTTCGTCGTACCAAAATCGTTGCCACCCTTGGCCCGGCCAGTAACTCGCCGGAAGTTCTCGAACAGCTGATTCTCGCGGGCCTGGATGTTGCCCGTCTGAACTTCTCCCACGGCACTCCGGACGAGCACAAGGCTCGCGCCAAACTGGTCCGCGACCTGGCAGCCAAGCACGGCCGCTTCGTGGCCATCCTCGGCGACCTGCAGGGCCCGAAGATCCGCATCGCCAAATTCGCCAACAAGCGCATCGAGCTGAAGATCGGTGACAAGTTCACCTTCTCCACCAGCCATCCGCTGACCGAAGGCACCCAGGATATCGTCGGCATCGACTACCCGGATCTGGTCAAGGACTGCGGCGTGGGCGACGAGCTGCTGCTGGACGACGGCCGCGTGGTGATGCGTGTGGAAACCGCCACCGCCACCGAGCTGCATTGTGTGGTGACCATCGGCGGCCCGCTGTCCGACCACAAGGGCATCAACCGTCGTGGTGGTGGCCTGACCGCTCCGGCCCTGACCGAGAAAGACAAGGCCGACATCAAGCTCGCGGCCGAGATGGAAGTCGATTACCTGGCCGTGTCCTTCCCACGGGACGCCGCCGACATGGAATACGCGCGCAAGCTGCGTGACGAAGCCGGTGGTACTGCCTGGCTGGTAGCGAAGATCGAACGCGCCGAAGCGGTGGCCGACGACGAAACCCTCGACGGCCTGATCAAGGCCAGCGACGCGGTCATGGTTGCCCGTGGCGACCTGGGCGTGGAAATCGGCGACGCCGAGCTGGTGGGCATCCAGAAGAAAATCATTCTGCACGCCCGTCGCCACAACAAGGCGGTGATCGTTGCGACCCAGATGATGGAGTCGATGATCCAGAACCCGATGCCGACCCGCGCCGAAGTGTCCGACGTGGCCAACGCCGTGCTCGACTACACCGATGCGGTGATGCTCTCGGCGGAAAGCGCCGCCGGTGCCTACCCGCTGGAAGCGGTGCAGGCCATGGCGCGGATCTGCGTCGGTGCGGAAAAGCACCCCACCAGCAAGACCTCCAGCCACCGCATGGGCAAGGTGTTCGAAAGCTGCGACCAGAGCATCGCCCTGGCCGCCATGTACACCGCCAACCACTTTCCGGGCGTGAAGGCGATCATCGCCCTGACCGAAAGTGGCTACACCCCGCTGATCATGTCGCGCATTCGCTCCTCGGTGCCGATCTACGCCTACTCCCCGCACCGCGAAACCCAGGCTCGCGCAGCCATGTTCCGTGGCGTCTACACCATCCCGTTCGACCCGGCTTCCCTGCCGCCCGAGCAGGTCAGCCAGGCAGCGATCGATGAGCTGCTCAAGCGCGGTGTCGTAGAGAAAGGCGACTGGGTGATTCTCACCAAGGGCGACAGCTACCACACCACCGGCGGCACCAACGGCATGAAGATCCTGCACGTGGGCGACCCGATGGTCTGAGTCTTAGCCTTGCTGAACAAAAAGCCCCGGTGCCGAAAACACCGGGGCTTTTTCATGCCCGCGTGAAACCGCTGTCCACGGCCTCAGCCCTTGCTGAGAAACCCGGACAACGCGGCGATGGCTTCCGGGGACTGCAGGCGCCGGGTGAATTCCACGCCCTCTTGCTCAATGACCTGGCGCAGTTGCTCGCGGTCCGGCGCCTTCATCAGGCGCTTGCTCACCTGCACCGCTTCGGGCGCCAACTGGCTGAAACGCAAGGCCGCCTCCCGGGCCTTGGCCAAGGTGGCCACACCATCCCCCAGGGCGGCGCTGGCAATCCCCCAGGCGGCGGCCTGTTCGCCACTGAAGCCTTCGCCCAGCAACAGCAACTCCGCCGCCTTGGCCTGCCCCAGCAAGCGCGGCAGGATCAGGCTCGAACCAAATTCCGGGCACAGCCCCAGGTTGACGAACGGCATGCGCAGCCGTGCATCGCGACTGACATAGACCAGGTCGCAATGCAGCAGCATCGTGGTGCCGATGCCTACTGCCGCGCCGGCCACTGCGGCCACCACCGGCTTGCGACATTGCACAAGGCTGCGCATGAAGCGAAACACCGGGCTGTCGAGGTCCCGGGGCGGTTGCTGGAGGAAGTCGGCGATGTCATTGCCGGCGGTAAAGCATTCGCTGCTGCCGCAGATCAGCACGGCGTTGATCTCGGGATCGCCATCGGCCTCGCTCAGGGCGTCGGCCAGGCGAGCGTACATGGCGCGGGTCAGGGCGTTTTTCTTGTCGGGACGGTTCAGGCGCAGGGTCAGCAGCCCGCCCTCACGTTGCAACTCGATGGCATCGGTCATGGGGATCTCGCTCTGGAAGAATCAGCGCTCAACCACGGGGCAGGAACACATCGGCCAGCAGTTGATTGCGCGGCAGCCCCGCCAGGTACAGGCGCCGGGCGAAGGCTTCGACACTGTCAGGGTGACCGCAGAGTAAGGCCTGGGTTTGCCGGGAAACAAGCCGCAGTTGCGCCAAAGCGGCTGTCAGCTCGGCCCCGGTCCACAGCTCGACGGACAGCTGGGCTCGGTTCGCCGCCAGGGCCGCCAGGGGTTTGGCCAGGTAATGCTCACTGCTGTCATGGGCCAGGTGAATGATGCGGATGGGGCCCTGGTGATCCTGGCGCAGGGCCTCGCGCAGTATGCCGAACAGCGGCGCCAGGCCGGTTCCCGCGGCCAGTAGCCAGAGTGGGCGCTGCTGCCAGTCCGGATCGTAGTGCAAGGCGCCGCCCCGCAACTCCCCCAGGCGCATCGGATCGCCCAACTGCAACTGGCGCGCCGCATCGCTGAACTGGCCCGGATGCCGGCAATCCAGGTGGAACTCCAGAAAGCGGTCGTCTTCCGGCAGGCTGGCCAGGGAATAAGGCCGGGCGATCTGGCCGGCGGCCCACAGCACCAAATGCTGGCCGGCGCGGTAACGCAAGGGCCGCTGCGGCTGCAGGCGCAGGCGCAGGACCGAGCTCGACAACCAGTCCAGGCCGCTCACCGTCGCAGGCAGGCCATCACGCACAGGGTCGAAGGTCTCGACGTGCAGGTCCTCCACCACCTGGCACTGGCAAGCCAGGCGCCAGCCGAGCCGGCGCTGTTCGTCGCTCAAGGCATCCGGCCGGCTATCGCTGGGCAAGCCCTGGACACAATGCACCAGGCAGGCATGGCAACTACCGGCGCGGCAACTGTAGGGCACCGTCACGCCAGCCTGATTCAGGGCATCCAGCAGGTTGCTTCCAGGCGCCACCGGCCAGCACCGGCTGCCAACGGTCAATTCAGGCATCGAGGTTTTCCCAGGCCGCAGAGCAACGATTGCGACCGTCGCGCTTGGCCCGATACAGCGCCTGATCGGCGCGTTGCAGGGCATGGTCCAGATCGTCGCCGGCCCGCAGCAGGGTCATCCCCGCCGACAGGCTCAGGTCTCGTACGTTAAGGCCCACCAGTTGCACTTCGGTGAACGCCAGGCGCAAACGCTCGCAGCAGGAGGTCAGGCGCTCGGCGTCACACTCGGGCAGCAGTACCACGAATTCCTCGCCACCGTAACGGGCCAATACGTCGCCATCGCGCAGGCAAGCCGTGGCCACCGCGGCGAAGGCCTGCAGTACCTGGTCGCCGGCAGCATGGCCGTGGAGATCGTTGATGCGCTTGAAATGGTCCAGGTCGATCAGCGCCAGCCCATGCACTTGCTCCTGATCCATGGCTTGCAGCTCGCGGCTGGCAATGCGCAGGAAATGCCGGCGGTTGAACAGGCCGGTCAGTTCATCGGTGGCTACCAGGTCCTCCAGCTGTCGCATCATGCCTCGCAGCGTGTCCTGATGGGCCTGCAAGGCAAAGCGCCGCTGGCGCATGCGTGAGCGCGAAGCCTGGACATAGGCGGCATACAGGCACATCCACACCAGCATCACCAGCAGCACGCAGACCTGCAGTGCGGCCAGTTGCGGATCACCGAGGAGCAGGCGATAGCCGTCCCACAGGTTGACCCCGGCAAAGCAGAAGAAGATCAGCGCCGCGCTGCGCAGATAGGCCCGGCGGGAGAGGTGAAACAGGCCGAACAGCAACGGCAGCAGGTAGAACACCAGGAACACCCCGCGGGCCTGATCCAGATGGGCCATCAGCCAGGTCTGCCAGGCGATGCCCAGAACCACCTGGACTTCGGTCAGGCTGGGGTCGGCGAACTGCAGGTTGCGTCCGCTGACGAACACCCAGCACAGCAGCCCCTGGCTGGCCAGCACCAGGCCAGTGCCCAGCAGCGCGCTGCCGCTCGAAGCACGGGAATGCCCCGTGACGACGGCCAGCCAGAACAGCAGCAGGATCAGTGCGTAAGTGCCCGCGGCAATGGCGAAGCGCTTGAATAACAGGCTCTGGATGGCTTTATGGGTCAATCGTTGACTCACCGTGAGAAAGGAGGCTTAAAGAGTTTCCTACCCTGCAGGCCACTTGCCACTTTAGTGCTGAGCCCGGCAAATGACTATTCAAATTTAAAACCCCGTCACCAGGTTTCAGCGCCGACTCAGGCAAGAACAGTGCCCATCCGATGGGCGACTTTGGTTGGCCCGGCCGGCGGGTGTACCCAACCCCCAGGCGAGGTATACTGCCGCGCCTTTTTAGCGTCGCGCCAGTTGTCTGTCCGGCGTGCCTTAGAAGGTGCCTGCATCCGACCGATGCACCCAAGTGCAGGCACCTTATTAAATGTTCCCGTCTTTTAGAGGAGCGCGACTCATGACCGTGATCAAGCAAGACGACCTGATTCAGAGCGTTGCCGACGCCCTGCAGTTCATTTCCTACTACCACCCCGTGGACTTCATCCAGGCGATGCACGAGGCCTACCTGCGGGAAGAATCGCCGGCTGCCCGTGATTCCATAGCGCAGATCCTGATCAACTCGCGCATGTGCGCCACCGGCCACCGGCCGATCTGCCAGGACACCGGCATCGTCACGGTATTCGTGCGCGTGGGCATGGACGTGCGCTGGGACGGCGCCACCATGAGCCTGGACGACATGATCAACGAGGGCGTGCGTCGCGCCTACAACCTGCCGGAAAACGTCCTGCGCGCCTCCATCCTGGCCGACCCGGCAGGTAGCAGGAAAAACACCAAGGACAACACCCCCGCGGTGATCCACTACTCCATCGTCCCGGGCAACACCGTGGAAGTGGACGTGGCGGCCAAGGGCGGCGGCTCCGAGAACAAATCGAAGATGGCCATGCTCAACCCGTCCGACTCGATCGTCGACTGGGTACTCAAGACCGTTCCGACCATGGGCGCCGGCTGGTGCCCACCGGGCATGCTGGGCATCGGTATCGGCGGCACCGCCGAGAAAGCGGCAGTGATGGCCAAGGAAGTGTTGATGGAATCCATCGACATCCACGAGCTCAAGGCCCGTGGCCCGCAGAACCGCATCGAAGAGATCCGCCTGGAGCTGTTCGAGAAGGTCAACCAGCTGGGCATCGGCGCCCAGGGCCTCGGTGGCCTGACCACCGTGCTCGACGTGAAGATCATGGACTACCCGACCCACGCCGCTTCCCTGCCGGTGTGCATGATCCCCAACTGCGCCGCCACCCGTCACGCGCACTTCGTACTGGATGGCTCCGGCCCGGCGAGCCTGGAAGCGCCACCGCTGGACGCCTACCCGGAAATCGTCTGGGAAGCCGGCCCGTCGGCCCGTCGGGTCAACCTCGACACCCTGACCCCGGAAGAAGTGCAAAGCTGGAAGCCGGGCGAAACCGTACTGCTCAACGGCAAGATGCTCACCGGCCGCGACGCTGCGCACAAACGCATGGTCGAGATGCTGAACAAGGGCGAAACCCTGCCGGTGGACCTCAAGGGTCGCTTCATCTACTACGTCGGCCCGGTCGATCCGGTCGGTGACGAAGTGGTCGGCCCGGCTGGCCCGACCACCGCCACGCGGATGGACAAGTTCACCCGCCAGATCCTCGAGCAGACCGGCCTGCTGGGCATGATCGGCAAGTCCGAGCGCGGCCCGACCGCGATCGAAGCGATCAAGGACAACAAGGCCGTGTACCTGATGGCCGTCGGCGGTGCTGCCTACCTGGTAGCCCAGGCGATCAAGAAGTCCAAGGTCCTGGCCTTTGCCGAACTGGGCATGGAAGCGATCTACGAATTCGAGGTCAAGGACATGCCGGTGACCGTCGCAGTCGACAGCAAGGGCGAGTCGGTGCACATCACAGGTCCCGCCATCTGGCAGAAGAAGATCAGTGACAGCCTGGCGGTAGAAGTGCAGTAAGCCCTTCCTCCGTTCGGCCCAGGCGGCGGTGCTGTTCATTGAATGGCCCGCCGCTTTTTTTATGCACCGCCCTTTCCCGACACTGTCCGCGATCAACGTTAGCCCCGGCGCTCATGCTATCGTTCCCGCCCCCATTGCAGCCTGCCCCGACTCATGGCCCAGATCTCTCGCCCCCTCCGCTTGACGTTCTATATCCTGGTGATTCTTGCTGGCACCGTGCTCAGCGCCGGCCTGGCCATGCGCCATGCAGAACGGCAGACGCTGGTGGAGGAAGCCGCCCGTGCCAATGAGCAGTTGGGGCTGTATGCCAACTCGCTGCATACCCTGATCGAACGCTATCGCGCCCTGCCGGCGGTCCTGGCCCTGGACCCGGAACTGCGCGCGGCGCTGCAGGGGCCTGTGGCCACCGAAACCCAGGACGCATTGAACCGCAAGCTGGAAAAGATCAATGGCGCGGCCCGCTCCTCGACCCTGGAGCTGCTGAACCATGAGGGCCTGGCCGTGGCCGCCAGCAACTGGCGCCTGCCCAGCAGCTACGTGGGCCACAACTACGGCTTTCGCCCCTACTTCAAGCAGACCCGCAGCCAGGGCAGCGGGCGCTTCTACGCGGTGGGCGTGACCAGCGGCATCCCGGGGTATTTCCTGGCCAGCGCAGTCAAGGCCGACAACCAGGACTTCCTCGGGGCCATGGTGGTGAAGCTGGAATTCCCCGAGCTGGAACATGAATGGAGCCAGGGCAACGACACCCTGCTGGTCAGCGATGCCCGGGGCATCGTGTTCATCGCCAACCAGCCAGGCTGGCGCTACCGGCACTTGCAGCCGCTGTCGAGCAACGACCTGGAAGAAATCAAGCTCACCCGCCAGTACGACAAACAGCCCCTGACCCCGCTGCAGCACCAGACGCTGCAACGCTTTGACGACAACAGCAGCCTGGCCCGGGTCGAAGGCCCCGAGGGCCGCGCCAGCTACCTCTGGGAGTCCCTGCCGTTGGCCGCCGAAGGCTGGACCCTGCACCTGCTGCGCAAACCGCCGAATGCCTTCGAGGAAACCCGCAATGCCGGGCTTGCCGCCGCCGGTGCCTGGCTGACCCTGGTGTTCCTGCTGCTGTTCCTCAACCAGCGCTGGCGCCTGGGGAAAGTCCGCCAGCGCAATCGCCAGGAGCTGGAGCAACTGGTGGAGGAACGTACCCGCGATCTGCGCACCGCCCAGGAAGGCCTGGTGCAATCGGCCAAGCTCGCGGCCCTGGGGCAGATGTCCGCCGCCCTGGCCCACGAAATCAACCAGCCCCTGACCACCCAGCGCATGCAGCTGGCAACCCTCAGGCTGTTGCTGGATCACGGCCGGGTGGACGAAGCCTACAAAGCCCTGCGCCCACTGGACGACATGCTGACCCGCATGGCCGCCCTCACCAGCCATCTCAAGACCTTCGCCCGCAAGAGCCCCAGTGGCCTGCGAGAACGCCTGGACCTGACCGCTGTGGTGGACCAGTCGCTGCACTTGCTGGAAGCCCGGCTGCGTGCCGAAGACGTCGAAGTGGTGCTGCAACTGACCCGCCCGGCCTGGGTCCGGGGCGACGCCATCCGCCTGGAACAGGTGCTGATCAACCTGCTGCGCAATGCCCTGGACGCCATGCAGGACAAACCGCACAAGCGCCTGGAGATCAGTCTCGAAGCCGAAGACCAGCTCTGGCAACTGCGGGTGGCCGACAACGGCGGCGGTATTGCCGAGGAACACTTGCTGAGCGTCTTCGATCCATTCTTCACCACCAAACCGGTGGGTGATGGCCTGGGGCTGGGGCTGGCGGTGTCCTATGCCATAGTCCACGAGCTGGGTGGCCGCCTGAGCGTGGCCAACCAGGAGCAAGGGGCGGTGTTCACCCTGAGCCTGCCCATCGACCTGGAGGCCCATATCCAATGCTGAACTCAGTGATCGTGGTGGACGACGAAGCCAGCATACGTACCGCCGTCGAGCAGTGGCTGAGCCTGTCGGGCTTCGAGGTCCAGCTGTTCAGCCGGGCCGAGGACTGTCTGGCGCAACTGCCGAAGAACTTTCCCGGGGTGATCCTCAGCGATGTGCGCATGCCCGGCATCAGTGGCCTGGAACTGCTGGCCCAGGTCCAGCGCCTGGACCCGGACCTGCCGATCATCCTGCTCACAGGCCACGGCGATGTCCCCATGGCGGTGGAAGCCATGCGCGACGGGGCCTACGACTTCCTGGAAAAACCCTTCAGCCCCGACACCCTGCTCAGCAGCCTGCGCCGGGCCCTGGACAAGCGCCGCCTGGTCCTGGAAAACCGCCGCCTGCACCAACAGGCCGACAGCCGGGCCAAGCTCGACGCCACCTTGCTGGGGGTCTCCAGGGCCTTGCAGACCCTGCGCCGCCAGGTACTGGAACTGGCAGCCCTGCCGGTCAACGTGCTGATCCGCGGCGAGACCGGCAGCGGCAAAGAACTGATTGCCCGCTGCCTGCACGACTTCGGCCCGCGGGCCGGCAAGCCCTTCGTCGCCCTGAACTGCGCGGCGATCCCCGAGCAGTTGTTCGAGGCCGAGCTGTTCGGCCATGAAAGCGGCGCCTTCACCGGCGCCCAGGGCAAACGCATCGGCAAGCTGGAATACGCCGACGGCGGCACGCTGTTTCTCGACGAGATCGAAAGCATGCCCCTGGCCCAGCAGGTCAAGCTGCTGCGGGTGTTGCAGGAGCAGAAGCTGGAACGCCTGGGTTCCAACCAGAGCATCAAGGTCGACCTGCGGATCATCGCCGCCACCAAGCCCGACCTGCTGGACGAGGCCCGTGCCGGGCGTTTCCGTGAAGACCTGGCCTACCGCCTGACCGTGGCTGAACTGCGCCTGCCACCCTTGCGCGAGCGCCGCGAGGACATCCCACTGCTCTACGAGCACTTTGCCCAGAATGCCGGGGAACGCCTGGGGCGCAGCGTCGCGCCCTTGAGCGGCGCGCAACTGAGCCGCCTGCTCAGCCACGACTGGCCGGGCAACGTGCGCGAGCTGGCCAACGCCGCCGAGCGCCAGGTGCTGGGCCTGGGCGAGCCGGAACCCGACGCCATCGAACCCGGCCAGTCCCTGGCGGCGCAACAGGAAGCCTTCGAGGCCCAATGCCTGCGCGCGGCCCTGAGCCGGCACAAGGGTGATATCAAGGCGGTGCTCAACGAGCTGCAACTGCCCCGCCGGACTCTTAACGAAAAGATGCAGCGCCATGGACTGACCAGGGAACAGTTCCTCAAGGAGGAGTAACCCCTATAGGACCCGGCTTGCCGGAGAATCAGCCCTCAAGCCCGGCACCGCCCCCATCGACGCCTTCGCCCACATGCCCAGGGGCACGGCCGCTTTCGGCAATTTCCCGCTTACCCGCAAGGTGCCGATAGGCGGATTTCCGCTCATTACTCCCGCCTCCCCCCCTCTAGCCCGGGCTTCTCGCCCTTGGCACAGGTCCTGCTATAGCCCCAGCAGGCTGCGCTCGCGCGCACTCCACAAAAACAATGAATAGAAGGGTCCTTCATGGATATCTCTAATACCCTGCCTGCCGGGTCGGCGGCTGCGCCCGCCACAGAAAAGACCACCGCCAGCCGCCTGAAGTCGATCTTCAGCGGCTCCGTGGGCAACATGGTCGAGTGGTACGACTGGTACGTCTACGCCGCCTTCTCGCTGTACTTCGCCAAAGTCTTCTTCCCCAAGGGCGACACCACCGCCCAACTGCTGAACACCGCCGCGATCTTCGCCGTGGGCTTCCTGATGCGCCCGATCGGTGGCTGGCTGATGGGGCTGTATGCCGACCGCAAAGGGCGTAAGGCCGCCTTGATGGCCTCGGTGCTGCTGATGTGCTTCGGCTCGCTGATCATCGCCCTGACCCCCGGTTACGAAACCATCGGCGTCGGCGCCCCCATCCTGCTGGTGCTGGCGCGCCTGATGCAGGGCCTGTCGGTAGGCGGTGAATACGGTACCTCGGCCACCTACCTCAGCGAGATGGCGACCAAGGAACGTCGTGGCTTCTTCTCCAGCTTCCAGTACGTGACCCTGATCTCCGGCCAGCTCATCGCCCTGGCGGTGCTGATCGTGCTGCAGAACATTCTGACCACCGAGGAACTGCAGTCCTGGGGCTGGCGGATTCCGTTCGGCATCGGTGCCCTCTGCGCCGTGGTAGCCCTGTACCTGCGTCGCGGCATGGAAGAAACCGAGTCCTTCACCAAGAAGAAGGAAAAGCCCAAGGAAAGCCTGATGCGCACCCTGATGCGTCATCCCAAGGAGTTGATGACCGTGGTCGGCCTGACCATGGGCGGCACCCTGGCCTTCTATACCTACACCACCTACATGCAGAAATACCTGGTGAACACTGTCGGCATGAGCATCTCCGACTCCACCACCATTTCCGCCGCCACGCTGTTCCTGTTCATGTGCCTGCAACCGGTGATCGGTGCTCTCTCGGACAAGGTTGGCCGGCGCCCGATCCTGATTGCCTTCGGTATCCTCGGCACCCTGTTCACCGTGCCGATCCTCACCACCCTGCACACCATCCAGACCTGGTGGGGCGCGTTCTTCCTGATCATGGCGGCGCTGATCATCGTCAGCGGCTACACCTCGATCAACGCGGTGGTCAAGGCCGAGCTGTTCCCTACGGAAATCCGCGCCCTGGGCGTGGGCCTGCCGTACGCACTGACCGTGTCGATCTTCGGCGGTACCGCCGAATACATCGCCCTGTGGTTCAAGAGCATCGGTATGGAAACCGGCTACTACTGGTACGTCACCGCCTGCATCGCCTGTTCGCTGCTGGTCTACGCGACCATGAAAGACACCCGCAAGCATTCGCGGATCGAGACTGACTGAAAACAACAACGCCCGGGTGCAAGGCCCGGGCGCTTTTCGCGATCTGTGGGGAAGCTTTCGCCGGCAAGCCGGCTCCTACAGAGGCTGTACAGGTCAGGAAAGTTCGGCAGCGCCCTGGCGCCCATCGCGGTTCTGGGCCCAGGCCGCCCCCACGATCATCACCAGCAGGATTCCCGCCAATACCGCCGACGAGCCGATGGTGCCGAAATCCAGGCCGCCTTTTTCGTGGGGTTTGGTGAGGAAGTCGCCCAAGGTTGCGCCGAACGGCCGGGTCAATACGAAAGCGACCCAGAACAACAGCACCGACGAGAGCCTGGTGAAGTACTTGAGCAGCACCACCACGGCGATGGTCAAGCCGATCAACAGCGCCCCGCCGGCAAAGCCCAGCCCCGAATCGTCCGCCAGGTAGTCGCCGAGGGCGGTGCCCAGGGTGTTGGAAAACAGGATCGCCATCCAATAGAACATCTCGCCGCGAAAGGTCTGGATCTTGTTGACGTTCAGCGAGTCGCCGCTCAGACGCCAGAGCGCGAAGATCGCCAGCAGAATACCGATCAGTATCAACGAGCCACTGGCATAGCCCAGGCCCAGGGTGCGGTCCATGAAATCCGACATGGTGGTGCCGGCGGTACTGGTGGAGAGGATCACGATCCAGTACAGCACCGGGTTGTAGGTCTTGGACCACAGCTGGGTGACCAGGGTCAGCAGGAACACACTGATCAGAATCATCGAGCTGATGGCATAACCCACATTCAGGGTCATCGACAGCAGATCCCCCGCTGTTTCGCCGAGGGTGGTCGCGCAGATTTTCATGACCCAGAAGGCCAGGGTGATCTGGGGTAGCTTGTTCATTCGCAAAGGTGCTCCAAAGGTCGCATTCAAGGCGGCCTGTCTATGGACTGCAGGCCTGCGCGGAGGCTGAACGTCAAGGGGTGAAAAACAGGTAAGGCGCGGATGAAAAAATCGTTGAAATATTTTCTTACAAGCAATCTGCTCAATTAATGATCAGTTAATGCTGGATGCATAGCCTGCTAATGAATCCAAGTGGGTACTTGGCTCGTCTATGCAGTGAGGCTTGAACGCGGTATTTGGCGGCGAGGGCTGACCTCATAAACATCGATAAAGTAGATATTTATAAGCATTAATTTGCGCTTTTATATCAACTTTACCGGAGTAGGATTCATCCCAAGCAACGTATTCACCTCAACGAACCCGGAGTCACCATCATGAAAAGCAAACTGATCCTCGCCCTGACCCTCTCGGTACTGGCTGCCAACACCTTCGCCGCTGATGGCTACGATCGCACCGGTTCTGCCACCTTCGCTGCCGATGGCTACGACCGCACCGGTTCCGC